>CANDJN010000028.1 GCA_947385085.1 uncultured Erysipelotrichaceae bacterium | reverse complement strand
CTTTGGTTGTACTGGCTGGATTATAATTATCATCACCGGTACTTGGATCATCATCAATAGTTGCCTTTAAGGTCACCTTACCAAAGCCTGTACCACCTGTATAGCCAATCGCTCCTGTAACTGGATCATAGTTAATGAGTCCTATACTGCCTCCGCTTTTTGCGTAGGTAATCTTAGTACCTGTATTTGGAGTAGCCGTTGCGGTTTCACTCCATCCTGATGTTGCTTGAGCGATACTCTTCTTTGTTTGTGCTGGATCATTAAAGGCAACTGTTAGATTTGCTTTCGCAACGTTAAAGGATGCGTTTATTTCTAAAGCCGGATTCGGATCTCCATTGGCATCCACTGATTGTATTTTGAAATGATAAGTACCAGCGTGTAATGGATTTCCATTTACTACCACTGTTCTTCCATCACTTGCTAAAGTTACATTGGTATATTCACCTGGATAAGTAGGATCTTCATTGATCGTATAAACAGGAGTTCCTGCACCATTTACTGAAGATATCACACCTACGGTATCTCCTACATTGACATTGTCATCGAATTTTAGATTACTTTGCGGTGTGAATGTCAAGCTTGATAGTGGCTCTTTGATTTCTAATTCTTTGAAACTTGTTAATGCGGAACAATCAGCCGGTCCCATATCATTTTCATTATAGCTCTCATTGACCAAAGCCACTTTATATTTACCTACATCAAGTCCTGTAAGATCTAATGCATATTGGCTACTGCCTGTCGCAGTTGCGACCGGTATATAATAAGCAAGGTTATTGTCTTTAAAGAACAAAGCTGATACAGTATTCACATACCCGCCACTTGTTCCTGCCTGTGCATTTGCATCTAAATAAACGGTAGAGTTCTTCGCTATCTCTGTAATTACACTACTATTTGCATGTTTAATATTATTGAATGTAACCGCATGGTTACCAGTATTATCTAACAAACGTAATTTCAATTTGTCATAATTACTTGTAGCTGTATAAATATTTGAATAACTGCCTAATGTAGGATTGGAATTTTTCACTTTACTAAAACTACTTCCTGTACCCATACCGGTCGCAAAGACGACATTCGTCATATCCAATTCGGCACTTAGTCGTAATGCCTTTGCCACATTACAAGAAGATGTGGTACATTGTGCTTTATCTGGTTTCGAAGCCACTTCTCCATTCATCATAAAACAAGAAGTATATAATTCTGTATTTACATTTCTCGGAGACTCTGAATGAGCATCATAATATGATTCAAAAAAGCTCAAATCTCTTCCCGCTAAATTATATCCACCGGTAATGCCGGTTATAAGCTCAGTTCCACTAATATCCAATAAAGTATACATATCACCAATAAAAAAACTTTTCTGATTGAGATAAGCAAAATGTAAACTCTCTTCATAACAGGATCCTTTCACCTGATTCAATGTCCTCACATTATATAATCGCTGTAAATAATCAAGATTTCTACTTAACATAATCTTATCTGTTTTACTTGTTTTTGCAGCATTCACAGCGTTTAACTCCGCTGCTGCATTGGATAAGGAAAGTGTAGTGAGATAATTTTCAGGTACATAATAATTGAAAGAACCACCCTTCTTTAATACTACTGGTGGAAAAGCGGAAAAGAATGATGGGTGTGAATATGCCTCATTTCCCATCGCAAACCAACCTGTCACATTGGGGACACTGAGATCCAATGAATAGACACCGCCATTCACTTGTGGCTGATACGTATTATAAGTTTCATTTACCAACAAGATAAAAGACATCGGATCACCGGCAGCTGTGTCTGTCCCAACATAAACTTTATCGCCTTTGTTCATACTACCGGATGTACCATTTGGATAGATTCCTTTTTCACCCAGTTTCACTGTCGCATTAGCAGGAACATGATAAGATGTCCCTGCCGCATTTATCTGATAATCATAATAAGCATATCCCACAGAAAAAGTCCCCACCAACGCAAACATACATATAAGAAACTTCTTCCACATAACAGCACGTCCTTTCACGATAACAAAAATACACCCTTGCGCAAACTAGTCGTAAACGAATGACAGAAAGTTCATAAAGATTTATAAAATTTTTAATTTTTTTGGCTTAATTCAACCAAAGAATACCTACATGGTAAAACACAGCATAATCAGTACATTTTTAACAAACTCATTTATCCACTGGTTAAGCAGTCTTTGAATGACTAGGTACTCTCTAGTTGAATTAAGCGATTTTTTTTATTTTGTTAAAATGTTATGAAAATAAATGCTCATCCTTTTGGGTATGATAAAAGGAATAATCGTGAAATGATTATTTATTGAAACATTCTTAATGTCTGTTATTCTTATTTCTTAATAAGCAATCGCTTCAAAATCTTCACACCAGCCATCCTGCTGTAAAATAGCATAATAGGCATCCTGATTTTGCTTTAAATATTCATATAAGACACGAATTTCCGCTACTTCATCCGGATTGCGCTTTTGCATCTGCTTTTCGTTGACCGCCCAATTTCGTAAGATAAAATAGGCTTCATGAGAATTATGAATATCGCGTCCTTGGTACTGCAATGGCGCTTGTGCTGTTGTGGGTGTTTCCTTGTGAAAGTAGTATCCCACTCCTGCTATCACAACCGTAGCGGCGATCGCAAAGGCAGTCAATCCTTTGCCATGAGCGGAAAAACGCTGTTTATTCATTGAAACATTAGGCAACATGTTATTTTGAAATGCACCAAATTCCTTTAAAAGGATTGTACCGATGACAGCCTCTAAGGTTGTAGCCTTAAAGTTTAACGGTGTTTCATTGGTCTCGTTATAATCGCGAATCATTTCCCGCAATGCTTTCTTGGCGGTAAATAATCTGCTTTTCACCGTTCCTTCGGGTACATTTAAAATCGTGGCACAGTCCTGCATACTCAACTGATCAAAATAAACCAGCATGATCACTTGACGCTGCGATAACGGCAATTCATCCAGCATACCTAACAAAACCTCGCGATCACTGGTAAAATGCATTTGCTTTTGCGGTAAAAAATCTTCGCGCTCTTCCACCATGGTGTTCACCAAGGGACTGTGATCCACATCCAAAAAAACATCGCGGTTCTTGCGAAACATATCCGTGCACTTACCGTGAATGATTTTACAGCACCAATGATAAAAACGCTTCGGTTCTCTCAACGTATGCAATGATGTATGAACCTGCAGAAATGTCTGTTGAACCGCATCCTTGGCATCCTCACTGTTTGTGCACAAACGATACGCGACAAATTCGAGCCGCTTATGATAGCGCTCGTATAATTCGCTAAAGGCGCCTTCATCGCCTTGTAATACCCTTTTTACCAATTCTTCATCGCTGTAAGTTCTCATAAGTACACCTCATTACTAATTCCATATTACAGAGTATACATAAAAATGTCAAGATATTTATTACAATTATTATTTTTCATACATATGTTATACTTTTTACAATTTCATCCAAATTGATTTTTGAAGACAATTTTGTCCTTAACGAGTACATAGATTGGAAATAATCACAACAGGCAGAAAGCAGGAATTCATATGCTTCGTCAAACACCGCTACCGTATCTATTTCATTCCCTTCTTTAGATGAATCTCGCCTTCAATCAACCATTTAATCCCCTCTTCCATCGCTAATAAACGTATGTAACATCATTGTAAGATTTGGAATAGTTAAATCGCTTGTTCGCTCCTATTTTTTGTACTATAATGAAGCATAGTAAAGGAAGAAAGGAGTTTTTATCATGCCACATATCACCACAAAACGGGCACTTGCCTTATCCTTAAAGCAACGCTTAAAAGAAAAGCCGCTAGACAAGATTACCATCAAAGATATTTGTGAGGGATGCGGTGTGAATCGTCAAACATTCTACTATCATTTTCAGGATATATATGATCTTATTGAATGGATTTATACGAGTGCAGAATATCAGATATTGGATGAAAAAACAATTGTTCATACTTGGGAAGATGCACTGCGGCAAATATTTGATTATGCATTAGAAGAAAAGGAATTTGTCATTGCGACATATCATTCTCTGTCTCGTGAACATTTGGAAAACTTCCTATATCGGGAAGCATACCGCCCGCTTTATCACATTATCAAGCAGCACTGTAACGGCCTTAAGATTCACGAAGCTGACATTGCCTTTCTAACTGATTTTTATAAATATGCTTTCGTCGGAACCGTTTTAGAGTGGGTTCGTAAAGGCATGAAAGAGGATCCGGCACCGCTCATTTATAAAATGAAACTCATTGTCGAAAGCAGCTTTGCCAATGTTATTCACTATTATATCCATACGCTGCAACAACACCCACATCCTTAGAGTATCAGAAAAGCTGGTAGAGAATTGCATTTATAACGTCAAAAAAAGACTTTCATCCAAACATGAAAGCCTTATATCATTACATCGATCAATGATTGATGATCGCTCTGGTTAGCATCGGAACGATCTGATTTTTGCGTGATAAAATATCCTCTTGAAGACTGTGTTCTTCACCCGCATGATTGGGGAAAGCTTCCCCTACTACAGCTGCTAAATCTCCGGCGCCGAAAAACAGCGATCCATTCTCCAGCAGACTGGTGAACGCCACCACCAGCAAATGTAAATGGCGCTCCTTGACATACGCGTTCATTTCCTTCTGCATATCCGCTGCAATTTCATCTACCTCATCCAGTGATGAGGCGATGATCTGAGCTATCATCACCGGGTGATCCTCAATTTCAAATTTTTTAATATCCTTACTGATCAGTTCCCGCATCGTTTTACCGCGTATATTGGATGAAACCATAAACAGCTCTTTCGCAAAGGTGTCTATTTCTACACCGGCAATTTTGGCCAGCGCCTGTGCCATTCCCTGATCCTTGCCGGTAGAAGTCGGAGATTTGAATTTCAGTGTATCGGATAGTATCGCTCCCAATAACAAGCCTGCCAAATCCTTGGAGATTTTCATTTGACTTTCCATGTAAATGGAAGTGATAATAGTAGCGGTACTGCCGATAATTTCATTGCGAAAGGAAATCGGTCGGCTTGTGAAAATATCGCCGATGCGGTGATGATCAATCACTTCCAGCAATTCAGCATCTTCAATTCCTTTCACCGATTGTGAATATTCATTATGGTCCACAAGGATCACTTGTTTATTATGACTATTTAAAATATGATAGCGAGATACATAGCCGAATAAGCGGTTTTCATCGTCCACTACCGGATAACTGCGATAACGCGTCTTCATCATCTTTTTTTCAGCGTCCTGGACAAAATCATTTACGTTGAAGGTAATCAAATCCTTCTGCATGATCAAGCGCACCGGTGGGGCAAAGAACAAATAACGAGAGGTGTTCATCGTACCATGGCCCGAGATGATAATCGGACAATGCGCCCGCTGCGCCTGCTCGATCACTTCCTGTTCCACACTGTCAGCCCATACGATAATCAACACGCCGGCACCCTTGCGAATCGCTGCCAGCTGCGCATCGGTATCGTTGCCAACAATCACCAAACGATCCGCCAGCTCATAATTTTTTAAACGAGTTTCTGCAATCGCAATGATACTCACCTTACCGTTAAAATGCATCTGTTCATCATCGTAAACGAGCTTTCCATTAATCGTCTTGGCAATATTATAAGCCGATGTTTCCTTTAACAGACGAATTGACAGCGCCGTATCACCTAAGCCGATTGTCGCCAGATCCGATTTTGTCACCATGCCGAGCAGCTGTTGCTTCTCATTGACAACACCCAGGGATCGCTTGCCCGTTTCATCCATCGCCTGCAAAGTTTCATACATCGTCGCATTCATGGATACCGTCAGCGGTTCATCCATATTGATTTCTTGAAGAGTAGCCCTGGCATCTTCAAATAGCATCGGCTCTTCAAAATGAAATCGCTTCAACAGATACTTCGTTTCTTCATTGCATTTTCCCAAGCGACACGGCATAGCCGCCACACCTTGACGGGTTTTTAGCTCTGCATAAGCAATCGCCGACGCAATCGAATCGGTATCCGGATGCTTATGACCGGTCACATAGATCATATCGTTAACTTTCATATGTCCTCCTGTTGGATCAAGTCGTTATCATTATACCATGAAAAAGCGCCATCTGGACATAAAAAAGCCAAACCGGTACGCATTGCCAGAAAAATGCTTTTCACATGTTTTTCACATTTCTTTCGGATCACTTTCACACTTTGATATTTTTCACATATTATAAGGCTTAAAGGCACAACTTTTTGAATATTTCACACATTCAAAGGATGATTTATTCCACAAATGAAAATTATAATAATAGCGATTCAAAAAAGGAGGATTCACAATGGAAAATCAAGTTCCCAATGAATGGAATCAAAATAATAGCGAGTTACAAAACCCACCGGTAATGAAGCCGGAAATGATGGCAGACAATGAAAGTGCTCCTCAACAAAACGATACTGTCACGCAACAAGAGGCTAAATATGAAAAAGAAAAACCTACCCCACCGCAGCGGACGCATAGAGCGCTGTTGCTTGGTGCTTCCTTATTGCTTGGCGGTATCGGCGGCTTTGGCGGTTCGTATTTGGCTGATGCTTTTCGTGATCATCAAACCGCTGTCATTTATCAAAGCGTTGAGCAGGTCGATAAAGAGGGCAACAGCGTTACCAATATGTCAGTAAAGGATGTTGTCACCAATACCGAACAAAGTGTTGTGGAAATCACTACGGAATCTGCCGCAACCGATACTTATTTCCAGCAGATGGTAACCACCGGTGCCGGCAGCGGCGTAGTGATTACCAAAGATGGCTATATCGTAACCAACCATCATGTCGTGGACGGAGCCAATAAAATCACCGTCCGCACCAAGGATGGCAAAGAATATGATGCCAAGCTTATTGGAAAAGACGAAAAGACCGATCTGGCGGTCATTAAGATTAGCGGCGATAGCTTCACCCCGGCGATCTTCGGTCATTCGTCCAAATTGAGCGTTGGTGATGAGGCGATTGCGATTGGCAATCCCTTGGGTGAACTAGGTGGCACAGTGACCCGCGGCATTATTTCCGCACTCGATCGTGAAATCACCATTGATGGAAAAACAATGACACTTTTACAGACCGATACCGCCATAAACAAAGGCAACAGCGGCGGCGGCTTGTTTAATACGGAGGGGGAACTCATCGGTATTGTCAATGCCAAATCCTCCGGTACGTCAGTGGAGGGTCTGGGCTTTGCCATTCCGATTGATACGGCGAAAGATGTCATTGAATCCCTGATTGCCAATGGCTATGTGACGGGACGACCGCAGTTGGGCGTATCCATGGTAGACATCACCGATGAAATTTCCGCATTCCAATCCGGGGTGAGTGAATTCGGTGTTTATGTCGCCAAGGTTAGCGAAAATTCTGCCGCCGCTGCGGCGGGGATGCAGGTAAAGGATCGCATCGTATCCGTTGATGGTACAGAAATCAGCTCAGCTGCGGAACTTGCCAAAGTCATTGACAGTAAAAAGGTCGGAGATACAATCAAAATTGTCGTTGAACGCGATCATAAGCAGGTCACCCTCAGCGCTACCTTAAAAGAAGCACCGGCAGCCCAATAACAATCAACCACACGTACAAAGCAACGTGTGGTTTTTATGAAGAAAAAATCGGTGTTACAAACCAAAATCTCAATAAGATCATCCCCATTACCTGAATAACAATTATAACTATAATACAGCTTTAAAATTGATTTTTAATATAGTAACCACCACTTTTTTGTCCTCTATACTCAATGAAATCTTTTAGCTCATCTAATTTACACTTTAATTCAATCAATTCACTCTCTCTATTGCATCTACTCTGCTCTTCATTCACTTTACAGCACAGTAATTAAAATTTGTTTAACAAAAACGAAATCTTAAAAGAAACATCACGATAATGCATGAACTAAATCGGCAATTTTATAATCCAAATTTTGGTATTATCATGTATTTCAATAGCTAAATGTGGTATACTTAAGGAAAAAGAAGGAGGTATGATTATGAATCAAACATTGGAAAAACGAAAACTCGTTTTGGTGGGTACCGGCTTTGTCGGAATGAGCTTTGCTTATACGCTGTTAACAACGCCCGGTATTGATGAACTCGTGCTTGTCGACATTGATTATGAAAAAACCGTCGGCGAAGAAATGGACTTGGCTCATGGCCTTCCTTATGCGCCTAGTAAAATGAAAATCAAGGCCGGAAACTATGATGACTGCAAAGATGCGGATATTGTGGTCGTGACGGCAGGTGCTGCACAGAAGCCCAATCAGACGCGATTGGAGTTAACAATGGTCAATGCCAAAATCATGAAGGGCATTGCCGAACAAATTAAAGCCAGCGGTTTCCAAGGTATTCTTATCGTTGCCAGCAACCCCGTTGACATTATGAGCTATGTGGCCTGGAAAGTAAGTGGATTACCGAAGGAAAAAGTCATCGGTACGGGTACAATGCTTGACACGGCACGCTTACGTTACTTAATGAGTGAGTATTTAGATGTTTCCACCAAGAACATTCACGCGTACATCATGGGTGAACACGGTGATTCCAGTTTCGTTCCATGGACTAACTGCTATGTAGGATGTAAGCTGTTATTGGAGTTCTTGGAAGAACGCAATAAGGAATTAAGCGATCTGTTGGATATTTACAAGCAGGTGCAACAAGCTGCTTATGAGATTATCCAAAGAAAGAGAGCAACCTATTATGGTATTGGCTTGTCCTTGAACCACCTTGTACATGCCATCATTAAGGATGAAAACATCATCTTAACCGTTTCGGCATATCAAAGCGGTGAGTATGGACAAGAGGATTTGTACATTGGTGTTCCGGCTATTGTCAGCGCACAGGGCATCAAAGAAATCATCAAGCTTCCGTTAACCGGTGTTGATCAAAGCAAATTTGATCAAAGCTGTGATACGCTGAAAAAGATTATTCAGGACAGCGTTAACGAAATCTTATAATCAAAAAAAACAGGGTTTCCCTGTTTTTTTATGCCAGTTTGTTTAGACCGGCCACAACGACATAGCCTAACAGTATTGCCAAGACGCTTGTGATAATCGTCATCATGTCGTACTGAGCATCAAAAGGAATCAATACCAGACTTGACGCGATAACCAAGCCCAATATCAGACTCAGCGTCGCAAGGCGATTTTTCTTCAACGCCAAATTGGTGATTACCGCGGAAGCGATAATTCCCAAAGCCACACCGATGGCAATAAAGCCTAGGGATACGAGTACATCCCAAGCAAAGGTCGTTACAGCAGCGACATACGATTTAAACAAATAATATTGACCGAATATCAGCAGCACCATTGATCCGCTAACACCCGGTAACAGCATTGTAAAGCCGCTGATGAAACCGGCAGCCACCATAGTGATACAATGAATTAATGATAATGCAGGAAACGTAGGATTCAAGTCGGCTGACGACGAAGCGGGACTGAGATAATGAATACCGAAAATGATCGCCATACCGATCACAACCCACAGCGGCTGAATCTTTCCATCCTTTACCTCCGATTTTAAAAATAGCGGAATACTGAATACAACCAAACCGATAAACCAATAGATCGTCTGCGTGGGAAAGCGTTCAAACAAAATATTTAACAGCTTGGCAAAACCAATTAAGCCGATTGCCGCACCAATCAGCACTTGGATTAAAAACAATAACTGTTCCTTACGGCGCGGGTTATGCGGTTTAAACACGCCCGAAATCGCATCCATCATCGGTTGAAAAATTCCCAAAATCACCATCATTGTTCCTCCGCTCACCCCGGGAATAATGTTGGCAATGCCTACGGCGATTCCGCCTACGATATTTCGCAGCATACTTTGCCTCCTGTTCTTTTACTATGCAATAGTATAGCGATAAGTGTAAGGAAATGCAAGAAAAAATTACTTACCGATTGCTTTCCTGAATCCATACGGCAAGTCTTGCCAATTCCTTTTCCACATCCTTGAAATTCTTTAATTTCCATTCCCAGTTCGGCGATCCGATTGTCGCAGGCGTATTCATTCTGCCTGTATCATGTAAGCCTAGTACATCCTGCATCGGTAAAATTGCAAGCACAGCCTCACTGTTCAGCGCAAAATGATTTAACAGATCATGAAAATGACGTTCGTTATAGTCACGGTTATGGAAAAAGCGCCGCAATGCGATTTTTTTATTTTTTGACTGTTCTTCATACCATGATTCACTTGTCATGTTATCGTGCGTTCCGCTATAGACTATGACATGTTCCGGCAATCCCTTTTTTAACCGCTTCGGCTCCATTTCAAACTGCAATACGCGCATTCCTAACAGCTGATAATGATCACGCAGCTGATGAACCTCCTCACGCAGATCGCCAAGATCCTCCGCGACGATTTGAATATCCGGCATCACACGGAAAATGCGGTTAAAGAAATCGTAAGCCGGGCCTTCCACCCATTCTCCCTCGACCGCTGTTTCACAGCTTGCCGGGATTTTCCAATACGTATCAAATGCCCGAAAATGATCAATGCGGATCATGTCAAACTGTTGCTTAGCCCATGATAAACGACGAACCCAGAAATCATAACGATCCTTTTTTAAGCGGTTCCACTGATATATCGGATTGCCCCATCGCTGACCATACGGTGAGAAATAATCAGGTGGTACACCGGCAACACTGGTGGGATTTCCATGTGCATCCAGACAGAAATCATGGCGGTTTTCCCATACATCGGCGGAATCCAGACCAACATAGATCGGCATATCGCCCATCACCTGAACATTCTTGTGATTGGCATAGCGCTTAAGTGCAGTCCACTGCTTATAAAACACGAATTGCAGGAACTTGTGATACGCCGCCTCATCTGCTAAATCCTTGCGAACCTCTCTTGTTTTAATCCAATTTTTGTCTTTCTCGCTCCATTCCACCCAGCATCGTTCCTGATTCTGCTTTTTCAACGCACGAAACATCGCATAGGTTTCCAACCACGCGCTTGTTTCACAAAACTGCTCATAATCCGCTTGAAAGAGGGCCGGATATTTTTTGAAATAACGATATGCCTTGCGCAAATACGGTTCTTTAAATTCTCTTACCTCTTGATAGCTTACCGTTTCCTTGAATTTGCGGAAATTGCGGATCGAGCTCATCTTTAACAAGCCCCATTCAGCCAGCTGATCAATATTGATATATAACTCCTCACCGGCATAAGTGGAGTATGGCTGATAAGGAGAATTGCCATAACCGAGCGGATGCAAAGGCAACAATTGCCAAATTTTGATCCCGTTTTTCGCTAATAAATCTACGAACGTATACGCGCTTTTCCCCATGTCGCCGATCCCTTGATTGCCCGGCAGCGATGATAGTGCTAATAAGATGCCACTCTTTCGTTCCATGATTACTTTCCCTCCTTTATTTTCCAAATATTTTTACAATAATCCTTCACAGCGCGATCCGCATTGAAGTAGGAACAATTCGCAATGTTTTTCAACATCTTTCTTGCCCATTCCATACGTTCTTCATAATCACGCAATGCCTGATCCTTGCATAAGCGATACGATTTTACATCCAGCAAAGTCATAAACCAGTCCTTGGACAATATTTCATGATGAAGCCGCTTTAAGCAAGACTCGTCGCCATAGCGCATCATCACATCACTAATGATAAAGTCCACTGCTTCTTGAATCCATCGGTCTTCATCATAGTAATCCTTGGCACAATAATCATGATTTTGATAGTGCATGATGACTTGTTCACTGGATTCTCCAAATATATAGACCGCGTCTTTTCCCACCGCATCGGCAATCTCCACATTTGCGCCATCCAAAGTACCGATGGTGACCGCACCGTTTGCCATAAGCTTCATATTGCCGGTACCGCTGGCTTCCTTGGAGGCCAATGAAATCTGTTCGGAAAGATCCGCTGCCGGAATCATCCACTCACCCAATGTTACGTTATAATTTTCAACGAAACAAATTTGAATATATTTTGATGCGATCGGATCATCATGAATCACATCCTGTAGACATAATAAGAGATGAATAATATCCTTAGCAATCGTATAAGCAGGAGCTGCCTTAGCGCCAAACAGATAAACAATCGGACGAAGTGGCTTTTTGCCATCCTGTATATCCAAATACTGATGAATGATATACAGCGCATTCATCTGCTGGCGCTTGTATTCATGAAGCCGTTTAATCTGCACATCGAAAACGGCATTTTCACAAAGATCCATTCCCTGTGCTTGCTTTATCATCTGAACAAACTGTTTCTTTTTGATTTGCTTAATCGCTAGCAGCTGCCTTAATGATTCTTCATCATCAAGATATGCGTTAAGCTTTTTTAATTCCGCACTGTTTTCATAAAAGCCGGTCCCAATCTTTTGTTCGATCCACGCTGTCAATTCGGGATTACAGCCATATAAGAAACGGCGAAACGATATACCGTTTGTCACATTATGAAATTTCTGCGGATACAGCTGATAAAAATCCCTCAGCTCGCTGCGCTTTAAAATTTCAGTATGTAAAGCGGCAACACCATTCACCGAAAAGCCATAATGAATATCCATGTGCGCCATATGTACGTGATTACGGGAATCAATAATCCGAGTAGCTTGCGGTTTACCTTGGGCAGTGACAATCGCATCCAATGCCTGGATGATGTTTACAAGCTGCGGCGCTACCCGCTGGATATAAGCAAGCGGCCATGTTTCCAGTGCTTCTGCCAATATCGTATGATTCGTATAGGCGCACATGGAAGATACGATATCGATAGCCTCCTTCATTCTTATGCCCTCTTGCATTAGTAATCTGATGCATTCGGGAATGATGAGTGAGGGATGGGTATCGTTGATTTGGATCACAATGTGATCTGCCATGTGATACAAATCCTTATGGGTTTGCTTGTAAGTATCAATGATATATTGTGCGGCTGCGGAAACCATGAAATACTGCTGGTAAAGGCGCAAATAACGACCATCCTCGCTGCTGTCATCAGGATAGAGAAAGAGCGTCAGATTATGCACAATATCGCGTTGATTAAAGCCAATACCGCTTGTTTCCACCAACGCTTCATCCAACCCCTCTAAATCAAACAGATGCAGCGCCGTCTTTTTTCCATCACTGCCCGGTATACACATTTCATACATTTGCGCTGTCACACAAGTATTTGCAAAGGAAATCGGATAGCTGACATCGCTCTTGTGCACCCAAACATCCCGATCCAGCCAGCGATCCGGCTGTTCCATTTGTTTGCGTGCTTGAAACACCTGGCGAAACAAACCAAAATGATAACGCAACGAAATGCCCTCCATGGCAATTCCCTGCGCAGCACAGCTATCTAAATAACAGGCTGCCAGGCGCCCCAATCCACCATTGCCAAGGGCCGGTTCTACTTCACAGTCCAATACATCCTGCATGGTATAACCATAATGCGTTACGATTTCTTTTACCTCATCATAAACATCCAACTGCCGCAAATGGCTGCCCAGCATCTTTCCCATTAAAAATTCCGATGAAATATAATATACCTTTCGCTCTGAGCTGATCGGCTTTAACGCTGTTAATTTTTGTTGAGTCACCGCAATGATTTTCTGATATAATTCGTTAAGATTCGGTGTTTGATCAAAGTGCAAGAGCTCTTTTATTGATTTCATAGCATCCTCCGTTTTGTATGTTTTATGTCATAAAGTTAGCGCTTGCATTCATTGTATCATATTTCATGCCATTAATCATCGGATGATGATGAAAAAAATCAGAAACCATAATAATGATTTCTGATTGCATTTAAGCTTGAACGGAGATAATTTTATTGACACGCTGATACATTTGCATCGCATTCTCATTGGGCATTTGCGTAACCGAATACACCTTCATAGCGATCGGCAGTGATAATCCTTGAAGTGATTGTTCCAGCGTACTACATTCCTCAAACATTGCCTTGTAATCATTGGAGATCACAGTAATCACAATCCGGTTTTCCTTCACGCGGGCAATGATGCAATCCTGCATCATACATGCCTGAAGACAATCACGAATCTGTGTGAAAGCTTCCTGTTCAAATTCCATGCCATAGGAATCAATATAATCATGAAGGTCCTCTATTTCAATCACAATCATTCCCAGTGATTTCAAGCCTTGACGCTTCATGTTTAATAGCAGCGTGTAAAAGTATTCACGATTATAAAACAGCGATAATGCATCCATTAACTGATAGTCCTTAACTTGACGGCGGCGCTCCTTCAATTCCTGATCCAATCGAGCCAATCCCGCGCGATAGTTGCGCTGAAGATCCTCCTGCCGTTCTTTAAAGCGCTGCTGAGTACGCAATAAGCGATAAATAACCAAGGCAATTAAAACGATGATCGCCGCAATGATCGCGCTGCTTAAATATAAGCGCAAACGATACGTACTATAGCCACTCAAGTCATATATCTGATCGACTTTTGCGGCATATCCGATAATATAGGTTGTGCCATTGATTTCATAGGGAATGGCACTGACGATTTCCGCGTCACGATTGCTGGCTTTGGAAAAGGTCGCAGTACGAATTTCACCGCGAAATAAGCGTTCCGCCTGTTCCAGCTCTTTCCCGCCATTGTTTTTCCAATGACTAATGGCTTCCTGAAGCGATTTATCTTCCAGCATTCCCGTCTGCATCGCATCCTGTTCAAACAAGATTTGATCCTCACGATATAAAAACCAATATCCGTCCACCGTACTTTTTTCTTCCTGAATATACGCTGTGAATATACGATCCGCATCGCGATCCTTGACCGCTGCCCCCTCATAGACTGATTTCATATGGCGCATGACCCGTACCACCGCATCATACTGCTGGTAAGCATAGGTAGCGGAAATCTTATCCTGCACCCCTTGATTCAACCGCATCACAGCGAAACAATCCATGACTAGTGCAGCCATTGACGCTAATATCAATAAAACGAGCTTAATTTGAATACTCATTCTTCTTTTTTTCATTATGGCTGAACGTTCCCTTCCAATTTTTCTGCTATTATTTTACCATATTTATACGAAAATACAATGAATCCGCTGTCATTGACGCCATCCGTTCATGCCTTTTGTTTTAATCTTCCTTATCGTGATTATGTGATATTTTTGCTGCACAGGATTCCTTGTCATAGCCCAATAATGCACCATAGGCATAAGCCAGCTGAATGCGTGCTTCCCCTTGATAGCGATGCTTAAAAACCAGCTCTTCCTTTTGTTGCTTTAAAGCCCAATAGCGATGATATACACTTATATCGCGATAGAAAATGATGTTACATTTGCCTTCATTGAGCGATTTGGGAAATAAATCGCTGATAAAAGACTGACGCTCCGCAAAACAACCAATGCCATATTGTACGGACAGCTGTTGCGCATAGGGCAGATATTGCTTCATCGTTTCAACGCAATCAAAGGGATGTGATAATGCCAACGGCTTTACATGAGCGTGAACCATTTCACAAAAAGCATCCATTACACCTAGCTGATAGGAGAAGTCATCCAGCGTTTTTTCCTTCAGTTCCATTGCCATCAGCTGGTGATACAGATCAGCATTGATAGGACAAGATATGCCATATTGAATCGCCATTCGGCAAACCTCACCGCTGAACAAATCCGTCTCCATGGGCCGCTGAGCTTTTACATCCTGTGCCATACTGGGCATTCCCTCTGGATTCAGCGGATCACACATGGCTGCCCAGCGTTTCACATCATCATCGCTCAATGAAATATCAGCACATTGCGCTAATTTTTGTACCTCTTTCATCGCCTTTAACATCTGTTCACGCGGCGCTCCTTCCTGTTGAATGGTCGCATAGGTGCCATGATGTAAGGCACATACCTGGTTTAGACCGCAGTTTAACATGAACTTACCCCATTGATGATGAACGATATCCGCCTTCACACTGTGAGGAAATTGAATTTCATGAAAAAACTGATGGATCTGTTCCACCGCTTCCTGTTGAGAAGGATCTCCGGCCCCAAAGCACAGCTCGCCGATATTTTGCGCATAAACATGATTTCCTTCCTTTGTCGCATCCATCCCTTGGGCAACGGTAGGAATGATTGTCGCATCGGGAAAGTGCGCGGATAAAATATCCTCACTCGTGATGCCGTTGACAGCGCTCATCACCAGCGTATGATCGTCAATTTGATGTTTCATGGAAGCGATAGCCTCCAAGAGTGAATACGATTTTACACAAAACAAAACCAAATCCGCCGCAGATGTCATTTCATCATCAGCCACATAAGTAAAATCACAGTGCTCATCATTATAATAAATTCCATCCTTTTGGTAACGTCTCAATCGATTGCGATCGGCCACAATACGCAGTTGTCCCTTCTTTAAATGCTTTTGCATATCATAGGCAAAATTTACTCCAACCGCCCCCAATCCAATCAAGGCAATCGTTTTTATCGGTGATTTCATTGTCATTCCCCTTTCTCAATTATTCATCTTAAAATTGCTTTATCTTAATATAATCATTGATTTTTTTGATAAGATAAGACATTTCCATTATATAGCATTTTTAAAGAAGTGCAAGAACCGCAGATAAAGTAGTGCTCTTTCCTATCGATCACGCAAATCCTATATGCATGTATGATGCAGCTGATTCGTACACTTTAGGTAAAAAAAACAATTTGTAAGCACAAATTGTTTAAATTAATCCATATTCTGTTAAGGCATAAGCAACCCCATCATCCTCAATCCGTTTGGTCACAAAATCAGCCGCTGCCTTCACCGCATCACAGCCATTGCCCATTGCGACACCGATACCGCATGATTGAATCATCTTCACATCGTTTTCCCCATCGCCAAAGCACATGATTTCCTCCATGGGCAACTGCCAGCGATCAGCCAATGTCTTAATGCCCTTACTTTTATCGGTATCACTAGGCGTACATTCCAATGCCATATGATAATTGACAAGAGCCGCACGGTCTTTGAATTGCACATACAATGCATCACATTCTGTTTCATTGCCCACATGAATCAATAGATTCAATATGTTATCATGCGCATACGGCTTTACTTTTGGCAGATTCAAGTATAATGAAAATGCCATATCCTTTTCCTGTTGCCTAGGCATATCCATAAAATAATTTCCATCAACCGTACTGTAGCGCATGGTCTTATGATGCCTTTGGGCATAATCCACAAACGCTTGTACCACATCCGATGGGACCCATTCTGCCTTGACAATCTCATTGTTTTCCATCACCAATGCCCCGCCGTCACTTACGATGGCAGAAAAAGGAAAGGTGCGAAAAAATGAGGGCGCATTTTTCATTTCACTATGGCAGCGGCTTGTAGCCACTCCCAATTTGATTTCCTGTTCATGAAGCTTCCACAATGCTTGCTTGGCGGAGGGCATAATATCATGAAAGCCATGATAATACAGCGTGCTGTCAATGTCAAAAAATACTGCTTTGATGGATGGATTCATCACTTTACCTTCTTTTCTTACGTAGCTATAGTTTAGCATATTTCACGTAGAAAAGAAAACTGTTTTTTATCCCTCTAATGCGATTAAAAACTTATGCAGCGTATGATAGATACAGTCATAATCATCCTTCATCATCGCCAGCTCCTTGGTCATTGTCTCCGATAATGTAAAATGACGATCATCAAAATCACGCAAGGCCTTTTGCCCCATTTCAATCGCTTTCTTCGCTTCCTTGATCACCTCGCTGTCTGTGGTAATCACCATATTTTTTAACATCGTCATCATATCCGCAATGGTACCCTTAATTCCTGATGAATCAACCGGATCCCCATTCACTTCCTGAATATGCCTTGTTAATGCCACTTCATGCTTTTTCAACAGACTTAAGAAATGCTGAAATTCACGTTTTAAGCCTGCATCACTAAGCTTTTCCTTTAAGTCTTCAAACACAAATGCACCCATATGAGTACCCTTTAAAAGCTGATTCAATTCTTGGATTAAATCCTCTCGCTGATTCATAGTCAAACCTCCGTTTATTATTTATAGTCATAGTATGGTTTCCTTTTCCATCATTATGCATGCTCATCCGTTTTTTCAATAAACCATCCGGGATTTTCATAGTACAGATAACGCATATGATTTTCAATGCGGATCGTATAGCGAATCCCAAACCCGCCTGATTTTAAAGATGCCGCCTTTTGGATTTTGACAATACGGTCAATCGCATATTTTACATTGTTGTCCCATACGATGAACAGCGGCGTCACATTTCCGTTTTTCGCATGGAGCGCCACCACGGCAACCTGTTGTTTCAACGAAAGAAATTGACCGGATGGATCGTATGCTCACTGAGTGGATCAAAGTCCGTCAGTTCCATATCCTGTTTCATTGAGCAGCGGCGAATCGAAAATGGACCGAAGCGGCGGCGGATTTCCTCCATTACCTGATCCAGCGCTTCCTCTTGGGGCTCATCCTGATCATCGAACAAGGAAAGCTGTTGATGGGCATGGCGTGATACAAGCTGAGTGACGCTGATGGAGATCGAACGCAGCGGTATTTGAAAGTGATAATGGCGGCGACATAATGATACAGCCAACGCTACCAGGCGATGAACGGTGTAGATCGGAACGGTAGTCATCGTGCGTCTGGAGATGCTGACAAGCTGCGTATTGCGCAGCTGAATACACACACAGCGCGCGGCGAGCTCCTGTTCCCGCATCCGTGCGACTATGCTTTCACACAGCACATAAGCGATCAAACGAAAATCCTCCAAATCATACAAATCACGAGGTGGTGTTACCCCGTTGCCGATGGATTTGATCGGAAAGATGTAGGTCTGTTTGGCAACCTCGCTGCGATCCTCGCCATTCGCAAATAGCCATAAATACTCTCCCCATTTGCCCAGAGAACGCCGCAATCTGCGCACATCGCTGTTTGCCAGATCACCAATCGTTTCGATGCCCAAATGCAGGCATTTCTTTACGGTGCTGCGGCCGACATATAACAGATCACTAACCGGGAGCGGCCAGACAATGTCCTGATAATTATCACGGCTGATGTACGTTAAGCCCATCGGCTTGCGATAATCGGAGCCTAACTTGGCAAAGATTTTGTTAAAGCTGATGCCGATGCTGGAGGATAGTCCGATTTCCCGCAAAATACGCTGCTGGATCGTTTGGGCAATGGTCATTCCCGATCCGAACAAATTGCGGCTTTGAGTCACATCCAGCCATGACTCATCAATCCCAAAATCCTCAATCTGATCCGTATAGTCGGTAAAGATTTCCTTTACCATACGTGAACAGCGGCGATATGCGGTATAATCAGGCGGCAGTAAAATAAGGGAAGCGCATATTTGGCGAGCCTCCCACAGCGTTTGTCCCGTCTTTACGCCCGCCGCCTTTGCCAGTGTATTTTTGGCCAGAACAATGCCATGACGCAATTCCTCATTCCCCGCTACGGCAATTGGCACATCACGATATTCCGGATGCTTCATACATTCCACTGATGCATAGAAATTATTCAGATCACAATGCAGGATAGTTCGCTCCATCACATCACACCCTCAGCGTTATTTTGGATTCAATTATTAAGACTATGCATCAGATCATTGCCCTTGTTAAACGTTTCATTACGAACAGGTTGACAATCTTTCCCTGCCATGCGTAAAAAGCCAAAACAATGTTCATCGCGAAGCTTCACGGTCACATCGCGGATTGCTTCTATTGACAATGTATTCACATCCCCATCAAAAGGAATGCTGATACGCCGGATGCCATCCTGCTTACCCAATACAAAGCAAATGCTCTTCCCCTCCACAAACGAAAACGAATCGCTTGCCCATACGCCAACATAATCCAGCTTAGCATAAGGGTGGCGCTGTTTTATGCGGTAAAGCTTGGACGCCTCTATCACCACCTGTCTTTTTGCAAGTTGCGTCATCGTATCGGAAATATAACGATAAGGAAAGGCAAATATCCGCTCCTCCTTTTGAAAAACACCACTCACACGGTAGACCTCATGCCTAAACGCACGCCCATATGCTTGTAATTGATGTGCCTGTTCTTCATTTACGATCAATCTCAGCTTTATCACTCGTTTCATAACGTACCTCCTGACCTCTCCTATTACTGTTATTCACCCTTTTTCGTTCTTTTCCAGAATTTTTTGCTTATTCTTTAAGCAAAAGCGGGCTGAAATTTGCCACAAGAAAAAGCGACCACTTCCCTAATAAGAGAAATGATCGCTCTGTCTATAAATTCAAGCTTACTTTAATCGCCTGATCCACCTTTACCATCGTATCCTCACCCAGCGTACAAATCCATTGTCCCAGCCGCTGCTTATCAATCGTTCGCAGCTGTTCACATAAAATCATCGACACATAATCTAACGCATCATCACTGAAAATGACATGCGTAGGAATCGGCGGCTTGCTCATTTTTTTGGAAATCGGTGCGACGATAATTGTATTCGAATACTTGTTTCCCTTGTCATTTTGAATCACCAGTACCGGACGCACACCGCCTTGTTCACTGCCCACCACCGGGGAAAGATTGGCATAAAACACATCTCCGCGCTTCACCATTATTTCATCACTGCCACCTGCATACTATTAATCACACTCATCATTTCTTCCGGACCCAATTCATCGCTGAATACAGTAAATTCAACCCCGTTATAAACGGCTGACAAATGATTTCCATCATAGAAGCCAATCACATCCAGGGCATCCACCATCTCACCCGGCATAATCACCGTCTGGGTTCGCTCACTGCTTGGGCGCAGATTTTCTACCACGGTGAAATTTTTTGCCCCGCTGAATTCCAGAATATGCTTTTCCATGCCATTGCTGGTCATCACGCTTTTATTGGTTAACTGCGCATCAAATACCGCACTGGGATAAAGCGGTAAATCCGCTTCTTCAAGCTGGCTGCCAGCCGTCGGCTTTTCCATACTAGTCGGTGTCGCAAAATAATCCTTCGCAATTTCTTCATTATATTCCACAGTATGGAAGACGATCTTTAATTCCACACCGTGATCCTGATTATAAATCTGAACCCATTTTACCTTTGCATCCTGATCAAACTGCATTTCCTGACTGCTGAAATTCTTATTATTTGGATAAACCACCGGCGATGTAATCAAATAGCCATCATCGTTTTTATTCACTTCAGCCTGCTCGTCTGCCACAAATTGTGCCATCGACTGTAATAAATACGGCTTTGGTGAATTAAGCGGCCACTCCCCTTCAAACTTAAACACTTGATTCAATGCCGGCGTTATCACAAATACACCTTCTTCATTACGCAAAATGATCTGTTCTTGATTGAGCTCTTTATCCATAAGACTCACCTTAAAAAAATCATTTTCATCATTTTTTTGATAGGCTACCTCTACCGCATATGTCTTTAAATCCTCACCCTTAGTGATTTCCATATCGCCTTTCAAGATGTACGAATTCATATCATCCATGACTTTACTGAATTCCTTTTCAAATGATTTCGGCTTCAGTGCCAAGCATAGGGCAACGGCTAGCGTCACAACACCCGCTATGGCAATGACTTTCTTTTTCATTCGCTGTTCCTCCCTTTCACTTCATCCTTAATTTATGCCACAGACAAAGAAATCATTCATATCCCTGTGGTATTTTCATAGATTAGAATAGGTGATAACATGAAAAAGGCGCAATTATGGGCATTATGGATTCTTATTTTATTTGGGATTGATTACAGTATCACAAAGCTATTGGGATTTCCACTAGTCTATGAACGAATTCACGATGGTCACATCATGGGAAAGCTATATGCATTTTTGATCGGCATCAGCGCTTTCTACAGTATTTTGTTATGTAAAAAAGCGGATGACTAATAAGGATTCATGCTTCATCACCCGATGAGGAGCTGGAAGACCCCTGCCATGAAAACGGTGAAGAAAATACCGTTTTTTTTGATGTTTCCATCTCCTGTTGATGAAAGCGATGGAGGAAGTAGATATAAATCGGTGCCGTATCGCGGGATTCCAAAAAGCCGCTTTCCAGTAAAATATTTTGTGTTTCCTTTTGATCAATGGCAGTCTTGACATAGATGGATAATACATTCCATTGGGTAAAGCAGTAGGCACACATTTGAACAATCGCTTCTCGCAAAGCACGGGTACGAATGAATTCGTCCGCCAGAAAATACGAGAGTCTTGCGCATTGATGTTCAACCATGACACATTGAATCCACCCGCACAGTTCATGATGGTAGGAAATGGCAAAAATACGATAGCGTAAAGGATTGGCATGAAGAAAAAACTGAATACAGTATTCGGCTTTTTTTAATGTATAGGGATAGGGACAGTCATAACTCCATAGCTTTCTGATGGTGTGATCCTTACATAGTTCCACCAGTGCAGCCGCATCTTCCCACTGCCATTTTCTGAGGTTGGTTTCTAACATCATACTGATAGAGTGGTTGATTTTGCCGGTTTCATCCACCCCATTCAAATCATTTTACATAACCGTTTAGTTATGGTTCATCATGTGAGACCACAATATGTAAAAATCATGTATAGAAAAACACATCGCTATGATGTGTTTACCTTTATTTTTCTTCTTTTTGTTTTTTCGCCTTGTTTACCGCAGGGATACCAACAATCGTACTGTTTGGTGGAAAGTCCTGAAGTACTACGGCATTGGCTCCGACTTTGGAATCATCACCGATAGTAATGTTGCCCAAAAGCTTCGCTCCGGCCCCGATAAAAATGCGGTTGCCGATCGTAGGGTGACGTTTGGCATGTTGTTTTCCAGTACCTCCCAATGTTACGCCATGATAAATAACGCAATCATCGCCAACTTCTGCGGTTTCTCCGATTACCACACCCATGCCGTGATCAATCACCAAGCCCTTGCCGATTTTTGCGCCGGGATGGATTTCAATTCCCGTCCAGCGCCGTGCCAAGCCAGCATTTAACCGCGCCATAAAATATAGGTGGTGATTCCAGTAGCAATGGGAAATACGATGCATAATCAAAGCCTTGATATGTGGATATAACAACAGTACTTCCAATCGCGAATGAACCGCCGGATCATATTCACACGTACGCTTGATATTATAACGGATGTCTTGAATCAGTTTCATTCAAACAGCACCGATAAATATTTCTCGCCGCCGTCCGGAGCAACGGTCACGATTTCACGATCAGGATAATGGCTTGCCAAGCGTTTGGCTAAGGCGATATTGGCGCCGCTGGAAATGCCGACCAGAATTCCCGTTTCCTTGGCAAAGTTCACCGTCTCCTGGTAGGCTTCCTCATCATCAATCAATAAAATATCATCAATGAGTGAGGTATCGAGAATCTTTGGGATAAAATTCGCCCCGATTCCCTGAATCTTGTGAGCCCCGGCTTCATGACCTGAAAGCAAGGCACTGTGATAGGGTTCTCCCACCACACAGCGAATATTCGGATTGGCTTTTTTCAGCGCCCGAGCGACACCGGTAAACGTTCCTCCCGTGCCAAAGCAAGCCACAAAAATGTCTACATTTTCAACCTGTCTTAAAATCTCCGGTCCCGTAGTCTGTTCATGAATATTCGCATTGGCTTCATTGCCAAACTGATCCAAATACAGATAATCGGCATCCTCGGCCATGATTTCCTGCATTTTCTGTATTGCGCCTGCCATGCCCTGCGCTTTGTCACTTAAAATCAAATTCGCCCCGTATGCCTTGATCAAAGCCCTGCGCTCTTTACTCATGGATTCCGGCATCACAATGGTCACAGGAAGGTGATATATCGCCCCCATCATAGCCAATGCGATTCCGGTATTGCCGCTGGTTGCCTCAATGAGTTTCGTCTGGGAAGTGATTTTACCTCGATCTAACGCATCCTGCATCATGCCATAAACCGCCCGATCTTTGATACTGCCCCCGGGATTCATCTTTTCTAACTTTATATGAATATGACTGTTCTCTAAATGGTACATCGGTGTATTGCCGATGAGTTTCATTGCTTCCTTCATGGAAATCCTCCTTTACTTTCGTTCACATTGATTCTCCATAAAGTCGCAACATCGTTCCCTCTGCCAAAGAACGATACGTAGTGTTTTTGACATTTTATGACGCTTTGCTTTTTTTACCATACGAATCCTCCTTTTCGATCAGTTAGAACATTTTTTATCATGCTTTTTATTATGCCATAGATTCCTAAAAAGTTCCAGTGAAATGCCAACGCCTTTGCTAGCTTCCTTTAAGCGATTCTCATTTCCAAAACCATTTCACTATCATGACTTTTCATCTTGCTTACTTAATAGCCAAACGGCTCTAATGATAATATCACATGAATGCGGTTTTCTTTGTCATAGTTAAGCTTAACGTAGCTGGAACAAATGCGATCGGCACTATGGCAGTCCTGACAGGCACCGATGTGGGCACAGGGTGTTTCTTTATGAAGCCGCACGCTGTTTGCCGGAGCGGCAATGGTGCGGATACGGCGAATCGCCGCTGCCTCATCTTCTACCAGTTTATTCACGCCCACTACTAAAATGACTTTCTTCGGTCCAAAAATCATTGCGCTCACACGGTTTCCATGACCATCGACATTAATAATTTCACCATTCCAGGTGATCGCATTGGCACTGGCTAAGAACACATCCGCAGAAAAAGCTTTGCGTGCTTCTTCATCACTTTGTGCACGACTTAATCCCGGTTCATTATGCGATTGGAATACGATATCGCGTTGTTTCAACATGGTTAAGATACCGGTTTCCTTTAACGTCATACTGCCTCCGTCGCAAACCACATCGCCATCCTTGATCATCCCATTAACCAGGTCTAATATTTCAGCTTTATTCTTGGCGATATTCACATGAAAGCCATTGTTTTCCAGCGCTTTTTTACAGCGTTCACAGTGAATGCTTTGTATTGTTTCCACGTTTTGATCCATTTTCTTTATCCTCCTGTTGATAGATTTCTTTCCATTCCAAATAGTGCTGTGCATTGGCGTCAATTTGGCGTTTTTGTTCGTCCGTGACCTTACCAATCACTTTTGCCGGACAGCCGACCGCAACGCTACCGGAGGGAATGATCGTTCCTTCTTTTACGAGTGCTCCCGCTCCGATAATGCAATATGGCTCCACACGGGCACGATTCATAATGATGCTGCCCATGCCGATCAAGCAATGATCTTCAATCGTACAGCCATGTAGTATCGCACCATGTCCCACACTGACTTCCTTTCCAATTACCAAAGGATCATCCGGATCGGTATGCAAAATACAGCCATCCTGTATGTTGGAGTTTTCTTGAATGGTTATAGAATTTTGATCCGCTCGTATTACCGCATGAAACCAAATGCTTACCCCTTGGGAAATGTGAGCGTCTCCTATCACATCCGCATCCGCCGCTATCCATGCTGATTCATCAATTTCCGGCATTATTTCATTAATACCCTTTATCATACTTTCACCACCTTCATTGTTAGGATATAAAAGAAGGAGAAGCGCTTTGTTCTCCTTGTTTGTTCTTATTTTAATTTCGCTGCCGCTGCTTCATCCAGAATGACCACGACATCCTTATGATTTTGTAATACCGATGCCGGACAGTCCGTGCTCGGAGCCTTATCGATCATTGCGGCTACCGCATCCGCTTTGTTGGCACCGGTCGCAATCAATAAGATCTTACCGGCTTTCATAATCGTTGCGATGCCCATCGTAATAGCATGGGTCGGAACTTGATTGATATCGCCATCAAAGAATCGTGCATTATCCTGCCGCGTTTTTTCGGTTAAGGTAACGATGTGAGTTTCTTCATCAAAGGCTGTTCCCGGCTCATTGAAGCCAATGTGACCATTGCCGCCGATTCCCAACACTTGAATATCCACATGAACATTTTCCATTGCTTTTTCATAAGCTTCGCAATCTTCCTTAGAATCTCCATAGGGAAGATGAACATTTTCTTCTTTAATATCAATACCGGAAAACAAATTCGTGTGCATAAACGTATAATAGCTTTCCTTATGATCTCTTGGCAGCCCTACATATTCATCCAAGTTGAATGACTGACATTTTGCATAGCTAGTATGATTTTCCTGATGATCTTGAATCATGTTTCGATATAAGCCGAGCGGTGTAGAGCCTGTAGCTAAGCCAAGAACCGCTTCCGGCTTGGCGCTAACGACGCTTTTCATTACCTCAAAAGCTTTTCTACTGACTTCTTCATAATCTTTTAACACGAATACTTCCATTGATATATACCTCCTGATTATCTTCTATATCATACCATGTTTTTACTTTGGTTTCAATAAAGTAAGCGCTTTCCCATTGCTTTCCCTTTGCGAATGGCAATAATTATGCATGAGTCTTGGCTATTATATTATGATTTTCCCACCCTTGATCGACCAAACAGCCGCAGAAGATGAATCACCATCACCCATACCATCGTTAGGAGAAAACTTCCAAATAAAATGAGTAGAACGGAGAGGTTCCAAGCGGATAAATATGTGAGAACGATATAAGCCCATATAATCAATATCGGCATATGATAATAATAGATTGAAAAAGATTGCCGGTTGAAAAAGCCAATGCTTTTACCGGGGTGATATTGTATACGCTGTGCCATCGTCATACAAGCTAAGACTCCCAGCCATCCTACAAGATGAACTAAACCATCACCATAATAGGAAAAGCGATAAAACAAAACCCCTAATATGATTTCGCCTGCCGCAAACATGATCATAAGATAGTTTCGTTTCTCTTTACAACAAGACAGAATTTCATCCTCGCTCAGAATATAATATCCGATTAGATACAGTATCAAATATTTTCCCAAGCTATATCCGCCGATATTGCCGAGATAATAGAAAAGCCATATCGGAATAAATAACAAGATGATTTGATAAAATGATAGCTTTCTTAGTTTATCTGACCACTGTTTTAAATTCATATAATGAATTATGACCAATGCGATAAGAGATATGATAAATAAATAGAGCAAAAACCATAAATGTCCGGGAGAAAAGCATCCGTCATTGCCGCTGAAATCACTCACATGGGTGAAAAAGTAACAGATGTTTTCAATGATGCCACCTGTGTATCCAAAGAAATACTTTCGAGCCATTAGCGTTTGTAAGGGGATGAGCAGGATTAATCCGATGAGAAAAGGGATCATTAAGCGGCGAAATCTTTCGCGCAGGAATTGCGATGGGGAACGTTTTTGTAATGAATACTTCGCACTGATGCCGGCAATGACAAATAGCAGCGGCATCATCCATGGATTGACCAATACGATCAAGGTGCTGAGTGCTTGATTCGCTTTATCCCATATATAATATTTTTCCCCAAAGCTGTTCCAAATCATAAACGTATGAACCGGAAACAACAGTAAAATCACGAGCGTCCGCAGATAATCCAAATCATATCTTCGCATAATCCTACCTTCTATCATATCCTTTATGGACTGTGTATAAAGCCCATTAAAAATTCATTTGATTTTCTATCAGGTTATTTATTTTATGGAACCTTTTGCGGTTAAAATACTTCGATGGAATAGGAAGTGGTAAAGGTTTTGTTGGGCGATAGAATCATCGTTCCTTCACGATGATAGAAATCCTCTGTTACCTCGGTAAAGTCCGCATGACCATACCATGGTTCTATACAGAGAAACGGTGCTCCTTCTTTCGGCGTCCACAGCGCCAAATAAGGATAGCCCGCAATGGACACCTTCACACCGTGTTCTTTTCCTCTTAAGGTTAAAAAAGCACTGCGGCAATTTTCATAGATAACCGGCATATATTTGGTAAGCCATGCATAATCCAGCTTAATATCCTGTACTTCTACCCTTTCTCTATGAATCGGCTTTAGTTTGGCGTGATCAAATATCATCTGATTGATGTGTTCCGGATTGGAGAAAATCAAATGATAATCTTCAAAAGCCTCTCCCTCACACAAGGGGCAGCGAAATGCCGGATGCAAGCCAAAGGTGAAGGGCATATCCTCATGATCGGTATTGGTAATATCATAAGTAATCGTACATTTGTTTTTGTCCAAATGATAGCGTACGCGATAACAAAATGAAAACGGATACTGCTTTCGGGTTTCCTCATTATCACGAAGTTCAAAGGTAATATGATTTTCGCTTTGCTCAACACATTGTAAATTCGCATAGCGAATCAAGCCATGGTTTTTCATCGCATAGGCTTTATTGCCAATTTCATATGTTCCACTGTATGTATTGCCGATAATCGGAAATAGTCCGGGATTTTTGCCACTCCAATACTCGCTATCGCCCTGATAAAGATATTGTATTCCCGTTTCTTTATCCAAAAACGATTCCATTTCTCCGCCTTTTGTACAAAAGGTCATTTGATAACGTTCATTTTCCAGTTTCATCGTTTGCACCTGCTTTCTTTCCTTATTATAACGTATAAGAAAGACTTTTATCAATCCTATCGCTCACTCCTGTAAAAATTCCAAGAAGGTGAGATAATTTTTTCATGAAAAGCATAAGAAAGAATTGAATTTTCCTACCATCAATGTTAAAATAATAGCTGCTGATAACAAAATACATGCCGACGTGGCTCAATGGTAGAGCAACGCACTCGTAACGCGTAGGTTGGAGGTTCAATTCCTCTCGTCGGCACCATATGTTAACTAGAGCCTTGCGATAAGGCTTTTTTATTGTTTTTCTTACCCCCCCACCACAATAAGTTTCCTATTCTTATATCTTAATAAATCAAGATTTTAATTATCACTTTAATCACCCCGTTATAGTATTATTTCTGTAAGCAAGAATAATATTCTTCGATAAATAAAGCGATAGTAATTCCACAGAGGCTATTGCAGAAGACCTGCCATTCCATTGTGGCTGGTTTTTTTATTAAGAAAATATGCATAATGAAACTATTTTAATACCATAGATGAACAATATGAATTATTTATTTCACGAGGTCTAAATTTTAATAATGTAGAAAAATCAAAAAAATCCCTTATAAATAATGACTATTACAATGTTATAAATTGCTATGATAAATTTTTTATGACTGATAATGATAATTTTGTTCCTAATACAAATTTTGATGAAATTACTCAATTGCATTATTAAGATCGATTACCTCCTCCTTATTCCTCCCTATCATGTGACCTTATTACATCTTGCATTGTGACATTATTTATGTAATAATTAGGCATTTTTCATCAAAACTAATCTAATAACAAAAAATAATTTCTTATAAATCTAAATATCGGTATCGTCGAGATGTGTTAACTTATGATAAAATTTAAAAAATTGCTTTTGGTATTTATTTTGCTTAATTCATATACCGATCTGAAAGGAATAAGCCTATGATTAAACCAAACAGACTTAAAAAAGGGGATAAAATTGCTATTGTAAGTTTATCTTGGGGTGGTATCGGGGACAAAGAATTGTTTCATAAATACTTCATCGCAAAAAAACGATTAGAAAATGAATTTGGATTGGAAGTTATTGCCATGCCCCACGCTT
Organism: uncultured Erysipelotrichaceae bacterium; assembly: GCA_947385085.1. GTDB lineage: Bacteria > Bacillota_I > Bacilli_A > Erysipelotrichales > Erysipelotrichaceae > C-19. The sequence continues at coordinate 1,386 of CANDJN010000028.1, read as the reverse complement.
TAAAAGGGAGCCAATTTATTTATGAACATCCAGAGGCGCGTGCAAGCGATTGGATGATGGCTCTCAAGGATTCTTCAGTAAAAGGTGTATTCTGTGCTATTGGCGGTGATGATACAATACGACTTTTACCGTATATTGATTATGATCTTATTCGTAAACATCCCAAAATATTTATGGGTTATTCCGATACCACCATCAATCATTTCATGATGCACAAAGCCGGTGTTGTTTCCTTCTACGGGCCATGCGTTATGAGCGAATTCGGCGAGTATGTAAAAATGTTTGATTATACGAAAAGGATAGTGGATAAAATCTTATTTCATCCCTGTGAAGGCCTTGAAATAAAATCCAGTGAAGGTTGGACAAAAGATAATATTCCTTGGTCTGAATCCAATCAATGTTGCGCAAGATTGCTCATTAAAGAAAAACACGGCTATGAGATTATACAAGGATCGGGAATCAAGACAGGTCAAATACTTGGAGGTTGCATTGATGTATTCCCAATCATGATTGGGACAGAAATATGGCCAACGCTAACAGAATGGAAAGATAAGATACTCTTGTTGGAGACAAGTGAAGAAAGACCTAGTCCCAATCTAACCACTTATTACTTAAGAATCTTAGGGGTTCAGGGAATATTCGGTCAGATCGGTGGAATCATTGTTGGCAAACCTCAGGACGAAGTATATTATGAAGAATACAAAGAAGTATATCGAAAAGTGTAAAGGAATTTCATCAAGAACAGCTACCGATATTGTATAATGTGAATATTGGACACGCTGCACCGATAGGCATTTTGCCTCTGGGAACAAATGTTAAAATTGATTTCACACATAAAAAGATAAATATTATTGAAAATCCAACCAGTTAGTTACTTTATAAAGAAATGAAAAATTATATAAATAAAAGAGAAATTTTTTAACTAGCATTATTCGCTATTCTAGCATAAAAGTTATGACAAGAAAAAATGAGTTGTCTCAATAAAGTATATAGTCATATGTTCCTGATCCACAAAAAAATGTCGTTGATGTATTGAATGATAATTTCGATTTTATCAACACCTAAAAAGTTTAAATGTGGGTCAAAATGTGGGGCAAAATGAAATCAAACATAAAAAAACTCCCGTATTTACAGGAGATATTGATACAATGGAGCGAGTGATGAGAATCGAAATTTATGCGCTTTTTTATTATAAATGGCTATAAAACAGTATAAAACATACTATATAATAATAGACTAAATTGGGGTATTTTTGCAATTTTTCGGGAATTTTTTCGGGATTGAAAAAGCACAAAAAACTCCCACCTCTCAATTAAGAGAAGTGGGAATACTTTATAATTATACTAACGTTTCGGAAACCTTAACCCATGACATGATCTGGTTGGC
>CANDJN010000027.1 GCA_947385085.1 uncultured Erysipelotrichaceae bacterium | reverse complement strand
ATATAGGGCTATTTCGCTATTTTTTTATCCTGCAAGTGTAAAAGACGGAATTATAACACAGATAATACATAGCGATGCATCATCATTCAATTAAATACATAATATTCTTACTATTACTCTCTTAAACAAATAATTTCTTATTCATTCTCATGTCTTTATAAGCTTGCTGATAAAAAATGCTGCACAATAAATAGTACAGCTAGTTCTTTACTTATGCACAATAATTGCGCAGTGCATTAGCCATGCGATGTAACGCATCAATGACTTTCTTATCATCTTCATACACTCCCAATACAATGCGCAGATGACCTTCCCCGCCGGGGCCATAATTGATTCCATCATTGAGAGCGACCTTTGCTTCCTTGATCAAATAGGCACAAATATCTGAACTATTGCCTAATCGGGATACATCAACCCAGCACAGGAAGCCTGATTGGGGCAACTGAACATTAACTTTCGGTACCTGATTCAAGATTTCATAAGCCGCGTGTCTGCGAATATCATAGGATTTCGCAAAAACATCCATAAAGGACGGATCCTTAAATGCTTCCATGACTGCCACCTGAGAAATCGTATTCGTTGCGCCGATCACACTGACCGCACAGCCATACATGACATCCATCACCTTATCATCCGCTATGATGTAGGCAACCCGATAGCCGCTGAGTCCCATTCCCTTCGACACGCTGCATACGGTAATGGTGCGCTCCATCATGCCTGGTAACGATGCCGGGGTAATCATTTCATTCTCAAAGGTGAAATCCTCAAAGGCTTGATCACAGACGAGAATCAGATCATGTTTCTGCACAAAGGCGCTTAAATCCTCCAATGATTTACGGTTATAAACTGTCGTTGTCGGATTGTTGGGATGCGTTAAAACAACCATTTTGGTTTTAGCGGTAACACGTGATTCCATTTCCTCAATTCGCAGCTGATAGCCATCCTCGGCATACAACGGAATGGGAATCACCTTTCCCTGCATCATCTTTACATTGGTGAAATTATTCGGATAACTGGGAGAAGGAATCATCACTTCATCACCCTTCTCGATAAAAGGAAACATGGCAAAAAATAGCGCGCTGTCGCTTCCGGGGGTAATGATGATATTGCGCTGTGGATCTAAATCCAGGTGATTGAACTTCTTGCATTTTTCCGCAATCAACTCTTTTAGATCGGGATTGCCGACAGGCGCAGTATAATGTGCCGACAACGGAGAGCAAACTGCTTCCAGAGTTTTATCCAGCACATGCTTAGGAAGACTGAAATCGGGAGTAAACGGATCCGCCCATCCCATTAAGGCAACGCCCTGCTCACCCAGCTTTTGATAAGAATCACCGACGTCGGCTTTTTCCACATCGCCAAATAAGCCGCCTTCAAAGCTCTGAAATTCTTTCTTCATCTTTTCTTTCATACTTTGCTTCCTTCCTTACTTCATAAAAATTCAATACTCCAGCTGTGATCAAGATGATACCACCCAAAATGGAAATCACATCGGGAAGCTCATGAAACACTGTAATGCCGATCAAAAAAGCAAAAAGATTTTGCGAATATAAATAAACACTAATCTTAGTCGAAGGGGCATATTGATAAGCATAGCTTAACAAAAGCTGACCCAAGGACATGCATATTCCCATAAAGATTAATAACCCGATTTCTTTTGCATGAAGCACAGTAAAACCTTGAACCATGACAATCGGTAACGAAGCCAATGCCGAAAAGGCCATAAAGAAAAAGGTCATAGAATAGGGCGAAGCATCATCCTTAAGCCTCCGTACCACCGTATAGGCCATTCCAGCCAGCATTCCTCCCAACAAGCCATAAACAGCCGGCAGTTCAATGCCGGTGGGAGATGGCTGTAGAATCGCAATGACACCGATAAACGCTAAAGCCAACGCGACTAGCTGTCCCCTCGTGATCTTTTCCTTCAACCATAGACAGGCCGCCAACAAGGCAAAAATCGTCGAAGTGGAGCTTAACAGGGAAACATTCGCTATAGGAAAATCCCTTGTCGAAGACAAAAACACAAAAATAGTGGATACAAAGCCAAATAGCGCCCGCATAAATAAAAGATCGGGTCGTTTTCCCATCAGCGGTTCCTTCCGGTAACGACAGACAAAAAAGAATAGAATTGCCGCAACAGAAGAAAAGTAAAAGGTGCGCTCAAAGCTGGAGATGTAATACAATGCTTTAGAGGTCGCCTGCATACTGGAAAAAAGGAAGGAGGCAGCCAATAAATAGAGCGCCCCCTTTTTAATATCTTCCTGCATATCAACGAATCAAATGGAATTCAGTTTGCCGCTCTTGTGCGAATTCCGCCTTTCCATTCATAAAGATGATATCCGTTTCCAAAGGGAAGACAAAATCATCATCATTCCATTCCGGCAATTTAATCGTCGCATTCAGTTCCAATGAATATAATGTACGGTTAAACAGCGGATAGGTTCCCTGTAATCCCGGTACTCCTTGTTGCATGTCCCACAAACCGATTGTCGGTCCGGCTCCGTGTCCATGATAGCCGATCGGATGAGTGTAAATGCAAGGCCGAATTCCTTTTGCCTGCGCCTGTTCACGTGATAAGCGAAGAATTTCATTGCCGCTGCGACCTTCCTTAAAGTTCGCCATAACAATATCCTGAAGGCTGTTAACAACCTTCATTCCTGCTTTTAAGCCGGCGGGAGCATCCGTTTCACCAGGCTTTAACACATAGGCATTCTCCTGTGTATCGGTACATAAGCCAAGATAATTCAAGCCGACGTCGCAATGCAGGAAATCGCCCGGTAATATTGTCATTTCTTGATCTTCAAACTCCAGCTTTCCTTCACGCTTGATCGAAACCTCAAAATCAAACCACGGCATCAAGCCCAGATCAATAACCTTCTGCATCATCCAGTATTTCACATCGAAATTGGTCGTAACACCGGGTAAAATCACTTGTGATGAAAAAGCCTCATCAATAATTTCATGCGCAATTTCCACAATGCCATGATATGCCGCAAGCTCTTCATCTAAGCGCGTTTCCAGCCAGCTTACACATAGCTTGTCGCCATGTACAATCGGAATATTCAGCTTATCGGCAATGCCGCTGATCAAACTGTAAAAGCGATGACTGATACCATCACCGAAGGCAAAGGAATCCGATACATTTAAGGCAATGCTGCGAGGCTGTTTGATGAGAATCAAACGCTCTAAGCATTCCATCTGCGTTTCCTTTTCAGGGCTTTGGTACTGACTGTTACTTTGAATATTCCATTCCTGACCGGTTGCCTTTGTCCAGATCGATTCATAATAATCGTCCAAACCAATGTGCGGACGCGCCAATGAAAAGCGCTCTACACCATTCTTACCCCGGCAAAAAACCAAAATAGTAATTCTGCGTGCTGTCATCATGGCACAGGGCGTCATGGATTTCAGCAGCGGATCTTCATTGTACTCCTCACATGCCACAATCCACATATCCTGATCCCAGCGATCCATAATCATCGGTACCACCGTATCCAGACGTTTCTTCAACCATCCATCGATGATCTCCACCTGTTTACGGTAGGGAAGGATCTTTTCTTTTAATAACATAACCTACTCCTTTTCCATCGTATTCTGAACAAAGTCTTTTATTTGTTCCGCTGCTTGTTTGGGGTCCGTATTCTTTACTTGATGTACAAATAAAGGAGCCAATTCCATCTCCATTTTAGCCTTGGAGATACGACGCTGAGCATTTGCCTCATCGTTATAACGCAGATGAATCTGTTTTTCTAATTCTTCGATACTCTCCGGCATGACGAATACGGAAATCGCATCCGGGTGCTTCAGTTTAATCTGTCCCACTCCTTGCGCTTCCACTTCAATCAGTACATTCTTACCGGAGTTTAATAGAAAATCCACCTGACGCCGTGGAGTACCGTAGTAATAGCCGTCAAATTCTGCGAATTCCAATAAATCCTTATTTCTCACCGCTTGTGCAAATGCTTCATAATCGACAAAATAATAATCCTTGCCATCCACTTCATTCTCGCGTTTTGGACGAGTCGTCATGGATATGGAATAAAAGAAATGGAAGTCATCATCTGCCATAAGCAGATCGCGAATCGCTCCTTTGCCGACACTGCTGGCGCCGGACAGAATCAATAAAATTCCCTTTTTCATAAATTTTCTCCTTATTGAATCCAATAGATTTCATCTCTGCCGGGATACAAGAAGTGTACGCCGGATTCATCAAACAGTACGGTTTCTTCACTGTAGAAGGTCATATCCTCATATTGTATGTTCAACTCCAGTGCAAATACCGTATCATAATCTAAACAGATATCACCGCGAATCGGGATTTCATTCTGATTGGTATATAATCCCATGATCGTTCCCGGTCCATGCCCGTATACATTACATGGATGAGAATACAGACAGGGCTTGATTCCCTCTTTTTTCGCCTGCGTAATGGCTGCGGTAAATACCTCATTGCCAGTACGTCCCAAGGCAAAATTTTCACGGACAATATCCTGGAAGCGATTGTTTACCGCAAAGCCCTTGCGAATTTTTTCAGGGAGCTGCGTTTCTCCATCCTTTGCCACATAAGCATTACGCTGCGTATCAGTGCATAGATTCATATAGCGAATCCCAAAATCACAGTGCAGAAGATCCCCTTTTTCAATCACACCGTAATAGCGTGGACCTTCTCCTTCTCTTTGTAAGTCAATTGTCGGCGAGAACCAGAAGGTGAGACCCATATCCTGTACTTTCTGTTTCATATGCCACTCTAAATCGGCACAGGTGGTCACACCGGGTACGATGCTTGCTTTTGAGAACGTATCTTCAATCACAGAGAATGCCGCTTCCAACACGTGTGGATAGAGTGATTTTTCCGTTTCCGTGCGAATCTCCATGAGCTTGATCGCTAACAGCTTATCCTCCATGAATTTCTCCACATAGCAATCATCAATTTCTCTTTGAAATTGCTTGTAAAGACCGCTGCTTAAACCATCCGCAAAGGCGCTGTCCTCAGATGTATTCCATGCGATGTGCTGCACATCAAACTCACAGAATAAGCGATTCAATGCTTCAATCTGCGACTCCTTTTGATAATCGTAATAAGGCTCATAATACTGTTCCAGATCTTCGTCCGGCAAGCTGATCGAAAAGCGCCGGATTTTACCATGATCCTTCACAAAGGCAAGTATGGTGATTCTTCGTGCCGTCAGATAGGAAGCCGGCACCAATAAGGGAAATAGTAAATCCTCATGGTATTCCTTGCTTGCGATGATCCATGCATCCGCTTCGCTGTTTGCCATCACCTTTGGTAGCAAAAAATCCAAACGCTCTTTCAGAATTTGATCCTGCAATGCGGCTTGTTCTTTCACTGTCTTTATTTGAAACATGATTAATTCCTCCTTTAACATGAAACAAAGAACACACAACAAGCTCTTGAAAGAACTGTTGTGTATTCCCTGTTTTATATTCTCATTCTCATAAGAGAATGAGAATGGGAATTCTATTCAAAATATGCGTTATGCAAGCTGTAGTGACCTTCCGGTGAAGAAGTGATTCCCTTAACGGAGCTGTTCAACAGGTAAGGTTCAGAATATCCGAACAACGGAATGATATAATTCTGTTCCTGAATCAGATATTTTTCTGCTTCATGCAATGCATTCATACGCTCTGCGCCATCCAAAGCATTTGCTTTGTCAAGCAATTCTTCATAGTGCTTGTCATCAACCGTATTACCGGACTGATTTTCACCATAGTACATAGACAAATAAGCCATCGGATCGATGAAGTCAGCTGTCATAGCGTGACGTGCCAATTCGAAGTTACCTTTGTCACGTGCATCGAAGAATGCTTCTTTTTCAGCAGCAGCCAGTTCAAGGTTAACATAAACTTCTTTCAAAGAAGCCTGCATAGACTGTGCGACATCCTTGTGCATCTGGTTGTCATTGTAGCTGTATTTGATCGTCAGCATTTTGTCAGCGCTGTAGCCTTTGGATTCCATGATCTTTTTCGCTGCTTCTACATCCGTAGCTGCCAACGGGCTTTCTGCATCTGCTTCTTCGCGGAAGTCACCGTTTGCACCCGGGATACCTTTTGCCGTAAGACCGTGCAATTCATAAGCCAAATCACCGTATCCTAATACCTGCAGAACAGCGGCACGATCGATACCCATAGAAATTGCTTTACGGATTTCCGGATCCTTCAATGCTTTCAATGCATCGCTGGATTCATCATTTTCGTTACCGGCATTTACCAATACGAAGTAGTTGCATACAAACGGATCGATAACGTATACATTCTCTTTCAAATCGCTGTTTAAAGCAGTTTCACGATTGACAGAAGTCGCAAAGTCCAAATCGCCGGTTTTGAACGCGTTTGTCTGAGAATCCATATCCGGCATAACCTTGAAGCTTACACCGCTCAGTTTTACGCTGTCAGCATTATAGTAGCCATCATTTTTAGCCAATACCACTTCATCCTTAATGTTGATGGAAGTAAATTTGAATGCGCTCAATACGGGTGCTTCCGGATTGTTGCTCCATTCGCTGCTCTTAGGATCGCCGCCATTGGCTTCAACGAAATCTTTACGTACAGGGTAGAATACCGTATTCGTCAAAAGTGCCTGGAAGTACGGAGTTCTCTGCTTCAACGTGATTTCAATCGTCTTGTCATCCTTCGCAACAGCACCGAATTCCGGCATATTGTCAACTTCGCCGCTTTCTACAGCGCCCTTGATATTGGAAGTAATGAACATGGAGTAGTAGGAATCGGCATTACCGATCGCAGCCGCACGCTTCCATGCGTATACGAAATCCTCTGCCTTCAAATCCTGGCCATCGCTCCATTTTACACCGTCTTTTAACGTAACCGTGTACGTAAGACCATCTTCAGAAACCTCTGCATCGGCAGTTGCCAAATTCGGAACTGCATTGCCATCCTTATCCAACGTATACAATCCTTCGTAAGTCTGGTTAAGAATGTTCGCCGTGATAGAGTCATCCGCTGTTGCCGGGTCTAAATGAGAAATATCTCCGCCGACGCCAACTCTCAAGACTCCATCGCTACTTGAACCACTGTTTCCGCCGCAACCGGAAAGAACCAGTAATGAACAAGCAGCCAAAGTCAAAAACTTTTTCATCTTTTTTTCTCCTTTCGCCTATTCATATAAGAAACAAGCCACGGATCGATTGCCGACCTTGACCGCTTGCGGTTTTTCCTTCGCGCAGCGCTCTGTCGCATTCGGACAGCGAGTACGGAAGACACAGCCGCTTGGGGGATCAATCGGACTGGGAAGTTCACCTTCTAAAACGATTCGTTTCTTCTGGCGGGCTACTTTTGGATCAGGAATAGGCACAGCTGATAAAAGCGCCTGCGTGTATGGATGAAGCGGTGAGTTATAAACGTCATCAGCCTCTCCAATCTCAACCATGTTTCCCAAATACATAACGCCGATACGATCTGAGATATGCTTTACCATACTCAGGTCATGAGCGATAAATAAGTAGGAAATTCCCATTTTCTCCTGAATGTTTTCCAACAGATTAATGACCTGTGCCTGAATGGAAACATCCAAAGCGGAAATCGGTTCATCGCATACGACGAACTTCGGATTCAAGGCAAGCGTTCTGGCAATGCCGATACGCTGTCTTTGACCTCCAGAGAATTCGTGCGGATAGCGACGAATATGGTCGGGCTTCAATCCAACGATTTCCAGAAGCTCGCGAACACGGTTTTCGCGCTCCTCCTTCGTTGAAAAGATATTGTGAATATCCATGGGTTCACGGATAATTTCACCAACAGTCATACGAGGATTCAAACTTGCGTAAGGATCCTGAAAGATCATTTGAACATTCTTGCGAAATTCGGATAATTCCTTGCCCTTGATCTTCGTAATATCTTCACCGTCAAATTCAACTTTTCCTGCGGTCGGTGTATAGATTTTGACGATTGCTCGCCCTGTAGTACTCTTACCACAGCCACTCTCACCAACCAGACCGAAAGTCTCACCTGGCATAATTTCAAAATTCAAACCATCTACGGCCTTAACGACCTGTTTTTTACCAAATGCACTGCCTGCGACAGGAAAGTGAACCTTTAAATCCGTTACTTTTAGAATTGGATTACTCAAATCTACTCACCCTTCCCTTCTGCCATTGGATGATTCAGCCAGCAGGAGCATATGTGCGTTGCGCTGAATGTTTCTTGATCCGGCATTTTCATCTTACATATTTTCATTGCGTGCTCACAGCGATCCGCAAACGGACAGCCATCGGAAATATTTAACAAATCCGGTGGTGATCCGGGAATCGGATGCAGCTCTTTGCGTTCCGTTTCCTCAGGATTGGTAATACACGATAACAAACCTTTTGTATAAGGATGTTTCGGGTGATAGAAAATCTCATCCGTCGTTCCTGTCTCTACAATTTTACCGCCATACATAATCGCAATACGATCACATATGGAAGCCACAACACCTAGATCGTGGGTAATCATAATAATACTGGAATCAATTTCATCCTTTAGATTGCTGACGAGTTCCAAAACCTGTGCCTGAATTGTCACATCCAATGCCGTAGTCGGTTCATCGGCAATGATCACCTTGGGATCACATGCCAAGGCAATCGCGATGATGATTCGCTGACGCATACCGCCGGAAAATTGGAACGGATATTGACGAATGCGGTTTTCCGGTGAAGGTATACCTACCTTGCGCATCAATTCGATAGCTTTTTCAACCGCTGCTTTTTTATCCATTTCCGGATGATGGTTCAAAATCGGTTCAATCAATTGCGTTTCAATGCGCAATACCGGATTTAAAAAGGTCATCGGATCCTGGAAAATCATTGCCATATCATTACCGCGAATATCGTCCATCGTCTTTTCATATTCACGGCTGTCTTTGAACGCCAAGGGCGAAATATTTTTACCGTTCAGCCAGATTTCGCCATCTACAACTTTACCATTCGCGCTTAATAATCCCATCGTGGAGAACATCGTCTGACTTTTTCCGGAACCGGATTCACCGACAATGCCCAATACTTCACCTTTATCCAAATGTAATGATACATCGCGCACAGCACGAACGATACCATTATCTGTCGTAAATTCCGTAGAAAGGTGCTTTATTTCCAACATACTCATTGTATCCGCCTCCTACTTCTTCTTCGGATCAAGCGCATCACCCAATCCGTCACCGATAAAATTCAAGGATAGCATCGTCAAGCAAATTGCCAGCACCGGCCAGATGACTTCCATCGGATATGTGCTTACAAGTCCCTTTGCATCATTTGCCAAGGTTCCCCAGGAAGCCTGCGGAGCCGAAATACCAATGCCTAAGAAGCTCAAAAATGCTTCATAGAAAATAGCACGCGGAACGATCATGGTTACCGTAACGATGATCGGTCCCATACTGTTGATAATCAAGTGTTTAAACAGGATTCGCGATTTGCTGGCACCGAGAACGAATGCCGCCAGTGAGAACTCCTGTTCCTTTAGTGTCATCACCTGCGATCGCACCTGCCTTGCCATATCCATCCAGAAGGTAAGACAGACGCCGATCATAATCGACACGAAGTTTGCGCCCAGCGCCACAACTACCATAATAACATAAAGCATATCGGGAATGGAATACATGGCATCGACAATTCGCATCATAACCATATCCACTTTACCGCCGCAATAGCCGCTGATCGCACCATACACAACCCCTACAACAAGTGAGATCGCCGCCGCCGCAAATCCTACGGCAAGGGAAATACGTCCGCCGCACATGATACGCACGAGCATATCGCGGCCGAATTTATCCGTACCCATTAAATGCTGCAGGCTGGATCCCGCGTGCTGAAGCGTCAGATCCTGCCCATCATAGGTATAAGGTGAAATCATTGGGACAACAATAGATAATATCAGCATCACCAACAAAAACACCAAACCGATTAAAGCAAGCTTATTCTTCTTGAATCGCTTCCACGCATCCTGAAAATATGTGGAGCTTTCATAAGCAATTTTTTCTGCATTCTTTTCACTATCGTCCAGTTTTTCAAACAAATCAGGAGATAACGCGATATCCGATACTTTATTCTCTTCCATATAGTAACCTCCTATTGCAATTTGATTCGCGGATCAATGAGAGCTGACAAGATATCCGCCAGTACGTTAAAGGTAATAACCAGCGCACCCAAGAAGATCGTTACTGCCATAATCATACTGTAGTCTCGATTTTGAATGCTGGATACCATCATCTGTCCGGTACCCGGTATAGAGAAGACGCTCTCAATAACAAAGCTTCCGGTCAGCAAAGCGGCAAACATCGGTCCGGCATAGGTGATGACCGGCAGCATCGCATTCTTCAACGCATGCTTCAAAATGACCTTCTTATAAGGCGTACCCTTTGATCTTGCCAGAATGATATAATCCTGCTTCATAACCTCCAGCATACTGCTTCGGGTTAAACGCGCAATCGTCGCAATTGGAGAAAGCGCCAACGTCGTTGCCGGCATAATATAGTGAATCGGCGATTTTAAACCGATAAACGGCAATGCGTGCAGCCATACGCCGAAAACGATAATCAAAAGCAGCGCCAATAAGAATGATGGCACGGAAACACCGATCGTTGCCACAAACATACACAAATTATTCACCCATTTGCGTTTGGACAGTGCCGCAGCCGTTCCTAACCCGATACCGCCAGCTAACGCAAGCACAAATGCAACAGCTCCTAATCGAGCCGTAACCGGAAATGATTTGCCAATCAAATCGGTAGCCTGCTGACCTTTGGTATTCGCAGTCATACTTTCACCCAGATCGCCATGCAGCACATTACTGATATAAATCACATACTGCTCAGATATGGGCTTATCCAGATGATACTTCTCCATGACCGCCTGACGTGCTTCCTCAGTTTTCAGTTTTTCCGAGGATATCGGCGAACCGGGAGTAAACTTCATTAGGAAGAATGTAGCACTTGCCAGTAAAAACAAGGTTACCAATCCCACCATAACACGTTTGATAACGTATTTAAACATGTATTTCACCTTTCCTTTTTCCTTTTATGTTCATATATTATGATGCAGCATATCAAAAAAGTTTGCTTTTATGAATTCTATTTCTCAATTAAATCACGTTATATGCTTCATCATATCAATGAACATATATATAGAATACAATTTTTCTCACATTTTTTCAATACATTTTTCATTTATTTTTTCAGTCCCTTTACAGTTTTCCTTTCATTTATTTACATCCGTTGTTAAATTCTAACAAATGAATTGTAAGAAACAACACTTCTCAAACTGCCAGAATCATTTCCGTCAATTAATTTCATCGCATCGGTACAAAAATTCACCCTTCTGTTTTTTCTTTGTCCTTCTTTGTTATATGTGACTTAATGCTTTATTCACAATTTAAGCTGATTTCATTTTTGAGCTTATGTATGAGCGGCAATATAAAAAAGCAAACTGAGCATTACACTAGCCCTTGCGCTTGAAAAGCAGTACACGGCATGGTGTACTGCCCACAAGCTATGATTGATATTGATGAATGTATTGCTGGATAGCAGAGGTATTCGTATACAAGATAGACTGCTTGCCATCATCAACCACCAAGGTCGGCGCCTGCATAATCCCGTATTGCTTGACCAGATCCTCATGCTCCTGTGCATCCATCACTTCATATGCAATGCCGGCATGATCCAGCATCCGATACGCCAGTTTACAATTAGGACATGTTTTGGTGGTAAATAGGAGATGCTTTCCGGTTTGCGTCAAAAGCGCATCAAATGTTTCCTTATGATCCTTGTTATCCTTTTGAAAAGCCTCTTTTCCATTGAGAATATTATGTCCCATATCATACGTCTTGCGCTCACAGAATTCCTGTGACTTTCCCGCATTCCAGTTTTGAACGGGACGATAATAGCCGGTAATGCGGCTGTAAACCTCGGTGGGCTCCTGACAATGCGGACACACGTATTGTTCGCCGCTTAAATAGCCGTGATTTTTACATACGCTGTAAGTGGGAGAAATCGTGTAATACGGAAGCTTGTACTGTTCACTAATCTTTCTGACCAAAGCGGCCGCTGCTCTCCAATCAGGCAGTCTTTCGCCCAAAAACGCATGAAATACCGTGCCGGAGGTATACAAGGTCTGTAATTCATCCTGCACATCCAGCGCTTCGAAAATATCCTCGGTATAGCCAACCGGCAAGTGTGAGCTGTTGGTATAATAGGGACGTTCATCATTTTCGGTAGCGGTAATGATATCCGCATATTTCTCTTTATCATGCTTGGCTAAGCGATAAGCGGTGGATTCTGCCGGCGTTGCCTCTAAGTTATAAAGATCACCGTACTGCTCCTGATAAATGACCAAGCGTTCCCGCATATGATTTAAAACATCTTTCGCAAACGCCTGTGTTTTCTGATCGGTTAAATTCGCTTTAAGCCATTTGGCATTGCGCCCCACTTCGTTCATTCCCACCAAACCAATCGTGGAAAAATGATTATCAAAGCCGCCCAAATAGCGCTTGGTATACGGATACAGACCTTCATTTAACAGCTTTGTAATCACCGTTCGTTTTACTTTAAGTGAGCGTGCTGCTACATCCATCAAATGATCCAGCCGTTCAAAGAAATCCTTTTCATCTTTTACCAAGTAAGCGATGCGCGGCAAATTGATCGTCACTACACCGACACTGCCGGTGCTTTCCCCGCTGCCAAAGAAACCGCCGGATTTTCGCCTTAGCTCACGCAAATCCAGACGCAGTCGACAGCACATACTGCGTACATCGCTTGGCTCCATATCGCTGTTCACATAATTAGAAAAATAAGGCGTTCCGTATTTCGCTGTCATCGTAAATAACAGACGGTTGTTTTCCGTTTCACTCCAGTCAAAATCACGGGTGATGGAATATGTGGGAATCGGATATTGAAAGCCGCGCCCGTTGGCATCGCCTTCAATCATCACCTCGATAAAGGCCTTGTTGACCATATCCATCTCTTTCTTACAGTCCTTGTATTTGAAATCCATTTCCTTGCCGCCGACGATTGCCGGTAGTTCTGCCAGATCGGCCGGAACACTCCAATCTAAGGTAATATTGGAGAAGGGCGCCTGGGTTCCCCAGCGACTGGGGGTGTTCACGCCGTATACAAACGATTCAATGCACTTTTTGACCGCGTCATAATCGAGCTGATCCACCTTGACAAAGGGTGCCAAATACGTGTCAAAAGAGGAAAATGCCTGCGCACCTGCCCATTCATTCTGCATGATGCCCAGAAAGTTCACCATCTGATTGCATAGACTGGCCAAATGCTTGGCAGGCTTTGAGGTGATTTTACCGACGACACCGCCCAAGCCTTCCATGATGAGCTGTTTCAAACTCCAGCCGGCGCAATATCCGGTTAACATACTCAAATCATGAATATGGAGATCACCTTCCCGATGTGCCTTGGCAATTTCTTCATCATAGACTTCACTCAGCCAGTAATTCGCTGTAATTGCCCCGGAATTGCTTAAGATCAAGCCGCCGACCGAATAAGTGACCGTAGAGTTTTCCTTTACTCGCCAGTCAATGGATTTTACATAGGAATCCACGAGATCCTTATAATCCAAAATGGTCGATTTCATATTGCGAATCTTCTCGCGATTCTTCCGATATAAAATATAAGCCTTTGCGACATCGTCATAGCCGGAGGAAATCAACACGCGCTCGGCACTGTCCTGAATGTCCTCAACGCTGATTTTACCATCCTTAATCTTCGCCTCAAAATCACTGGTGACCCGCAACGCCAGCATATCGATCACACTGGGATGATGTTGGCGCTTCTGCGCTTCAAATGCCTGCTTAATCGCTGTTGATATTTTCACAATATCAAACTCACATACTTTGCCGTCTCGTTTTACTACTTGATACATAGGTTTTCCTCATCTTTCTTTTATATTACTCAATTCCTCTTACATATGTGGGAAGATAGCGATTGGCAAGCTCTGCCATTTCGTGCATTACCATCTCACTGTAAGCATGCAGATTGGTTGAGATCGTTTTTTCGCTTGACACAAACTGCTGAAGATACAAAACTGCTCCCCCTTCCAACCAGCGTGCCATTGTTTCCACATCCTTCTTAGTGTGAAGCTCCTTTACTACAGTGGTACGAAACTCATAGGGAACCTTCCCCTGCTTTAAAAAGGCAACGCTTTGCTTAATCGGTTCAAGGTCGAAGGTGGAAAGTCCAATCGTTTTATCATAGCTCGCTAACGCGTTTTTTACGTCCATTGCCACATAGTCGACTAAGCCTTCCTCCACCAGCTGCGCCAATCGTTTTGGCTGTGATCCATTTGTATCCAGCTTCACCGCATAGCCTTGTTCCTTCAGTTGAAATAACAACTCAGCGATATTTTCCTGCAATAACGGTTCGCCGCCGCTGATACAAACACCTTCCAGCACATTTTTGCGTCGATCCAAATAATCGCTGATATCATCGCGATCAATTTCACTGAGATTTTCATTTAAAAATACCAAATCGCTGTTTTGACAATAGGGACAGCGAAAGTTACAACCGCCGGTGAATAAAGTGCATGCCAGCTTGCCGGGATAATCCAGCAATGTGAGCTTCTGCATACCGAAAATACGAGTATGGTAGTCCATTTCCATATGACTTGTACGGGCATTTTCTGCAATGTACTCCTGTATACGTTCAAATTGTTCAATTTCCTCAGGTTTTAATTCACTGGTGACCTGTTCCCACCATTCCCGCCGGATCATATAGGCAGCCGATATAATATCCTTGGTTTTGGCACATGTATATAACTGGCGGATGCGCTTGTCCTTGGGATTCGTTTCAATGCGGATA
Organism: uncultured Erysipelotrichaceae bacterium; assembly: GCA_947385085.1. Lineage (GTDB taxonomy): Bacteria > Bacillota_I > Bacilli_A > Erysipelotrichales > Erysipelotrichaceae > C-19. The sequence continues at coordinate 16,104 of CANDJN010000027.1, read as the reverse complement.
TATCCCTGTTCTTCCAATTTCACCAAGCCCCTAGTGATGGTGCCTTTATCGAAGGCGCCCATTTTGGCAAGCTCCTGCATCGAGATGCCTTCATGCTCATAAATCAGCAGTAAAAACGGCAGCTGGCCCGATCCGATGTCATATTCACTCAAGCGCTTATCATAAAACTTCTGCATACTGCGATACAGAATCGAAGTATTGATCAGCAGTTTAGAACCGTTTTCCATATATCTTCTCTCTTTCCCTTGTTTGTAACAAGTATAAACCTTAATGGTTGAATATTCAACTATTAATTTTGCGAATTTCTCATCCCGATCAAAAAGTCACGCAAGCCGCAAAAAAAGTGCGAGACTTTTTAATAAGTCAACGCACCGTCACTTCATAACAAGCAAAGCTATTCACTGCGCAATTCCATTAAAATATCGCGCAATTCCGCAGCCCGTTCAAAATCAAGCACCTTGGCTGCTTCGCGCATTTCCTTTTCCAGATCATGGAATAAGCGCTCTTTATCTTTCTTCGCCATCTTCGTCTTTTTATTCATGTATTTGGCAGTCATTTCCTGTGTTTCCTTACTGCGCACCACTTCATGAATCGGCTTGATGATCGTCTGCGGTACGATATGGTGTTCCTCGTTATAAGCCATTTGAATCGTGCGGCGGCGATTGGTTTCATCCAGCGCCTTTTGCATACTCTCCGTAATCGAATCCCCATACATGATGACCTTGCCATGGGCGTTGCGGGCAGCCCGGCCGATGATCTGAATCAAGGAGCGTTCCGAACGCAAGAATCCTTCCTTATCTGCATCCAAAATCGCAATGAGTGACACCTCAGGGATATCCAAGCCTTCCCGTAATAGGTTAATGCCGATCAATACGTCATACTTGCCCTTTCTCAAATCGCGAATGATCTCCGTTCGCTCAATCGTTTTTACCTCATGATGAAGCCATGCGACTTTAAAATCCATTCCTTTTAAATAGCTTGTCAGATCCTCCGCCATTCGCACCGTCAGCGTTGTGATCAGCACACGTTCGTTTTTCTCCATGCGCAATCGAATTTCATCAACGAGATCATCAATTTGTCCTAGGGTTGGACGTACCTCTACCTCAGGATCCAATAGACCGGTCGGTCGAATAATCTGTTCCACCACCTCACCGTGAACCTTCGCCAGTTCATAATCTCCGGGGGTTGCGGAAATAAAGACAGCCTGATGGATCATCTTCTCAAATTCCTCAAAGCGCAGCGGTCGATTGTCCAAAGCGCTTGGTAAGCGAAAGCCATAGTTCACCAATACTTCCTTACGGGCGCGATCGCCGTTGTACATTCCCCGTACCTGCGGCAGGGAAACATGAGACTCATCTACGACAAGCAGAAAATCATCAGGAAAGTAATCGAATAACGTATAGGGACGTTCTCCCGGCTTGCGACCGTCAATATGACGTGAATAATTTTCTATACCGGGACAGACGCCGAATTCGCGCAATGCCTCCATATCGTAGCGAGCCCGTTGTTCTAACCGCTGTTTTTCCAGCAGCTTGCCTTCCTGTTCCAGCACAGCCAATCGCTCATCCAATTCCATTTGAATCGTATCTGCCGCATGACGAATAATATCCATACTCGTCGCATAACCGCTTGCCGGATATACGACATAAACGCTATAGGCGTTCAGTACCTTGCCGGTCAACGGATCACATTCCGCAATGCGTTCGATTTCATCATCGAACATCTCAATGCGTAAGATAAAGGAATCGCTGTGTCCCAAGCCTACCTCAATCACATCGCCGCGCACGCGAAACGTACCGCGCTGTAGATCCATATCATTGCGGGTATATTGCTGGGCAACGAGTTTCCCCATCAGTTCCTTGCGATCAATATGATCTCCGACATGAAGCGAAAAAAACATATCGCGATACTGATCGGGGTTGGAAGCACCGTAAATGCACGCCACCGATGCGATGATGATCGTATCCCGCCGTTCTAAAATCGAATTGACTGCGGCCATTCTAAGCATATCCAATTCCATATTCGTTGTGGCATTTTTATCAATGTATGTATCCGAGCTGGGTATATATGCTTCGGGCTGATAATAGTCAAAATTTGAGACAAAATATTCCACGCGATTATGAGGAAAAAATTCCTTAAACTCACTGTATAGCTGTCCCGCTAAAGTTTTATTATGAACAAAAACAAGCGTCGGTTTATTGACTTGGGCGATGACGTTGGAAATGGTAAAGGTCTTACCTGTACCGGTCGCCCCGAGCAATACCTGTTCTTTTTTACCCGCTTTAATTCCTGCGACAAGCTTTGCGATCGCCTGTGGCTGATCACCCTGCGGCTGATATTGAGAGACAAGTTCAAACATCGCTTCTTCCATGATCATCATCCTTTCGCACGATTAGTTTATCCTATTTGACGAGGAAAAACAATGAATTTGTATGATTTTATTACGTGAAGATTTTCAATTTCTATTTCCTAAATCAAGGTATGGATCATATCTCAATCATTTTCCTCTTATCATTTCAATACGTTTTTAATGATGCTTAATCGCTTTACTGATCAAAGACAATTCATCATAATTACGCAATTCATCTTGTTTCCATGTTTTTTGCCACGGAGGACGACGCTTTCATTTGTCCTATATGCTTTTAACCGTTTTCTTGTTATCTAACTGTTCTATAAATTACCTTCTACAACAATAATCGTTGTATATTTTAATGAGGCTGTTAACCATGTGATAAAATTTTGAAAGAAAGCTTTTTCGCGATAAGAAAAATCATTCATGTCTTTTTCAATTTCTGAAATTATTTGTTGCCAATTCTCTTCACCTATCCAATTATCAAAGCAAACATCAAAACCTGATACCATTGTACCATCAAAAGCATCTTTTATCGGATACACTTTATCAAAATATTCAAGCAGGAGTTCATAATCCTGTTTATAAATTCTCAATGGTTCACCATAACAATGCCATTCCTCCCACTTTGGATTCCAGTTCGGTTCATCCGAAATTCTTAGTGGATTAAAGTCCAAGCGAATTCTTTCATGTTCCGAAGCATATAACCTCAATTCTTTATATGTCTGTTTTGCATGCTCGCTGGAATTCAACCATACCATATTTAAACATCTCCTGTAAATCTGCTTACAATTTATATTTTTAACAGAATACCACAATAAAGCTCATATTCATACTTAAGTACTTCCTGTTTTGGCCTGTTCTGCTGACTGAAAATAGTTAAAAGTATTTGAACATAGATTTTTATTAGTTATTTGAAAAACAAACCTCCTTTATTTGATGGTTCAAATACGAGAGGTTCATTCTTTCTTTTTATTTTAACAATTCCAATGCTCGATTCATCTGTAAATCCAGTTTTTCCTGTTCCTCATGCCATTTACGCGAACAGCTGCTTAACAGACTTTGCACCGTTTCAGCATTGATGACACCGTCTGCTTTCAGATTATGATCGCTTTGATAACGCTTTAAGGCATTTGCGGATGTGATAGAGAAATATTCATCCTCGCGATCTGCCCCATAGCCCAAAAATTTCAAATAGATCTGAACCGGCTTGGCATATACCGAAACACTGTCGCCCTTATAGGATACATCTTCTTCCATATCTAAAATACCGGTATTGATTGCTTTATCCAATTCGACAACGACATCCGGAGTGATACCTACGTTGTTAATATGTTCCTCCTTCGGGGTCAGCCATTCCGCAATCGTATATTTAAAGGATGAACCATCCTCAAAGGTAATCGGTATTTGTACGGTTCCCTTGCCATAGGATTTTACTCCTACGGTTGTCACATTTTTCACCTGAGCTTTCAAACAGCTCGTTAATACCTCTGATGCGCTTGCCGTATCCTCATTGATCAAAACAACGATTTTATCAAAGGTATAGCGCTCATAATCGTCATATGCCACCTGTTCACTGATCGTACCGTCTTTTGCTTGTTCCTTATATACTACGGCATTTTCGGGAATTAAATAGCTTGCGATCTGCATGGCCGCTGTAACATAGCCGCCGCCATTGCCGCGCAGATCAATAATCAGCTTCTTCAGTCCCTGCTTTTTGAATTCCGCTAAATATTTTCCAACCTCATCACCGCTTGTTTCCGCGAACGTGTTGATTTCCAATATGCCGATATTTTCTTTTTCATAGCCGTAAACCGAATCATTGACAACACTGCGGGTAATGGTCAAATCCTTTTTCTGATTCTCGCGCATCACCGTAATGATGACCTTACTGCCTTCTTCCCCTTTGATCATCGCTGATATTTCATCAATATCCTTGCCGCTGACCTCTGTTCCATCGACTGCGACAATGACATCCCCCTTTAACATTCCGCCGGCCTCTGCTCCGCTTCCCTTGAACACTCGTTCCACCAGAAACGTATTATCATTCAATTCATAATATTGAATACCGATCCCGACAAAATTCCCTTGTAGGGAAGAGGCAAAGCTTTCGTATTCCTCCGGCTCCATATACATGGTATGCGGATCATACTCATTTTCCAGCATGCCGTTGATCGCATTGGTCAACAATGTTTGACGCAAGTCTTTATCCTCTTTACCGAAATACCACTGATCCATCATTGTGGCATAAATCTGTTCAAGCTTGCCAAAGTCCGCATCTGAGGTGACCGTATTATTATCCAAAAGGCCATTCATAAAATAGCCTAGAAGAAAGCATACAATACAGAAACATACGACAATAGCGCTTTTGATGCGTCCGTCCTGATTGTCTTTTTGTCCCTCGGATGGTTTTTGTTGAATCTGATGATAACGAATGAACTCTTGATCCTTTTCATCCTTCATATGCAACACCTCAATCTTTTAACATCTGTATAATCATACCATAAAATTATCACATTTTTAAGCCTCTAATGACAGAATACACAAAAAGTCATACTCCATAACACCTTTCTGTATCGGTATCGACTATGACTTTATGAATCATTTTTCACCTAACATCGTTATTTTTTTAATATCCCTTCCGACATCTTCGCTGCGATGTGCATCGCTGGCAGTGATGATTCGTACTCCTGCCTGCTTTAATATGGTCAAAAACTGTACATTGGTGCCCATATCCTCATGATGATAGCGATAATGAATTCCAGTGTTGTTTTCCATGGCGATATCATGTTGCTTGGCTAATTGCGCGATTCGCTCATAGGTGCTCGTCAAATCATATGTTGGCTCATGATGAAAGAGCTTCAGCTGATCTGGATGACCGATCTGCGTAAACAAATCGGAAGCTATCATTTCCTCCATGATCTCATAATAACGGTGATAGATTTCATCCACATCACGCACATCCCATAAAATCTCTTTAGAAAAGGGCATATCGTATAAAAGCCCATCGATGGAATGAATTGAACCGATTAGAAAATCATAGGGATACTGATGCAATAGCTTTCCTAGGAAACCCTTATACATCGGATCAAAACAAACCTCCAGGCCCCATTTTACCCGCAACGGCAAATCCTTATGCTTCATTTCTTTGATCAAAGCGAAGTAATCCGACAGTGGCTGAAGCTGCTTTTTATCGAACCATTCCTTTTGAAAAGAAGATGCCTTTTTTAAACGTTCATACATCGGCGCAAATTCAATAAAGCGATGGGTATGATCCAAAATTTGTATTTCATCCATACCGGCTGTAATAGCAGCTTCCACAAATGTCATCGCATATTCCACTGTGAGCGGTCCATTTTCCAAATGAATATGTCCGTCAATATACATATCATCACCTCAATGCGCAAGTTATATCACACTTATCGATTTCTGTAAATAAGTGACGTTGAAAAAACCATCTTAAAGCGCACGAAATTTGCCTGTTGGGCATATATTAGAGTAACGATGGAAAGGAATATCACTATGACTCGCTTTGACACTTTTATTCGCCGTATGATATTGGAATCGCTTGTGCTTTCGCATACCGAGCTCAACATTCATCAAGAGGCGATCATTCAAAAAATGATTCAGGAAACCTATCAGAATTCACAGCTGTTTTTACTGCCGATTGAAGAACGTGTCGCCTACGTAGTGAAACATTATCGCGATCACATACTGACTTTGGTATAATATTTACTACTAAAAGATTCCTATTGATACAGAAAAGGACACGTCTTGTGTCCTTTTCTGTATTTGTGATTATTAGAATGATTCCTTTACCAATGCGACAATATCCTCACAGCGTAAATGGTGCTTTGCCATTAACGCATCCGGTGTACCGCTTTCGCCAAAGCAATCCTGAATGCCCATCATGATCTGACGGCATGGCGCATACTGCGATAATACCTCGCTCACCGCACTGCCCAGCCCACCGATAACGCTGTGTTCTTCCGCAGTGATGATCACATCATGCGCCTGTGACAACTGGATAATCAGTTCCCTGTCAATTGGCTTGATCGTATGCATATCCACAACCGTGATTTCCATCCCTGCCTGTTTTAATTTTTCATAAGCTCTTAACGCTTCATAGACCATCACACCACAGCCAATGACGGCCACCTTTTTTCCTTGACGCAGCACATTGCCCTTGCCAATCGTAAAAGGCACATTATCTTCATCATAGATGGTTTCCACAGCGCTTCTTCCCATGCGTACATAGCACGGCCCATTATGTTGATAGACCGCCTGAATGGCTGCTTTGGTCGCAAAAGCGTCAGCGGGGACCACCACGGTCATATTAGGAATAGTTCGCATCAGTGAAATATCTTCAATTGATTGATGACTTGCGCCGTCCTCACCTACGGTAATGCCCGCATGGGTGGCACAGATTTTTACATTTAACCGTGGGTAGGCAATCGAATTGCGTACCTGTTCATAAGCACGCCCTGTCGCAAACATCGCAAAGCTGGACGCAAATACGACATTGCCCTGCGCTGCCATACCGGCTGCCACACCCATCATATTGCCTTCGGCAATGCCCATGTTAAAGTGTTGATCTGGACAAGCCTTTTTCATGATGGCAGTCTTAGTGGATCCGGTTAAATCGGCATCCAGCACTAGTACGTGATCATCCTGCGCGGCTATCTGCGCCAAGGTGTTTCCATACGCTTCCCGCATCGCTATCTTTGCCATTATGCCGCTCCTCCTTCCAATTCTGCCAGCGCCTGTTCACACTGTTCTTGGCTTGGCGCTACACCATGCCATCCGGCTTGATTTTCCATAAAGGAAACGCCCTTGCCCTTCACAGTTTTAGCAATGACAACCGTTGGTTGCCCCTTTACGGTTTTGGCCGCTTCACACGCTTCTACAACCTGTTTCAAATCGTTTCCATCCTCCAAAACGATCACATTCCAGCCGAATGCTTTGAATTTTTCATCCAGCGGAGTCGGATTCATCACCTTTGTAACCTCGCCGTCAATCTGTAGACCGTTATGATCCACAAATACCAACAAATTATCCAGATGGTAATGAGCGGCAGCCATCGCAGCCTCCCACACCTGACCTTCTTCACATTCACCATCCCCTAACAGGGCATAAACACGATAAGAATCCTTGTGAGCCTGATTGGCAAGCGCCATGCCCACGGCAGCGGAAATTCCCTGCCCCAGTGATCCGGTGGACATATCCACGCCCTTTACCATCCGCATGCTGGGATGACCCTGCAAGGGTGAATTGATCTTACGAAATGACAATAAATCATTTTCCTCAATCAATCCCTTTTCTGCCAATACCGCATACAATACCGGACTGGCATGTCCCTTAGACAGCACGAATTTATCCCGCTTAACCTCATCAACGTTTTCCTGATTCAAATTCATCTGGGTGAAATAGATCGCTGTTAAAATTTCTACCGCTGATAACGAGCCGCCCGGATGTCCGGACTGTGCCGCGCATACCATACGAACGATGTTCTTGCGAATATTGCGGGTTCGCTCTGTTAATTCCTTCCAATCTACCATACCGATTCCTCCTTGTCCCATTTATTATACAATAAAAAGTACATTTATTTATATCTTTATATGATTGAAATCTCATAAAATACGCTGCCATACCCTATGGATGACAGCGTACATCAATTGTTTATTATTATGTCATTTAGCGCTTCAAATCGAGAACCACGGGAACTGACTTGTATCCAACTCCCATGCGATCAATTCCCATATCAATCAATTTCAGGAAATGCTCACGGGTGCGAATGCAGCCACTGCCTTTAATTTTGCATTTTCCCTTAACTTCATCCATCATCACCTGAATGATTTCCGGGGTTGCGCCATGTGCTTCATGTCCCGTCAAGAAACCGGTGCTTGTCTTCACAAAATCAACACCTGCTTCGATACAGCAATGACAAGTTTTGCGTACTTGTTCTTCCGTTAACGCATCGGTCTCAAAGATCACCTTTACCGGGAATCCGGCTTCATGGCATACATCAACTACAGCCTTCAAATCGGCAGTCACGGCATCATATTTACCGCTGCGGATCAAACCGAAGTTCGCAACCACATCAATTTCACCGACAATATCCTTTTCATAGGCACATAAAATCTTTGCCTGGGCAACCTTAGATGCAGTAGAGCTGCATCCAAATGGGAAATCGCAAACCGGGCATAGCTTGGTCTGTGATCCTTTTACATACGGTGCGCACAAATCCATATAAGCAGGGTTGATACAGATTGTTGCACAGCCCAATGCTACACCATCCTTAGTCAATTCAATGATTTCATCTTCCGTAAATTCCGGCTTTAATACTGAATAATCAATATACCGCGCTAATTCTTTTACACTCATATCCTTTGCTTGTTTCATTCTATCATTGGATACATCCTATTCTATGCGATGTATCGCTCCTTTCCGACTCTATTATAACGAGCATATCGCTCGTTGTCAATCGTTTTTGCTCGTTTTTGCTCGTTTCGTCAAAAATATTATTTTTGTTATTATTACACAAGCTCTAAATTGGCAATATGCCCGTCATAATCATCAAAGGCATTACAGAATACTTTATCAAATTCATCCAGGTGGGCAAACTTACAAAATCCTTTTACATTCCACTTGCTGGCGTCAATTAACAAATACGCATGATCGCTGTTTTGCATCGCTGTACGCTTCACATCCAGCGTCTCCGCCTCTGAGGTATAGGAAATCAAATCCTGCGCATTGATGCCGACGCAGCCCAAAAAGCAATGATCATAATGATACGATCCAACCTCATTCATTGCCGTTGCCCCAACACTCATATTATAGTGCGGCAAGTATTTACCGCCGATTGTAATAATCTGCGCTTCGCATTTCTTGATTCTGCGGATAATCAAATCGCTGTGCGTCACAATCTGAATTTTCTTGGAAGCGAGGAAATCAATCATGGAATACGTGGTGGTACCACCGTCAATAAAGATGCAGTCGCCGTCATGGACAAGCTCACAGGCGCGACGGCACACCTCTTTTTTTGCCTCGAAATTCAAAAACATCTTTTGCGTCATCGTTAATTCCACACTGTCATCATTTAAGGTGGCGCCGCCATAGATGCGCGTTAATCGTCCTTCTCTTTCCAGCTTTTCCAGATCACGGCGGATCGTGGTTTCATGTAAATTCAGCTCCTGTGCTGTTTCTCGTACATTGACAATACCATTGGAGTTTAATTTCCCGAGTATGTATTTTTTTCGTTCGCTTGCGACCATCATCCTAACCTCGTTTCATCCTCTTGCTTTTCCTGTATACCATCGCTCATTTCAGCGATTCCCGTATGGCAGTAAGGAAAGCTGTACCTTCTGTTTAACTTCATCAATACCAATCACATAAACCTTAAGAATATCGCCCACGGATACGAGTTCACCGGGATGGGCAACACGCTGACGGCTCATCTTGGAGATATGTACCAAGCCGTCCTCGTGAAGTCCAATATCCACAAACACCCCAAAATCCACAACATTGCGTGCTACACCTTCTAATTCATCGCCGATATGCAAATCACTTAATTCCAATACGTCACTGCGCAAGATCGGAGCGTCATAACGATCGCGATAATCCCGAAACGGCACGCAAAGAACATCCAGAATATCCTGAACCGTATAGGGATCGCTGTGAAATTGTTCCGCCAAATCCGTTGCGTTAACCTCACCTACTGCCTGTGTTGCCGCATCGCTGCCAACCTGCGCGGGTGTCAGCTGCAAATAGTCCAGTAGCTGTCTTGTCAAAGCATAGCTTTCCGGGTGCAGCGAGGTGCGATCCAGCCATTCCTCACCATCCTCAATGCGCAAGAATCCGGCCGCTTGTTCAAATGACTTCGCACCGATTTTCGGAATGCTTTTCAACTCACTGCGCGAGTGAATCGCTCCATGCTCGTTGCGGTAATTCACGATGGATTTTGCCGTAGCCGCAGTAAGTCCCGATACATTTTTCAGTAATTCCGCAGATGCTGTGTTCACGTTGACCCCAACGCGATTCACCGCCTTGGATACCACAAAATCCAATCGCTCTTTCAAACGTGCGCTTGGCAAATCGTGCTGGTATTGTCCAACACCGATCGATTGGGGATCAATCTTGATGAGTTCCGATAACGGATCGACAATGCGCCGCGCAATCGAGATGGCAGAGCGCTGTTCCACATGCAGCTGCGGAAATTCCTCACGTGCCAATTTGGATGCGGAGTATACCGATGCCCCTGCTTCCGATACCATCGTATAAGATACGCTTAAATGATGCGTTTGAATCAGCTTTGCCACAAAAGCCTCGCTTTCCCGACTCGCCGTACCGTTCCCAATCGCGATAATATCAATCGGATAGCGCTTTAATAAATCCAGCATTGTTTTTTCTGCTTCCTTCACCTTAGCATTGGGCATATGTGGATAGATCACGCTGACCTCCAACAGCTTTCCGGTCGTGTCGATCACCGCTAATTTACAACCGGTGCGAAAAGCCGGATCAAAGCCCAAAACCGTCTTGTTTTTCATCGGCTTCTGTAATAATAAACGCTCCAAGTTCTGGGAAAACACTTGAATTGACTGTTCATGTGCCTTATCGCTTAATTCACTTCGAATCTCACGCTCCACACTGGGAAAAATCAACCGCTGGTAGCTGTCCTGAATCGCTTCCTTGATATAAGGATCACTTACACTGCGATATTTTTTCGTATAGCGATGCTCAATCCATTCTAACTGCCGTTCATCATCAATGTTTATGGATACGTTAATCACCTTAGCTTTTTCTGCGCGATCAATTGCCATAACCCGATGCGCCGCGATTGTAGCTAATCGCTCATTATAATCATAATACATCTGGTAGACCTTGCGCTCATCCTCGTGCTTTTTCTTTTCCTTAGTTTCAATGCGCCCATAGCGCTCCATCCCCGTGCGGACGCGTTCGCGCACCTTGGCATCATCACTGATGATTTCCGCGATAATATCCTTTGCGCCCTGAACGGCTTCATTAACATCAGCCACCTGATCATTCACATAGTGAGCAGCCATCGCCTCTACATCACCGCTTTGCGGACAGCTCAACAGCCATTTTGCCAATGGCTCCAATCCCTTAGCAATCGCCATTGTCGCCCTCGTTTTGCGCTTTTCCTGATAGGGACGATAAATGTCTTCGACCTGTGAGAGCTTTACGCAGGCAGCCACCGCCTGCTTGATTTCCTCGGTAAGCTTTCCCTTTTCCTCAATCAAGCGCAGCACATCCTCCTTGCGCTTCGCCAAATTGACCTGATAAGCATATTGTTCCTGTATCATGCGGATTTGTTCCTCATCCAAAGCTCCTGTCATCTCTTTGCGATAACGGGCAATAAAGGGAACACTTGCCCCATCCGCTAACAAATTTAAGACCGCCTCAACCTGATGAGGTTTTACATTTAACTGTGCTGCGATCGGATTGATAATTTCTTTCATAAATGCCTCTTTCTATAAAATGTTCTTTTTCACAAACATCATTATAAAAGGAAATGCCCATAAATACAAGCTACAAGAATTTAACCTCCCTTAACGATCGCCAATTTTATTCCTATTTCTATTTTTTAGATACGTGATAAAAGCAAGGAAAGAATATTGAATAGCAAAATTCTGAGTATCTTCATTTCATCCAGGTTCGTAATACTGCCATCTAGCTCTATGCCAACAATGTCATAAAACTTCACAGACCAATGCTCATGTTCTATAAAGAAACACAGGAATTTGATAAACAGTACCCACTGTTGTTAAATGTTTTGCCATTTTTTCAGGTGTACTGTTGACACGAAAGGTACTGTGTGGTACGATGTATATGCAGGAGGTACAGTATATGAACATTGGTGATTGGAAATCCCAAATCAAACGAGGAACACTTGAGTTTTGTATTCTGCTAATGATAAAGAAACGACCGTCCTATGGATATGAAATTATCAGTACATTAGAGAAATATCCTATTTTAGCTGCAAAAGAAAATACAATTTATCCGCTACTCAGACGCCTCATGAAAGAACAATATGTTTCATCCTCATGGCAGGAAAGTGCCGAGGGATTGCCACCGAGAAAGTATTATTCCATTACAGACAAGGGACTTGAATATATTTCTGCTATGTCTAAAGAATGGGATAACTTATTAAATTCAATTAATGAAATTAAAGGAGAATAAGACCATGGAAAAGATTTTAATTGACTATCTTGAAAAAATTGAAAAACATCTGAAACCCTTACCAGTAACCGAGCGTGTTGACATTGTGAAAGAAATCAAGAGCGAAATTCTTGAATTGCAAAATGATGGAAAAACCGCAGCAGAAATTACTGAACGGTTGGGTAATCCCAAAGAATTGGCAAAAGCCTATCTGGAGGATCTGATTACAAAGAGCAATTCTTTAAGCTGGAACAGAATACTTGCAATCTGCGCCTATTACAGTCTTGCAAGTCTTTCCGGAATGATTGTCATTCCGATGCTTGCGATCTGCGCCCCTGTATTTGTTATATGTGCGATCGCCACTCCTATTATGGGTGCTGTCAAGCTGATTGACGCATTGCTTAACGCATTAATGAATTTGAGTATTCCCTACGCCAGCTATATTGGCATTTCCGGAATTGACAATCCAGTAGTCGTTTTTATTCTTAGTATTATCATGGGAGTCGTTCTGTACCTCATTGGGCATGGATGTTGGAAATTGCTGGTATATTACATCACAGGTGTCGGCGAAGCAAAGAAGCGTATGTCAATTTAACCAATGTTGAATGTACGACAAACACGATCGAAGCAGTCGATACCTTAACCTCACAACGTTCCAAAGATAGAGCAATCAAGGAGTTACAGATTAAAATGCAGCTATCCTTTTCAATTATAAATGTAATCTTGCATCATGAACAGCCATGTAGGAGAAAGGATGTCATAGATTCCATATCAGGCGGGAAACCCGCCTTTTTCGTCAAAAATTGCTTAACAATATGAAATGATCTTATCTTATCCAAACGGATTCCTACATAAACGGTAAGCATTTTCATAATTGTCTCATTGCCAATCATCATGAAGAACGTGTTTATTTTTTGATGGTTGTACTTGTCATTTTACTTGAATGTTAAAATGCGTTGCTTGTGGCAATGGGCACTCCTGCCTATAATAGTAGTAACAAGTGAAAGAGAGGATACTAGCCCTAATGCTCAATGAAAATATCAAAGCAATCAGAAAATCAAAAGGACTTTCCCAACAAGAGCTTGCTGTCAAACTGAACGTAGTACGACAAACCGTTTCTAAATGGGAGCAAGGCTTGTCAGTTCCTGATTCTGATATGTTGCTTTCCCTATCGGAAGTGCTTGAAACACCTGTTAGCACGTTGCTCGGAGAAAACGTCATGGAAAAAGAGGCAGATGATTTAAAGGCAATCTCCGCTAAACTGGAGGTGATAAACTTGCAGCTGGCACAACGTAAAAGCGCGAGAAGAAAGTTTATTCATTGTCTGCTAATCTTAACATGTGTAATCATAATAGCAATTTTCACGATGTTATTTCTATTAGGAAGTTCTTACTTGGAGTGGGATCATAGTGATCCTGAAATCACTGTTCTGAAAGTGGCAGTTCTCTCATTAGAATGGCTGTTTGTTAGAGTAGCACCAATTATCCTTATTGGCTTAATCACCGGAATTGTCTTGACGCGGAAGAAAGAATAAAACAGGAGGCTTTTCAAAAATGAACAAAAAAAGAACTGTAATAGTTATGACGATCGCAGTTTTATTGGGTTTGGGTTTCATTTTATACACTCAAATCACTTTCGGCGAATATGTGCCCACTGATAATGAAATAGCACTACATATACAATTAGAAACAAAAGAAGATATTGGATTATTGGTTTTTGATTATCGTGCAGATGATCATGAATACAGTGGTGGGATATCAAATGCGAATAAATCGTTACTTAAGCATAATGCTTCTGACATCATTCAGGTATGGAATAAACAGCAATTAAACAGTACTTCCGATACGGTCGCGTTTTCAATACAATTCAGAATTATAACTGAATATGTGGACCCAAATTATGAAAATATATATCCAGAAGAAATCACCAAATATATTAAGGAGCCCATTTCATGGGAAGCACGGTTTGGTGAAACATATTTTGTCACAATTACCGGCGATAAAACAAATGGGTATAAAGCTGTATTAAATTAACAAATTAAAAATGAAATAAATATAATCATTACCGCAGCACTTTCCAACTCTGCTTATTGCCGTTCACTGTGTGAAGGCCTAGAAAGATTCATTCAGGATCATCAGCGCTTTTCAAACAGTGCTTTTTATTATACAATAATACACAAAGAGGTGTAAGCATATGATGAAACAAATCAAAGCCCCCATATTGCCGATGGAATTGACAAAGACAGCGGATCTCAACCGTCTCATTCAAACAGACCCCTACATAAATGGAATTCATTTTCATAATTGCCTCATTGCCGATCATCATGAGGAAAACATTCATTTTGATGGCTGTATCTTTGAAAATGTGGAATTTGCGGAATGTGAATGGGAAAATCTCGATTTATTGGACTGCATATTTATCAACAGCGATTTATCTAATTGTAAGCTATTGGGTGGCGCCATTCATCGTGTGGAGTTTCGTCATTGCCGCATGATGGGCTGTGATTTCAGTGGCAGTGCATTGGTAAATATCACCTTTACACAAAGCAATGCCCGCTATGCGAACTTTTCCGGAACCAAGCTCAAGCACATTCACTTTGATCAGAGCGATTTATCATTAAGCAGCTTTAATCAAAGTGTATTTGCCCATGCTTCCTTTCATGAATGCCAATTAAAAGAAGCGGAATTCATCAATACTCCACTAAAAGGTTTGGATTTATCAACATCGGAAATTGAAGGAATTACGGTTAACGTAGAGCACTTAAAAGGAGTCACTGTTTCAGAAATGCAGGCATTATCATTAGCACGTCTGCTGGGCTTGATCATACGATAACGTTTCCTAAACCATCCTTAAAAAGCAACGCCATCGCTGATTCAAAATCGATGCAGATTCCTAATCCTATCGAAGTCTTATTTTTTTAATTCCATATCGCATTTTCTGAATTTCATGTCTCCGATTTCAAGCTTGTGGTCATTCTGTTTCTGTATAAGAAGGCGACTCACAATAAACTCACTTGTCACAAGCTCAAAGAATTGCTTTTCTCCTTGTTCCACCAAATAATATTCTCTTTCGATCATCTTAAGGCTGTTTAAAAACTGCAGCACATTGAGAGCGTTAAAAGCAAGCGCTAACAAATGATCCGTTATTTTACAGTATTGTTACCATCTGTAACAAGCGTTATCAATTTCATTTTTTACATCCTTTATCACTCATTATGTAATATCCTTTAAAGTACGACATGAAGCGCTTTATCAAGTGCTTTTTTGAGTTATTGACGCAAAACCTACCGATAGCCGCCGAAGTAGTGCAGACGGTCAAGGGTTTAAGGGTGGAGATTTTTTCGCGCTCTTTGCGAAAAAAATACTACCCGCCCCTTGACGGTCTGGATAGGCGGAACGGACGGGAAATGCAGATTGTTTTTTCTTATTGGCTATGCTATAATTTACCCCAGTGCATACCAACAAATTTTCTTGATCGATGACGCTATGCTACAATCTAATATGAAAATTATTTTCGCAACGAAAGCTAACTATATAAAAGTCAAGCAATTTTATGAAAAAGTTTGAAAATATAAT
>CANDJN010000026.1 GCA_947385085.1 uncultured Erysipelotrichaceae bacterium | reverse complement strand
GCAATTATATTTTCAAACTTTTTCATAAAATTGCTTGACTTTTATATAGTTAGCTCTCTATTAACATTTTTTTGATGATACCATAATTCTATCACAAAACATTTCATGTGTAAACCGAAAAACTTACGAACGAAAGAGAAAAATATTTTAAATGAAAGTATTGACATCTTTCAATGAACTGATTATGATAATAATGACAAGAATAAAAACATGAATATCAATCAAGGAGGAACTTATGAACAGCTACTTTGGTGAATTAACCCCACGGATGCAGCGCTTCCGTGAAGCATTGGTCAATGTGACACCGCGCATCTGTGTAGAACGGGCGATGATTACGACAAAAACGTATCGCGAAAATCAAGATCAGCCGTTAGTGATCAAACGCGCATTGATGCTGAAAAACGTATTGGAACAGATGTCCATATATATCGAGGATGAGACTATGATTGCGGGTAATCAGGCAAGCGCCAACCGCAGCGCACCTATTTTTCCCGAATATGCGATGAAATGGGTGATTGATGAATTGGATGAATTTGAAAAGCGGGATGGCGATGTTTTTACCATCAGTGAAGAAGACAAACAAAAGCTGCGCGATATTGCGCCGTTTTGGGAACATAACACATTGCTGGATCGCGGTTTGGCCGCATTCCCTCCCCATTCTAAGCAATATTATGATCTGGGCATCATCAAATCCGAAGGCAATATCACATCGGGGGATGGACATTGTGCCATCGACTACGGTCAGCTGCTGAAACTTGGTTTAAAGGATTACGAAAGGCGAACCAAGGAAAAGCTGGAAACGCTGGACTTGACCGATTACCATAATATTCAAAAGAGTTACTTTTATCGCGCTATTTTGATTGTTTTAGAGGCAACGCGTAACTTTGCACTGCGATATGCGAAACTGGCAGCTTCCATGATCGAAACCACATCCGATGAAAAACGCAAAAAAGAATTGGCAGAGATGAGCCGCATCTTAAAAAAGGTTCCTTATGAACCGGCCGATACATTTCAAGAAGCGCTTCAAAGTATTTGGATCGTTCATTTGGCAATGCAGATTGAATCCAATGGACACAGCTATTCCTATGGCCGCATGGATCAATACTTGAATGCTTATTATGAGCACGATTTGAAAAAAGGACTGTTGGATGAAGCACAGGCGTGTGAACTGATGTGCAATCTTTGGATGAAAACCTATACAATCAATAAAATTCGCTCCTGGAGCCACACGCAATTTTCCGCCGGTTCTCCCCTGTATCAAAATGTGACGATCGCAGGACAAACAGTGGATGGAAAGGATGCGACCAATGCGATGTCATGGCTGATTCTCAAAAGCGTGGCACAATGTCATTTGGTGCAGCCCAATTTGACCGTGCGCTTTCATAATGGACTCAGCGATGCCTTCATGAAAGAATGTATCGAGGTGGTTCGCTGTGGTTTCGGTATGCCGGCATTCAATAACGATGAGATTATTATTCCCAGCTTTATTGAAAAGGGAGTAGCGAAAGAGGATGCATACAACTACAGTGCGATCGGTTGTGTGGAAACCGCTGTACCCGGTAAATGGGGTTATCGCTGTACCGGTATGAGCTTTTTGAACTTTCCCAAGGCGCTGCTCATTGCGATGAACGATGGCGTGGATCCGGCTTCGGGCATCAAGCTGTGCGAGGGGATTGGACATTTCCGTGATTTCACCAGCTTTGATCAAGTACTGCAGTGCTGGGACAAGGTGATTCGTGAAATGTGCCGTCAATGTACGATCATTGATGCGACCTGTGATATGGTGCTGGAACAGGATACAGCGGACGTGCTTTGCTCGGCATTGATGGATGACTGCATCGAACGCGGCCTGAATATGAAAGAAGGCGGCACTGTTTACGACTTTATCAGTGATTTACAGGTTGGCATCGCCAATTTGGCCGATAGTTTAGCAGCGATGAAAAAAGTGGTGTTTGAAGAACATAAGATTACACCGGCAAGGCTTTGGGAGGCGTTAGCGGCTGATTTTAACGGTGCAGAAAACGAACAGATTCGCGAAATGCTCATCGCGGCGCCCAAATACGGCAATGACGATGACTATGTGGATCAACTGGTGATTGATGCCTATGACATTTATATTGATGAAATGAAAAAATACCATAACAACCGCTATGGCCGCGGGCCGATCGGCGGAATCTACTATGCGGGAACATCTTCTATATCAGCCAATGTGCCGCAAGGTGCCGGCACTTTGGCAACCCCGGATGGCCGCAAGGCAGGCGAAGCGTTGGCAGAGGGATGCTCTCCGAGTCATGGGGCGGATAAAAACGGACCGACTGCGGTATTCAAAAGTGTTTCCAAACTGCCCACCCATGAGATTACCGGCGGCGTATTGTTAAATCAAAAAGTCACACCGCAAATGCTGCAGAAGGAAGAAAACAAACAAAAATTGATCTATTTACTGCGTACGTTCTTCCATCGACTTCATGGCTACCACGTGCAATTTAATGTTGTAAGCCGTGAAACGATGCTGGACGCACAGATTCATCCGGAAAATCATCGCGATTTGATTGTTCGAGTTGCCGGATATAGCGCATTTTTTAACGTATTATCTAAAAAAACCCAAGATGATATTATCGAACGAAGCGAACAAACCTTATAAAAAATTATCCTTTTTCCCGTGATTGTGATGAGTATCCTATAAAATGACCCCTCAATACATGAGCAGTGAATCATAATTTACCAGAAAATGTATTTGATTGTGAAATAATGAATGCTTTTTATCGGAAAATGCGCTATAATGAATATAGCAATGTATTAAGAGAAAGCATATGGGAGGTTTATGATGTATAACGAAGAGATGGTCATGGATGTAGAGGATTTTGATGAAGACATCAAATTGCGAAAGCAGTTGATTGAAGAAGCAAAGCAGGCAGCTGCCTCAGAGGATCGCAGCTTGGTTCATAAAGAAATCAATCGCTTAAAACGGCAATGGAAGCGGATACCTTATCGGGACAGCGCTTATGAAAATGAATTGAGTGAAGAATTTGATGCGGTTATGGATAGCTTGTATGGTATGCGCAATGAGGGCTATCAAGGCAATGAAGAACGAAAACGCGAATTGATTGCACAGGCAAAAGAATGTGCGCAAAGCGATCAGATTCGTGCTGCCGGTGAACAGATGAATGACTTGATGAATGAATGGAAAGCCATCGGCAGTGCCGGTAAAGAGACAGATGATGCTTTGTGGGAAGAATTTCGCACAGAACGCCAGAAGTTCTTTGACCATCGTCGTCAATATTGGGAAGATCGCAAGGAGCAGTTTGCCAATGCCAAAGCGATAAAGACAGAACTGATCGCCAAGGCAAAAGCATTCGAGGATTCTTCGGATTGGCAGAAAACCAGCGAGGCTTTGCGTGAACTTATGGCAGAATGGAAAGCGGCGGGCAGCGCCGGCAAAGAACATGAAGATGAATTATGGGAAGAGTTTAACAAGAGCCGTCAGGTATTCTATGAACGTCGCAATCAGCATTATGAAGAACTGCATGAAGTACAGGGACAGCGCTTACAGCAGAAAAAAGAATTAATTCAACAGGCCAAAGCGATTTTGGATGAGCAGCTGTTTCAGAAAGAGCAGACGGCGAAGATGAAAGAGCTAGGCGTGGAGTGGAAGAATATCGGCTCCTGCGGAAAAGGCAAGGACGATGAGGCTTGGTCAGAGTTCCGTTCCATCATGGATGAATATTTTGATGCCTTAAAAGCGATGAACGAGCAAAAACATGCACAATGGCGTCAGCGGATGAGTGAAATTCGCAATCGCAAACAGGAACTGATTCAAGATCAAAAGCGCCAAATTAAGCGGATGGAAGATGAAATCATCGGATTATTAGGCGAACGGGCGATTGCGGATATGGAAGATCGAATTGAAGATAAGAAGGATTTTATCGCAGAGCTAGAAAATGAGGTTGCGGAATTGGATCAGCGGTTGGATGAGGATCAGCGTAAAGGCGAGGAAGCATAAAAGAATTGATAATAATGACTGCGATGTAAAATGTAAAACTTCCTTAAAAATATTGATAAAAGGTCTTAAATATGATATATTGAAAGTGCTAACAAAAAAATTGCCTACAATGAAGTATAGTGCAATTTTTTTGCTTTGATGGCGAATGCGCTTTTTATAACAAATAGCGAGTCTGGAGGTGAACATCGGAACATTAATACATAGAATGTTATTGTGATTAAGTTTATCTATATAATTTCAGAAAGGGGAAACCAATGAAAGCAACGAAACGAATACTTTCATGCTTGCTTGTCGTAGCACTTCTGCTTGTGGCGAATGCGAATAGCTATACTAGGTCCTTAAGAGCAGAAGAAAACGGAGCAGGTGTGCAGGAAGAAAATGGTACTCCACAAACACCTGATGAACAGGAAGTGAGTGAAGAGACCGAACCCGAAAAACAAGAAACATCAGATGGTAAAAATGATGAAAATCCTGCAAATCCTAATGAAACAAAAGATGAAGGGCAGAGCGAAGAACCTGTAAGCAGCGAAGAAACGCCCACACCGTCAGATGATCAGCAACAGACAACGGATGAAAATGTTGCGGCAGCTGCTGAAGGTGATGTGATTTCCAATAGCGGTCAAGTAGACGTCTATATCATGCCTTCATTAAAATTTAAGCAGGATACAACATTCAATGTATCATTGAGTGGAAGACCGGCAAAAACGGTAACGCTGAAGGCTGATGGTACAGATGGACTGCGTGAAGGAATTACCTTTGAAAACCTTGCGGCAGGAACATATACACTAAATGTCAGCGCACCGGGATTTGTCCCCTATACCCAAAAGATTGAAGTTGGGCAATGGGCATATACTGTGAAACTGACAACCGATATGATGGCAGGATACGATTATGCTAATGGTGTACATCCTGGCGTCCTATTGATTGGCGATGTGAATCGTGATATGAAAATTGACGATGCTGACAAAGATTTGATGATCGATTCTCTGGAAGGACAGGGAAATGGAAATCAGGCTGACTTCAATAAGGATGATGCTATCAGCTTAGTGGATCTTGAATATTTCACAAGAGGGTATAAGGCGGATGAAGACGGCGCTTCCTCGGTTGAAACAAGTGTACCTGCGAAAGCATTGACAACAACCAATGACAGCGGCACGAAAGTAGAGGGAAACCTTTATGATCTTTCTACTTCCAACAGTCATGTTACTTTATCACGTAAGGATGGTGCAGATATTAGTCCTGCGACACCGGTATCTGTCGATTTTGCATTCCCGGATAGTACACAGTTTTTACCTGAGGGAATGGTTATCGGTACTGGCAGTGACAACAGTATAACCAATGCGGAGATTGCAATTACTTATATGAAAGATGGCACCGAAGTGACCGTTCCTGTACCTTATGTAGAGGATACGCATTTCTTATTGCAGAACAGCAATGTAGAGGTAGTAAAAGAAGGAAATGGAACTCTCTATATTAATTTTGGCACTCAAATTGCCATTAAGAAGGTTACACTCAAGATTTCCGGAACGAAAAACAACAACCTTGCCGAAATCTCCCGTGTGCAATTCCTGAATGATATGGAAGAGCGTATTCCGGAACCGCAGATGAGCATTCCGCAAAATCTGAAGGTGGAAAACGGAAATAAGGAATTTACTGTTTCGTGGGAGCCATGTCTGAATGTAACCGGATATGAGGTTATGATAGAACATGACGGTATACAGGAGACTGTTTTAGTCAAGGGTCCGATGATTTCCATAAAATCGTTCAATAAAGACAAACTTGTTAATAACGAAAACTATATCGTTAAAGTACAGTCTGTGAACGGCGCATGGCGCAGTGGCTATAGCGATGCGGTTACCGCAACACCGAAGGCTACAAAGAAACCGGAGGCACCAGACTATCTGAAAGGAACCGGCAAGTATAAATCCATCGATGCTTCTTGGAAGGATATGGAAGATACGGATTACTATAACCTGTATTATAAAGAAGTGGGTGATTCTTCGTTCCAAAAGGTAGAAAAGATCGAGACTAATAAATATGCATTGGCAAATCTGAAAGATAAAACCGAATATTTGATTTATGTCACAGGTGTCAATGAATTGGGTGAAGGCAAGCCTTCCTTGACGATTAAAGTGGAGACAACCGATATCACTCCGGCACAAATGCCGAAATACAAGCTGTTAAACGGTGCCGCTGAAGGACAAGTCAGCGAGCATATCACAAATGTTACGTTTAAGAGCGGAAAAATGACCGACAGTCCGTTGGATACGGCAAACGGTACAGCTCTTGGTACGGTGGATAACAATCCGGTATCTTACTTCTATGTAGGATCATGGGATTCCGGCGGCTATAATGCATTAGGCAACAACGGTCTCTTCTTTGAATTCGATCAGCCGTATGATATGAAGATGTTTGCATTCCAGGAAGTTGCCGTTCAAAACTTAGCATATGGCTATATCCAAGTAAATTACTGGGATGAAAACGGCGTTAAGAAGAGCTTCAGCAGAGGCGCCATGTCAATTCAACAGCGTCGTGACAAAGACGGCCGCATCTATTACATGGTTCAATTCCCGGAGAAGATCACGGTTAAGAAGCTTCAATTCGGTGTTGCCCGCAGTCTTGCGAGTGGCAGTGTAACGATTTCCGAAGTTAACTTCTATCATTATGATTCAATTGAAGAAGATATCATGGGTCTATATGTGGATGATCTCCATACCGTATTAAGAGATGATGTGAATCAGAAAACAATTGATGATTTGAGAACACGCATCAATACACCGGATCCGGATTGCGGTGAATATCATCCGGATAAGGATAAGCTTGAAAGAGAATTAAAGACAGCAGAAGATATTTTGAATTCGGTTCTTTCAGATCCGATCAAGGTTCATAATACGATTACTACGAAAGATGTAAATCGCGGCTTTGGCGGTTTGAACGCTTGGCAGCCGCTTGGTGTCAGCGTACCGGCCGGAGAACAGATCACTGTTTATGTCGGTCATAATACGAAAAAGACCGGCGACAGCACAAATTTGCAGCTAATAGCGACACAGTATCATGCGGAAGCTACCACAATGGGCAAATCTATTGCCAACCTGAAAATCGGTAGAAACGATATTACCATTCCGCGCATGGCAAGTACGGATGTAGAATCCGGCGGTGCTCTGTATGTTCAATATACCGGCGACAGCGCCAACGATAAATATTCTGTTCGTGTCAGCGGCGGTACTGAGGTTCCGATTCTGGATTTGTATCAGGTAAGTGATGCAGGCGAACGTTTAAATCGCGTTAAAGCTTATTTGAAAAGTCTGGATACGTATGTGGCTCAGATGCAGACAGAACATGACAACGTTCATAAGAATTCCGACAATAAGCTTGTACAATATGACTTTGACACTCAGAACTGTATCTTAGGCGCTACAGATATTATGCTGGATACGATGATGTTCTCATTACCGGCTCAGCAGATTGTGGCGGGAAGCGGCAGCGGTACGCTTGAACAGCGGGCTCAGAAAGTATTGGGTTCAATGGATGCGATGGAAGAGATGATGAACCTGTTCTATCAGCATAAGGGATTGAATAACAGCGCTGCGAATGCGATTGATAAATTCCCTGTTAGCCATTTGAATATCCGTTATCAGAGAATGTTTGCGGGAGCATTCATGTACGCTTCCGGAAACCATATCGGTATTGAATGGGGATCGACTCCTGGTATGGTAAGAAGTGCGCCGGTTCAAACCGATGCAAATGGTAAATGGGTGAGCGGCAGTTACTTCGGATGGGGTATTGCTCATGAAATCGGACACTGCATTAACCAGGGATCCTATGCGGTTGCCGAAATTACGAACAACTATTTCTCTGTTCTTGCCCAGGCAAAAGATACGAATGATAGCGTTCGTTTCCAATATCGCAAGGTGTTTGATAAGGTAACATCCAATACCAAGGGACGTGCCGGCAACGTATTTACCCAGCTGGGAATGTACTGGCAGCTGCATCTTGCATATGACAATGGATACAACTACAAGACGTATGCAGATCATAAAGACCAGTTAGCCAACCTGTTCTTTGCCCGTGTGGATTCGTATTCAAGAACTCCTGCCAATGCGCCGAAACCAGGCGGTGTGGCACTGACGCTTGGCTCTGACAAAGATCAGACACTGATGCGTTTGGGATGTGCCGCTGCAGAGAAGAATATTCTGGAATTCTTTGAACGCTGGGGTATGACACCGGATGCAGGAACCGTTGCTTATGCAAAACAGTTCCCGAAAGAAACAAGAGCAATCTACTATGCGAACGATGATTCCCGCGTTTACCGACTGACTCACAGTGGCAGCAGTCTTGGTACGGATGGAAACGTAGCAGCGGTAGATGCAAGTACAACAGCGTCGATCAATGCGAACGAAGCTAGTCAGGTTGACTTCACCTTGTCATCAACACTTCCAAGTGATGATGTGCTTGGTTATGAGATTGTACGTTGCATTACTTCTAACGGTGAAGTAGAAAAAGAATTGGCAGGCTTCACGACAGAAAATACGTTCAGCGATCATATCACTACCATGAATAATCGTGTTGTAACGTACGAAGTTACTGTAATTGATAAATACTTGAACCGCTCTGCAGTGAAGACACTTGCGCCGCTCAAAATTGAGCATAAAGGCAACATTGATAAGTCTTATTGGACGGTTACAACAAACAATATCGAGGCAACCAATGTGGCAGATGCAGGAAATGGCGATGACAATACGCCTTGCGGTCCGGAATTGGAAGCACCAATCATGAAGGCCTTTGATAACGACAGCAATACAACTTATACCGGCACAGCGGAATCCGGAGCAGAAGTTATTATGGAATTCAACCGTATTCATGCGGTAACCGGCTTCAAGTACACCGTAAAGACCGGCACAGCGATCACGGATTATGAAATTTATGTTCGCGAGAGCGATGGAAACTGGGTCAAGGCGGCAAGCGGAACCTTTAACGGAAGCAGCGATCAGACTGTATACTTCGGTAAGGATGGTCTGGATAATGTTGCTATTTACAACACAAGTGCGATGAAACTTGTGATTAAGGCTCCGACAAATACGGAAATTGCCATCTCTGAACTGGATGCATTAAGTGTAACCGGTGATAATGTAGATTTCCGTCGCGCCGGTGACAGCACCGTTGCGATCGGCAAATTGACAGCAGATTACAAATATGGTAAGAATGAGGATGATGTAATTCCGAAAGATGCTATTGTCTTTACCGGTACCTATAAAGGTAACCCGGCATATAATGTTGTCATCCTTTATGATCAGGATGGAAATATTGTCGGAGGAAGAGACAATGATGGTGATATAAAGGCTTATCAGACTATTCTGGCCGATGTTCCGACAACCGGAAATATTCAGGATGTCAATGACGGAACATGGATTTATTGGCTGGATCCGGGTACTGATATCAGCGCAGTCAAACAGGTGCGTGCTGAATTGTATCGTGTTGATAATGCTTTAACAAATGAAGGACAGCGATTGGTAAGTGATTCCTTATTTGAAACTGTACCGACAACGTTGCCCGATATACAGCTGGGTAATTAGACAGCAGCGATAAAAGGAGAAGAACATGAAGAAATATATGATAAGCTTGATTGTGGCAGTGTTCACGTTTATCGCAGTGCTGCCAACACCGATTAAAGCAGCAGAAACAAAAGAATCTGTTACGGTCACAGAAACAACAGATGACAAAGCAAAGGTTTCCCTGACGATGCCTAACGGTGCCAAAGAGCAAATCTCTACGGTAAAGGTTTCATTATTGGTGGAACAAAGAAACATCAGCGAGGATACTGTGTCGTTTACCTTTGCGGAAGCCATCAAACAAAAAGCTAAGGTTACTGAATATCGTTATTCAAAGGATACCAATACACTGAATATCTATGTTTCCGGAACAACACCGTTGTTTGCGGATGATGAAGAAACGATTGAGATTGGGACAATCAGTGCGGGAAAGAATTTTAAGGTTTCCGTTGGGGAAGATTCTTTAACAGCAGTGTATGGCTCTGGAGAAGAAACTGTAGCTTTGGCTGATTATCCAGAGGTTACTATCTCAGATGGCAATGATTCAGAATATCCGAATCGTCCGGGTGAGGAAGCAAAGAAGCTTTTGGAAATGATCAAGACTGCGGAGAATTTGCCGAAGGGTGATTATACGGAAGAAAGCTATAATGCCATGCTGGAAGCGCTCGAAAATGCGAAAAAGATTTTAAAAGATCCGAACTCTACTAACGAGCAGATTGTACAAGCACTGGCAGAATTAGAAAATGCAATTGGTGCACTGGTACCTATTGCCAAGAACAGTGTGGATGAAAAACTCGAACAGGATATCGCAAGCGGAAAACAACCGGCTTCTACAAATACAGGTGATACAACGAATGTATGGCCATATGTAACCGTAGTGATCCTTAGTGGTGCTGTTATCGGAGCATTCCTGTATATGAAGCAAAAAGAGAAAGGCGCTGTAGAAAATAATAAGGGCTAAACTCTAAGCATTCATAAGTTCAGAAAAGATTAAAAGTGGTTTGTCAATATTGGCAGGCCGCTTTTTTTCATGCTGTTGGATGCGCCTTTAGAGCATAAGGGGATAGACCAGCGTAAAATTCATATTAACCTTGCATAAAAAAACATGTCCATAAAAATATAATGGACATGATTATCATGAACAGTGAATTTGATATTCGATAGGATTATGGATTATGGTTATTCGTTTTTTGAATTTCCAATGCTTTTTCCATACCTTGACGCAAATTGCGAAAATCCATATCTGCCATATCAAGTAATACGTTCATCATGGCTTCATCTTCCATGCGTAAAATCTTAAGCAGCTGCATGAGAATTTGCTCAATCTGAAGTTGACTGTGCTCGCTTTTGACTTTGGTGACTGCAAGAATATCACGCATCAAAGAGGATAGCAGAGGCAAGTCTTCGCGATGATTTAATGCATCGTGCTGATGCAGTAAAATACCTCCGCGCAAATCATCTCCCGAGACATGAAAGAAACGTTCAAGAATAGCCATATTGCGGGAATTGGGTTCCCGTTGTTTGTTTTCATAAGCCACGATTGCCGATAAGCTGATTTTGGTTTCCTCTGCCAGTTCTCGTTGAGTCAATCCGGATGCCTCTCGCAGTGCTTTTAATGTCAGCGCAAATTGTTCTTTATCATCCATAAACAGATCACCTTTTCCTACTGTTATAGCTAAAGTATAACAGAACCTTTACGTACGTACAATGTAAAATAAAGAAACATATATTGACATTCACATATGTATAATATACAATGATATAAGATGATCATATATTATACATATGTATAATATGGGAGGTGTAAGTATGCTGATTCCAAAAGAACAAGAGATTAAAAAGCGTCGTCTGATGATGAATCTGAGTCAGCGGCAGTTATCCATTAAATGCGGGTTACCGGATAATGCGATTTGCCGTATCGAAATGGGGGCCTTCGGTAGCATTTATCCGATTCGTGCGAAAGCGATTGCGGCAGCGCTACAATGTGATTTATCAGATGTATTTGAAGAGGTATAACGGAAATTCAAATTTGTGATTCTCTAATGCTGTATTTTGTATTATAATGGTATGCACAAGGAGGAATAAGTAATGAAATTGGAAGTAAAAGGCTTACATAAAAGCTTTGATGGTAAAGAAGTTCTGCATGGCGTATCTTTTACAATTTCTTCCGGAAAGGCCTTGGGATTGTTAGGGCGCAACGGTGCCGGAAAATCAACAACCATTCGCATTCTTATGGATGTGTTCAAAGCAACTCACGGTGAAATCATGATGGATGGTAAGCCATTTCATGCCAAGGATTATAACATTGGCTATTTGCCGGAGGAGCGCGGTCTCTATCCGAAAAAGAAAGTATCGGAACAGCTGATTTATTTAGCAACACTGAGGGGACTATCTCGTGCTGCGGCAAAAAGTAATTTAAAGAAATGGCTGAACCGTTTAGGAATTGGCGAATATGAGAATCGCATTCTTGATACGTTAAGCAAGGGAAATCAACAAAAGGTACAACTGGCACAGACGCTGATGTGTGATCCCGACATTATTATTTTGGATGAACCTTTTTCCGGCCTGGATCCGGTTAATTCGCAAATTTTAAAAGAAGTGGTCCAGGAACAAATCGTCGCAGGAAAGCTAGTGATTTTCTCCTCTCATCAGATGAATTATGTAGAAGAATTCTGTGAGGACATCGTCATTTTGCATCATGGTGATGTGGTGTTAGAAGGAAATTTGAAACAGTTGAAAAAGGCATATGGAGAGAATCGCTTGATCCTTTCTGCTTTAACTCCCGATCGGCAAACATTTCGCACTTTCTTACAAAACGAATGCGGCGATCTGCTTACGATTTATCAGGAAAGAGCGAATGATATCATTGTGGAATTATATGACCCCGCACACAAAAATGATTTATTACAGCGTCTTATGATGCATCATGTGGATGTGGAACAGTTTGCGGTTTATGAGGCTTCTTTAACGGATATTTTTGTCGCAAAGGCAGGTGATGAGGAATGAAGGACTTTTTCATTGTATTGAAATTTGAATTGGCAACGATGTTAAAAAAGAAATCGTTTGTCATTTCTACCGTATTGGTCATCATCGGTGCATTTCTGTTAATGGCGCTGCCTTCTTTATTACAAATGGATGAGAGCGATGATTCTCATAACGCGGTGACAAATGGTGATAACACAGAAATCGTGGATGAAGCGTCCGCAGTCATTATGATTGTGGATGACAAGCATGTTTTAAAGGATGAAGGGTTGTTTAAGCAATTCTTTCCTAATTATGAGATTAAAATGACATCGGATTTAAATGCACTTAAGCAGGGGATCCATGATGAGACTGCCGATGCCGGCTTTGAAATTCATGATGACCTTCATTATACGTATTATGTAAAGAATTCATCTTTGACGGATATGACGAGTGATCACTTCGAGTCATTATTACAGACTCAGTATCAAATGAGTGAATGTGCGAAGCTTGGATATGATGCCACAATGATCCAACAGATATATCAAACCCCTGTGAGTGGAGAAATAACAGTATTGGGTACTGATGGCTCAAGTAATTATTTTTATACGTATATTTTGATTTTTATTCTGTATATGATGATATTGATTTACGGCAATCAGATCGGTGTTGGGGTTGCCAGTGAGAAAAGCAACCGCGCCATTGAAATCTTGACGACCAGCTGTTCTCCCAATGCCCTCATCTTCGGTAAGGTGATTGCGGGTGCTATTGCCGGTGTAATTCAGACGGCGATTATGATCGGTTCGGTATTGGCAGCTTATCAAGTGAATGCCGATAGCTTGAATCATATGCTGGATCCGTATTTACAAATTCCTTCTACAGTCTTAACGACATTTGCGGTATTCGGAATTTTGGGTTATTTATTATTCAGCTTTATTTTCGGTGCGATTGGCGCGATGTGTTCCAAGGTCGAGGAAGTGAACGGCGCAACCTTGCCGGTTCAGCTGTTAATCATCGGTGTATTCATGATCAGTATGTTTACGTTGAGTATGCCGGACAGCTTATTGGCACAGGTGATGATGTATGTTCCCCTTTCCTCATGGATGTGTATGTTTGTGAACGTAGCTATGGGAAGTGTATCAACGATGCAGATGCTCATATCACTGCTCATTCTGGCTGTCACAACGCTACTAATGGGATGGGTAGGCGCGAAGCTGTATCGTCGCGGCACGCTTTCTTATGGCAATACTTTAAAATGGAAGCAGTTAGTTCATGTATTGAAGCATAAGCATGAATAGCGGAAAAGACTAGTAAAATGAAATATGGTGAAAGGCGTAATCATCCATGGCAGGATATTGATCTTCGTGATTATGAAAATCATATGTGCCTAGATGATGTACAACAGCTTCCTAAGCTGAATGAAATCATGAAGGAACAGTTCATTGCTTATCCGGCCAAAACGGTTATGATATTAGGGGTTGCCGGTGGAAATGGCTTGGAGCATATCGATCCGCATATCTTTGACAAGGTTTACGGTATCGATATTAACAGTGATTATTTGGCAGAAAGCGTCAAGCGTTATCCACAGCTGCTTGGGACTTATGAAACCATATGTTGTGATCTAAGTGAAGCGGATGTTATTTTGCCTGAGACAGACTTGTTAATTGCCGATCTTTTGATCGAATATATCGGGTACGACTGCTTTCAAAATACGGTGAAACAGGTAAAGCCATCCTATGTATCGTGTGTGATTCAAATCAATTCGGATGCGGCGTTTGTTTCCGCTTCACCATTCCGGCATGTCTTTGATCGACTGGATGAGATCCATCATTCGTTAACAGAGCATTCGTTATCAGAAGCGATGCATGCGATTGGCTATCATCAACGACTGCGCAGTGAGCTGGCTTTACCCAATGGGAAAAAATTGGTGCGCTTGGATTTTATGCGCCCTCATAAGGAAAAGTAAAAAAACTGTTTACTTAGAGCGTGAAAACTGCTATAATTTTAAAATGGGTAGAATATCTCTACTCCTTGCTCTATCTGGGATAGGGCCTACAGACCATAAGGAGGTGTACAGTATGAAGAAATATGAAATCATGTACATCGTGAACGCATCATTGGACGATGCCGCCCGCGCAAAGGTGATGGAGGATATGCACAAAATCATCACTGACCATAGCGGATCCATTGACAAAGTGGATGAGTGGGGCGTGAAAGAGTTCGCGTATGAAATCAAGCACATGAACAAAGGGTACTATGTTGTGGTAAATGTAACTGCTAACAATGAAGGTATTCAAGAATTTGATCGTTTGACTCGCATCAATCCGAATATCGTGCGTTACCTGATCGTAAAAACGCAGGGTGAAGCGTAAGCGAGGTTGAATTATGATTAATCGAGTCGTTTTAGTCGGACGGATTACTAGAGATCCGCTGCTGCGCAAAACGCAGTCGGGAACATCCGTCGTATCTTTCACCATCGCTTGTAATCGCCGTGTTCCATCTCAGGGACAGGATGCTGATTTTATCAGCTGTGTCGCATGGAACAAAACAGCAGATTTCATGGCGCAGTATGTAAAAAAAGGTGCTTTGCTTGGATTGGAAGGGCGAATTCAAACCCGCAATTATGATGACAAAGACGGCAAGCGTGTTTATGTGACGGAAGTCGTTGCGGACAGCGTGCAGTTTTTAGAAAGCAAAAAGGCGGCTGCGGAACAAAACGGATATGTGCCGCAGGAGAACGTTATGAGCCAGAATCAAGGCGGCTATCAGCCGGATCAGCCGGTGAATGACAGCTTTGATTCGGATTTTTCAAGCACTGATACCTTGGATATCGCAAGTGATGATTTACCGTTTTAACAGAAAGGAGATATTCAATTATGGCATTTAGAAAACAGCGTATGGGACGCAAGAAAGTTTGCTACTTTACGAAAAATAAAATCGAGTATATTGATTATAAGGACGTAGAATTATTGAAACGCTATATTTCCGCTAACGGAAAAATTGTGCCGCGCCGTGTTACCGGAACGCGCGCAAAATATCAGCGAATGCTGGCAACCGCGATTAAGCGTGCACGTCAGATGGCACTGCTTCCTTACGTCAGCGAATAAATAAAAAACCTTCATCCGTGCGGTGGAGGTTTTATTCTATTTTGCCTTAGTGAGGCAGAAGGAGGATAAAATATGAATACATCGACCCGTAGAATTACCGAAGGGGCTATGATGGTAGCCATTGTCGGGTTGTTTCTGTTTATCAATCAGCAGTTAGCGGGAATGCTGGAGCTCATGATGTATTGGCTGCTTTCGTTTCCGGTGCTCATCTACACGGTGAAATACGGCTGGAAAGCCGCATTGGTTCCCAGCGTCGCTATGCTATTGTTATCGGTGATGATTTCCATGCCAACGACAATATTTTATCTTGCTTCTGCTTTATTGTGCGGGGTTGTGTATGGTCAGGGGGTACGCAGTCAATGGGCCAATATCGTGCTGTTAGTGCTCACCTTTGTATTTACGCTCACCTCATATATCATAACGACGATTTTATTTGCGAGTGTGTTCGGCTATGATGTCAATGAGGATTTGATGCTGGCTCAGCAGATGGGGGAATATTTAAATCTAGGAAATGTTAACATCGTACAGCTAACCTTTTGTGTTACGGTGATTTTAACGGTTTTAAGCTCAATTTTACAAACGATTTGCGTTCATTTACTGGCAGTGGTGATATTGCGGCGAATGAAATTACAGGCGCCGCAGCTGAAAAGCATCTTTGACTGCGCCATGCCTAAGGCAGTGGGCTGGATCAGTATTATCATTTGGCTGTTATTTTTACTGCGAAATGTGTTAAAATTAGAGGGTAATATATTAATATTCATTATCGCCATCTATGTTATTGATTTACTCGTGCTGCTGGCGGAATGCATCATGGACGCGATGTGCTTTGCGATCCTGATGCGCCGTTCCTATCTAGGCATGGTATTGACGCTGTTGTGTGTAGGAATGATGATGCTGTCATGGACAAGATGGCTGATGGCCTTTTTCGCTGTAGCCAGCATTATGAGTGAACTGCGGCGAAAATGGAAACGAGGTGTAACCAATGGAACGCTTGGAAAATCTTAAAGTACAGATCGGAATACTCGTACTGGCTGAACTGGCGGCTGCGGTCATGTTTGAAGTTTCAGGCATGGAGCTTCATCACTATATCTTATGGCTGATGCTGCTTGTCAATATCGTCATGATCGTATGGATTATATATCGCTTTCAAAGTGAAAAAGAATCCCGTGATATTGATATTTCACGTATTTTGGGCAATGATGCCAAGGATGCCTTGAATTTCGGTGAGATTGGCATTATTACCTATGATGAAGGCTATGTCGCCACGTGGATCAACGATGTGTTGAGTGAGCGCAAAATCAATGTGGTGGGGAAGAAGCTGTCTACATGGATACCGGAAGTGAATCAGTTGTTTCAGGATGATGTGGATGAGGTCATCGGTAAGGATCATGATCGGATTTATGAGATTACCCGCAAGGATAATGCGCAGGTGCTGTATGTTCGCGATGTGACGGATTTTACTGAACTGAAAAATAAATATGCACAGGAGTCTTTGGTGGTCGGCTTATTACAGCTTGATAATTATATCGAATTACAACAATACGAGGATGAGGCGAAGATGGCTCTGATCAACACCAATCTGCGTCAGCCGGTATTGGATTGGGCGAAAAAGTTTGGGATGTTTGTGAGAAGACTGCGTTCCGATCGTTTTTTGGTTATTTTGGATGAACGTATTTATACGGAAATTGTTCGTGATCGCTTTTCCATTTTAAATGACATTCGCACAGCGGCGGAGGAAATTGATGTATCTGTCACGCTTTCCATGTCATATGCACATGGTACTACCGATTATCGCCTGCTGGATCAGATGGTCAATGACTTGTTAGAACTGGCGCAAAGCCGTGGCGGTGATCAGGTGGCTGTGAAGAAGTACGGTGAGAATGTAAAGTACTTCGGCGGCAACAGTGAGGCCAAGGAAAAGCGCAGTAAGGTGCGAGTACGCGTCATGGCACAGGCGATCAAGGAAGCTACGCTGGAGGCAGAACGCGTATTTATTCTCGGCCATAAGGAAATGGATTTTGACTGTATGGGAGCGGCAATCGGTGTAAGCCGTTTATGTAACGCCTACGAAGTGCCGGCTTATATTGTAAGTAAAAGTGGCGGTATTGAAGGACAGTTACAGGAAGCCTTACAGCTTTATCATGATCATTTAAGCGAGCGCCATACGTTTTTGGATGATGAGAAGGCTTCCCGCATGATTACCGATAAGGATCTTGTGATTGTCGTAGATCATAATTCTCCCAATCAGTGCGGTGCGCCGTTGACACTTGAAGCCGCAGAACAGGTGATGATTATTGATCATCATCGCCGTGGTGAGAATTTCATTGATAATCCGCTGTTAATCTACATTGAAAGCAGCGCTTCCTCGGTGTGCGAGCTGATAACGGAGTTCTTGCCGTATCAATCCAATAAGGTCAATTTATCGGAAGAAGAGGCAACCTTGATGTATACCGGTATTCTTGTGGATACCAACCGCTTTAAGATGCGTACCGGAAGCCGTACCTTTGAGGCGGCAGCGTATTTGCGTAAGATCGGCATCAATGCGATGCAGGCAGAAAATATGTTAAAAGAAAATTTTGATGAATTTGAAGAACAGACAAATATCATGAAGTATGCTAAAATCTATCAAAAACAGATGATGATTGCGGCAGTGACTGATCCACGCGTCTTTCATCGTACGATTATGTCTAAGGTAGCGGATCAGTTGTTAAATATTAAAGGTATTGAAGCCAGCTTTGTCATCGCTTATACCGGAACGGATATCGTCGCGATTTCTTCACGCTCCAAAGGAAGTGTAAACGTACAGGTAATCATGGAAAAGATGAATGGCGGCGGACACTTCAGCGCGGCGGCCTTGTCACGTGAACAAGCCAAAGTATCGGACATGGAAACGGAATTGAAAAAGACGATCGATCAGTATTTGATGGAACAGGAGGAACAGTAATATGAAACTCATTTTGCTTGAAGATGTGAGTAAATTAGGGAAAAAGGGCGATATTGTCACGGTTGCGGACGGCTATGGTCGCAATTATCTCGTGCGACGTCATCTTGCGGTGGAGGTGACGAAAAAGTCTATGGAAATTCTGGATGAGCAGAATTTACAGCAGGCATTACAGGAGAAACAGCTGGAAGCAGATGCGCAAAAAATTCAGAAGCAGCTGGAAAAAATCACGCTGGAATTTACTGTAAAGAGTGGCAAGGATGGTAAGGTGTTCGGCAGTGTATCCACGAAACAAATTGTCGAGCAGCTTATGAGTCAGTATCAAATAAAAATTGATAAGCGAAAGGTTTTGGACGGTGTACCGATTGTCTCGCTTGGCTATACCGATGTAAAGGTAGACTTATATAAAAACAAGGTGATCGGTACCATTCATGTCCATGTCAGCGAGTAGGTGAACGAATGAAGAAAGAATTACCGCACAGCAATGAGGCGGAACAGGCAATTTTAGGTGCGATGCTTGTATATCCGGGGGTTGTACGAACCGTATTTGATCAAGGCCTGGTGAAAGAGGATTTTTATCCTGATATTCATCAGCGCATTTTTCATGCGATGGAATATTTGAATGATACCGGCAAGCCGATTGATGCGACTTCACTCATTACACGCTTACAGGACAGTGAGGAATTGCATTTGGTCGGCGGTGCCGATTATATTTTAAAGCTGTCGGATACGGCGGTATCTTCCGTGAACAGCGTGCATTATATCGAATTGATTAAAAACCGCGCCCATTTACGTCGCTTGATTGAAACAGCGGAGAAAATCGCGGCGAATGGATATGAGACGGAAAACGAATTGGATGACATCATGGATCAGGCCGAACATGATATTTTACAGGTCACGCGCTCGCGCAAGGCTACGGAATTTCAAAGCAGT
The DNA here is from genome assembly GCA_947385085.1 of uncultured Erysipelotrichaceae bacterium. Taxonomy (GTDB): domain Bacteria; phylum Bacillota_I; class Bacilli_A; order Erysipelotrichales; family Erysipelotrichaceae; genus C-19. The sequence continues at coordinate 14,159 of CANDJN010000026.1, read as the reverse complement.
CGTGAGGTCATTTCTGAAGTCATTGCGGAGTTAACGCGCCTGCGTACGACTACGGATCACATTACCGGTGTAAAAACCGGCTATATCGATTTGGATCGTATGACAAACGGATTCCAGCGCGGCGATTTGATCATTCTGGCAGCGCGTCCGGCGATGGGAAAAACGGCTTTTGCGCTGAATCTTTTGTTGCATGCATCTTATTACAATAGCGGCGCTGTGGCGATCTTTTCCTTGGAAATGCCGGCACAGGCCTTAATGAAGCGTATTATGAGTGCCAAAAGCGGTATTGAATCCAGCAAGCTTCGGTCCGGTAATATGAGTGATGAAGATTTTAATAAAATCAATGAAGCGGCTACGGAACTGAGTGCGGCAAAAATCTATATTGATGATTCCTCCAATTTGAAAATTGCGGAAATCTATTCTAAATGCCGTAAATTAAAAAGCGAGCATGGCTTGGATCTCGTGGTGATCGATTACTTGCAGCTGATCAGCGGCAGTCATCGCAATATGGGGGATAACCGCCAACAGGAAATCTCGGAAATCTCCCGTTCTTTGAAGGGATTGGCACGTGAGATGAACTGTCCGGTCATTGCCTTATCGCAGTTATCACGTGCGGTGGAAACAAGACCCAATAAGCATCCGATGCTTTCGGATTTACGCGAATCCGGCTCGATTGAACAGGATGCGGATATTGTCATGTTCCTGTATCGTGATGATTACTATAACAAGGATAAAACCGAGGAACAACAAAATGCACCGGAGCGTACCGATGTCGATATTGCCAAGCATCGTAACGGCGCAACGGGGAGAGTGGAATTGGCCTTTGCCAAAAGTATTTCCGCATTCTATAATTATACAGAAACGATGTAGAAAGGAGGGGATGGTGTGAAACAGGGATATGCGCTGCTGGGATCTGTTGTGATCGCTGCTTTACTGACCTTTGCCGCACCATTTCTGAAACCGCAGGCAATTTCCGGCAATGCGGCACAAGTATTTAACAATGAGGATGCGATCATACCGCAAAAGGTGATTGCCACCACTGAGGAAGAAAAAATAAATTATGTGATTTACTATGAGGATCAGATCATCGGTGTAATACATGATGTGAATAAACTAAATCTGTTAATGAACACGGTATATAAGAACCGCTATCAGGAATATTTTCCCAATACCAAGCTGGGATTGGGAGAGGATGTACATATCGTAGAAGAAGTCACATATTTCATGTATGAAGATAAAGATGATGAAATTCTGGCATACATTGATGAGAATGACTTATTCAGTGTGGAGGCGAATAAGATTGAATTCTCCAACGGTGAAGTGATCTATGTTAAAAATGTCGATGATTTTTTGGAGGCTAAAGAGGACTTTGCGCTGAACTTTATTGATAAAACCTCCTATGATTTGATCAGTAACGGAAGCAGTGTGCCGGAGCTGGGCAATCATGAATACGGTACCCGAGTGGACAGTGCTGACTTTAAAGAGGATATGAATATCTCCAAAGGTTTAGCGCCTATCGCTAAAATTGCCAAGAATAAAGAAGAAGTATCTAAGATTTTAAGCTATGGCTATGATGGGGAAACCAAATATTATAAGACGAAGGAATATGATACGATACAAGGTATCGCATGGTTGAATCAGATTTCCGTTAACCACCTTTTATCGCTGAATTCCGATGTTCTCGTCAGTGAGAATCAACTGGTAAAGGTGGGAACGCAGTTAAATGTGACACCGATTAACAGCCCGATTCATTTTGAAGTGGTAAAGGAGAATCAAGTAGAGGAGACTGTGTATCCAGAATCCACGCTGATTGTTTATGATGACACACTGCGAGAAGGCATCGAAATCATCGATACAAAGCAGGAGCTGGGCAGTGAAAATGCTCGGTATCAAGAAACCTTTGTGAATGGACAAAGCACCGGTAACGGTAAAAAGATTTCCAGCATTATCACCAAGCAGCCGGTTCGCGAAGTGAAGCGTGTGGGTACCAAGGTGTTCCCGCATATCGGAAGTGGGCATTTCCGTTGGCCGGTAGAGGTCGCTTCCATTACATGCAGCTGGTATTGTTACAGCGGACATGCCGCAACCGATGTTCAAAACCGCTATAATTTTTATGGACAGGTTTTGGCAAGTGATCGCGGTACAATTATTCAAAACACATATGATTATATTGGCGGCTATAACGTAGTCATTGATCACAATAACGGTTATCAGACATACTATGGACATATGAGCGGTCCCGGTTATTATTCGGTTGGTACCGTAGTCCAGCAAGGCGAACCGATCGGCGATATTGGCATGACGGGCTTTGCGACCGGTCCCCATGTTCACTTTGAAATTCGCCGTAACGGCGTTCGTATCGATCCGGAAACGATGGTAGGACGATGATGAAGTTCGCATTATTAGCCAGCGGATCAAAGGGCAACTGTTGTCTGATCAAAGCAGGCGAAACTCAAATTATTATAGATTGCGGTACTACTCGGCGTTATCTTAACGATTGCTTTGCTCGGCTTCATTATCAATATCAGAAGGCCGATGCCTTGTTGGTTACCCATACGCATAAGGATCACGTTTCACAGCTGAAAATGTTTGAATCGCTGCCGGCGTTTTCTTGTGCAAAATTGGAGCGAAACAATGCCCATTCCTTGCGTCCTTATGATCAAATCCGCATCAAGGATTTGAATATAACGATATTGCCGATGAGTCATGATTGTGAAGGCACCGTCGGTTTTGTATTGGAGGGTGAATTCGGGAAAATGGTCTACGTTACCGATACGGGCTATATCCGCCAGGATGTAATGCCTTATTTGGTCAATGCCAATTATTATGTTTTTGAAAGCAACCACGACATTGAAATGTTGATGCAGACAAGCCGCCCGGTGTTTGTCAAACAGCGCATTATCAATGACTACGGTCATTTGTGCAATGAGGACAGCGCTCATGTGCTGACACAGGTGATCGGTGATAAAACCAAGGAAATTGTATTAGCGCATATTTCACAGGAGGGCAACCATCGTCAGCTGGCTGTGGATACGTTAATGAAGGAACTGAAGCGCAAGGATTTGCCATCCAATCAGCTGCGCATCCATGCCGCGGAACAATTTGGCATTCATGTAGGAGGAGATCAGCGATGAAAAAGCTAACGACCATAGTACTGCTGATGCTGTTAGGGTGGAATCTTGTATTAACTTTTGAAATCTATACGATGAAAACGCAATCGAATGCTTTTGGCACCAACACGACAAGTGGAACGATTTATAGTGGGCGTACAGAAATTACCAGTGATGTTAGCGAATTGGTAGGGAAAAGCGAAAATAAAGTTGTAACAGTGATTTCTACCTATCATGATCAGGAAATCGGTTCGGGTAGCGGAGCGATTTATAAAATTGAAAAGGATGAAGTGTATGTCATCACCAATGCTCATGTCATTGAAAAAGGCACCGGTGTCAACATCACCTTTGCGGATCAAACAACGGCAACAGGAACGATTGTCGGCAGCGATACTTTAACTGACTTGGCATTGTTAAAGGTAAAGACAAATAATAAAGTAGAAGCCTTTACGATCGGAGATTCCTCGCTGGTGAATAAAGGTGAATATGTCATTGCGATGGGCAGCCCGCTCGGCGTTCAATATCAAGGCAGTGTGTCAGGCGGCTTGATTTCAGGAACAAACCGTACTGTATCCTCTTCCCAGGATTGGGATATGAACGTATTTCAGATTGATGCGGCAATCAATCCGGGTAACAGCGGAGGGCCGCTCATCAATATGGCAGGAGAACTGATCGGCATCAATTCGATGAAGATTACTGATACCGATGTTGAGGGTTTCGGTTTTGCCATTCCGATTAATGAAGTCATACCGATCGTGAATCAGCTGGAACAAAACGGCAAGGTCGTTCGTCCTAATCTCGGCATCAATGCGGTGGATTTATCCCAGCTCAGCATTTTCCAGCGCATGCGTGAAGGCATTGAGGATGAAGAGGGAATTATGGTTACGCGGGTAAATCGCGGTGGACCCGCCCAAAAAGCTGATGTACAAACCGGCGATATTATCGTGAAACTGGATGATACGGAAATCACCTCAATGAAAAACTTCCGTCAGGCTCTTTATGCCAAGCAAGTCGGCGATAGGGCGATATTGACGCTGCGTCGTGATGGCAAAGAAGTGCAGATTGAGGTTACGTTAGAATGATGCGGATCATTGCGGTTGGCAAGTGCCGTGAAAAGGAAATGCGCATGTTGATCAGCGAATATCAAAGGCGGCTTTCGCCATTGGTAAAATCAGAATTGTTGGAAGTGGCAGACGAAGTCGCACCGCAGTCATTATCTGCGGCACAGATCGTGCAGGTGAAGGAACGTGAGGGTGAGCGGATTTTGAAAAAGATCCGTCCCAGCGATTTTGTAATTCTATTGGATTTACAGGGAGTGATGTTGAGCAGTGAAGCATTGGCAGATAAGATTGACCGCATTCAAACGTATGAAAGCGGGGATATGGTATTTGTCATCGGTGGTTCTTTGGGTGTGAGTGAGGCAGTAAGGCAAAGGGCGAACTTTCGCTGGCAGCTGTCCTCATTAACCTTTCCCCATCAGCTTGTACGAGTGCTTTTATATGAACAGATCTATCGTGCTTTTACGATTCTTCATCATTTGCCTTATCATAAGTAGGCAGCGTTTCAAAATACGCTGCATTTTTTTGTATCAGCGGATGATTCGGTTTACAGTCGGCGGCTCTTTTATGGCATAGCAGCGCTTTTTCATATTCGTGCTTGCGATCGTAACAGACACTTAGCTGTAGATTGGGAATAAAGTCGTAACAATCCCGTTGCACGAAAGCACCGCTTGTTTCATCCGGAACACAGGTGCGGGCTTGTTCGTACCAATAGATCGCCGCATCAAGCTTGTTTTCCTGAAGCAGGATTGTGGCAATATCACAACAGGTTTCTGCCCGAGGTACATCGTAAGCAAAGCTTTCCGTTAACGAGCATAGTGCCTGATGAAGCTGATTCAAAGCCATATAACAATAGCTGCGTAACCGACAGGCATCAATGCGATTTTCAATCCATGTGTCAGGATGAACAATACAGGAGGTAAACCACGTAATTGCTTTTTCATACTGCTTATGATAGTAAAGCTCGCGAGCGTAGTAGTATTGTTCGCGCGGTGATAATTCTTTTCCGTTGCGAATCAGCTTTTCAAAAATACGCAGATTGCGGTCAGGATCATGAACTTTATTTTTTTGATGGGTAATCGCTATATCCGCATATTTTATGACACCGTGTGGTGTAATCGCTTCATGAATGGCTCCCTCCCAGCGAAACGATTCATTGTTGCGAATCAGGCGTTCACGATAATAGGTGAAGTTAGGTTTGCCGTTTTCATCAAAGCCGACATGATATTTCATCATGACGATATCGGTTTGCGGTGATAATGATTGTTTTAAGGATAAAAATTTCTGTTGATTTTCCTCGGTTATAATATCATCGGCATCGAGCCATAAAATATAGTCCATGGTCGCAAGGGAAAAGGCATAGTTGCGTGCCGCGGCGAAATCATCCTGCCAATCAAAGGAATATACAAAATCACTATAGCGTTTGGCAATCTCCATACTGTGATCACTGCTTCCGGTATCAACAATAACGATCTCATCGACTAAGGGAAGGGCACAACGCAAACAGCGCTCCAATACCGCTTCTTCATCCTTGATGATCATCGCCAAAGAAATGGTACACATATCATCACCTCACTTCAGTATATGAGCCCATATCAATTTGGTCATAATCACGCCTATTACATTTCCTGCTTTTTATCACATAACCAAGAAGAAAGCGGCAATACTGAATACAGGAGGTGTCTTATGGCACAAGTCAGCATCCAATATGCGCTTGATTGTCCAATCAATGAATGGGATGAAAAGCGTATTCATATGATCCTAAAAGAAATCACAGCCATTCATCATGTCGCATTAAATTGTGAAACAGGTATTCTCTGTGTGGATTTTAATGATCAATCATTCAGTGAAAAGGAGTTAACGCATCGCATTAAGGCAATGAATTATCCGGCTTATATGATTGATGCGATTATGTTTTAAAATATATAAGACAATAAAAAAGACTGTACCAAACAGATGATGTATTCTTGATGCATCAATTTGTTTTACCGTCTTTTTTCTATATTAATTCCATGAATCTTTGACACTTAGATAAGATTAAACAGTCTTGTTTATCCATTCCATCTCTACATCTTTACCGCAATGTGCAAGGGCGATTTCAATAATATTACCTCTTAAATCCATAGCATACTCATTGGCTATCATCTGCACAACTACCTTTTCCCACTGCCCCTTTAACAGATCGGGATACTTCTTGTAATAATTTTTTTATAGGCTTCATTTTTATGGTGAACCATGACAGATGATGAAATTTTATAAAAATTAATAAAAATTTTCGGGATTTTTAATTTTTGCGTGTATAAGAATATAGGGGGATAAAGGATCATAACGAAGCAAGGAGGTGTTTTATGATGAATAGCGGTTGATCCAATAGGATATGGCAATTTTTTATGGCTCAATTATAATGGTAAAAGGAGGAGAAATTAAAGTGATAAGCAATTCAGCGATAGCGAATGAGATTGATAAATATTCATTAGATAGAGGCTTTGATCAAAGCTGTAAAATTAATCGACATTCATTAAATTATCTTATTAGATAATAATATGATCCCCCTATTTTTGATAAACGGATAGAAATCAATTTTTTTGTTAAAGCGATTTCTATCTTTTCTTTTGGCCTTTCTAAATAATGCATGACTTAGATGCACTTTTTTTAAACAAAATATTATCGCAACAATTCTATGAAAATTTACTCTAAATTTACTTATGTAATAAAAAATAAAATGAATATTAATGTATTCACTTTGTAAAAGCGCTTTATTTATGCTCTTTTTTTACTATTTTGGAAATATTTGCATACTATCGTTGTATTTACAAGTAAAAACGATGATGTTATAATCACAATGTAAGAAAAAGGAGTGATTGATGTGCAGGCACATGAAATTGAATTGGTAAAAAGATTACAAGCCGGAGATGAAAGTGCTTTTGATGAGCTTTATCATACCTATTATGCAAGAGCTACGGCCATCGCTTATCGTTTAACCAAAAATCAGGCTGATGCGCAAGACGTTGTGCAGGAAAGCTTTCTGCAAGTTCATAAGTCGATTCAATCACTACAGGATCCCCAGTTTTTTTACAGCTGGCTGAATCGTATTATTCATTCCAAATGCGTGAATCTGTTTTATCGCAACCGCAATGAAAATGCGATTGATCCTGCGAAAATAGAAAGCAAGCAGAGTTATGAAGAGAAACGCCGCTATATGCTGCCGCAGAAAGAACATGAATATACGAGTGAACAGGAAGTATTGAGAAATATCATCGGACAGATGAATGAGAAATACCGTGAGGTTTTGGAGCTGGCATATTTGAAACAAATGAAGCTGCAGGAAATTGCATCGTATTTGGACTTGCCGCTGGGGACGGTGAAAACACGCTGCCGCAGAGCCAAACAGGAATTAAAAGAGCGTATTTTACTGTTTGAAGAACAGGAACAGCGTCATATTACCTTTGATGTGGATGCGCTGTTGCCGACAATTACCGTATTTTCACTGGCAAAAGTATTTGAGGCCGCTCAGCAAAAGCTATCCCGTTTCATGATGGGATCGGCGGTGAATGTCGCTTGTGTGGCATCATTCGCTATCTTGGCAGTATCCGGAGGTGCGATGGCAATCTACGATCACAATCAGGCAAAGGAAAACGAAGCGATACAGGCGGAAACAACCAACAACATAAATGAAGCATCTTATATCAAGCAGGAATCACAAACCATGTCAAAGCCATTCGGTCAATATCCTTACGAAGATAAGATCATCAATTCCTCTAAAGAGGCGTACTATATTTGCATAGCTTGGGCAGTGAGCGAACAAGAAATGAAAACCAAGAGCGAAGAGGAAATCAAAGCTATAACCGTCATTTACGAAGCACTGCGAGAAACAGGCGATCAATACTATCAGATGTTAAAAGCAAGAGGATGGGAAAACGCATTTCTTACATTCAAAAATAATTAAAAAAGTATGAATGCATCAAATCATACTTTTTATATCACTTCATCATTTCATAAAATAACAAATATCACCAATAATAAATCATTATTAATTATTATTGTTAAAATATGTAAACACAAATAAAAATAAAAAAGTGATATTTTTAAGAAACTTTGAAACCTTTTATCTCAGTTTTCGGTCACTAATGTGAATTACTCCCTAATCGACAGGAGAAAAAGAATTTGTATTAAGAATATGTCGATTCTTTGATATATCTAGAAAGGAAGATTTTTATGAAGAAACGCATTGTTATTTTTCTGTGTCTGCTTATGACACTAACCATAGGCATACCGGCAATAAAGAATACGACAAATTCATTGAATGCGGCAGAGGGAGATACGTATGAGGGGGAGAAGATTATTGATTTTGATTTATTTGAAAGAGTCTCTGATAAATTAGGCGGTGGTCAGGATGCGTACTTTATTACTGCTGATCATAATGTATTGCATAAGTCAAATATAGATAGTGGGATACTAGCCTCTAATGTTGGTGAATGGCAAATTGAAGCCGATGTTCTTTTTGATACAGCCGGGATACCACTGAATCATGTTATAGCTATATCCGGAAGCTCAAGTGGTGGAAATACCCCAAATGGTATTGCACTACGAGATGACAATAAACTTTATGTGTGGGGATATAATAGTGCTGGACAATTTGGTAACGGTACAACCTCAACGGGCTATTCACGCAATGCGATTATGGTAGATCCCGGTATCCCCAATATTAAGTCAGTGCTATCTACTGTAATGGCAAATTATATTGTGACTGAGAGCGGTGATGTATATGCAAGTGGAGATAATACGAATGGGGCTTTAGGAAACGGTACAACGACGTCAAGTAGCACATTCACGAAAGTTAATATAGAGAACGTGGAGAAATTGACAGGAAATTATACAGGAGCATCACTTTTTGCGTTAAAGAAAGATGGGACAGTGTTTTCTTGGGGATGTTTTGCCACAGATGGGCATGAAGTATTTCAAAAAGTAACTACCCCAATTCAATTATATGCGGAAGAGAATCAAACTGATTTATTAACTAATATTGTTGATATCGATAATCGAAACGATGTGTTTTCTGTAGGAGGCAATTCCAGTTCATCTGGAAAGCCAATAATAACAATGTTACAGTATGACGGGTCAAATATGACGGTTTATACATGTGGACCTCATTATGGTCCAAATGGTGTTGGAAATGCATATGGTGCAGTAAAACATGGGACCGTAGCTGTTCCTAAAAAGCCTACAAGTATCAATTATTATGCTTATATAGGGCCAAATGGCTCATCGGTTATTCTTGCTAATGACAAACAATACAATTTTGAGTGGACGATAGATGAAATTTTTAGCGATTTTTCTGTTACAAATCTTAATGATTTCTATAAAACGTTTTATAATTTTTTTGATAGTGTTCCCCTTACTCCTCCATATACGATAAAAAAGCTTATTCCAGTTTGTGGGGTACGATTGGGTTTGCTAGAAGATGGCAGGACAACAATTAATGGTGGTATTTTAAAAATTCAGCTTCCTTTAAAGCTAATAGGACAAAAACTTGCAGATAATTCTATTTACGGAACAGGTGAACGTTATAACAACGATGTTAGAATTAATACTATTGTGCCAAGCGGACAAGCGGCTACTTGTAAGGTTCAAGATCCGCTTGGCAGTACGGAAACGGAATGTACGGACTTCATTAACAGTCAAGTTGATATTACTTTAGGCAATGATCGTATTTACCGAAAGTATATATTCACCAATTCCACTCGAAATATTACGGAAGAATTTATCGTTGATCTGTATAAGGGCACACCAAAATTAAACGGTTATAATTCAAGTGTAACCAATAAGATTAAGACAACGGATACGGTTTCATGGACGGTGCCAAGCAATCAATCGTCATGGAATTCCTATTCGGCAACCATTACCGATGCGTTAGGTAAAACTACTGATTTTGCTTCCGGCAGTACGATGCAAGTTGGCTCTTATACATTGGTATTAAAGGATGCCTATGGCAATTCACAGGAATATAAGTTTGAGGTAACGGATAAACCGACACCGACTGCGGTATTTACTCCAAACAGTACGAATCTTGTTTATCGTGATGCTTATACAGTAGTCAACGGCACAATCGGTACTTTGGCATTACAATATCCGGCTGGTGAGGAAACTTCTAATATTGCCAGTATTTCTGTAAGCGGTGCGGATAGTTCTAAGTTCAGTATTGATAACAGCGGCGCATTGAAGGTGAAGGGTTCCAATTTAAATGCGGGTACTTACAATATTACGATTTCCGGTACGGATGGCAATAATATGCCGTTTAATAAAGATGTTTCGATAGTGGTAGGCAAGGCAAATCAAGATAATTATCAAATCACCAATGATGCGAATTATTCTTTCCGTGCCAATCAAGAAATTGCCATTACCACATCCGGTAATGAAAGCGGCGGAAGTGAAACCTTTACGATTATCAGCGGTACTGCAGCTCAGATTTCCAGTGGTAATAAGTTTAAGATTTTGAATAGCGGAAACTTTACGTTACAGGCTACGGTTGCCGGGAATACGAATTACAACGATAAGACCGTAACCAAGACGATTACGATCAGTGAATTGCCGATGCAGAGTCCTGCGATTTCCATTAACAGTTCGGATTCAATGATGTACGGGGATACGTATCGACCTACATCAAGCGGGGGACAGGGAAGCGGCGCTGTTTCATGGTCGATTGAAAGCGATAACGGTACCGGTGCTGTATTGAGCGGTGGAACCATTAAGGTTACCGGAGTCGGCAGCTTCACGCTGAAAGTTACCAAAGCAGGGGACAGTAATGTGCAATCTTCTTCTGATTCCAAAGTGATTACAGTCAATCGCCGTAAGACTACAGTAAAACCGAAAACGGTTACGAAGCTGGCAGGGGAAGTATTCAAGCCTAACGGTGTTGCTTATAATCCCTCACTGCTTGCCGGTGACAGTGTCGGTACGCCGAATATTACCAGTAAATATCCAAACGATCAGGCGGCCGGTATGTATTCGGATGGTATTCAAGTAAGCGGTTTATCGAATCCGAATTATGAATTTGTTTATGAAGATGGAACTTTAATTATTAACAGTAATGCATTGCCGAATAACGGCAGCGGTTATTATAAGGTAATCGGAACCAAGGGAAAGAATAACTGGTATGTCAGTGATGTGAAAATCAGTACAACCGGAAAAGACGGTTATGATTTAATCAGTGAAGATGGCATCAGCTTCCAGTCACAGCCATTGACATATACGAATGACGGGGATCAAAACGTTACATTCTATTTAAAGAATTCCACAACCGGCATCATTGCCAAAGGAATTAATATATCATTCAAGATCGATCAAACAGCACCGAGTGTTCCCACATTGACAATGCAGGAAATCAACACTTCTACATTTGCGACCTTTATTAACACATTGAGCTTTGGCAACTGGATGAAACAAGGGGCAGAGGTAACGATGTTAAGCAGTGATGATACAAGCGGTATTGATCACTATGAATACAGTGAAACCTCAAAAAGCGGCACCGTATCCAAAACAAGCTTATCGGGTATTGTGACATATCAAAAGGATGTAGAGCTTACCATTAAGGCAAAGGCCTGTGATAAAGCAGGGAATTGCAGTGAAGAAAGCAGTGGGGACGCATTGATGATCGATCGTAAGGCACCGACAATCAACGGTGTCAAGGATCAGGCGGTTTATAAATATTACTACTTACCGAGATTTGTGACGGTAAGTGATGATGGCAGCGGTTTAGCTTATGCGGAATACACGAAGGACGGTGTGATGGCCGGAACACTTCAAGATAATGTAAGCGAACGAATTGACGGAGTCGGAGAGTATACAATCCAGGCAACTGACAATGCCGGAAATGAAGATACTTTGACCTTTGAAATCGTACCGTTGCCGGATATTGATGATATTGACGGCAGTGATGAATCAAAGGAAATCATTGATCAGGTTCAAGAGGAATATAATGAAATCAAGAATAAGATTGATGATACCGAAAAAACCGATATTAAAGATTGGATAAAAGATGCATTGGATAAATGGAACGACAGCCGTAAAAAGGTTGTAGAAACCGATGATAAGAGCGCCAAGGTGGAAGGCGAGGGGGACACGAATTTCGATCCGCGAACAGAGTTGATTGTGGATGAAATCAGTGAAAATGATATACCGAAGCTGCCGAAGAAGCCTTTGGTGGTATACGATGTCTATTTACGAAAAGGCACAACCCGCATTCAGCCGGATGGAAGCATTAAGGTATACTTGCCTTTAGTGGAAGCCTCGGCTCCTGATGGAGAAGCGATGGGGGGAGCGCGTATCGGCGGTGAACCGATTGTCTATCAAATTGACACGAATAACAAAGTAACACAACTTTCGGTTCAAAAAGAAGGAAGCTTCGTAACCTTTATCACGGATCACTTGGTAAAATATGCGATCAGTGATGAAACACAGGAAGACAATGAAAACAATAACTGTGTGGTTAGCGGAGATGGTATTTTGAATACCGGGGATGATGTATGCGGACTTCCCAATGACAAGGGCGATCAGCCGGAAAAACAGCCGGATGGCAGTGTGAATGTTCCGGATGGCGGAAAAGTGGAATTCCCCAACGGCATCGAAATTGATACCCCGGATGGTGCGATCATTCATCCGGATGGCTCTGTTACCTTGCCGGATGGCACTGAATACGATCCTGACGGCAATATCAAAGATAAGGATAAAGACCCTGATAAGGATAAAGATAAATGTCCGTTAGAAGGCAAGGATATCAATGTCGATACGGACGGTGATGGCAAACCGGATTTGAATGTCGACCTGGATGGGGATTGTGTCGCTGATTTGAACATTGATACGAATTTTGACAATGTCCCGGATGTTGATATTGACACCGACGGCGATGGCAAACCCGATATTAATGTGGATACGGATCATGACGGCAAGGCCGATCTGAATATTGCCATCATCAAGCGCTGGATACCGAAAAAGGACTGTGTTGTCAACGGCTTTGCCTATGACACCAGCGATGGCTTTACCCCTTATCTGAATGTGGATGATGATGGTGACGGCAAACCGGATCGCAATATTGATGATAACGGCGATGGCATACCCGATCGCAACATTGATGAGGATTGGTTTGATAAATATGGTGATACCGTAAACGGTTATCAGCCTAATACCAATGTAGGCGGTGCTAGTACCGGAGATGATACCAAGTGGACGATTTGGTGGATACTGTTGATTTTGACCTCAGCGACAATGGCGTACAGTCAATATCGCAAGCGTACACAATCATAATGATTTATCATGGCTAAAGTCATATATATAAGGAAGTGCGAAATGCTCGCACTTCTTTTCCGCTTGATGAAGAAAGGTTCTGGCTTATTGATTGTAGAGAAGCTGTCTGTTCAAAGAAAAAAATGCAACATAAAACTTGTTTGTACTAGTTGAACAAACAAGTTTTATGTTATATAAGGAAGTCGTGAAAAATCGCACTTCTCTTCATAGATAAAAGAAAAGACAGAGATTTACAACACCCAAACTTACTTTTGAAAGTATGTTTCTATCATCCTTGATCTTTAAACATTAAGGCAACACAGGTAGGAATCAGCCTTTCATTTCCTTGTCCTTTATCAATGAATCATAACGAAATAGCGAAAGGCTGCATCTTTTTTAGAAACTGAATCTTGACAGTTGCAATGGAAGATGTATAATCATATTAACAGAGCCCACCACGCCTCTGGTTTTCATGCGCAACCCGGTGGGACTTTTTCATTTATAGGGTGTTTTACAATGAATAAGCCGATGGATTGGAAGAAACATTTGCGTGTTTAAAAATAGTTTTCCTGCATACAATAGGTATACAGACTAATCAAGCATATGATGCTCAAACCGATTAGGCTTTCGGCGAAGTGTTACGATAAGCTTCGCCTTTTTGTGTAAGAAAACCCCCAGATAGTCTGGGGGTTGGATAGAGTTTTAGCGATGA
>CANDJN010000025.1 GCA_947385085.1 uncultured Erysipelotrichaceae bacterium | reverse complement strand
ATACGATCTTAATCAATGGCGATAAAAACGATGACGGTATTCCCGATTACAACATAGACATTAACGGCGATGGCAAGCCGGAATTAAACATTGACACGGACAATGATGGAAAGCCGGATTTGAATTTAGTGATATTAAAGAGCTGGAAACCGAGTCGCTGTGTTACGGTGAATGGTGTGGATTATGAGAGCGGCATCACCGCAAAAGCGGAAATCAATGTGGATTTGGATGGCGATGGCATTCCTGATATCAATATTGACAATAAAGGTGACTTTAAGCCGCATATCAATATCTCAAAAGACGGAAAGAAGCCGCAAGTCAATATCGTAGCGATCCATGAATGGAAACCTGGCAAAGACTATAAGAAAACCTTTGCTTATGATTCGATCGGAGATGAAATCAAACCGGAATTGAATATTGACACTGATGGCGACGGCTATCCGGATCTGAATCTGGACTTGGATGATGATGGAGAAGCGGACATTAATATTGACTTAAATGGTGATAGTATTCCCGATATTGACATCGACAGTACGGGCGATGGCAAGCCGGACACCAATGTGGATAATGATGGAGATGGTGAACCGGATGAAAACATCGTAGAAATCAAGGAATGGAAACCGGAACATAATGTGGATGGGGATATTCCCTATGACACGATGTCGTTTGATGATCCAAAAAATCCTGACGATGAAGATAATCCGGATGGCTCAAATAATGATCCGGATGATACTGATGTCAAAGGAGCTTACTATCCGGGCAAATACATTGGAGGCGCGCAGAGCGTGGGCGGCGCATTAACAGGTGATACGACCAATATCATGATGTATATGGGAGTCGGCTGTATGGCAATCGGCACAATGACCTATCTGATATTCAAACGCAAAACAGAAGAAGAATGAACATAAAAAATCGCATTCTCAGGAGTGCGATTTTACCTTGCGAAAAAATGTGCCGTCAATACGCAAACTTTTGCAGGCTATGATTTGATTCACAGAAAAAGTACTGACGCTCTCTTTAACCACATCAGAGGAAAAAAATACCTTTTAAAAATTATTTTTTTGTAATAGCATAAATATTAACTTATTTTCATCAAATGAAGATGTTTTTCTGTCAGGAAAATTAATGATTACTTTTTCAGGAATGTAACAAAATTTCTTAAAATTCTGTATATTCATTACTATCAATTTATTGTATAATTATAACGTTGCTTGAGCAAATCACTTCACATTCGCAACAAAAGATTGTACACTTATAACGAATATAGAAAGTCAGGAATACCAATCATTCTTGACTTTCTTATGCGATATGAATGTCGGTAATGGAAAGGAAAGATGGATTATGTTAACGACGATAAGAAAAAGAGATGGAAGAGAAATACACTTCTCACCGGAGAAAATCACAAGAGCCATTTTTTTGGCGGCCTCCAAAGTAGCGGAACAGGAGGGCATGAAAGCCGATTATCATACCGCAGAAAAATTAACGGATCAAGTAGTCAACTATTTGGAATCACACTATCAGGGCGGCAGAGAACCTGGAGTAGAGGATATTCAGGATGCGGTAGTAAAAACACTCATTGAAAACGGTCACGCCAAAACAAGTGAAGCGTATATTTTATATCGTGCTGAGCGCAGTAAGATTCGTAATATGAAAACCCGTTTGATGAAATCCATTGAGGAAATCACGTTTGCGGATAGTAAAGACGCTGACGTAAAGCGTGAAAATGCGAATATTGACGGCAATACGGCGATGGGAACAATGCTGCAATACGGCAGTGCGGTATCACGCGAGTTCTGCAAGAGTCAGTTAATGACTCCGCAGTATGCTCATTTGCATGACAATGGCGATATTCATATTCATGACATGGACTTTATGAACATGGGAACATTGACGTGCTGTCAAATTGATCTGGATAAATTATTTACCGGCGGCTTTTCCACCGGACACGGACATTTAAGAGAACCACAGGATATTACCAGCTATGCGGCATTGGCGGCGATTGCAATCCAAAGCAACCAGAACGATCAGCACGGCGGACAGAGTATTCCTGCCTTTGACTTCTATTTGGCAAAGGGTGTAGCTAAAACGTTCCGCAAAGAATACATTGCCAATTTGAATCGTGCATTGGAATTGTTTATTAACTTAAATACCGATGTCAAAGAAACGTTAGAAAAGATAGAAGCCGCAACCGGTAAACATCCAATGATTGAAATGGATGAGGAATTTTTAAATGAAATCAATAAAATGCTGGCAGAGGACTATGGCTTGGGCAGCGATCAAATTGAACTTATCAATAAATTTACTTACAAAGAAGCATACAAGGATACCGATAAGAAGACATTTCAAGCGATGGAAGGCTTTGTACACAATCTGAATACAATGCATTCCCGTGCCGGTGCTCAGGTGCCGTTTTCCAGTATTAATTTCGGTACCGATACTTCTCCGGAAGGCAGAATGGTAGCCGAAAAGCTGATGCTGGCGCAGGAAGCCGGCCTAGGAAATGGCGAAACGCCGATCTTCCCGATTCTGATCTTTAAAGTAAAAGAAGGAATCAATTACAATCCGGAAGATCCCAACTATGATTTGTTTAAACTGGCTTGCCGCGTATCGGCGAAGCGTTTATTCCCGAATTTCAGCTTTATGGATTCGCCGTTTAATTTACAGTATTACAAAGAAGGCCATCCGGAAACGGAAACGACTTATATGGGATGCCGTACGCGCGTTATGGGCAATATCAACGGCCCGCAAATTGCGACCGGACGCGGCAATAACTCCTTTACGTCCATCAATCTTCCGCGTTTGGGAATCAAGCACGGCATTGTGACAAACGGAGAATTTAATGAAGCGGCGTTCTTTAACGAATTGGATGAAAAAATTGATATTGTCATTCAGCAGCTGTTAGAGCGTTTACAGATTCAGATGAAGAAAAAAGTGAAAAACTTCCCGTTCTTGATGGGACAAGGGGTTTGGATCGGCAGCGAAGCTTTGGAATGGGAAGATACGTTAGAAGAAATGGTAAAACAGGGTACGTTAACCATGGGCTTTATCGGCTTGGCAGAATGCTTGAAGGCACTCATCGGTGAGCATCACGGGGAAAGTGATCGCGCGCAGGAACTGGGCTTGAAAATTGTGAAGCATATGCGTGATCGCATGGATGAGGCAACGGAACAATACCATCTGAATTTCTCGTTAATCGCAACGCCGGCTGAAGGACTTTCGGGACGCTTTACGCGCATCGATAAGAAATTATACGGTGAAATTCCGGGAATTACCGATCGTGATTACTATACCAATTCTTTCCATGTTCCGGTATATTATCACATCACGGCATTTAAAAAAATTGAAAAGGAAGCGCCGTATCATGCCTTTACGAATGGCGGACACATTTCTTATGTGGAAGTGGACGGCGATCCGAGTGATAATCTGGAAGCATTTGAAGCCATTGTACGCTGTATGAAGGAGCAGCATATCGGCTATGGCAGTATCAACCACCCGGTTGATCGCGATCCGATCTGCGGTTATTCCGGTATTATCGAAGGGCACATTTGTCCGAAATGCGGCCGTGATGAACGCGAAAGTGAATATCACTTTGAAAAGATTCGCCGCATTACCGGTTATTTAGTGGGAACACTGGATCGTTTCAATAATGCCAAAGCGGCGGAAGAGCGCGACCGAGTAAAGCATGACTAAAATTCGTTTGGCTTCACCGCTTCAACAGGATTCGATCGTAGATGGTCCGGGTATTCGCATGGTGCTGTGGACACAGGGGTGTGAACATCACTGCCCCGGCTGCCATAATCCCAAGACGCATGATCGAAACGGCGGGACGCTGTATGATGTGGAGGACTGCATTGAGCAAATCATGGCAGCGCCGCTACAGACGGGATTGACACTGTCCGGAGGGGAACCGTTTTTACAGGCGGAAGCATTGATTCCCATTGCCCAGGCCGCAAAAGCAAGGCAATGGAGTCTTTGGGCTTACAGCGGTTTTACCTTTGAACAATTGATGACAGATACAACCAAACGGCCGTTATTGGAATTGTTGGATGTATTGGTCGATGGAAAATTTGTCGAAGCATTAAAGGATTATCGTTTGAAATTCAAAGGCAGTAAAAATCAGCGAATTATTGATGTACGAGAAAGCCTGAAACAAAATAAAGTTATTTTAAGCAGTTACGATGATATCAATCAGAAGATTGATTAAAGGAGTCATGAGGCAGTAAAGCGCCCATGGCTTTTTTAGTATGTGGTAAATCATACATTTGCTTATTTTATGATCTGCATTTATATTCCAATAATGTAGGTATACAAGTGGCAATTTCTCAGAAGGCCATAAGCTCATGATAAAATCAGCTTTTTGATGTTGGGAGGCAATATGCCAAATTTTGCTATTATTCTCTAAATCAATACTTTTTCATTCATTTTAATAAATCTTGACTGTTATATATCTCTATTCTGTCAGCAAAAGAATACTCATTTAAAGTATTTTTATCTGGATCATTATTATACTGTGAAACATACCATTGTTTTGGATTAATTACACGATCTATTATTTCCATATATTCCGAATCAACTTTTCCCATGGAATGACCGATCACCACTATTTCTTTTATTCTTTTACATTCGTCATATAAAAAATTTTTTAACTGTTCAAATTGATAATTTTTTTGAAAGCTTTTGTAGAAGTCATTTAAAAGTATTCTTTGTTGCTCAATGTAATAGTCTTTGTAATAATCGTCATCATTATCTTCAACACTGAATGGTTCTTTAACCTTTGTCTGAGGTTCACAATATCCGAATATTTTATTCTCATATGTATTTCCATGAATATGATAGATTTTTGTTCCTTTTGGCAAATCATATAACTGTTCAATAGTCGAAGTGTAATTGAAAGTAATAATTTGATCCCCTTCATTAAATAAATCTTTGGTTATACATTCTTTATCGAATAATTCATTTTCTGCATTCTCGATCATATAATCCAATGCTTCGGATACAGCATTTGCTAATGATGTTGTGTATTCTTCCATATTGATTATACAGCCATCACGATCAGATTCGTGATCCGAAAGATAATCCGGATATTGCATAATTCTATCAGCAATCTCATCAATATCAATGTAGGCTAAGTCACTCTCAAATTCATTCCAATATACTCCATATGTGCTTAAAACCTCACAGGCATTGTTCGTTTCATTATAAACTTTTTTCATAGATAAGAAATCTTTAAAATGAGATACACTAGTAGGTAATCCATACATACAGTCGAATCCATTTCCAATAATAAACAATTTACTTTGCATTTTATCCCTTCCCTCTATCTTATCTTTGACTGTCCGAGAATGTTTTTTTCATTCTCATGATACAATATTTTTGCTTTTCTATCAATCGCTATTTTTATTCAAGAGATTTTTCCCTTCTCAGTTACGATATTAACGAATCCACTAACTTTTTGAGGATGAAGCACTTTTATCATTGTTGTACATGAAAAACTATTGAATTTCTCATACAAGAACATTTTTAAGCAGTACTTCTTGACAACTTATCTTTAATGGGTGTATATTAACTTTAAATTAAGCGGTAAGTTTTGGAAATTTGGTTCTTTTATTTACAATGTAGATAAAAAGCATTATAATAAAATTGTTGCACATAGAAAATTGTTGAAAGCGTCGGTGAAAAAAATGACACAAGAAGAAATTGCGATGATTAAAGCAGCGATGCAGAATCATGAAAATGCGTTTGAGGACTTGTTTGAACACTATTATTCAATGGCTTATGCGATGGCCTTGCGTGAAACAAAATGCGATGCGGATGCCAAGGATGCCGTGCAGGAAGCCTTTATCAGCATTCATAAATCCATCGGTGAATTGAGGGATCCGAAGGCATTTCCGGCATGGCTGAAAATGATTGTGCATTCCAAATGCTACAAGCTTTTCAGAAAGAAACAAGATATACCGTCAGATCCGGAAGTGATGAATCAATCTCATTGTGTGGAACAGCGCAGCTATATGAATCCGATCAAGCATTTCAATAATGAAAATGAGAAAGAAGTGATTCGCCAATTAATTCGGCAATTAAAGCCAAAGCATCAGGAAGTTGTAGAATTGGTGTATTTGAAACAGCTGAAAATTGAAGAAGCGGCGAAAATATTAGAGGTATCGACGGGAACGGTAAAAACAAGACTTCATCGGGCAAAAAAGGAATTATTGGTGTTAGTGAAGCAGTTCGAGCAGGAAAATCACCGTAAGATTACCTTCAAAGCCGATACGCTTGTGGCGGATTCTTTTATGCTTGTGCTGTGGAGACAATTACAGAAACAGCTGACTCATACAAAAGAATTGATTACAGGAAATTTCGTGACATCGGCATGTGTGGTATCCATGAGTGTTTTATGTGTAAGTGGTGCTGTCTTTGTGCATGATGATATGCAGAAAGCAAAGGAACATGAGGCAGAGATCGCAAATACTGAGGAAAAGGAAACTAACAGTGATTTGGTGAAAACAGAGAATTTTAATCACAGTGTTTTTGAAGCGAAGTCCTACCATGGTATGGATATAACAAACAGCAGAAGTGCTTATTTTACTTGTGTGAACTTTCTTATGAATGATAAGGAACAGAAACAAAGTGATGAACGCTGGAATGAAATTTTGCCTGTTTATGAGTCTTTGAAGAATAAGAATGATGCTTATTATCAACTGTTACAGGATGAAGGTTATTCACAAGCATTTGAAGCAAAATAAATATGAATTATTATAAGGTGAGATACACTGTTTCGTGTATCATCAGTCGATATGAAAATCTTGGCTTTTAATCTTAGTAAAATGATTTTTCATAACAATAATCAAAACTTACTTTTGCATAAATAAAAGATTGGCAATCCTATATTGTTTGTAGTTTAATTTGCTTCCGGTAGTGGTGCAAAACAAAGAGAGAGGAATTGCCGTCCTCTCTCTTTTCCTGTGGCAAGTGATTAACTACCACCTTTTTGACACTATTATTATATACAGAACCAAATAAATATCAACAAAAATCGGAGAAAATTGCTAGTTCGCCAATGACATACCGCTGTTATAACAGCAACATAAAAAAAACTGTTATTTTTTGTAACCTTTTAAAATTTGTTGCACTCCTATAGGTGGATGGGGTTATACAGCTAGGAACCTTCCACTTTTTTAGTAGCTTGTATAAAAAAAGAAACTTCATAATTTTTATTATTTGAATATAATTTAAGCTTTTCTAATAAATTTCGTAAGAAAGGGATAGTGTTATGAAAAAGAAATTATGTGTTTGCATATGTATGCTTATCGCTCTCAGCATTGGTTTACCAATGTTATCTTTTGAGAGTAAACTGAGTGCGGCAACCGGTTATACAACCGGTGATAAAGTATATATAGGCAATGATTCTTATACAATTATTGATCCTAATGCCATGACACTATTAAAGGATACTGCGACCAATGCAGGAGAAGTTACATGGAATGATGCGGTAGCTTCTTTAAGTGCGTTGCCAAACAACTATGGACAATTAGGCAGTAAGTTTGTATCAAATAAGTTTTCTTTACCTACAACAGCAGATTTAGCCAGTATAACAAACACAGGAAATACTGCTTTAGTAACTGTTGATCCGATCAGCACTGATTGGTGGTTGGGGGATGCATCAGTGGACAATCGCAGTAAGTTTGTAGGGGCGAATACGAATTCGCTAGTTACGGATGTGACGAATATTAAAAATGTGTTAGATGCAGAAAATCATGTATGTAATTTCAATCAGACGGTGACAGAACAGGGAGTGAAACCAACAGCAGAAAATGATCCGACAACGGAAGATACTTATGAATTGGAACATCCTCTTTTGAAATTAGGGGCGGATCTAAAGGATAAAGAATGTATTGGTGTTTACTATAATAATACAGGCACGTGTAGTTTTAGTGTGGGTTCAAGATTTACCGAGCAAAGCTTTTTACTATTGGATACTGGTAAAATGGATGGTATAACAAAGCCATCTAATATTATTACTGGAGGAAATGCTAGTGTTGTTTTTCTATACAAGGCTCTTGTTGAACAAGGTATGGATGATTATTTAAATGAATACTATAAAGATCCTTCTATCGGAACTAATAGAGTATTTAATATTCCTGTGCAGATTGACGGAAAATGCTATACTGGGGATTCTTTTGTTGAGGAGAAGTTGAAAATAAAGGCATATAAATATTATAGTTGCGGGCTTGATAGTTTGGATCCAACAAATGTTCCGATAAAAATCAAAGAGGTTATCACAACAAAAACAGTTTCTTGCCCCGGCGCAACACAAACCGCTGGTACATCATCCGTAAGACCATTGTTGACTTTAGATCAGAGTAAAATTGCTTATACCAGCACCACAAAGCCAAACTTTCAAAGCAGTTCCAGTTTGAATCAATCGGTACCCGCAGTGAGTGGGAATTTTTCCTATCTTACAATTAATGATCTTGATTTAGGTATTTCTTTGGATTCAAGTAATGAGAATGTATCAGGAAATAAATTAATGATAGATAGAGAGAATACTACGGTTTCTATTCCTGTTTCATTAAGTGGTACTACATCGGGAACACGTTATGTGAGTGCTGTTGGTACTACGAATAGTGGTGAAAGATATACCGTATTAGGTCAAGTAAACGGAAGTACAGGTAGTGTTAATCTCGATATTTCTAACTTTCCTAATTATCAAACCGCAAAAACATTATCGCTTACTTTATATCAGGAAGTGGATGAGGGCACAAATACTACTTATCGTGGTAATGGAATTCCAATCACTGTAGAGTTTAAAGCGGTTCCGATTACTGCGATCACCTTCACTCCAAATTATCCAAGCGGACAAACAAGTTGGACAGAAGGAGACAATGGAATCCATGCATCTGGTGCGAAAGCAGGAACATTTACGTTTACCGGCGGCACAAGCGGCACGGTGGATTCCACAAGCGGTAAGGATTATCAGAAATGGGAAATTGTCGATGCTTCCGGTAATCCTACTACGGATGCGAATTTCAGTATCACTGGCAATGAGTTAAAGGCAAATAAACGCATTCCTGCGGGAACGTATACATTAAGAATAAAAATAACGGATAATGCCGATGAAACTTTTATGGATACGATTACGATTACCGTTAACGATCTTCCTAAGCCGACAGTGAATTTCAATCCGGTAAGTACAACACTTACTTATGGCGATGTTTCCACAAAGGCAAACAATAAAATCGGAACGTTTACGCTTCAATATCCGACTGGGAAACCTACTTCCACGATCAAAACCATCCAGTTAGGAAGTGGTGGTGATGAATCTCATTTCAGTGTGGATACAAGCGGTAATCTGAAGGTCAAAGGTACGGATTTGGATGCCGGTACTTACAATATTACTGTTACCGGTACAGATGGAAATGATGTCGCCTTTAATAAAACCGTTTCGATTGTTGTGGAGAAGAAAGATCAAAACAATTATCAAATAACGAATCAATCAAATTATTCATTACAGGTGGATAAAGAAATTGCGATCACAACAACTGGTAATGAAAGTGGGGAAAGCGAAACTTATACGATCATAAGCGGTAATAATGTAGCGCAAATTGTTGGTGATAAGTTTAAATTATTGGCTAGCGGAACCTTTACTTTACAAGCTACCGTAGCCGGTAATAAAAACTATAACGCAAAGACCGTAACCAAACAAATTACGGTGTCTGAATTGCCGCCCCAGAATCCACCAATAAAGATCACAAGCAAGGATTCGATGATGTATGGGGACAGCTACACTGCATCATACAGCGGTGGACAAGGAAGCGGTGCGGTGACATGGGCGATTGAAAATGACAATGGTACGGGGGCAACCGTAAATAACGGTGTGGTTAAGGTTACCGGTGTAGGAACCTTTACATTAAAGGTCACAAAGGCAGGCACAAGCTCCTATCAGGAATCTACCGATACAAAAGTGATTACTGTTAATAAGCGCAAAACCATTGTGAAACCGAAGGATGTGACAAAAACAGTCGGTTCAGCGTTTAAAGACAATGGCGTAACTTATCAGCCCCAGCCGATAAACGGTGATGATTTAGGAACCTTGGTAATTACGAGTAAATATCCGGACAATCAGGCGGCAGGAAGATATACCGATGGCATACAGGCAAGCGGCTTGTCCAATCCCAACTATGAATTTGAATATCAGGACGGCACTTTGATTATCAATACAAATTCATTGCCGAATAATGGTGAAGGATATTATAAAGTAACAGGAACCAAGGGAAAGAACGGCTGGTATATCAGCGATGTTGAAATTTCTACAACGAATAAAAACGGATACGATGAAATCAGTGAGGATGGAATCAACTTCCAGACATCACCGCTTGTATATAGTACAGAGGGTTCTTATAATGCAGAATTCTATTTAAAGAATTCCAGTACCGGTGTGGTAGCGAAAGCCATTCAATATCCGTTGAAAATCGATCAAACACCGCCGGAAGTACCGACATTAAGTGTTCAGGAAATCAATAAGAGCAATCTGGCGAAGTTTATCAATGCGTTAAGCTTCGGCAACTGGATGAAATCCGCAATGCAGGTAACGATGACAAGCAGTGACGCTACCAGCGGTATTGATCACTATGAATACAGTGAAACAAGTCAAAAGGGAACAACGACCAAGACCAGCACAAACGGGATCGTTATTTATAAGAACGATACGGAGTTAACGATCAAGGCAAAGGCCTGTGATAAAGCAGGAAATTGCAGCGAATTCAGCAATGATGAAAGCATCATGATTGATACCAAGGCACCGACAATCACCGGTGTAAAGGATAAGAGCGAGTATAAATTCTATTATCTGCCAAGAATTGTCAATGTAAAAGATGAATACAGCGGTTTATCGTACAGCGAGTATAAAAAAGACGGCGTCATGGCCGGGACGATTCAAAACAATGTCGATGAACAGATCAGCGGAGTCGGTGATTATGAAATCTATGCCATCGATAACGCCGGCAATGAAATCACAATCACATTTAAAATTGTTCCGCTTCCGGACATTGAAACCGAGATTGACGGCAGTGATGAATCGAAGAAAATCATTGATCAAGTAAAGAAGGAGTATGAAGAAATCAAGAATAAGATTGATTCTACTGAAAAGAAGGACATTGAGAAATGGATTCAGGATGCTTTAGATAAATGGAACAGTTTACGAAAAAAGGTTGTAGAAACCGATGATAAGAGCGCGAAGGTAGAAGGACTTGACGATACAAGCTTTGATCCCAGTATTGTATTAATCGTGGATGACATCAGTGAAAATGAAATTCCGCCACTACCACGCAAACCTCTTGCGGTATACGACGTCTATTTACAAAAAGGCAATGTACGAATTCAAGCGGATGGTAAAATAAAGGTCTATTTACCGTATGCGTCATCTATGGGTGATGCAATGGGCGGCGCAGGCAGTGATGCAAAACTGATCGTTTATCAAATTGATGAGAATGACAAGGTCACTGAAATTAATGTACAAATTGAAGGCGATTATATCACATTCGTCACCGATAAATTACTGCGCTATGCGATCAGTGATGAAAATCAGAAGCTGAATGATACTTGCGCTTTAAACGGTACGAAAGTGAATGTGGATACCGACAATGACGGTATGCCCGATGTCAATATTGATTTGAACAATGACTGTGTCGCAGATCTCAACGTGGATATAAACGGCGATAACATTCCGGATGTGAATATTGACAGTGACGGAGACGGCAAGGCGGAAATTAACATTGATGTCGATGATGATGGGAAAGCCGATATAAACATCGTGAAAATCACGACATGGAAGCCGGAAAAAGTCGTTACGATCAATGGCTTTACGTATGATACGATGGGCGGTTTAAAACCATATTTGAACATTGATGTGGATGGTGATGGAAAGGCCGACTATAATATTGATACCAATGGGGATGGCATTCCGGATAAGAATCTGCTTGATGATGATTCTGAGTTAAGAAATAACATCGGGGGAGCGTCAACCGGTGATACGACCAAATGGGTATGGTGGTGGATCATGCTAATCATCACAAGCGTCACGATGATTTATGCTCAGGTTAAGAAAAAGCAATCGAAGCGTCAATCATAAATAGAATAAAAAGTCATGAGGCAGAGATGCACATGGCTTTTTTGACATAAGGAGTTGTCTTATGAAGCATCTATAACATGTAAGACTTTATAATTGATCTGGAATCAATAGAATTAGTAATGCCAAAACAAGATATATAAATAACATTTTGATACATTATGTATCAAATTAAAAACAACTGTTGAAATTTGCTTTCTACTGTGGTAATATGACAATACGTAAGGAGAGTTATTATGGAAAAGACGACCACCAGAATACAAAGCATTGAAATCAAGAATTTTAAGAATGTTTCTTATGGCTTTCTGAATCTGGACAACACTCGTACTTCTAGCGGTATAAGCATTTTAGGACTATACGGTCAAAACGGATCGGGTAAAACGGCATTGATTGATGCGCTCTCTTTATTAAAGCTGGCATTAATGGGAAAATCAATTCCGGCTAATTACGTAGATTTCGTTCATGTAGGCGCACATGCTGCTACATTAAAATTTGAATTTAAAATAAAGGCTCCTCGGCTTAAGACTGAGTATACGGTTATTTATGAGTTCAGTATTCGCAAAAGCATTGATGAATCGACCCAAAACACCCAATCCAATATGGATGATTTTGAAGAAGCTTATAAGATTATGGTATTTGATGAAGTTTTATCCTTTTCGTGTAAAAGCGAGGATGTGTCTTTTAAATTACAACCGATCATTGATACAAGATGCGAAGATGTTTTCATTCCTGCCACAAAATATAAGATATTGGTAGGAAATGATGAACAGACGAATTTTGAGTTGTTGTTTGCGAAAAAATACACTTCTGAAACATCTCGT
Organism: uncultured Erysipelotrichaceae bacterium; assembly: GCA_947385085.1. Lineage (GTDB taxonomy): Bacteria > Bacillota_I > Bacilli_A > Erysipelotrichales > Erysipelotrichaceae > C-19. The sequence continues at coordinate 21,012 of CANDJN010000025.1, read as the reverse complement.
TCTTTTATTTTCTCTAAGGAATTATTAAATGCGGTACGCAAAAACTGTCACAATGCATATTATCGGCTTGTAATTGAGAAACTCATTTTTTTTGGTAACTATGAATTATTTATTATTGATACCGCCAAGACTGGTCTTATTACCATGAATACATTGCCGCTGGCGTTTATGTATGAAGGAAAAGAAACAAGGGCCGTTGGTAATCTAATGATTGAATTAAACGGTTCATCTTTAATTCGCCAAGAAGCGTTTAACGTTGTTGAGAACGTGATTGAGAAAATGAATATTGTTTTGGAGCAGCTGGTTCCCGGTTTGACGATTGGTATTAAAGAGTTAGGGAATGAAAGCTTGCCAAATGGAGAGATTGGTAAAAGGATTCAACTATTATCGCATAAAAACAAAAAGGATATTCCCTTACAATATGAATCGGAGGGAATCAAAAAAATTATTTCAGTTCTACAGCTTTTGATTGTAGTGTATAACAATCCATCGATTACGGTGGCTATTGATGAATTGGATTCGGGAATTTTTGAATACTTGCTTGGAGAACTGCTCAGGATTCTATCCGAGAACGGAAAGGGACAGCTATTGTTTACCTCACATAATCTGCGTCCATTAGAAACGCTGAATCGCGGCTTTATTGCATTTACGACGACCAATCCGAACAATCGCTATATTCGTTTACGCAATGTAAAAACCAATAATAATCTTCGTGATTTCTATTATCGTGATATTATGTTGGGAATGCAGGATGAATCGACATACGATTCCACAAATAATTATGAAATCGCACTTGCATTTAAAGAGGCTGGTGAAGTCGATGACGCGTAAGAAAATTATATTTGTGATTGTAGAAGGACTTTCAGACCAGATGGCACTAGGCGCCGTTATGAGTAAAATCTTTGATATTAACAGCGTATATATGCATATCATGCATTGTGATATTACAACGAAGCGGGGAGTGAATGTAGGAAATATTAAGTCAAAAATTGGTGATGAAGTTCGGAAGTATACAAAGCAGAATCATTTTAAGAAAACGGATTTTAAAGAGATCATTCATATAGTGGATATGGACGGTGCATATATCAATGATAAATATATAAAAGAAGATAAAACTGCGCTACATCCTATTTATCATGATAAGGCAATCCTGACGTGCAATAAGGGGGATATAGAAGATCGCAACAGACAAAAACGGATGATTCTTGATAAGCTCTATGGCTGTAAAGAAATATGGAACATCCCTTATCGGGTTTTCTATATGTCATGCAATTTGGATCATGTACTGTATAATAAACAAAACAGCAGCGAAACAGAAAAGGAAAAAGACTCGTATGCTTTTGCGCGGACATATAAAAACAATTTAACTGATTTCTTGCACTTTATTACTCGATCTGACTTCTCTGTTATGACTGGCTATGAGGAATCATGGGAATATATAAGAGAAGACCTGCATTCATTAGAACGACACTCTAATTTAGGGTTATGCTTTGATCATGATTTATCTGTATCATTGAAGCAGGAAATACATAATGATAAGGAAGAAGTACTTGTATAAAATTGCCTGGTTTCTATTCTTTTAAGTTTGCTATTGTATTATAAATATTCTCTGCTTCCTTTTTATCACGCAAATATTGATTGGAATGATAATGAACAGGTTTATCGGAAATGGAAACGGTAAGAATATCTTTATTCGTTTCAATTCTTAATACGATATAGAATTTAGGAGTAGTAAATACTCCGGTTTGAATAAAATCATCTAAAACAATATGCTCATATCGGTTTTCACTATTGATAAACTGTGACTCAATATTCAATACTTTTACTGATTTAATATCCTTTTTTAAGAATGGTGTACCATCTATTTCAAACCCGTTATGCTTGAAAACCATATCAGTTTTATTATAAATCATTTTTAATATTCCTTTCTTTAATCAATTAAATTGCTCTTTCACAATTTGTTAATCATACTTCAAAAAGCTGCAGAATATATTCATGTATCAATGAGAGACTCTTTCACATATTAAAAAAGTCAAGCTAGCCCATATTATCACCCTTCTCTTTATTAGTTTCTTTTTATACCTTCATTATAACCGTATGAAATTAGCTGTAAAGTATTTTGGACTAATATGCATATCTTTGACTTTTTCAGTTATTTTTCAAATAAAATCATGTGATGATTGAATGGCTTTTTGATATGACAATTGGCAAACCGATTTTTGTTAGTATAACAAGCATCGTTATCCTTGTTCAAAATATCATTTATATTGAACAGCCTCCAGTAAAAACGAAGAAAAAATGGCAGCTTGATGGTCGCTGCCGTTATCTTAGTCAGTGAATGCTTGGAATCATTTTATAATGCAAAGAAATCGTAAGTGTGATGCTTTCTTATTTATCAAACCATTTTCTGCGAGTCGTTGACTGAATCATCAATGATTGAAGGCATTCTTCATCCTGCTTAATCAAGGCATGCTTTAGAATGTTCAACGCCGCTTCAAAATCATCAATTTCACGAATGAGGTTTTCCTTATTTAGTAAAAACAATTCAGACCATAGCTTTTCATTGATTCGTGCAATGCGGGTAAGATCACGGAAACTGTCGCCGGTGTAATGGACAAGCTCTTTGTTATCGTTCGCATTCATTAGGGAAATGGCGATCGCATGGGTCAGCTGTGATACATAGCCGATCATTTCATCGTGCTTTTGCGGGGTGAGGATACTGATGTTCGCAAATTCCAATTCCTGCGCAAAGGTCTTCAAAAAGTCAATCGCTTCTTTTGTGTTGGCATCGGTAGGGGTGATGATGAAATTCGCTTGGCGAAACATCTCGTCATTGGCATAGGTGACGCCGCTGACTTCTTTACCTGCCATTGGATGGGAAGCGATAAATTCCACGTCATCCTCTTTCAATAAGGCTTGACATTGTTCTACGATTGAGCACTTTACCCCGGCGACATCGCTGATCAGACATCCGCTTTTAAAATGGTGATGATAGCTTTGAATCCATTCGATCATCGTATTGGGATAAAGTCCAAAAAAGACGACATCCGCTTGGTGAATGAGTTCTTCATCAAATACGGCTCCTGCTTCAATGATGTGATGCTTTTTGGCATAGGTGGTCGCATCAGGATTGATGTCAAGTGCGCTCACATGATAACCGCGCTTGCTTAAGGCATAGGCGTAGCTGCCACCCATGAGTCCCAAGCCGATAATGAGAAATTTTGTATCTTTATTCATAGCGCTCTACCTCGATTCCCACACTTTTGAGATCGTCGAAAAACTGCGGATATGATTTTGCGACGGCATGAGCACCGATGATGGTACAGGGATTTTGACAGAGCGTTGCGGCGACTGCCATGCTCATGACGATGCGATGATCCCCATGTCCTTCTAAGGTGACGCCACCGGGATAGGTTGGTTTGCCTTCAATATAGATGTCGCCGTCCTTACTGTGAATATTCACACCCAGCTTGGTAAGCTCCGCTTCCATCGCGGCGATGCGATCACTTTCTTTGATTCGCAGTCTTCCGGCATTTTTAATATGAGTCTGTCCTTGCGCAAAGGAAGCGAGCACACAGAGAATCGGACCCAGATCGGGACAGTCTGCCAGATCAATTTCACAGCCCTTAACTTCACTTTTGGAAATTTGATAGCCGTTGGGGATTTCCCGATATTTTACATTAGCCTGCTTTAGTATTTTCATAATTGCCTTATCGCCCTGCTTAGAGGTATGGCTTACTCCGGTGATGGAAAGATCATGATGCAGCGCCGCCATGCAGGCGAAGAATGCGAGCTGTGAATAATCGCCTTCGATGGTATAACAGCCGGCATGATATTTTTGTTTGCCACAGATCTTAATCGTGTTAGCGTTGATGAATTCGGTAGTAATGCCGAAGTGCTCCAGCATTTGCATCGTTAAAGTCACATAGGAACGAGATTCAAACGGTTCTTCAATTGTGATCAGCGAATCGCCCTCACAAAGGGGAAGGGCAAACAACAGACCGCTGATAAACTGGCTGGATACATCGCCTGCCAAGGAAAAACTGCCGCTGCGCAGTGCTCCCTCGATGGTGATGCCATTGTTTTGATGTTCAAAACGCAGCCCCTGAGCATGGAACAGCTCCTCATAAACACTTTGCGGACGTTCCATCAAACGACCTTGTCCGGTAAAGGTAATCGCTTTATCACACAACGAGAACAACGGGATAAAGAAACGCAGGGTTGATCCGGATTCATTACAAAAAATCTCACTTACTTGGCACCGGGAAAAGTCGGAAATACCTTTGATTTCGACAAAGTCATCATAAGTGGTGATCTCGGCTCCAAGTGCACGCATTCCTTCGATTGTGGTTAAAATGTCTTGGGAATACGCTACGTTATCAATACGGCTTTTGCCATCGGCGAGCGATGCGCAGATAATGGCACGATGCGCCATACTTTTACTCGGCGGGATGACCACATTGCCATGGCACAAGGAAGGATAAACCTTAGCAATCATGCGATGTCCCTCCCTACTACCTGGGCAATGGTTCGCCCCTTTTGAATCAGCTCCGCAAATTTATGTGGTTTTAGTGATTGTGCACCATCCGACCATGCACACTCCGGTTGATCATGTACCTCAATGATCAAACCATCCGCGCCGGCCGCAATCGCTGCTAATGACATGGCCTCGACAAGTTTCCAATCGCCGGTCGCATGACTGGGATCAATAATAATTGGCAGATGAGTTTTCTCCTTAATGATCGGAATGACACTCAAATCCAGTGTATTGCGAGTGTAGGGCTCAAAGGTGCGGATACCGCGTTCACAGAAGATGACTTGATCATTGCCTTCCGACATAATGTATTCGGCAGCCATGATCCATTCTTCAATTGTGTTAGCCAAACCGCGTTTTAACAAAATCGGTTTATCGGTTTTGCCTACCGCTTTTAATAAATCAAAGTTCTGCATATTGCGGGCACCGATTTGAATGATATCGACATTTTCGATAAATTCATCAAGCTTGTCAACGCTCATCAGCTCGGTGACGATCGGCAGTCCCGTTAATTCCTTGGCCTTTTTTAATGCCAGAATGCCTTTTGTGCCCATGCCTTGAAATGCATAGGGTGAGGTGCGCGGCTTATAGGCGCCGCCCCTTAGCATACATCCGCCGCTTTCCTTTACTGCTTGAGCAATTTCACAAATCGAGGCTTCTCCTTCCACCGAACAAGGGCCTCCGATCACCACGATATTTTCCTTGCCTCCGATTTTTATGCCGTCCACTTCGACGATTGTATCCTCGGGATGAAACAGTCGATTGGCTTTTTTATAGGGAGCGCCGACGCGTACAACACTTTCCACATGGGGATTGGCTTCAATCTGCTTGGGGTCGATAATCGAGGTATCGCCGACCAAGCCAAACACGTTATAATTTTCACCGATGCTGGAATGAATTTGTAGTCCCTTGGCAGCCAAGCGCCCCATGATGGCGTCTATTTCTGCTTTCGGCGCTGTTTTCTTCATCGTAATGATCATACCTTTTCCTCTTTTCTATGATTTTGCAGGGCAAGCACAGCACTGCGTTCCATATAAAGATCCAATATGGCTAATGCCAAAACGCTGTCAACCACAACACGGGCACGATGGATGATCGCCGGATCGTGTCGTCCCTGAATGGTAAGCTTTTGCGCTTCGTGGGTAGTTTTATGAATGGTATCCTGTTCCTTATATATGGAAGGAGTTGGCTTGATGCACGTATTGATAACTAAGGGCATTCCATTCGTAATACCGCCGTTGATGCCGCCGTTGTGATTGGTTCGGGTCATAACCCGTCCGTTTTCACAGAGAATCGCATCGTTGGCTTCACTGCCCAGTCGTGTCGCAAAGTCAAAGCCGAGTCCGAACGATACTCCTTTTACGGCCGGAATGCTATAGAGATAATGTGCGATAATACTTTCCATCGAATCAAAGAATGGCTCACCCAGGCCTGCCGGCATATGAATCACAGCGCTTTCCAAAATACCGCCGACACTATCGCCTTGCGCTGCCACCTCTTCAATCATCTGTTTCATTTGCTTTCCGCGCTGTTCATCCAAAACGGGAAAATCGGCTGTTGCTAATTGCTGAAGCTGTTCTTCCAGCTGCGTTTCTGCTTGTGCGAATGCGATATCTTCAATGCCGTGACATTTGCGAATATGTGTTCCCAATTCTATCCCATTTGCTTTTAAAATCTGCTGGGCAATCGCACCGGCAGCCACTAACGGTGCGGTAATGCGGCCGCTGAAGTGTCCCCCTCCGCGATAATCCTGAAAACCGAGGTATTTCATATCGGCGGTATAATCCGCATGAGAAGGGCGCAGACGATCCTTTGTTTTTTCATAATCCTGAGAATGCTGAGCCTTGTTTTCCATCAGAATGGTAAGCGGTGTACCAGTGGTGTAGCCTTCAAATAAACCGCTGACGATGATCGGCTGATCGCTTTCATGACGCTGGGTGGATATGCGTCCCTTGGCCTTGCGCTGTTCTAAACGCAAACGCATCCATTCCTCATCAATGCGAATCCCCGCCGGCAGTCCATCAAGCGTTACCCCGATGGCTCTGCCATGGCTTTCGCCAAATATGGTACAGATGATATGTCTTCCGATTGTATTTTTCATAATGCGTTCTCCATCAATTTGCCGATTTCAACTAAAGTCATCGGAACAATTTCTGCATTCCCGGGAGTATGAACCCATACGGTATCAATCGTATCGTGGTTGGCTTTTTTATCATTGCGCATCACTTCCAGCCATTGATCGTAATCCTTTGCGATATCAAGCGGCAAGTTTAATCGCTTATAGATCTTTGCCATTCGCTGCTTTAATTCCGGGTTGTCGATGAAATACATCATACCAAAGGCAACGCATTCTCCATGATAGAAATCATGAAGATGATAACACGACTCAATCGCATGACCGATCGTATGACCGAAATTCAATATCTTGCGTAATCCGCGTTCCTTCTCGTCCTGTTCCACCACAGTCTTTTTAACTACAAGCGCTTTGGCAATAATATCATCCAGATGATCCTCAATATGTTCCTGTTCAAATAACGTAAAAAGCTTTTCATCAGCGATTAAACCGGCCTTGAGCGCTTCCACCAAGCCATTGTAATAATGACGCCTGGGCAAGGTTTGAAGCGTGTCGGGATCAATGAATACCGCCTTAGGCTGATAAAAGGCGCCGATGATATTTTTCACTCCGTCAAGATTGATGGCAACCTTTCCGCCGATCGAAGAATCAATTTGTGATAATGTCGTGGTGGGAATTTGAATAAAATCAATTCCTCTCATATAAGAAGCCGCAACAAAACCGGATAAATCACCGACGACACCGCCACCTAACGCTACCACAAGATCCTTGCGGGAAAAGTGATGCCTTAGCAGGACTTGACATAATTCTTGATAAACAGGAAAGGACTTGGAGCCTTCGCCTTGCTTCACCGTATGAACGATTGGTTCGCTGCATTGGCTTGCCACGATCTTCACGTACTCATCAGGAACTCCATCATCGCTGATGATCAGCACTTTCCGCTGTAATGAGATTCTTTCATGGATATGGTATAAACAACCGTGTTCCAGTTGAATGTCATAGCTGTTATCTCCTAAATTCATATGCAGTATCATTGTGAATCCTCCTTTATGAAAAAAGCACCGTTATGAACTTCACGATGCTTTTGTATGTCCTATTGAAAACAAAAATAACCATGCGCCGAATGGATTTCAGTAGGAACTATTCGTAATAATAATAGAAACAATCACTCATGCGCATAGAATACCCTCCGCCTGCCAATATGATAATACAAATTGACGATTTTGGCAAGATATACCATTCGTTTCTATGCAAAGTTATGCCTCTTTTTTGCGGATCAGTGCTTTCCTTTTGCTAGTTTTCCAGCGCAGCGATAAATCGCAGGGCATGAAACAGCTCATGGCGAATTAGACGTAAATAAAAGTGGAAAGGAAAAGTACAGTCCAGACGGAACCGTCGATACCGTCAAGAAATTTGTGAGTTAGCAAGAAATCTGATATAATGAGAACAAGCGCTTTTTCGGGGCAAATAGGCAGGAAGAAAAAAAGCACATCACTTACAAACCGCTCTGCCACACGCTGATAGAGCGAAACATGAGAAAAGAAGATTTAAGGCGTGCCGATGGATTGACCATGAATATGATTGCCAACATGGGCAAAGAGGGGATGCACATCAGCATGGATACATTAGCCCGTATCTGCGAAACACTGGATTGTGGCATAACCGATGTGATTGAGTTGATCAGCGACGAGCGCAAGTGAAGGAACTGAGAACGGCATTGATTATATTCTGGTAGGCGATGATTATGAAACTGCCGGAGGAAAACTACTCTATCAGACGGTATGGGGACTGAATCGGGACTATCTCAAAGAAAAACACCCCTCCTGTACAGCTCACTGGTCTTGAATGGGAAAATATGGACAAATCTTGCTGACTGAAGACTGACGAGCGGAACAATTTATTCACCCTCAGGACAGAGGAATCGCAAAAGACAATACAAGGGCAGATTCAATACAAGGGCAGATTTAGAAAAGTAAAAGCTTGCTGTATAATTGTTTTGATAATCTTATTTCATTTAGAAAATTATTACAGTATAATAGACCGATCAGCAAATCGAGATTTTGAAGAGGTGAAGGACATGAGATTGAAAAATAAGTATCCTATATGTGAATTTGATACCAGTAAAAATCCAATTATTCAACCAGCGAAATTTTTGGCTAAATGTCTTCCAGAAAAATGTGTTATTACTTTTTTTAGGAAGGAACTGGAACAATTTGTTGCGGAAAACAATCTTCCTGTTATTGGTTATCTTAACTCTGAAGTGTTTGATATACCTATTTATGAATATGTATATGGTAAAGCCAGACTTTGTATCACAATGGCATTTTGTGGTGCGCCTGGTGCGTCTGTGACACTTGAAGAACTACATGCGATGGGATGTGAAAAATTCATAGTTTGTGGGGGAGCAGGGGCATTAACAAAGGATAGTGAAGTAGGAGAAATCATTATCCCGGTTTCTGCGGTCAGAGATGAAGGAACATCCTATCATTACTTAGAGCCATCTCGTGAAATTGAATGCCATAAAGCAGCAGTTGAAACAGTTGTTTCGTGTTTGAAGCAGATGGGGATTCCATTTACAACAGGAAAAACATGGACAACCGATGCCATATACAGAGAAACCCCTGATATGATTGAATTAAGACGAAACGAGGGATGTATAACTGTGGAAATGGAGGCGGCAGCTTTTTTTGCAGTCTCCCAGTATTATAATATTCCGCTTGCCCAATTATTATATGCTGGTGATGATGTGAGCGGTGAGATGTGGGATTCTCGCAATTGGAATACGCAAAAGAATATACGATATAATTTAATTATCTCTGCGATTGAAATGGTAAAGAAATTGTAAAGGGCTAATGCGTTTATAGAATTAAAAGTTGATAATCAAATTTTAAATTAGAAAGCTCGCTTAATTCTAAAGTTAAGCAATCATATGATTTGTGAAAACAGCGCATTACTTCGATAAGGAAATTGCGGTAAACTGATTTCAAACAGCGTGATTTTTGTTATAATATGTGTAGTGATTAGGAGTGAGATGATGAGACGTTTATTCTATGTTAGTTTGATGGCAGGTTTGATGATACTGGGAGGCTGTAAGGACAACAGCGTTTATACTTTATCCCAGAGTGAAGTAACGATTTCAGTAAATGATCGTGATTTTGATCCTTTGGATTATTTGTTAAAGGATGGCGAGGCTTTAAGCAAGGAAGATCGTTCAAGTATAAAAACAGGTGCTGATATCGATACGACACAGTTAGGCACGGCGACCTTTCAATTTCCGGAATATGAACTGACGCTTACGATTCATATCGTGGATGAGGAAGCACCAAAGTTGTCGCTGGTGGGCTTTGAGGTGAAACAGGGAGTAGTGCTTACCTGGAATGAAGAAAATCTAGAAAAGCTGAAGCCGGAAATGAGCGATAATTATGATAGCGGTGCATTATTGAAAAAATCACTTCATTGTGACAGTGTGGATACGAGCAAGGTGGGAAAACAAAGCATTTATTGTTATATCGAGGATTCCAGTGGCAATCAAACGAAAAAGAGCGTAGAGATGGAAGTGACAAAGTAAAGAAAAAAGCCGTATGGCTTTTTTTGTATGTGTGTGAAGCATCTTTGTTATTATACTGTGTCTATTTTATCTTGTCTCATTTATCATAGTATATCGATTTTTTTACTTCATCGGCCTTTTCTTTCCCCAATAATGATTCAATGATTACAAAGGCGAAATCAATAACAGCTGCCGCACTGCGTCCGGTGATAATATTGCCATCCTGTGCGGTATAGGCGTTGACATACGTGCCGCCGAAATCCTCATTCATACTTGTAAAGCAAGTATAGTGCTTATCCTTTAACAGTCCCATTTTACCTAAGATCGTCGGGGCGGCACAAATAGCGCAGATAAGCTTGTTTTGCTTGGCAAATGTCATAATCGTTTGTTTTACTGTTTCATCCGCTTGAAGTGTGGCATAATGAGGCCCGCCCGGTAAAAACAGAGCGTCATAATCTGTTTTATCGGCGTCTTCAAAGGGCATCAAGTCACTTATACATATTTGAAAGCGCCCGCATGCTTGATCACCATGTAAAGCACAGACATCTACAGTGATACCCGCACGTCTCAACAGGGCAATGGTTCCCACTGCCTCCAATTCTTCAAATCCATCGCTCATTACACATAGTACTTTTTTCATGGAATTCACTCCTTTATTCGTCTCTATTATAATATATTGATAATGATTGTACCAGTAAAAATGACAGATTGGGTAAACGTACAGGAAATGGGCACTGTTAAACATAGGATAAAGAGAAGGTGATATGATGGCTATTAAAATATTTATTGATCAAGGTCATAATCCGGGGTTGATTAACGCCGGAGCACAAGGTAACGGCTTGAGTGAGGAAGCAGTAAATTTTACGGTCGGCAGTATGTTGGCTGATCTATTGGACAGCAATCCGCAGTTTGCGGTGCGCACAAGCAGGATGTTTCCGGCCCAGGTGATCGGAACCAATACTACGTCCTCTCTGCACGAACGGGTAAATATGGCAAATTATTGGGATGCGGATTATTTCATCAGTATTCACAGTAATACGAATGAAAATCCACGCATCAACGGCAGTGAGGTTTATGTATTTCGCCGTGGCAGTCAAGCTTATTATTTAGGTGAGGAAGTTTTACAGGGAATTGTGGAGAATGCGGGTACCAAGGATAATCTGGTTCGTACTAATCCTTCCTTATATGTACTGCGCGCTACGCGGATGCCGGCTATTCTGGTAGAGCTGGGTTATTTAAGCAATGCCCAAGATGCCGCAAAGCTGCGCAATGATCCGTATTCCTTTGCGTATGGAATCTATTCAGGATTATTGAATTATTTTAATCTTTAATCGATCTCCTAAGGGAGATTGTACATAGACAAGACAAGATACAATTAGCGTTTATGAATGTTTTATTTGGCATTTGTGCAAAAATGGTTGACAAGTGTTTTTGGGAATGGTATGATATTAAAGCTTTGAAAGCAATGGCGCGTTGGAGAAACGGTTAACTCACATGCCTTTCACGCATGCATTCACGGGTTCAAATCCCGTACGCGTCACCAATTTATGTATGACAGGAACGTAGGTTTCTGTTTTTTTGTATTCATATTGCCGCTGTTGTGATATAAATACAGATATTCATAATTACAGTTTTAATTAGCTAAGAAAGTAATAAATAATTTATGAATTGTTAAAGAAAAAGGAGCGAGTGCCAGTCGTTCCTTTATTCTAGACTCATCATCATTTATCAGTTTGCAGTGATATTATATGCGGTTTTTAACGATGATCAATAGTTGAAAAAAGCCTATAATAGATTGTGATATTCCATATTGTTTGTTAGAGTAGCAGTGGAGGTATTTGATATGAAAAATACTATCCTGATGTACTGACACTATTTTTTGACAGATGGATTTAGAGTCAATAATCGAATTATTGATTCTCTATTTGATTATTTTAGAATTAAAAAAGAAAGACTAGTTACATAGTCTTTCTAGGCGGCGGTACTAAAAAAGAGGAGTTGCAGCTCCCAATATCATCTTAACTTAATGACATTGTTGCAGCTCCTCTTTCTTTTTGTGGTTATTACCACCATTCTTTGACGCTACTATTATACACAGTATCGACCAAAATATCAACATGTTTTGATTCGCAGAATCAACAAATCAGATACAAAATTTCGCTTTATTGCCTTTATATTATGTTACTTTGCTTTTGTCCGTGTTTCAAAGCGCTCCTTATTGACCACCATTCGCTCATGTGTTGCCATCCCGATGATATCCTTTTCATCTCTGGCGCAGATCTCAAAGGTCACCTTTTTGCGATCCACTGCTATGACTTGTACTTGACAGGTTACTGTTTTATGACATGGTGTTGCGGCTTGATGGGTGGTATGAATCATGATGCCGACACTGGTTTCATTCATGTCCAGATCTTCCTTGATCAATGCGGCGGCACTTTTTTCCATCAACGCTATCATCATCGGTGTAGCGTATACATCAACCTCACCGGAACCCACTTTGCTTGCCAATTCGTCTTCCGTAATCGTATGAGTATAGGTTTCTTTTTTACCAATTTGTATTTCTTTCATATCGCTACCTCTTTTCGGCGCTATTATATCATGATAAAAAGCGCTTGCCAAACAAATAATTCGCATAAATATGAGGATGCTTTCCATACTATTGACATAGGAAGTGATAACATGATTACTTATGAAAAAGACATGGCAATACCGGTTCAAGTCACAAAACCGGATTTTAAAAGCTATCTGTTGCTGGATCGCAGCTTTCAAGGAACCTTGCTTGGCTTAACCAGCGCAATGAGCTATATTCGCGACAGCTATATGATCAACAATGATGATTTCCGTTATTTCTATATGCAGATGGGAATCAAGGAAATCAATCATATGGAAGTGTTCAGCGAATTATTACATCAAATGCACGGCAGTGATGATCGCTATTATGATGAAGATAATGATGATACGCCCACTCATGAATTGATCAAACCATTAGGTGAAAAAGAAGTCATAAAGCCGATGAAACAGGAACACGTAAACAATGATATTACTGCGGCGACATTGTTTCATCTGGAGGATGAGGAGCGCCAAATACGTTTGCTACAGGAATGCCGCGCTAAAATTGATGATGCCGGTGCACGAAACGTATTTGACTATATTATAAAAGGAAAGCACGAGAACGTGAAAATATTAAAAGGTATTTTAAATACCTTGAAAAAGCCTAATGAGGTGAAGGATTTTGGGTTAGGTGAAGACTCGCATAATGCATTCTCTCCCAATGCCGGCAATTATTTTGATAAGCCAAATCCGGAATTTTTAAATCCTTCTGAATTGGAAGCCTTACATGACCATCATGGATAAACCAGATCGTCGTGTTTTTTTATATTCATCTATATGAATAAGTATGGTATTCTCCTACATTTTTCGTTATAATGTACGAGAAATGAGGGTTGTGTGTGCGTAAAAAAGATGCGTCATTTCAAAGGAAATATCGAAAAATGCAGCGGCAGGGAAAACAGGATCTGCGCTTTTTATCATTGATGTTATTTTTGGGGCTGTTGTTATACAGCGCTCTGAATTATTATGTGCTTACACGAATCAATCAGGCAACCATGGAAGTGGTGTACACGTATCTTTTTTATGCCATCACAACATTGATTTTATGGGGTGTGCCGCTGAGAATGCTGTGGCGTTATAATCGCTTGGGCCGCTATGTATATTTATTATGTATTGGCATCAGTGGCTATGTTTATTATCAACAGCTTAACTTTGTGAGTGAGGAATGGACACCATCTTTTTTTCGTTACTTGTTTCAGTTGTTATTCATTTTAAAATGCGTGATGATGCTATATGGTGGAGTGAGAATATTCACTTCCGTGAAAATACGCAGCATTTGGACTGTCTATGGACTCTTTGATGATGAATTGGCAAAGATGGAGGACATCAAGGAAGAGAAGGGGGAGAATGAGGAGCATTTATCAAAAAAAGAAAGGAAGGCTGTGCGACTGTTAAAACGGGCATCCTTGCGGCTTGGCTTTTTTCTGTATTTCAGCGTTTTGGCTTCCTTCATGTTATTTGGCATATTGATTCGGATTCTGCCTCAGTATCATGATGCGATTCAGGCGATTCAGTATCCGCTGTTTTCCGAATGCTTGTTCAGTGTTATGGTTTGGAGCATTCCGGTGATTGGGATGTACTTGGGCAAAAGCTGGAGTCCCTATTTGATTTATGTGGCGGCTTCCGGCGAAGGGATGCGACTGATGTTATCGTACACGCAATATGTGGAACTGCTGGGAAATCGCGTGATTCCCATCGTGATGAAGCTGTTATGGATTGTGATTGAAATTATGCGCTATTTGCTTTTGTTTTTTTCGTGTCGCAGTCCGCTGCAACATCCTTATTTGCGCGCCTATCGGAAGACGCAGTCAGAAGGGAGGAACGAGAATTAAGCGGTGAGTTTGGTTGTGTTTTGTGATATACTGTAGGCAGTAAGCAAGGAGGCAAAAGGATGAACTTGAATAAAATGATCGATCATACGTTACTAAAAGCAGATGCGCGGGAAGCACAAATCATTACTTTATGTGAGGAAGCGAAGGAATATGATTTTGCCAGTGTCTGTGTCAATAGCGGCAGGGTAGCGTTGTGTAAGAATTTATTGAAGGACAGCGATGTAAAGATTTGTACCGTGGTAGGATTTCCCTTAGGGGCAATGAGCAGCGCTGCCAAAGCCTTTGAGGCAAAGCAGGCTGTTGCGGATGGTGCCGACGAGATTGATATGGTTTTGAATATTGGCGCATTGAAGGATGGCGATAATGAAACGGTACAAAAGGACATTGAAGCGGTAGTGGAAGCCGTGTCAGGTCGATGTGTCAAGGTGATATTGGAAACATGCTTATTAAGCAAGGAAGAAATTGTTAGAGCCTGTAAGATCTGTATGGATGCGAAAGCCGATTTTGTTAAGACATCTACGGGTTTCTCCACAGCGGGAGCTACGGTGGAGAATGTAAAGCTGATGAAGGATACGGTAAAGGATCAATGTAAAGTAAAGGCTGCCGGCGGGGTACGCACGCTTGCCGATATGGAAGCGATGATTGCGGCCGGAGCGGAGCGTATCGGAACCAGTGCCGGTGTGCAGCTGTTAAGCGGCAGTACCAATACGAATGGATATTGAATAAAGAAATGAGTAAGGGAGGAACCGAATGAAGGACACCAGAATTGAACAGGCAATTGCGAAGGAAAAAGAGCGGCAACTTTATAATATTGAGTTGATCGCTTCGGAGAATTATGTATCTACGGATGTTTTAAAAGCGACCGGCAGCATTTTAACGAATAAGTATGCGGAGGGTTATCCTAATAAGCGTTATTACGGTGGATGTATCCATGTGGATGAGGTGGAAAGCATTGCCAGAGAGCGCGCAATGGAAGTGTTTCAGGCTGAACACGCGAACGTTCAGCCTCATTCAGGCTCACAGGCGAACATGGGTGTATATATGGCATTGTTACAGCCGGGTGATACGGTGCTGGGAATGAGTTTGACCTCCGGCGGTCATTTGACCCATGGCCATCCGTTGAATTTCAGCGGGACGATTTATCATTTTGTCGATTATGAGGTACGCCGCGAGGATGAAACGATCGATTATGAAGATGTGCGCCGTAAAGCGCTTGCGTGTCGTCCTAAGCTGATCGTAGCGGGAGCGAGTGCCTATCCGCGCATTATTGATTTTGCGAAGTTTCGTGAAATTGCCGATGAAGTTGGCGCATATTTAATGGTGGATATGGCGCACATCGCCGGGCTGGTAGCGGCTGGACTGCATCCTAATCCGGTACCCTATTGCGATTTTGTGACCACGACGACTCATAAAACATTGCGCGGGCCACGCGGCGGCATGATCTTATGTAAAGAAAAGTATGCGAATCTATTGGATAAAAAAATCTTCCCCGGAATTCAGGGCGGACCGCTGATGCATATCATCGCCGCAAAGGCTGTGTGCCTGCATGAGGCGATGCAGCCGGAGTTTAAGGCTTACCAGCATAGCGTAGTGAAAAATTGCGCCGTTATGGCAGATACGTTAAAGGAACAGGGCTTTCGCATTGTCAGCGGCGGTACAGACAATCATTTATGTCTCGTTGATGTTAAGGGTTCCATCCAAATGAGTGGAAAGCAAGCGGAAAAGCTCTTGGATGAAGCCGGTATTACATGTAATAAAAATACGATTCCATTTGATCCTGAGAAACCGTTTGTGACCAGCGGTATCCGCTTGGGAAGCGCGGCTATGACAACCCGTGGCTTTGGGGAGTCAGAATTCAAGCAGGTAGCTTTGTGGATCAGTGAAGTATTGAAAAACCCTCAGGAAGAAAATATCAAGGAAATCCACAAGCAGGTCATGGCGGTAACCGCAAAATATCCGTTACCTCAATAAGCAATAATAAAGAAAAAGGATTCCTTTTGCGAGGAATCCTTTCGCTGTTACCAGCCGCGGCGGCAGCAGCAGCTCATGTTGCGTAAATACTGAATCGCTGCACGATCTTCACAGGCACGGCGGTTCAGGATGCGCTGATTGATTCTGGCAGCACGTGCAAACGCGATGTCGCCGAATCCACAACCGAAATCATTGTTGCAGCAGCCGCAGTTGTTTTGATGGTTGTTGCAGTGGCAATTGCAGTTGTTGAATTCACCTTCATCGTAATTGTCAGTTCCGTTGCATCCGTTGTAATAGTTGTTGCACATAATCAAAATCCCCTTTCTTTTCGGCTTTACCTTAGCCTCAATATACATTATGAAACAACAATCCTATGATACAGGGAAAACGCCCCTTATCATTACCTTTACCTATAGGAAAGGACAAACGTCCTATCTTATGAACAGGAAAAGATGAGAGAAAAGCCTACTTGCATAATTTGGTTAGCTTTGAATATTCATATCTATATGGATATAAATTTTATTATCATGAATAAAAATTTTTTGAGTACGAACCAATCCTCAAATATAATACTCTATAAAGCGGATGTATGGTACAGTAAGTACAAGCAATTCGGGTGGAATTGCCATTTTTGCGTATATGAAGAAGAAAGAAAAAACATACAAAATAGGGAAAAGGTGTATCAAAGGGTACACCTTTTTAAACACGTAAATATATCGTTAAAATATATGTTTTACAGCCATAAAACTTACATTTTCTATCACTTTTCCCTTGTCTTGATAAGTGTACTTTTATAGACAAGTAGGGAAAGGAAAGATGGTCGTGAGGAAGAAATTATTGGTAATAGCAGTAGCGTTGATAGGAGTTATTTCCGGTGTTTATGCTTATTATAATGCGAAAATGAATGCGGCAGGCGGCTTTCAATTTCAAAAGGGCAATAAAGTGGTTGTTGGCTCTTATAACAGCAGTATTGCTTGGGATGTGGCCGCAGTAAACGGAAATCAGTTGAAATTAATGTCGACAAAGGAAATTGATTCAATTGGGGTAGATTTGTCTACATGCGCAGTACAAGTCTCCGGCATGCATTATAGTTGTGCGCAACCGCCTTATTCAAGCGTTCTCAATAATATTACATTTGATGCAAGCTTGGAGACACCATTGGTAACGATCGCTCCTTATGTACCGACCGTTTTAGAGGCTATACAAATTCCGGCGCAAGATCGTATGTGGCCAACACAGTGGCATTGGATTAACGGGTATGTGAAGGTGAATTGGGACCCAACACATCCTTATAACAGCGTTCAAGGACCGGTAAGTTATAAAGGAGGAAGTTACTCAGAATGGTCGAGTGGTACATCAATAACGGCGGTTGATAAAGTAGGCCATTCGTCTTGCAGTAGTGGAGGCGTCGCAATATTAACTATGTTACGTGCTTATGCGGAAATGGATGCATCTAGCGTTGTCTTTGCGGCTTCCAGAGATTATACGATAGGTAAATGGTATGCTTATCAAATTCGCAGTGGCTTGAGTGACTATAATGACAGTGGCGCATTAAAATTGAGGATTTATGATAGTCAATTTTCCGCAAGACTAAACGGAATATACTGGAAAAACAATACAACAAAACAGATTACCAAAACAGTAAAAAATTCAACCGTCCAATTGGATACGACTGTGACAGGCAATGGAATTGTATCCGTCTTGCTTTATGACAGTGCAGGGAACACCATCAAGCATTTCAGAATGATGGGTAGTGCGACAGGGCAATACATCAGCGTTGACTTAACGGGTATACCGGTCGGTAAATATCAAGTGGCGATTATCAACGAAGAAAGCAATGGATCGGATCGCCCGACAAGAAGTTCAGAAATTTCCAATCAAATGCCGTTGGAAATCGTTGAACCGCATGAAATTCAATATACCAAAACACCGGGATCAGGCGCAACCAAAGGCGATTATGAGTACAGTAAAAATGTTAAGGAAGGACAAGCAGTCGGTAAGATCACCTTAAATCCAACCGGTGTGACCCCGATTGTCTATGAACTAATTTCTGACGGGGATAACAGTTATCAGAATTTGGAAATTGACGGATTGGATTCCAATCATGCATCCGGTGCCGCAAGTTTAAACGTCAAGATTAAAAACGGTGCCCCTGACTTGGATAACGGTGGCTTAAAGGCAGGAACTTACAAATTCTGTATCACTTCTACCGATGATAACGGTTATCCGGATACACAAATTGTCGGGAAAACAAAAGTATGTACTTCTTTTACCGTCAATAAAACGGAATTAACAATCGTATTTGATGATAAAAATGATACAAAGAAAACAATAGTAGAAGCCGCAACACCTTGGAATGAAACCGCAACCGGTAATCCTACCTATGGCACAAAAATTACCTATTCCAAAGTAGGCGGTGATATCGGCTTGATTGATATTGATCCGAATACCGGACAAGTAACGTATAAAGGAAATAATCAATTCGGTAAAGTGAAAATAAGAGCGACGATTGATGATGATCCGAGTACCGGCAATGATAATTATGAATCTGCTTATACGGAAAAAGAAATCATCATAGCGCAAGAAGTGGACGGAGTGGTAACGCCGGATGCCAAGTCCAGTGATACAACGATACCGACCTTTCAAGCAAGTGATGCCAATGTAAAAACCAACGGTACCATCGGAACGATCCAAGGAATCTTAGGAACTCCGGATACGATCGGCGGAAGTACAACCACATACAGTTATGTAATCAAATCAGGCAGTGACGGCAGTTTCTTCAAAGTGAATGCCAATACCGGAGTGATCCAGTCCAATGCGAATTTATCGGTAGGAAGTTATAAATTTACGATCACGGTATCGGATAAATGGACATCCAAGGATATTGAAGTAACGGTGAATGTCGGTGTAGCACCGGCGGAAGAATTGAAGTTTTATGAGAATAAGACATCCAATACGGTAATCAATAAAAAGGAAGTCGATTTTACCGATACGAATGTGAGTGTGTATGCGACCGTGAAAGGCAGCAGTAATATGAATCCGGTCACATATAAGATCAAAGACGGAAGTACAAATGTGATCACGATCAACCCCAACAGCGGCGCAGTCACAATCAAGGGAGTAGGAACGGTAATTATCGTCGCAGAAAAGAAAGGCGCAAGCGGACAGGCGGATGCGAGTACCGAATTGACATTTACGGTGAAACCGGTGGAACCGAATTTCATCTATACGACAGATTCGACATTGTCAAAAGAACGACCGAAAACAAATGGTTATTATGATACCTTGAAAGAAACCTATGAACCGAATAAGACATTCCATGTGTATACGGTAGGAAATCCAAGCGGAAGCAGTGTAACGTATCGGCTAAAACCGGGAAGTCCGACCGATGTGATATTCGTTGATCCGGATGGAACGATCCATATCTTGAATGCATCGAAGAAAGATCAAATCGGGAAAGTGATTGTGGAAGCGACAAGTCATGATCCAAGCGGAAGTTATACGGATAAAACAATTGAATTACCGATTGATATAGAAAAAGGAGAGCGAAAGATCGCCTTTAAGGGAAACCCGATTACGGTGGTAAGCGATCCAAAGGGAAGTGTGACACCGGATATCTTAGTGGGCGGTGTATTGGATACAAGCGGAAATACCTTGATTGAAGTAGTCGGAGGAGGAAGTGTCGCATGGACAAATGACGGCAGCACGATCCAATATAGTTGGGAAGATAAAAACTCCAAAGATATCAAACTTCATGTGACAAAACCGGGAGATCGCAATTATAAACCGGCAGAGGCAGACGGAACACTTCATATCTTAGGGGCAGATGAAAATGTATTGACATTGAGTACACCGGGTAAAGTTATTTACGGAGATCACTTTGCGATCCGAAGTACCCAAGATGACAGTTCCAGCACGAATGTGCAATATAAATTTGAAACAGACAATCAAGTATTCATCAGTGTACCGACAGTAAACGGAAATAAAGCAGAGTTTGATGCATTGGCATATAGCGGAAGTACGGAAATCCATATCAAAGTGACAAGGACAGCGGACGGAGAATTACCGTTAACGAAAACAGTGACACTCAAAGTGTTACCGAAACCGATCACGATTGAAATTGAAGACAAAGAGAAGAAACGATTGGAAGAGAATCCACCACTCACGTATAAAGATTTCAAATCGCAGTTGGTAACATGGAATGGAGTACAAGATACGATCAATGAAAGTGTGATCAAACTAACGACGAGCGCAAAGAAGACAAGTCCGGAAGGGACGTATCCGATCAAAGCGGGGAATGCACAGAAACAGTTGAATGACAACTATCCGAATTACACATTCACAATTAAAGAAGGGAAGTTAAATATCAAAGACAACGGGGATAAAAACTTCTGGGATGTGGATGATGATGGATGTCCTGATCTAAATATTCAGATCACGGATG
>CANDJN010000024.1 GCA_947385085.1 uncultured Erysipelotrichaceae bacterium | reverse complement strand
GGAATGATGCGAGTGGCAAAAACATCAAGCTTCATGCGACGAAATCGGCAGATCGAAACTATAAAGCAGCGGAAGTAGATGGAACGCTTCATATTCTAGGAGCGGATGAAAATGTATTGATGTTAAGCACACCGGGCAAGATCACTTATGGTGATCACTTCACCATCAGAAGTACCCAGGATGACAGTGCCAGTACGAATGTGCAGTACAAATTTGAGACAGACAATGGAGTGTTCATCAGTGCACCGAAAGTCAATGGCAATAAAGCGGAATTTGATGCATTAGCCAGCAGCGGCAGTACGAAGATCAAAATCAAGGTGACAAGGACGGCAGACGGAGAACTGCCAAAGTCTAAAACGATCGAGATACAAGTATTGCCAAAACCAATTACGATTACTATTGATGATGAAGAAAAGAAGCGCTTGGAAGAAAATCCAACCTTAACGTATCAAGATTTCACATCACAGTTAGTCACATGGAATGGTGTAAAAGACAGTATAGATACAAGTCATATCAAATTAACTACAACGGCAAGTAAATTCAGTCCAATTGGAAGCTATCCGATCACATCAGGAAATGCTGAGAAGCAATTGAATGACAATTATCCGAACTACATCTTCAACATCAAAGATGGAAAACTAAACGTAAAGGATAACGGGGACAAGAATTTTTGGGATATAGATGATGATGGCTGTCCGGATTTAAACATACAGATCAAGGATGATGATGGAAACACAATCACAATCAATGGAGATATGAATGATGATGGTATCCCCGATTACAACATCGACAGCGATGGAGATGGCAAACCGGACTTGAATATTGATACAGATAATGATGGAAAGCCAGATGTGAATTTAGTCATTCTCAAGGATTGGAAACCAACAAAGTGTATTGAAAACGGAGATATCAAGTATTCCACAGGTATCAACGCAAAGGCTGAGATAAACATTGATTTGGACGGCGATCTTATTCCGGACATTAATATTGATACAAATGGAGAAATGAAAGCGAATATTAATATATCTACGGATGGAAAAAATGCGAAACTGAATATAGTTGAAATTACCAATTGGATACCGGATAAGAATTACACCTATCAAAAATTCACTTATGACACTATGGATGATCTCATACCTTTAATCAATATAGATACGGATGGAGATGGCCGACCAGACATTAATATTGATCTGGATGAAGATGGTGTACCGGATATCAACATTGATGTGGATCATGATAACATCCCAGATGTGGATATTGACAGCACTGGTGATGGTAAGGCAGATGTGAATATTGATACCGATGGAGATGGTAAACCGGATGAGAACATCGTCAAGATTACCGAATGGAAACCGGCACATAATGTGAATGATCCATTCCCTTATGATACGATGACTTTTGATGATCCAAAAGATCCTGATGAACCTAAACAACCGGATGATCCAAATAATCAAGAACCGGATACGGATGTCAAAGGTGCTTATTATCCGGGAGCGAATATGGGCGGCGCGTTAACGGGAGATACGTCAAATATGATGATGTATATGGGGATGGGATGTATGTCAATCGGTATGATGTTACTGATTGTATACAAAAGAAAACAAGAAGATTGAGTATACTGAGTGAAGTATCGCAGATATTGATATCTTTTATATATCGTGATAAATCTATCCATAACAAGGTTATCCACTTTAAGTGGTACACATGGAGGATTTCGGCAAGGCGCTGGTGAGCTGGCGCTTTTCTGCTTATAAGAATAAACGAGGCTATCTTTATTCCACGCCGGACAGCGTAGCCGCTATGCTTGAAAACATAGTCTATTTGGAGCTGCTGCGCCGCGGTTATGATGTATATATCGGCAAGCTTGGCAATGCTGAAATCGATTTTGTTGCCACCAAGCAAGAAAGTAAACTATATATCCAGGTAACACAGGAAATTTGCTCATCCGAAACCTAGCAGCGCGAATACAAAAGACTGCTTAATATCCATGATATTTATCCTAAGTATGTTCTGCGGACAGACGAATTTGTCGGCGGCAATGTTCAAGGCATCAAGACAATGCATATCGCCGACTTCTTATTGAGCGATGAATATTGAAAGACAATGTTCATCTAATTCATAAGCCTAAAACCATGATATTTAAGGTGATAAGGAAGCAGACAGATGAACAGATCATCACCGCTGACGAACAGGGTACAATATCACTTTAGGTAGTACACTTCGAGGATTTCAGAAAGGCGCTGGTGATACGGCACTTTTCTGCATTTAAGTATAAGCGAGAGTGTTTTCATATCGGTAATATCATTCTTTCGTAAATAGCCAAAAAATCAATCTCGATAGGGTATCATAAGAATGGAATACAGTAAAAAAGTGTATTGGTGCAATTAATGAATGAATAAACTATGAAAAAGGTGCAAATAACAAGCATATAATCCTGCTTGTAGGTGCAAATTACGATACGATAACGTTGGTAAAAATCTATGGAGGCGTATTTATGAAATGTAATGCGACGCAGAAATTGATTGATTAGAATCATAACGAACATAAAAAACCGTTAATCGTATGGGGAGAGCAAGACAGGTTGGAAAGACTTATCTTATTAAGGATATTTTTGCAGAAGCATATTATAAGGATAACTATATATACATTGACTGCAAAATTGAAGATGAAATCAGCGATTTCTGTTCCACAACCGCAAATGCGAAAAAGAATATTGAATATATTTCGCTATTGAACGGCAAGCAGATTACCGATGATACACTATTAATAGGGAATTGAATAAAGAGTCAAAGAACTTCTCTCCGGGGCTTGTGGAAGAAAAGCGTAAAACAAGGGATTTTGCATCTTCGATTCAGTGGCTGACAATGGCCCATATCGAGTTTCCAAAAATAATTACGGTTATGACGTGAACCGGAGAATTTTAACAGTGCCGTTCTACTTCTCTCCCTTTGTAGCACAAGAGCTTGCCAATGGCAGGATGAAGGTATAAATAGCTCATTATTTAATGAAATTCGCTTTGGGCAAAACATCGTGGAAATTCATAGGAATAAGCATCTTTATGGAGCGGTTCTCATAAAATACACATTGGTAGATATGGTGCATGTTTATTTAAATGAAAATTATTTCATAAATGTAAGAAAATGCAAATATCCTTTCTTATTGATATAAAATATAGTATAATATACACAGTGGGATTTTTTTAATCTCCTTGCATATAAATGTTATCGAAAGGAGTCTTCTATGAAAGAAAACTTATACTTGAACAACGGATTGGTGATCATTAATTATAATGCGGCCTATCCTCGTTCAGAAAAGGGCCTGTTAGCTTCTCCGGAATTCGCCAATGTATTGCGTCATTATATCGATTATGCTAAAGATCATCATGAAGATATTTATTACTATATTTTAAACGGCAAGACACCGCGTGAAGCTACGTTTGAAATGATAAAGGTACTGCGGCAGATGATGGTGCTGGAATTAGATGAAATTGATAGTTCCTATTTAAATGATAAAGAAAAACTATTGAACTTTATTGAATCCTTTTATGATTTTTGGAAGGATCATCAGCGTTTTTCAATTATCAATGCCGGACGGGGAATGGCAATCCAGGAATCTAGCTTTGTTTCCGCAGATTCCGGCTTTAATGCATTGATTCGTAAAATCTATCGTGATGTGGAAGAAAAGATCTTGGGACGTAAAAACAGTATCTATCGACAAATGCAGGCGGGAACCAATGCGGCGATCGCAATTCGCGAAACTCCGGTTAAACTGAGTGATACGTATGCGGCATTAAAGGATATATGGTTTATCGATTCCGTGATGTTGCGAACACCGTTGATCCTTCATCCTAAAAGCAATAAGCGCACCGGTATGTTTACGGAGCGAGACAGCAATCCGATGACTGAATTTACCGGTAATCCGGATGAGTGGTTCTGTTATCCGGCAAAGATCGGTTCCTTGTTGGCTTTTATTTATTTCCATCGTGATTTTATCGCATCGGCTGTTTCCTTGGCTAATCTCTTTGAATTGGCAAATGAGGATGAATGCCGCCAAAAGCCTGATTTGATCTGTTTGTTTGGCAACGAGGATGGTAAGGAACAAACGACGTTCTATCATGATGAAGAGGAAGATATTTGGGTGGGATGCGTGTCCTATCATGAGCGGATTGATTATTTTGGCTATATTAAAAAAATGAGCTTGACACTCCATAATTTGGCGCAGATGGCAAAGGGGTGGCTGCCGATTCACGGCGCGTTTGTGAATATTACGCTCAAAAGCGGTAAATCCAAAGGAATTATGCTGATGGGGGATTCGGGCGCCGGCAAGAGTGAATCCATAGAAGCATTAAAAACACTGGGCCGCGATAAAATTAAGGATATTGAAGTGATCTTTGACGATATGGGAACGATTCATCTGGAACAGGATATCCCTTATGGTCAGGGAACGGAAATCGGTGCTTTTATTCGCTTGGACGATTTGGATCCCGGTACTCCTTATCGCGACATCGACCGTTCGATATTCATGAATCCGGAATCGAGCAATTCTCGTGTTATTACTCCGGCCGCATCCTATGATATTGTGGCGACCAATCATAAAATTGATCTGTTTGCGTATGCGAACAATTATGATGATAAGTTGGGTCTTCATTACTTTGAGGATTTGGAGGATGCCAAAGCTACTTGTAAGGAAGGAAAGCGAATGGCATTGGGTACGACGCAGGAAGTGGGTATTTCCACAACTTATTTTGCGAATCCGTTTGGTCCAATGCAGAAACAGGAATTATGCGAACCACTGATTGATGAGATTTTCCAATGTATGCGTGATCAGCATATCTTTATTGGTGAAATCTATACTCATCTTGGATTCAACAAGGAAAATCGCGAGGGTCTAGAGGTTGCCGCGCAGCAGCTCTTGGATTTTATTGAAAAAAGTGAATAAAACAATCACAATGATAAGAAAGAAAATTGCATCTGTGACATGTTTCGAGTATAATAGGTATGAAATAAGGAGGTTTCTATATGTACGAAGAAGAGAATTTTGAAATTGATTCCCAATCTTTTGGTGCCCATACGACGTTGGAAAAATATACGGCAAAGACATTTGGCATTATGGCATTGGGACTATTGGTTACTGCCATAACCGCTTATGTATTAAATATCAATTACATGGGTTTACGGTTGTGGATCAGTTTTCCGTATTTGCACTATGTCTTGATTATTGCACAATTAGGTGTGGCAATAGCCTTTACCGCAAGACTGTTTAAAGCATCGATTAATACGACTCGTTTAATGTTCTTTATTTATGCGGTATTGACGGGCTTTACTTTCTCGATCCTGCAATATGTATACGATTCGGAAACGATTTATCTGGCTTTCGGAATTACGTGTATTTATTTTGCGGCTCTGTGTGTGATTGGTTTTACGACAAAAATGAATTTGGCAAAGATTGCGCCGGTGTTAATGGTGGGCTTATTTGCGATTATCATTTTTAACGTATTATCATTGTTTATCAATCTGGAATCTATGGATCGCGTGGTTTGCTCGATTGCCCTGGTTGTCTTCACGTTGTTAACGGCGTATGATACGCAGAAAATGAAGAAATTATTTGAGCAGCATCAGGGAGATGAATTAATGCTTTCCCGACTGTCCATGTATTCCGCACTGGAATTGTATTTGGATTTCATCAACTTGTTCTTGCGTATTCTACAAATTCTTGGAAAAAACAATCGTAATTAATAAAAGTAAGAATCGGTCTGCTATATGCCGGCTGATTCTTTTTTTTGGTTTCCAACATATAATGGTGTCGAAAGCTCATCACGGAAAGGAGTGTGATTGAGAAGGGAGATGAGTAATGAAAGGGAATTCCCATAAATTCACGAATCTGCATCACACGCTTGTGAAGAATGTGCTATAATAAATACCTAAGGTGCGCCGATTCATAGTGAATACATTGCCGATGATGGCTGAGCCAATGATCCGATGAGTGAACAAGGATGATTGAAATGAAATACGCAGCGCAGATGAATGTGGATGAAAGGAAGTGAAGGTCGAGGCAAAGGCTACTCGACGTTTGAATGTCATTAATTCATCAATGCCATGTCACCACCGTCGCAAAAACGGTCTGTGATGATGCAGAAACACAGGCAACACGACAACGCTTAAACGAGCAGTTGGCTTCCTATACTCCCCAGCGTGTTTATCACGACCTGCTTAAGGAAGAGGCGGATGTGAAATTGATCTGGCAGGAAGAATCGTTTGATGTGCGAATGAGGCGCAGTATTGTTGGTCTGTATTTAATTCCCCTAATGATAGGGGAAAAAATTTATTGGTTTGTGGTCGATACCGGCGCACAGATTTCAAGCATATGCATGGAGGTGCTGCAGGATCATCCGTTAAAAAAGTTACAGGGAGCACTGGCAATCCGTTCGGTAGGCGGTAAGGAAAAATCAATGTCCGGTTATATGATGGATACAATGAAACTGGGCTCATTGACAATACAAAACCTTCCGATGGTGATGCTGGAATCTTCACTGCTTCCTGCAATTCTGACCCATTGGAGTGCCTTTCGTTTTGCCGGTATTCTTGGCTGGGACGTATTATCTCGCCTGGATTTTGAAATGGATGATGTAGATAAGAAATTCAAGGTGGTAAAAAATCGCTATACATTTGCGCATCCCAATATGGTAACGACGATGTTTCCCATTTTTTTAACCAAGGATAAGCATCAAAATCTGCTGGTGATGGGATTTGACAGCGGTGCTCGATACAGCTGGGTCAATTTAAAGATGATGGAGAAATTAGCATATCCGCTGAGCCAAGAATCGCAGATGCTTGGCTATGGTGTTCATGGCATGGAAGCGATGACGACCCGCATCGTTCCCAAAATGAATCTATATCTTGATCGCGCCAATATCAGCCTGCGCAATGTACATACTGCAGAAACGGAAGTGTTTCGCAATGTGGAGCTCGATGGAATTTTGGGAAATGAAATATTCAGAAATCGCCGGATTCGCCTGATTAATCATCAGGCTATGGCATTAATCGTGTAAAAAGAAAGGAAGCGAAGAAAATGAAATATGTTGGAAAAATCACAATGGCGAACGGAGCACAGATACCGTTTGAGTTGTATCCGGATGATGCAAAGATTACGGTGGAGAACTTTGTGAAGCTCGTAAAGTCAGGATATTATAATGGAAAGACATTTCATCGTGTCATTCCTCATTTCGTATCACAGGGCGGATGTCCTAACGGGGATGGTACCGGTGATTTGGGTTATACAATTCCCTGTGAAACAAAGGGTAATCCTCATCGCCATGAAAGCGGCAGTATGTCTATGGCACATCGCGGTAAGGATACAGGCTGTTGTCAGTTCTTTATCTGTCATGAGCCCCAACCGCATTTGGATGGCGTACACACAGTTTTCGGCAAAGTAACGGATCAGTTGGATGCGGTTCGCCAAATGAAAAACGGCGATGTGATAGAATCCATAACAGTAGAGGAGTGATGATATGAGTGATGCTAAACGCCTGGGTCTGCCGGTTGTTATTATTTTTATTTCTGCCTTATTGGTGAAAATGATCAATCGTTTTTTGCAGTTTTCCTTTACGCCGACGCTCATTACATTTTTAATTGTTGTGGCTCTGTTTCTATTTGGCATGGTGTTAAATGTCAATCGCAATCGCCGCAATCCTGCCGTATTTAAAAAGGTCTTCGCTATTTTGGTGATGGTGCTGTTAATGCTGATGCAGATGGGTTACTTCACCTTGCCGATGATGAAGGATACTTTTGACTTTTTCGGTGTGGATGCTTTCTTCATTAATATGATTTATATTTTCTGCGGTTATTTATTCGCTGATTAATTTCTCAGTCTTGATATGCATAAACAAGAATGCGGTGCCAAGGTATTTGACACCGCATATTCTTGTTGTTTCTTATGTGAGGATAGGAAGAACGGCACTTGTTATTGATTTTTATGCTTTGCGTCGCTGTCGCAGAAATTCAAAGGCGAGAATGGCGGCGCTGCCGGAGGCACTCATGGCATTGCGGAAGTCATTGGCATAAGGAATATAAATGGCCTGATCACATGCGGCAGTAACTGCCTTCGATAAACCGCGCATCGCTCCACCGATTGCCAATACAGTTTTGGCGGGAAAGTGATAATCATAAACGTTGACAGCGGTATCGTTGCGCAATGCGCATACGATTTGCAATTCTTGATGATGACACTGCTTGAGAAGGGATTCCATATCATCGGCGACGATTAAATCGATATATTCACTGGCGCCGGCACTTGCTTTGGCAATCACTCCGGCGGCACTTGTCCAGTTGCGGGGTGGAATGATAACACCATCACAGCCGGCCGCATACAGTGATCGCAACATATCTCCAAAGTGAAAGGGATCTTCAATTCCTTCCAACAAGGCAAGGAAGAGCTGGCCGCGGTCATGATAATCATCGAGTGATTGATATGTCCGTTCTCCACATTCTGCCAATAGGCCGCCGTGGGTTTTTCCTTTTGCCAAATCATCAATTTTTGTGCGGGTTGTTTTTATAATTGCAATGTCTTGCTTCACAGCCTGGGTAAGAATAAAACGCGTATCCCGATCGTGTTTTTTTTCATCTACCCAAACACGTTCCACTTTTCTGCGCTTTGCGAGAAGCGCGGCTTTTACTGAAATATTGCCCTCTAATATGTGTTTCATGATCTTCACCTGCCTTGTATCATTATAGATTTTATTAGGGGATTGTGCAAGAACTATGAGCGAATTGGAGCGATTTGTGGTAAAATGATAGGGTCAATGAGGAGGGCTGCATATGAAAATCGCAATGGTAACAATGGCGGTTCACGGCGGACGCTGTGAGGAAAATTTCGCTTATATGATGAAACAAATCGAACGCGCCCGTGAGGATCATGCGGATATGATTGTATTTCCACAAGACTGTATCAGCGGCGCGTATGTGGGTGATACTCTTTACAATGAGGATTATTGTCGCTATCTTGATCAATTTAATGAGCGGCTGATTCAGGAGAGCATGGATGTGGCGATTGTATGGGGCAATCTTCGCTACCGCAGTCACCAGCGGTTTCACTGTGCCTTTTTTGCGTATCAGGGAGAAACAGTTATGAGAGTCAAGCAGCGAAGCCGTTCGCCGTTTTTCCATGAGGAAATGTATCATGAGCTTGGCATCAATCGATCTATTTCCTTTCATGACCATGCCTTGGCTTTAAATTTTGGTTCTGATATTCAATTAGCAGACTGGAATGTTAATATCGATTCACGTCCGTACAATATACATGAGGAAAACAAGCTGCGCGGAAATGTTATTTATGTCAACGCAGTGGGAATGCAGAATGAAGGAAAAGCTGTGGTGATGATGGAGGGCGGCAGCGCCTTGTATCGCGAGGGGAAATGCCTCTGGCAACAGCCCTATGGCAAAGCAGGATATGCGCTGGTTGACACCGAGGCAGACATGGAAACAATAAAGCAGCCGCGTCAGCCGGCAGTGCTTCTGGCAGAGGCCATCCGCGGCTTTGATCAACAGATTTTGGGTGGAAAATGCCCGTGGATCGTCGGACTTTCCGGTGGCTTGGATTCCAGTGTATCCGCTGCATTGCTGGTGTATGCCTTGGGCAAAGAGCGTGTCATCGGATATGGGATGAGCAGTGAGAATAATTCCGCTGCGACGAAGAACAATGCCCGACAGCTGGCAGAGGCTCTAGCAATCGAATATCATGAAGGCAGCATTTTACCGCTGGTCAATGCCACAAAGGATACATTGGCCGCTTATGGCTATGATCAGGTGGAAGGCTTGACATTGGAGAATATTCAAGCCCGGCTGCGCGGTCATCTTTTATCTTCCTTTGCGTCTTTACATGGCGGAGTCGTTGTAAATAACGGGAATAAGGTGGAAAATGCCCTGGGCTATTGCACGATGTATGGAGACGCGATTGGCGCTTTGGGTATTTTAGGCGATTTGACAAAGGTTCAGCTGTTTGATTTGGCACGAGATCTGAATCAATGCTTCGCCAAAATAGTCATTCCGGAAAATCTTTTGCCGCAGTGTGAAAACGGCAAGATTCATTTTGAAGTCGCACCGAGTGCGGAATTGCGTCATGACCAAGTGGATCCGATGAAATGGTTCTATCATGATTATCTGGTGGATCATCTGGGACGCGATCTTACATTGCATCAGCTGTTACAAGGATACTTGGATGGTAGCTTATTAAATGGGGAGCTGCGGGAAATTATGTTGTTTTATGGACTGGATGATCCCCAATGCTTCTTAAAGGATTTGAACTGGTTTGTGATGACACTTCAGCGTAATTGCTTCAAACATACACAGGTACCGGCAATCCTCACCGTTAGCAAAAACGGTTACGCGCTGCGACATGAAATTCAAGGCTTTGATGAGCGGGAATCGCTACAGGAGCTCTTGCGTGCGATAGAGGTAATGAAAAAGTAAGGATATTACTATGATTCTGTTTTATAACATGGTAAAATGATACAGGTCGGGAGGTGTTTTTTTGAATTTCCATTTTGATGATTCGATGAAAAAGAAAGTTCTGACTTATGTCAGTATCGCGCTTATTACCATTTTACTGTTTTTCTGCTTTTATAAGATGACAGCCTTACAAAGCTTCTTAAACGGTTTAGTAGGATTGGTTTCGCCGTTTATTTTGGGAGGTGCTATTGCTTTTTTATTGAATAAACCGATGAATTTTTTTGAAACGCGCATGATGGGTTCATGGAAACTGAAGTCGGCACATAAGCGAACAATTGCGGCCATTTTATCATTGATTTTAGCTATTGCGGCAGTGAGCTTGTTCTTCTGGCTGTTAATCCCCCAATTGTGGAACAGTATCTTTTCCTTGGTGGAGTCATTTCCGAGCTATCTTAATGATTTCCAGCGCTATGTCAATCAGTTGATTACGGAGAATCATATTGATCTCAGTGAAGTGGAAAAGATATTTGGAGATTTGGATATATTCCAGCGAATCACTCAGGTGGTAACCGATGCGCTGCCGCAGATGGCGCGAATGTCCTATAGCTTTATGAATACACTATTGAATATTGTGTTAGGAATTATGTCAGCACTGTACATGATGCTGGATAAGGAACGGCTATGCCGCCATGTACGCATTTCCGTTTATGCGATTTTTCCACAGGAGGCAGCGGATTATCTCGTTCATGTCAGCGATATTGCGATTGATATTTTTAATAACTTCATTGTCGGCAAAGCGATTGATTCACTGATTATTGGAGTACTGTGTTATGTAGGGATGACTTTCTTAGGATTGCCATACGCCACGTTGTTATCGGTAATTGTAGCGATAACCAATATGATTCCGGTATTTGGACCGTTCATTGGTGCAGTTCCCGGTGTATTTATCTTAATGATCATACATCCGATTGACGCTGTTTACTTCGCTATTTTCATTTTGGTGTTGCAACAATTTGACGGCAATGTACTGGGACCCTTAATTCTTGGTGACAAGCTCGGACTTCCAAGTTTGTGGATTCTATTTGCGGTATGTGTTGGCGGCGGTGTGTTTGGAATCATCGGTATGTTTATCGGTGTTCCGGTCTTTGCGGTTATCTATACGCTGTTAAAGGAGCTTTTTGCTTATCGTTTAAAACAGAAAAATTTACAATTTGAGGATTTTAACGATCCGATTACACTTCCCTTTCACAAAGGAAAGACGCGTAGCTGATGCGTTACTAGTGCATTTTTTTGCCAAAGCAGAGATAATATAACATGTGGAGAAATAATGGTGAAATAAAGTTTTCCACCAACAGTTTTCCACATTGTGTGGATAACTTGTTGAAAACAGCGCTCGATTCGCTGTTTTTTTTCAGAAATATACGGTAGCCCCCCCTATTTAAGGGGATTCCAATGAAAATAAAAATGAAAAAGTTTTCCATGATTGTGGAAAACTCTGTGGATTACGGAAGTTTATGAAATGTCGGTTCCATATCGGTAAACGTACAATAATGCGTATATCCGATTTTTCTCAATTCCGCAATGACATAGGGGAAATGCGCCGCCAGATGTTCCTCTTTGTGGGAATCAGAACCAAGCGTTAAAATTTTACCTCCCAGATCATAATAGCGTTTTAAAATATCACGACACGGGGTTAAGTCCGACAAATGATAACGGAAATTGGAAGTATTCACTTCAATCCCTTTCTTGTGAGCAATCGCATGACGCAGGATTTTATTGATGATCGTTTCAGTGATTTCAAATGGACAGCTGCCGTTTAAATCATCACGCTTGATCGCGTCAAGATGCCCCAAAACACTATAATGATCATATTTCTGCATCACATCATAAATCTCTTGATAGTATGCCAGATTGTATTCGGCTTGCGTTTTACCGCGCTGGAAATCCTGATTCCAGAATTCCAGATCATTCACCATGTGACAAGATAAAATGATGAAATCAAATGAATATTTCGCATAGGCAGCTTCAAATTGATCAATGGTATGAACCTGCATTCCAAATTCTGCCCCCGCCTTGATGGTAATTTGATTTTGATATAAATCTTGACAGCGCTTTATCTCACGAAAATAGGCAGGAAGATCACAAGCCACATCCGAAAATCTTCCATAATCGGAATGATCAGTAAAGCAAATTTCATCGAGTCCGATTTCAATGGCATGCTTTACGACTTCCTCCATCGGATATTGAGAATCAGCGCTGAATGCACTGTGAACATGATAATCTGCACGCATTAAGACACACCCTTTCTAACCTCTATATCCTATCAGATTTTAAGCTTTTGTTCAAGAATGGTTTCACTCCATTGTTTTCATTGGGATGTGCTTTCACACATAGAAAAAGATCATGTTGATGATCTTGTTTCATTCCATGGATTGTGACAAGGCGATGAATTCGTCAATGCGCTGCTTGCATGTCTCCAGGCTTTCACGCCAAAATGCGGGTTTGGTGATGTCGATGCCAACCATCGCCGCAATGTTTTCAACATGAGCCGTGGTTGTTGCTTTGAGCATATCACGATATCCTTTGACAAAGGCATTTCCTTGTTTTTGGTATTGTACGATTAAACCGCGGGCAAACAAGCCGCCGAATGCATATGGAAAATTGTAATAGCTGAGGGCCGTGGAATAATAGTGTGATTTATTGATCCACATATATGGATGTAAAGCATGAGGATCTAATGCATCGCCATAAGCCTTTTTCTGCGCTTCTAACATGATTTCAGACAGGTCATCCGCAAACAGGAAGGTATGCCGGCGGTACTGAAATACTTCACTTTCAAATTGATAGCGGGAATGAATATCACAGATGATTTGCGTCAAATCCTGTAATTGCTTCTCGATTAAAATAAGCCTATTGTGCGGGTCGCTTTCTTCGGCTATTGCCGCATTCATAATGATGTTCTCATTAAACGTTGAGGCAGTTTCGGCTACCGGCATCGAATAATCGGTATTCAATGGACGATGATGCTCGATCATCATGCCGTGATAAGCGTGTCCCAGTTCATGAGCTAAGGTCACAATATCAGCGAGCTTGCCGTTAAAATTAGTTAAGATGCGGCTTTGCTTGATATAGGGAAGGTTGGCACAGAAAGCCCCTCCCACTTTACCCTTGCGCGGGTAGAAGTCAATCCAGCCTTCATTAAAGGCACGATCAATCATGTCACACAAATCCTGTGAAAAGGCGGAAAAGTGTTTGATTAAATATTGCTTCGCTTCCAAGGGGGTATAGCTTTCATCAGCTCGTGAGTCCTTTGCGATGGGGGCAAACAGGTCGTACCAAGGCAAACCATTATGATGATGAAGCATTTCTGCTTTTCGTTTCAGATACCGATGAAAGATTGGCAAGTATTCTTGAATGGCTTTCATCATCGCATCCAGTGTTTGCCGCTTCATCCGAGAATAATATAGCGTCATATCCAATGGGGAGGCAAAGCCACGCAGATCACAGAGCGTATTAACTTGTGACTTGATGTTGTTTAATGCAAATGCAACACTTTGTTGGATCGGTTCATAGGCTTTCATTTCCGCTTCATAAGCAGCTTTGCGAACGGCAGAATGCTCGTCATAGGCAAGGTTTCTTATTTCACTCAATGTGAGTGTTTGATCTTGATAGGGGACAATCAATGTGCTGGTAAGATACTCTTGAAGCTTTGCCCAGGCATCTCCGGCAGAGATGTTCAGCTTTGTGATCACTTCTTCCACATCATCGGATAAGCGATATTGACCGTCATTTTTGGTCTCCTTTAACCAATAGGCGTATTCACTTAAAAAAGGGCTTTGTGCGATCACGGAATCCAGATCATCAATATTTTGGATGAAGGCTTCTAAACGGGCAATGCTCTTTGTGCATTCACTGAGTATTTGTTGGAATTGTTCCATCCGTGCCGCACTTTGTGAATCAAGCGTGTCACAGGATTGACGTAATGAGATATAGCTGCCCAGCTTTCCCGATAATTCATACAGGTCTTCCAGTTGGCTTATAATGGCCTTAACGCTTTCTGCAGTTTGATCGTGATGTAATGAATCAGGCAGGGTATTGATCTTTTTTACAGTAACTTTTAATTGTTCCATGTCATGAAGAAAAGCTGGATCATCATATCCTTTGTATAATGCATCCAAAGACCATGTATCTTTCATAAGCAGTACCTACTTTCTTTCTTAGCATGTCCTTATTATAACATGATATACAAAAAGAAGTGGATTGGCTATGAACTGTTTCGCAAGGTTAGCGGTGTGACGCATGTCCCTTTTCATAACAGAAATAGGCAATGGTGATTAATATGGCACTGTAAAGCCAAACCATCAGCGATGTTGTGGGAAAAACCTCAAAGATGCGTAAGGAGCCGAACAGGAAGAAGATAAAGGACGCAAAGATCTTAACCACATTTTCATTAAGCCGTGCCAAGATGAGCTTACCGGCCAGAATGCCAATCAGATTGGCGACAATCAATCCAGCTGCTGCCCCAAGAAATACCGCCAACAATGCTTCACTGTGATCGGCAGCCATCGCTACCGTTGCCAGTTGTGTTTTGTCACCCAATTCCGCTAATAAAAAAGTAAAGGCTATGGAAAGGATCGGCATAGAAAGATTACACGTAGTTTCATTTTCCGCTTTGGCAGGGAATAGGTTGATCATTCCGAAGACTAAAAAGAGCACGGCAGCGCATAGCTTAATGGCATCCATCGGAATCAGATTTCCGATTACATTACCTGCCAGCACGGAGAACGCACTGATGAGGATCACTCCAAGCATCATTCCCATTACCACACTGCGCGTCTTGTAGCGATTGGTGAGTGCCATCATCATCAGCTGTGTTTTATCCGCCATTTCCGCAAGCAATACCAATATGAATGTGTGCAATAACATAAATTCACCTCGTTAAAGAATATGATTTTATGATTGCGACTATGAAAAAAAGCGCCTTTTCCGCGCTTATTTTTGGATCCTCTTAAGACACTAACAACGATGCATCAAAGATTATCTGCGAATGGTCACATTATCCGTTTTATCAATTTCCAAGACACAAACATTTACTGTTTCCTGCAGGGAGGAGGGAATGTTTTTGCCAATGTAATCGGCGCGTATCGGCAGCTCACGATGACCGCGATCGACCAAAACTGCCAGTTGAATCTCCAAAGCGCGTCCGCAAGACATAATGGCATCCATCGCTGCACGAACCGTCCTGCCTTTAAATAAGACATCATCGACCAAAATGACCTTTTTATCCTTGATGGGCAAATTAAGAATCGGCAATGGATTCCGATTTTCCAAATCATCACGGAATTGTGAGATATCCAATGCGTAAACCGGTATATGAGTACCCTCTACTTTCTCAATGATTTGTGCCAAGCGTTTTGCTAACGGCAATCCACGAGTTTTAATTCCCACTAGAATAATATTTTCTACGCCTTTATTATGTTCGATAATTTCATGGGCGATTCGTGTCAAGGAACGCTTCATTCCCAATGCATCCAATATTTCCTTTGTTTCCATAAAGACCTCCAGAATACGTATAGTATAGCGTTTTTTTTATGATTTCGCAATGCTTATTCATCAGCGCATAGTTTGTCTTGAAGCCATGTGATTAACAGTTGTGCATTTTGGCGCGGATCATCATCGGCCGGCAGGGCGATGAGTGGAATATTGTTGAGAAAAGCGGTGTTGATGAGTTCGTTCCCTATGGTATCCTCATTGTGTGAAGCGGTGAGGTGGCAATAACAGCGCCGAATGTGTGTTAAGACTGTTTCCGCCTGTTGAAAAAGGTGGAAGGATTCTACATCACATAATATGGCAATGCTGTGAATGGGCTGAAATTCCTGCTTGTTGGTGGAAGCTTTCAGCGGTGTTATGCGATAGGTAGTATGATCGCCTTCACTGAGATAAAGATCAGTTCCGAAATTATCATGATAGGGATGAGGAATCAGTGAAGACATTGCGATTGTGACACCGCATTGCGTTCCTGTCGCATAAAGCGAGTCATCGAGCAAATGGATTGTGCCCACATTTTCAAATACTCTTATGACGGAAGCATTATGGATGCGACCATACTCCAGCAATGCTTCGCTCAAAGCACTTTTCTGTTTTTCATCATCGCCGCATAGTAACAGCGATATGATCTGATCGTTTCTTTGGATATGAAGCATGGATGCGGTTAACGTCAAGTCATGTTTAGCGCGGGTGATGGCAGCGTAAAGGGTGCGAATCATGTGCAGACATTCGGTAAAAGATAGCTCATTTTCCTGTGTATGACAGCTGCATCCGAGGTATTGTTTCCGATTGGCATCATAAGTGATGATGTTTTCTTTCTGGGGTGTTTTCACAGCGTAGAACAGCAGAAAGTCATGCTGAACGGTTTCGGTGGTGAAGGGATAGAGCGTGCTCAGCGCCGGAATCAATGCGGCGGCATAACGAGGCAGCAGAATCAGTCCGTGCACCTCATGCATGGAAATGGACAAAGCAAAGTATTGATCAGGATCTAGGGAAAGATCAAGTAGCGGCATCGTTGAAATATAGGAAATGGGGGTTGACGCTGGATGGTGATTCAGATAAATATGTGGGTTTAGCGCCATCTGTATCTCGTCAATCATGGCAATTTTATCATAGGCGAGATAAGGATAAGCAGGCTGAATCGCACTATGAGTCGTATGAAGCAAACAATCAAAACAAAAAGAATGCACATGGTACAAGGCATGGGACGGTTGTGCCAATGCAGCCATTTTATGATACAGATGATGGAGCTCCTGATTAGCATAGGATTTCCTGGTAATGAGATATTTCCTGCTTTTGCAAATGAAATCAATGAACGTTAACAGCGCAGGATGAGGCGATGGATGCTTGGTTAAGAGTGTATAAACAAGGGTTGAATCAATGTCATAGGGATATTGCTTCAGAATCTGATCCAGATAATGCTTTGGGGTCAGCGGCTCATAAAAAAGCAGTGTTCTACCATGTATCATGCATTCACCTCGTTATATTTTATGCGAAGGATTCATGCTTGTGTATTTTGTATGAAAATGCGGTTATGCTAAAGGCAGGTGATTCGATGTATTATAACTATCATGCACAGGCAAAGCGGCTGATACGAGAAGGGCATTTATCGCATTATGAGATTGTGGATCGCTGGAATCATATCACTCCGGCATTGGTCTTGTATTTTGATAATCATCGTCCGATGCCGATACGCGAAGAACGATGGAGTGAATATTTGCGCTTATTGTAAAAAGGAAAATGCTAGTGAAAGACATCATAAAAAATTTGATTTTTCACTTTACAAACTGAAATGTTTTTGTTGCTAGTTCGCAGAAAATATGGTAATATATTGGAGCAGTCATTATAGGGGTGTAGTACAATGGTAGTATGATGGTCTCCAAAACCACAGACGCGGGTTCAATTCCTGCCACCCCTGCCATATTATGAATCAAGCCCAAGATCAGGGCTTTTTTTGATGCTTGAAATGTGAAATTCCGAAAAAACCCCGATTTGCTTGAAAATTAATCAGTACTAAATCATCCATATTTGTTGCTTAGCCTCCTATGTCAATTGAGATAAATACAATTACCACTATGGTAAAGCTTTATATGATTGTTAGGGAGATAAAGAAGCAGTTTAGTATTCAATATTTATTTTATTTAAGCTAATGAAAAAGGCCTCTCATAGAGAGAGACCTTTGTTTTAAATCATTGATGTCGATACTTTTTTGCATGACCATTAAAACAGGTTTAGGATTTCCTCTTGAGTCATGTTGGTAATCGTACCGTCATTCTGTCTGATGATAGAATCACCGAGATCCTTTTTCTGATTCTGCAAGCGCATGATCCGCTCCTCGATCGTATCCTTGGCAATGAGCTTGAACACCTGAACATTGTTGTGCTGTCCGATGCGGTAAGCGCGATCGGTTGCCTGATTCTGTGCGGAAATATTCCACCAGGGATCATAATGGATGACAACCTCGGCACTTGCTAAATTCAAACCGGTACCGCCTGCCTTTAAGGAAATCAGGAAGATGGGAATGTCATTGGAGTTAAAGGCGTTTACCAAATGCTGACGCTGTACCTTCGGTGTGGATCCCTTTAATAAATAATAGGGAATCCCGCGATTATTCAGTTCATCTTCAATCAGCGACAACAGCGATGTAAATTGCGAGAACAATAGAATCTTCTTTTCCGCTTGCATGCAATTCTCGATCAGTTCCATACAAGCTTTCAATTTTGCCGATTCTCCGCTGTAATTCTCATAGATTAAGCGCGGATCACAACAGAATTGTCTCAAGCGTGTTAACATGCTTAATACCATAATACGGGATTTGTTCAAGCCCTTTTCGACAAAGGCAGCCTGTAAATCATT
The DNA here is from genome assembly GCA_947385085.1 of uncultured Erysipelotrichaceae bacterium. GTDB lineage: Bacteria > Bacillota_I > Bacilli_A > Erysipelotrichales > Erysipelotrichaceae > C-19. The sequence continues at coordinate 15,152 of CANDJN010000024.1, read as the reverse complement.
GCGGATCAGTGCTACATTTGCCATGTACAGCTTACGTGCATCTTCATCCATATCAATTAACAGCGTATTTTCAACTTTTTCCGGCAGTTCCTTCAATACGTCCTTCTTCACCCGGCGTAAAATGAAGGGCTCAACCATTTTACGCAATTTCCGGCGAGCGGCCACGTCATTATCCTTGACAATCGGAATTTCATATACCCCTTTAAAATATTGATAATCATATAAATAACCCGGCATTAGAAAGTCAAAGATTGACCATAATTCAGCCAAAGAATTTTCAATCGGTGTACCTGTCAAGGCAATTTTATGCAGTGAATGAATCTGCTTGACACTCTGTGCATTCTTGGTGGCATGATTTTTGATGTACTGCGCTTCATCTAAAATATGATAAGCGAAGGTGATCGACTGATAGCTCTCTACATCACGCTTCAAATAATCATAGGAAGTAATAATCACATCATAATCCGCATAGCTGTGAAGCAGCACTTTGCGTTCCTCCTGATTACCGGCAATAATTAAGCTGCTTAAATGATCCGAGAATTTATTGATCTCATTTTGCCAGTTTAACAACAGGGAAGAAGGACATACAACGAGTGAGGTGTAATTCTTGTGATGCGCCTTTTCATCCTGCAAAAGCGCAATCACCTGAATGGTCTTTCCGATTCCCATATCATCCGCAAGAATACCGCCAAAGCCATAAGCAGCCATCGTCTTCAGCCAGCGAAAGCCGGTTTTCTGATAATTACGCAATGTATTGTTTAAATTCGGAGGAATCTGATAATCGCTGTCTTCAAAATTATGAATATTACGGATAATATTCTTAAAGGATGAATCGCGTTCGCTCTGAATCATTCCGCTTTGTTTCATGACTTGATCCAAATACAGCGAACGGAAGGAATCCACCTTCAGTTTACCCTCGCTTAATTCGTTATCTTTGACGTGCATACTCTCTAAAATCATCGATAATTCCGATAAGGCACTGTCTTCAAGATTGACAAAATTACCGTCTTTCATCCGATAGTATTTTTTATTGAGGCGGTAAGCCTTTAGTACATCCACCAATTCATCAATCGGAAAGTCATAAGTATCGAAGTCGATTTCCAATAGATTGGCTTCCATACGTACCCCCATGGAAATATGAAACTGATTTTTGACTTCAATTGCCTTTAAGAGATCACTGACATAGATTTCACAATGCTCGCTCAATTCCTGAATGCCATGATTTAAAAAATCATAAATGGCATCCTGTGAATTTTCGATATAAGCCAATCCGACAGCGGCATCCACGCGTGTCATGTAACGAGAGAGAATCAAGCGAACCGCAATTTCATCGTTAAAATTGCGCCCGGTGGAGATACTGTCGGTGGAGAAAGCGTTATATTCTTGCATACCGTAACAATACATCAGTTGTAAAGAAATACACTCGGGCTGTGGTAAATCCAAAAACAGTCGACAAACAAGCGGCAATGGCGCAAATTCGGAAATATCCGTGCCCAATATCGGCAGATCTTCTTTAATCGACATAATGACGTTATTATAAAAGATCGGCATATGCTCTTGGGAAAGATACAACGCATCCTGTTTCTTTTGAACCGTGCTTAATAATTCCAAACAGTGCTCGGAATAATCCTTGGTACAGCGGTAGAGGCAATGACGATAGAGAACATACATTGCCTTGGATCCGCGAAAAATTAAATAACGAGTATCATTGATGGCTATTTTATAGAGATGATTATTTTTGGATACCTCGATATGGAGCGGGGGATCGGAATCCACGAACTTCATATTGATTAATGTTTTCTCCCGAATGCGATACATGACGTCACAGCCTTGATATAAGGTGAAAAATTCATCCAATGCATGGGGCGTCAAACAAAGGTTTTTAGGCTCCGGGCAGTTGCGATAGCGATACGTATTAGAAAAATAAAAGGTATCGTTTTGATGATCGGTAAGAAAATCCAACAATAGCTGGGATGGCGCATCAAAACTGTTGCGATGATGTAAAAATTCCAATTCCTTCCCATATCGCTTTCGTACATTATGTTTGATTTCATCGAGAAAGCCACTCAGATCCTTAATGATATACTGTCGGGTAGTACCAACCTTGCAGGTAACGGCGACAATTTCGTTTTTGCGGATTTCCAGCACCGGTTCGATATGTACCTTCTGATTCAGATTCATTGCCAAAGAAGAATAGACGATCGTATTCTCATAGCTGTGAATCAACTGATAAGCCCAATTATCGCTCACCTTTGATGCGGAGGTTGGTGTTAATGCCGGCCGCGGTTTACTGTCGGAAAAGATTTTCAGCAGCACGGCACAACAATGCGCACAGGGCATCAAGTTCTCTTTATGATCATGACATGTGCACATATGCGCTTTGACAAGGTAATCATCCTTATCAACTGACATATTTACTTCTACATATTTTTTATGATCCTGAATGGTCGCATTGATCAAAATAATATCAGAGCGGGAAAAATCATCGATATCGAGGGAAACGATGCTTTTGTTTTTAACCAGTTCTTCTGCTTTTTGATATATTTCATCGGTACCGGCAAAATCCCTGATTTGAGCGATCGTGAATTCCATTGACATATCAACCCTTCCTATCTGTATATTTTATCACTTTTTTAATGCGTTTGTACATGATATATTAATTTTTTTATGATGAAAAGGACAACTTTATAAGATAATACGATATTCAGTCATAATTTGCGGTTTGTAATAATTTTTGTGCATGTTTTATTTGCTTTTTGTCAGGGGTGTTCAATGCTTCTAAGGGATAGGGAATTTGTAATTTTTGCCATTTATAAATTCCCATCGTATGATAGGGGAGCACCTCGACGCGTTTCACATGAGAAAGTGTTTGAATGAATTCGTGCAGGCGCATAAGATAAATATCATCGCCATAGTGATTGGGTAAATACACATGACGAATCCACATCGGCTTCTGCTTTTGATCGAGATAACGCGCCATAGCCAAGATGTTTTCGTTGGTATGGCCGGTTAATTCGCGATGCATGGTGTCGTCAATGTGTTTGATATCCAATAAAAACAAGTCCGTGAGCGAAAGCAGTTCATCGAATTTGGTAAGAAATGCTTCCGATTCACAAAAGGGCTGTCCGCTTGTATCGACTACTGTATGGATGCCCAGCTTTTTTGCTTTGTGAAACAGTTCCAACAAAAAATCGAGCTGCCGCAGCGGTTCTCCGCCGCTGACAGTGATGCCGCCTTGTTTGCCCCAGTAAGAACGATAGCGCAAGGCGTGATCCAGAATTTCCTGCGCACGCATCACTTTACCGCCCCTATCATTCCATGTATCGGGATTATGACAGTATTGACAGCGCATCGCACAGCCCTGCACGAATATTACATACCGCACCCCGGGACCATCGACCGAACCAAACGTTTCAACCGAATGAATGAATCCAATGTTTTCTGCCATTTTAGCACTCCTTTCATAAGAGAAAGGCTTCATCCAATGACAAAGCCTTTATTATGGAATCGATTTTTAAAGATGATCATGACATGTACGGGCAATGACATCCAGTTGCTGTTCGCGCGTCAAGTCGATAAATTTAACCGCATAACCCGATACGCGAATGGTGAAGTTCGCGTATTCCTCTTTTTCCGGATGTTCCATGGCATCCATCAGTTTTTCTACTCCAAATACGTTGACGTTGAGGTGATGAGCGCCGCGATCAAAATATCCGTCTAATACGCTAACCAAATTGGTAACGCGCTCCTCTTCACTGTGTCCCAAGGCATCGGGATTCATCGTTTGGGTATTGGAAATGCCGTCCAAAGCGTATTCATAAGGCAGCTTGGCAACGGAATTTAAGGAAGCCAACAAGCCGTTTTGTTCCGCACCATAGGCAGGATTCGCACCGGGAGACAGAGGCTCTCCGGCTTTGCGTCCATCCGGCAGTGCGCCGGTTGCCTTACCGTATACGACGTTGCTGGTGATTGTTAAAATCGAGGTTGTCGGTTCCGAGTCACGGTAGGTATGATGCTTGGCAACCTTGCCCATAAAGGTCTTTAAGAGCCATACGGCAATGTCGTCTGCCCGATCATCATCGTTGCCATAGCGAGGGAAATCTCCCTGTGTTTCAAAGTCTACGACAAGGCCATCTTCATCGCGAATTGTTTTTACCTTGGCGTAGCGAATGGCGGAAAGGGAATCCACCACATGGGAGAAACCGGCAATACCGGTCGCAAAGGTACGGCGGACATCGGTATCAATTAACGCCATCTGGCTCGCTTCATAGTAATATTTATCATGCATATACTGGATCAAATTCAAAATGTTTACATAGAGATCGGCCAGCCATTCCATCATTTGATCATACTTTTTCATCACGACATCATAATCGAGATATTCATCGCGAATCGGCGCATAATCGGGACCAACCTGGGTTTTGGTTTTTTCATCCACACCGCCGTTGATCGCATATAACAAGCATTTGGCCAAATTGGCACGTGCACCGAAGAACTGCATTTCCTTGCCGGTTTGAGTGGCGGATACGCAGCAGCACACCGCATAATCATCACCCCATACCGGGCGCATTACATCATCATTCTCATACTGAACACTGGAGGTGTCGATGGAAATGCGCGCCGCATAGCGCTTAAAAGCTTCCGGCAAACGTGAAGAATAAAGTACGGTTAAATTCGGTTCCGGCGCCGGTCCCATATTTTCCAGCGTGTGCAAAAAACGGTAATCGGTTTTGGTTACCATGTGGCGGCCATCCATACCAAGACCGGCCAAATCGAGCGTTGCCCATACGGGATCACCTGAAAACAGCTCATTATAAGAAGGAATGCGGGCAAATTTAACCATGCGGAATTTCATGGTCATATGATCAATCAATTCCTGTGCCTGCGCCTCATTCAATTCACCGCGCTGTAGATCGCGTGCGATGTAAATATCGAGGAACGTAGAAACACGTCCAACACTCATCGCCGCACCGTTTTGGGTTTTGATTGCCGCCAAGTAACCAAAATACAGCCACTGTACGGCTTCCTTGGCATTTTTAGCAGGCTGGGAGATGTCAAATCCATAAGCCTCAGCCATTTTCTTCATGCCCTTTAATGCCTTGATCTGTTCTGCCAATTCCTCCCGCTGACGAATCACATCATCGCTCATTACGCCATCACCGCAGTTTGTCTTATCCAATTCCTTCATTTCGATCAGCCGATCGATGCCATAAAGGGCAACACGCCGATAATCACCGACTATGCGGCCGCGTCCATACGTGTCCGGCAAACCGGTTACGATCTTATTGCGGCGCGCCAAACGCATTTCGGGAGTGTAGCAATCAAATACCGCATCATTATGCGTCTTATGATAAGTGTGGAAAATCTCATGAAGCTTTTCACTGGGCGTATAGCCGTAAGTCGTGCAGGCTTCTTCACTCATCTTAATGCCGCCATAGGGCATGAAGGCACGTTTTAACGGGCGATCTGTCTGTAATCCGACAACCTGTTCCAAATCCTTCATCGTTTCATTGATGTATCCCGGTCCATAAGCCTCTAATGAGGAAACGACTTCCGTTTCCATATCCAGAACTCCACCCTTGGCGCGCTCTTCCTTCTGTAATTTCTGTAATTCCCCCCATAAACGATTCGTGGCATCGCTGGCATCTGCCAAAAAGGATTCATCACCTTCATAGGGCTGATAATTCGTTTGAATGAAATCACGAACATTGATTTCATCCTTCCATAGATGACCCGAAAATCCATTCCATTCTTGTTCAAAACGCATAAAAGACCTCCTTTGTGTTTATTGTTTACAAAAAGAGCCACATCATCCGGACTCTTTTGCCCAGACGGTCGGCTCTTATCCATTATACTCCCTGTGGTCATTTCCACTCATGATCGCTGTCATGTTCCGTCAGTCATATAACGGTAATACTTTAACATTGTATGAAATAACCGTCAAGTTAAATGATTATGAATTTTTTAAAAAATTCATAATACGACCAGCGAAAAGTAAGATTTCCAAATCATGTAAGCTTTTGATGAGATTGCTGATGATGAAAGGGATTAAGAGGCTTCAATGCGATCTGCTTGTGTTTGATCTGACTTATCTTGATTGTCATCATGATTTTGTGCTGCGACCCGATTTTCATGATGGATTTTTGTTATGACACAGCGGTAAATGATCATAGATACCATAGCGGTACCTAGTTCCGCTATCCAAAAGGAATGCCATACGCCGGTTGCGCCGATGATGTGGCTGAGTATCCAAGCCAGCGGCAATATGATGATGACATAGCGTAATAAAGAGATGAGAAATGACATGAATCCAAATCCCAGTGCTTCCATTGTTCCACACACAACTACGGAAATGGCTGATACGATGAATCCGGCACATATGATGCGAAGGGCAGTGGCGCCGGCTTGAATCGTTTCTGCATTCGATGAAAATAGTCCGATCAGCTGTTGCGGTATGAACAGACAAAGTACGGTGCCGACACTCATTACGAAAAAGGCGATACCCAAAGCAGTGTGAATAATCGCTTTTACGCGCGCAATCATCCCCGCGCCATAGTTATAGGCGATGATTGGACGGATGCCCTGAACAATACCGTTGGCCGTCAGGTAGATGAATGTTTGTAGCTTATAGTAGACACCTAGAATCAATATATCGGTCTGAGAGAATTGGGCAAGAATAGTATTGAGTACGGTGATTAACAAGGACGGCAGTGCCTGATTCAATATCGCCGGTATGCCGATCCCATAAAGTCTTTTGGCAAGCTTGCGGCTGCGCCATCCATCAGCCAGAGACAGGCGCAGACCAAGCAGACCTTTCCCATAAGCGACAAGATACCAAGCCAGCATCACTGCCTGCCCGATAATGGTCGCGACGGCGGCCCCATGAATTCCCATGGCAGGGCATGGCCCCAGACCATAAATCATGATCGGATCCAGCACAATATTTGTGATACAGCCTGCACTCATGGCAAACATACTGACTTTAACATGACCAACGGCCTGAAACAATTTTTCATAAATGAGCCCCAACTGTTGAATAAATAGGAATCCAAAAACAATACTGCCATATTGAACGCCATAGCGTGCGATCGCTTCACTATCGGTGAAACCAGACAGAAAAGGCTTTGTTATTATTAGTAATACCACTGTCAAAACAATCGAATGTACGATCGCCAAAAGCAGGCTTAAGGAAGCGGCACCTTCGGCTTTTTTGTGATTTCCCTCACCGAGAAAGAAGGCGGTGAGGGCATTCGCGCCTACCCCAAAGCCAATACTGACAGCGGCGGCTATGTTATAAAGGGGAAAGATTAATGAGATTGCCGTCATCGCATCCTCACTGATTTTGGCGATAAAATAACTGTCAATGATGTTATACAGGGCACTAATGAGCATAGACACGACCATTGGCACTGCCATAGACATCACCAAGGGCAGAATTTTACTTGTCTTCATGTAAGTTTGATTCACGATTACTAACACCTCCACTAAAATAAAAGCCACAGTATCAATAGGAAATCATCCTATCGAAAGCTGTGGCGAAAAAGATTACTCTGAAAAATCCACACTCCGCATAAGCTGAGTTTTAGATATGAAATTGAATGCGTAGGGAATCATAACATGTCGCATAGCTCCTGTCAAGCAATTCTAAATCGCTATGGAATTCATAAAACAGACCATTTCTTAATTACAATAAAACGGAGCGCATAGATTACATTTCCATGCGCTTTAACGCTGTGTTGCTTATTGCGTTGTGAGTACATAATAGAAATTTCAGACAATACATTTAATTAAAGTTTTTTATTACCATTGCGGAATAGTTTTCATATTGCTTAAATCCATAACGCTCATAAAATGGTATTGTCTTTGGGTCTGAAGGCATAATTTTTACATATAGCAGCTTGTCTAAATATTTCATTAAATGCTTCATCAGACTATCTCCAATATGCAATCCTTGATATTGTGGGTCTACCAAAAGATAATGAATCAATGCGACGGTTTCTTGATCATCCAATTCACGAACCAATCCAACCAAACGTTCATTATGCCATGCGGAAATAACATGAGTTGAATTTTTCATGGCGTTAACAAGTTTTTCAGGATAATTTCCTGATTCCCATTTCACAGAGAGGAAAAGCCGTTGTAAATCTTCTTCTCTAAAAATTTTTGTTTCTTTATATATGATTTCCACTTTGTACCTCCACATATTATGTATTTTATTCCTAATTAGAATACCACAGTCATACACAAAATTCCATTGAATTTCAGCTATGTAACATTTTAAGAATGATATGATACAATTTTAGTGATGAATACCGAGCCATTTGATCAATATAATGCCTGGGAAATTAATCCAAATACTTATTTGCTTATCAAAGTTATTGGAATACAATCCAAAAAGTGTTTACTTTAGAGGGGTGTTTGGATATACTATAAGTATAGATGCTACGGAGGTGTGCTTTATGTTGATCCAAAGAAAAGAATATCTTGATAAGTTAATCGCTTTTAAGGATAAGCAAATCATTAAGGTTGTAACGGGAATTCGTCGCTGTGGCAAATCTACCTTGCTTGAAATTTATCAGAACTATTTGTTAGAGCAGGGAATTCAGCCGGAACAGATGATTGCCATCAATTTTGAAGATTACGATTATGAGGAATTGACTAACGGATCAAATCTGCACGCTTACATCAGGGAACGATTGGTAAAAGATAAGACAACCTATATCTTTCTTGATGAAGTTCATCACATTGACGATTTTGCAAAGGTTGTAGACAGTCTTTATATCAAAAAAGGAATTGATTTATATATTACCGGATCAAACGCCTATATGCTTTCCAGCGAAATTGCAACACTCATTTCGGGCAGATATGTTCAAATTGAAATGCTGCCGCTATCCTTTAAGGAATATGTTGAAAGTACCGGAAGCGAAAGCGACCTGGCGAGAAAGTATGTGGATTATTTGGAAAACAGCTCGTTCCCATATACTCTAGAACTGGCAGGGCAGCCAAAAGAAATTCGGGACTACCTTGACGCATTATTTAGCACCATTGTGGTAAAGGATATTATGCAACGAAAAAAGATCACCGACACAATGATGCTGAAAAGCGTGCTTCGCTTTTTGTTTGATAACATCGGCAATCCGTTATCCTCGAAAAAGATCGCGGATACACTGACTTCAGATGGAAGAAAGATCGACGTCAAGACTGTTGAAAAATATATCGCTGCATTGATGGAAAGCTATGTTGTGTATCAGGCAAAAAGATATAATATCAAGGGTAAGCAATACCTGAAAACTTTTGGAAAATACTATGTGGTTGACATTGGGATGCGGTATATGCTACTTGGCTACCGTTCCACCGATGTTGGACACATTTTGGAGAATGTGGTGTATCTTGAACTGTTACGCCGTGGATATGATGTGTATATAGGCAAGGTTGATAATCTAGAGGTGGATTTTGTTGTCATGGATGGTAAGCGGATTGTTTATTATCAGGTAGCCGCAACAGTAAGAGATGAAAACACCTTGATGCGAGAGCTTGCACCGCTTCAGAAAATAGCTGATCATTACCCTAAACTTATTCTGACTCTTGATGAAGATCCGGAGGCAGACTATGACGGAATCCGCCGTATCAACGCATTGGATTGGTTGTTGGGAAAAAGCGACTAAGCAAAAAAAGATGGTATCATAATTTACTAAATCACGATAGATGAAAAAAACAAATAAATTTATAAACGCTCACTTGAGAAATTAGGTGGGTGTTTTTAGGTATTTCACATGAAAGTCATAGATAAGCAATCATTAACGAAATTGTGGTAATAAAAATCACCAAATTATTTATCAGAAGGTGACAGTGAAGAACAGTTATTTTTTTATCTAGTTTTAAAAACTAGATTGACTAATTATAATAATTGGATTATACTATATACAGAATAAACGGAGATTATATTATGGACGAGAAATCATTGGATGAATTGAAGCAGTTCGCACATAATCTGTTGAATTATCATTTACCCCGATGGGAAGAATTGCCGGATTTTGATATTTACATGGATCAAATCATTACTTTGATTGAACGCTATTTAAATATCTTGAATGATGGGAAAGAGCGTATTATTACCAATGCGATGGTCAATAATTATGTAAAGCTGAAGCTGATTCCCAAGCCCATCAAGAAAAAATACAATAAGGAACACATTGCGTATTTGATTGCGATTACCTTATTAAAGCAGATTTTAACCATTAGTGAGGTGCGGGACGGTATTGCCTATCAGGCGTCGTTAAGCGGTACTCACAATGCATATAATCTGTATTGTGAAGAACAGGAAAAGGCTTTTGCTGGATGTGCGGCGCAGATTTTGAAAAATGGGGCATTGCCGGAAACAGAAGATATTCCATATAATGCCATGGTTGTGAAAATGGCAGCGCAGGCGTTGGCTCAGAAATTGGTAGCGCAGAAGGTAGTATACATACAACGTGATGGAAAGAAAGAAGGACAAGAACATGAATAAGGAAAAAATTGCGATTATGACCGACAGCTGTTGCGATGTGCCGAAAGATTTGGCGCGGCAGTATCACATCTATGTTTTACCGATGAAGATCGTATATCGGGATCGTGAGTATTTGGATGGGGTTGAAATATCACCACAGGAAGTCTATGATAATTTGAATAACGAAATTCCTACCACTTCCTTGCCCAGCGGGGCCATGATTCATGAGACCTTTGATCAGATCAAGCGCGATGGTTATGAAAAGGTCATCGTGGTGACGTTATCCTCACAGCTCAGCGGTACGAATAATATGCTTCATCTGATGGCGCAGGATATTGACGATCTGGAAATCTTTATTCTGGATACGAAGAATATTGCGATAGCGTCAGGCTTTCATGCCATTCAGGCTGCTCGCTATCGTGATGCGGGCGATGACTTTAACACAATCTGTAAAAAGCTGGAAAGTGACGTGGCACGATCGAAAGTATTCTTTGTGGTAGAAACCTTGGAATATTTACAAAAAGGCGGCCGCATCGGTTTGGTCGCTTCCTTGTTTGGCAATGCGCTGAATTTAAAACCGGTGATTTCCTGTAATGAAAAGGGTGTCTATTATACGATTGCGAAAGTACGCGGACGCAAGCAATCCATCAGTCGAACCATGGATCTAGCTTTGAAGTTTGCGGAAGGTCACAAGCACATAAATCTGGCTGTTTGTCATGGCGGATGTGAAGAAACGGTAAAAGAAGTAGAAGCCTATATGAAGGAAAAATTACCGAATCATGAGCTATTTGTAAGCGGACAGATTTCACCATCATTAGGAGTACATACCGGCCCCGGTTTGATCGGAATCGGCGTGGAAATTCTTGAAGATTAAAAGGCTATGCGAGGAATTGAAGTTCCTCGTATTAGTGGTTTAATATTACAGCGGTCAAAGGTTTAAGTTATACGTGTGTGATGAAGACAGCAAAAACGAAATGGAATGCTTGAATAAGAGGAAAACACTAAGCAATCGTTACGATTGCTTTTTTGTATTGCAAAATGTTAGATTTGTTTCTTTTTCTTTGAAATAAAGTAACATTGAAAGCATCTGTTATACGATAAGGAAATTTGGTATAATAAGTTGTGAATTCTAACCACTTTATAGAATATTAAAAATGAAATTAGATGTACCTAGGTATTCATGATTCAATTCAAAATGGAAGATTTTAGGGAGGGACTATTATGATTGTCGGAATTCAAGAAATCAAAAAATTATCAAAAATTAAAAATTCATTTTATGATGATTTGAAAATAGAATTTTTATATCACTCTAATCATTTAGAAGGAAGCACTTTTTCTAAAGAAAATTTAGCTCAGCTTTTAAATAAAAGAAAAGTAGAAGGAAGTCATTTTTATGATGATGTAATAGAAACTCAAAATTCTTTAGAGGTATTTGATAAGGTTATTAATACGATGAGTGAAGAACTGAATCGCTTTTTATTGTTTGATTGGCATCGTACTTTGAAAAAAGGAAGCATTGATGATGAAATTCATAATATTGGAAAGTGGAAACAATATGAAAATCGTTTAAGCCATGTAGGATTAAAAACCGCACTTCCCCATGAGGTAGATGGACTAATATATAACCTTCTTATGAATTGGAGAGAAAAAGAAGATAAGAGCATTTACGACATCGCCTATTTCCATGCGGAATTTGAAAAAATTCATCCATTTCAAGACGGGAACGGACGAATTGGACGCTTCATAATATTAAAACAGTGTATCGTGGAAAAAATTGATTTGATCGCAATAGATCAGGAATACGATACTGAATATAAGAAAGCACTATATGAAGCACAAACAGTAAATGATGTTACAGGACTGGTTAATGTGTTTGAAAGATGTCAGCTGAGGCTTGATCAAAAAATGAGTATATATAAAAATACAATTGAAACAGTAAAAAGAGAGTTTTCTAATGCTGTAGAAGAATCTGCTAGTCTAAAAACAGAAGATGTTTTTGAGAATAGAGATATTTAAAGAAAGAAGCAGCGGTTTATATGAAAGAAAAGCTGCTGAATCATGTGCTATTAGTGAACGGGCAGATTACACCATCATAGGGGTACATACCGGCCCCGGTTTGACCGGAATCGGCGCGGAAATTCTTGAGGATGAAAAGGCTATGCGAGGAATTGAAATTCCTCGTTTTTTTCATCATTTCTATAGATTAAATTTTGCTTTGTTGTATTTTATTTGAAATATATATTTACTTTTATAGATTCTAGGTTATATAATAAAAACAGAAAGCGAATGATGATCATGAATGAAAAGTGGAATGAAGAAGAAATCGTTGTGCGGGCTCAAACAGGGGATGAAGAAGCTTTTGAGTGGTTAGTGAAGAAGTATGAGAAGCTGATTTATTATATTGTCTTACAACGAGTAAGTGAAAGTGCCGATGCGATGGATATTGTTCAGGATACTCTGATTGAGGTTAAAAAATCAATATCGCAATTACAGGAACCGCGTTTTTTTAAAGCGTGGCTGAATCGCGTGGCAATTTCTAAAGTATCGCGCTTTTATGAAAAACGTCGTGATCGCATTTTAAGTCAAAATGAAGAACAGCTTTTGTATCGACAAAGCGAACAGCGTTATTATATGAATCCCCAACAATCCTTTCGCCATCAAAATAATAAAGAAATTCTGAATTCGTGTTTACAACAACTAAAGGGAATTTATCGGGAAGTGCTGATGTTACAGTATTTTGAAGGGTTTACGATGGCGGAAATTGCCGAGATTCTGGGGATTCCAGAGGGAACGGTGAAAAGTCGTTTGAATGTCGCAAAAAAAGAATTGCGCAAGATTGTGGAACAGTTTCAGGAACAAGAACAGGTTCAAATTACGTTTGAGAGCGCCGGTATGGAAGCACTGTTGGCGGTGGTGTTTGCGGATCAGTTTCAAAAACTGGTGTATCCCGGTCATATGATCACAGCACCGAATGTAAAAAAACTGCGGCAAAAATCATTTCTCAATGCGGCTGTGTGTACCGCAATGGGCTTAACGGTAGCTGCAGGCGCATATATGGTGATGAATCACAGTTCCAATCCCGTATCCGATGCCGTAGATGAAAATGTTGTTGATCGTGAATTTGTCCCTTTTCCCTATTTTGTCTATCGCGGGGAAGTTATACAGGATGCCCGCGATGCCTACAGTGCATTATATGATGCCGCATATGTTGATGAAGATGTTGATCAAGATGAAGTAAAAAGACTTTATGATGTATTGATCAAATATGGCGGAGCCTATGCATCTATGGCTGAATATATCAAAGATGATTTGGGAATATTTGGATAAAAACATAATATTTTCATATTAAATACATTAATTATATATTTTAATAGCGAATTCATTTTGTTTTATAAATTTATGTGATATTATATAAACACATAGTATTTATAAAAATAAAGTGAATTTTTTTCATATTTTGCGAACTATTTCATTTTGAATCCGTTCACAGTAAACGGAGTTATAACTTTTCAAGGAGGAATTACTATGAAATGGAAAAAGTTTCTCGTATGTATGTGTGCACTGGTGGGGACTTTTTCTGTGGGATATGCTTATTATAGTAGGGAAATGAAAGCGGCATCCGTAAGTACGCAATACTATCGGCCGGGTGATGTTTTTGAGCGAAGCAATAAAAATAGCTTTGAAATGAAAGGTGTAGAGTGGAAAATAATTTATACCGATAATGCAAGTGGTAAAGGCTATATTGCATCAGAAAATTTAGGAACAAAATATAGTTGTAATTATAATCTTGCAGGAGAGATATATGAATCAGAGATGCAACCTTGCATGACAAAGGTACAAGGCGTTTATGGCTCTGCCAATACAACAGAAGCGAATGGGAAATTTATTGAAGGCATGAATACCGGTACGAATCTATCTATCTTGAGGTTAATGACCTTACCAGAATATAATGCAATCACAAGTAACGAAACAGATAACACTGCTATTTCTAACCTTACTTCAATAATAGATAAGAGTAGTAATTTTTGGTTGGATGCTTATGCCGATAATGGGATTCGTGTGCTCTTTTACTTCGCCCATGGAGGAGCTGTTGCAGGGGGGGTTCAATATAAGCATTTAGTTTTGGGAACAAGTACGGCTAGTACACTGCATACTGTCATGGAAATCAATTTACCCCAAAAAGGAATCATAAAAACAATTACATCAGATAAGACAAATATCACAAAACCATATAACGATGCAATAAATAATACAAATCAAACAATTCTTAACATTGATACAACCGAAGGTGAAGGACCATATCATTTCTATATATATGATACAAATGCTAGTGGAACAGGAACATATACAACTCCATCTCAATATTTTTCATTAAATGCTGATTCTACACAAGGTACAGCTAAAGTAGATATTACCAATAAACTGCCGGTTGGTGATTATTATTTTAAAGTTAGGGTCGTAGATGAAAGCACAAATGACCGATTATATTATGATGCATCTAATTTCGCAAATGATCCATATAGAACAAAAGAAACCGGTGTTATTCATGTGAAAATCATAAAAGAATCACCGACAATTGCCTTTGATGATCCCACACAAACAAAGAAAAGCATTGCACAGGCAACATCAGGGTGGAGTGAAACCGCAACGGCTACTCCAAATACAG
>CANDJN010000023.1 GCA_947385085.1 uncultured Erysipelotrichaceae bacterium | reverse complement strand
CTGCGCCGAGGATATGAAGTATGCCATCCCCTTCTGCCGCTTTATAATTGCGATCAGCCGGTTTCGTCACATGAAGCTTGACATCTTTTGACGTTTCCTTTTCCCAACTGTATTGAATCGTTTCTCCGTCATTTGTCCATGCGACACCGCTATCTTCATTTGGATCAATCTCGATCACGGCTGTACCGCTTGTATCCAATACGCCATCCACTAAAATGTTTGGAGTTACGGATCCCGAACCATTAACAACGGTAACCGGATTATCCGCAAAGGCGATTTTTCTTGTGCCCTTCTCAATATTGATCGGCAGTTCAATCGTCTTATCATCATAGTCTCCGCTTGGATCATGGCTGGTGGCCTGTACGATTACTTTATTGATTTGATCGTTCTTGGATGCGTTTAGGATATGGATCGTTCCATCCGGATCTACGGAAATGACATCGGTCGGACTTCCCGGTTTTAATAGATAGGTTACCGTACTTCCCACAGGATTACCGGCTGTATATAATTGAAATGTCTTATTTTTCTTATATACTTCTTCATATGCTTTATATTTATCATTTGTTTTCGGCAATTCATTTCCTGCGCTGTCGGTATAGATAAAGTCTTGTTCCCCTGCCGTTACTGTAAAGGTTAATTCTGCTCGTGCATCTGCTTGTCCGCTTGCGCCTTTTTTCTCTGCCACAATCGT
Source organism: uncultured Erysipelotrichaceae bacterium (assembly GCA_947385085.1). Lineage (GTDB taxonomy): Bacteria > Bacillota_I > Bacilli_A > Erysipelotrichales > Erysipelotrichaceae > C-19. The sequence goes on along the minus strand of CANDJN010000023.1, from coordinate 34,202 downwards.
AACCGTTCCGACTCCCTTGATCGTAACCGCCCCGCTGTCGGGATTTATGGTTATCACATTTGTAGAACCGTCTTTAATTTTATAAGTTACAGGGTTGGTATTACTGCTTTCTTTGACAGTTGCGTATACTGTCGCTCCTTTATCTGTCAATGATACACTTTTTTTCGTAATCACTGTTTCTGATTCACTGTCTTTATAGAATTTCAACTCTTCTGCCGCTGCTACTCCGACATTGATCGTAACCGGTATTTCTTTTGTGCTCCATGCATCACTTACCGTTACTGTGATATGATAACTTCCTACTCCTAAATTCGCTTTTGACCTTATGACTCCGCTTCCTTCATCTACACTGAAGTAATTCGCGTCTCCTTCATCTTCCTTCAGTCCATAAGTATATGTTGTGACACTTCCCCCGATAACGTCAGGGGTTCCTTTCGTTCCTTTGATCGTTCCGATGATTCCGCCTTTTTTAATATTAGTATCTGATGCGGTAAAGGTTGGTATTGTCGTACTGGAGGATTTACTATCCGGTATTACAGTTCCCTCTACCTCTCGATAAATTACGATTTCTTTTTCTGTTTCTGCCTTGTTGTAGTTATCATATCCGCTTTCCGGTTTATCATCTACTGTTGCCTTTATCGTAACTTTTCCGAAGGCTTCGTTTCCTTGATAGGTGATTTGTCCTGTGTCTTTATCTATCTTGATTAATGATATATCACCGCCACTGACACTGTAGGTTATTTTTGCGGCAATACTTGGTTTCGCAGTAGCCGGTTCACTCCACCCTGCTTGTGCTTCCTCAATACTTTTTTCAGTCTGTTCAGGGTCATCAAAGTCTATTTCAGGATCGGTTTTTTCAATCTTAAAGGTTGTACACACTTTTTGATCGGCTGTCAGAGGGTCGGGATCTTCATTCGCATCAGTCGCTGTTATACAGAAGCCATAGGTTCCTGCCTTTAGTCCTGCTTTGACTACATTGGGCTCTTTTCCCTCTCTCACAACATCGGGCGCATCTTTTTTAATAATGACATTTAATTCAGAAGCACCGGAAGCATTATTCTTATCTAATCCGGCTATTTCAAAGTTTTCATAAGTATCACCGCCGTTACTGATGATTTTATATGTCAGCGGCATTACTCCATAAGGATTTACGGTAATCTTTCCTACTGCTTGTCCTTCGTCGACATTTTTACTGAATTCATACTCTTTTCCTTCTGTCGCCCCTTTTTGCGGTGTTTTTGTATAAGTTAGTTTATGTGGTTTTACTATCTCTAACGGCTTTGTATCACTTATTAAGCTGGAATAAGTCGGATCAGTAGAATCTGCATCATATATTTCGTTTACTAATGCGATTTTATACTTTCCCTCCGGCAACCCTTTTGTATCAAATTCATAAGCATACATACCGGACTGTGTGTTTTTTAACGGTTGATATCCGATAAAATGATTTTTTGAATCAAATATTAATACCGAAACTGTATGATTTGTACCTGTTGTTCCGGAAGCATTTAAATACAGTTTTTTATCTGTTATAACTTTTGATAATGGTTTGCCTTTAGCATCTGTGATACTCTGAAACAGTATTTCCATATCTGATTTTAATATTCGCAATTTTAAGCTCGGCCCGCCTTGCGTATAGTAAGCAGATGCAGGATCAAGCACAAAGGTATCATCTACTTTAACACGTGCTCCACCGCCATCAGGCATAGACAAACCAAAGACAACATTTGATAAGTCCAAAAACAAATACGGGCGTAAAGCGCTGCCGGAAGTAAAAGCAATATCTGCAGATGTACCGTCAGCTTGCATAACGTTCCCGCATTCATAATTTAAATCACTTCTCACTGTCGAATACATATGATATCCGGAGTCATAGAATTCTAACATTTGTGTGGTTATAGGGGAAGAATAAGTATCGTTGAAAAGGGTTGGATCAAGATAGTTTATAAAAGCCGGTAAATCCTTAGCCACTTTCAAAATCATATTTGATTCTAATGATGCAATCCTGACAAATGGTTCTGCATCGGTCGACGAAAACTTTGCCCAATTGCGTAATTCACTTAATGATCTCGGAGCGATGATACTGCTTTCGGAATTGTCTTTAATATATTGATTAAATGCATTTAAATGTAGATAAACATCAGTTTGGATAAAGTCTTTAAAAATAAAATAATCAAGTAAACCGAGATATTTTGAATAAACGTTTCTTGTTAAAGTGAAATGCTCTGTTACTAATTCATCGCTTACTGTTAGCCAGTTAGATAAAGGACTACGCACAACAAAGCTGGTATCAGTATTGTTATAATCCGTATAGTTTTTATCATAAAGTAATAATTGAAACGAAAGTGGGTTGTCTGATACAGGATTTGTGCCACCAATCATTACATGATCTCCTGCTTGGAGACCGATATGACTACCCGATATTCCGCCCGGCGCTATGTTTATCCTGCCTGTTGCAACTCCACCGGAACTATATCCACCTGTCGCATTCAACATTTTATTATAATAAGCATATCCCACTGAAAATGTCCCGACCAATGCTATAAATGTAATCAATAGTTTCTTCCACATATCCATCAATCCTTTCCCTGCTTTGTCTATAAAAGTACACTTATCAAGACAAGGGGAAAGCAGTAGAAAATGTAGGCTTTATCATCATAAAACATATATTTTTACGATAATATCTCATGTTTAAAAAGGTGTACCTTGCGATACACCTTACTCCTATTTTGTATGTTTTTTTCGCTTCGTTTATCTACATAAAAATGGCGATTTCATCCGAATTGCACAAAATCTTTGTACTATATTTTCATCATTTAGAGTACATTTATAACCATTTAGTTCGTACTCTTTTCTTTTTTATTCTCATAACAATCCTTTATTCCGTATTTGAGAAAAACAAAAATCACCCTTTATGTGTTCTTATGAAGAAAGTAAAACACCTCGCGTAATGCGAAGTGCTCCTGCTTTCTATTCTTTTATTTATCCGTATCAAAGTAAACATCTTGACGAATGTTTACACTGCCCTGTAATACCGCTCCCTTTTGGATCTCAATATCACGTGCTGTCAGATTACCGACGAGTGCTGCCTGTTCTTCAAAGGTGGCAGATTCCGCTGCACTGACATCGCCTTTAATGCGTCCGCCGCATACAACATTCATAGCTTCACAATTCCCGGCTACAGTGGCGGTCACATTCAGATGTAAATCTCCGGTACAATTTATATCACCCGTCACAATGGCATTGTCCAATTCTACATCGCAAGTGGTAATGTTACCATCCACAACACCGGTAATTTTAATTTTATTCTGGCAGGTAATATCACCCTGTACCTCACCCTGTACAACCAAATCACCCGCGACCTCAACAGTTCCTGTGATTCTGGTTCCTTTTCCGATCACCGTCGGTTCCAGTGCTTCCTGCTGCATCATCTGGGGATCATAGCGATGCGCATCATTATTTACAACATTACGAACTCGTTCATTGGGATTGCCATACCCCTGATTGCGGTTATTATAATAATCTCTATCATCATTGTAATTCATGTTTCTACCTCCGGCTTTCATCAAAATTTCCCTTGTGAATATTATACATTTATTTTAAAGGTTATTCAATCTCACAAAGGTATTTTCTTTTATAAATCATACCCTACCTTTTCTTTTCCCCTTTTATCACCCTTGTGCTTTCTTACGCAGCAGCGTGACACACTGTGCTAAAACGCCTTCCTCTTTTCCAACAAATCCCAGGCCTTCTCCTCTGGTTGCCTTCACGCTGATCTGCTGCACATCACAATGTAAACAAGCAGCGATATTCTCTCGCATCTTGTGAATATGCGCTGCCATCTTCGGCTTTTCTATTTGAATTAATGCATCGAGATTGTTCACTTCATAGCCTTGTGAATCCATCATTTGATAGACGCTTTCCAATATCTTCATGGAATTCGCTCCGGCATATGCGGGATCCGTATCAGGAAAATGACTACCCAAATCACCGAGCGCCAATGCCCCCAAAATACTCTCTGCCACCGCATGCAAAAGTGCATCCGCATCACTATGCCCAAAACAGCCTTTTTCATGTGGAATATCTACTCCACCCAATATCAATTTACGTCCCTTTACTAATGTATGAATGTCACTGGATTGACCAATACGAAACATATTATCACTCCTGCTTATCATTCTAACATAGAAAACAAAATACTTCATCTTATAATGTATCAATCTTACTGATTTTATGGTATATTAATATTAGGAAAAAACCTAGGGAGGACATTATGAAAAAAGTTTGGAAATGGCTTGCTTGTGCAGCACTGTTATTTGTCAGTGTTGGTTGCTCATCATCATCAGTGGATGATGCCGCATTGGATCGATTAGAAGCAGAATTGAAAAAATTCAGTGAAGTGGAATCTATGGATTATACGATCGGTGTAGACAGCACTGATGTAAAAGCAGAGGTTTATGGTTCTTTCATTGCCAAAACAAAAGAAATCTCTATGGCAGTGGATATGGAAGCCCAAGGACAAAAGGTTGAGAAATTCATGGAAATCTATTTTAAGGATAATTTCATGTATATGAACATGTTCGGTGTACAGCAAAAGCAGCAAGCCGACATGAGCAGCTTAGATGGTCTTGGTTTGGATTCGGATACGATGCAGATTGATAAAGAATCATTAAAATCCAATCTGAAAACCGCAACGCTCAAAGATGATACGATTCATATGGAAATAAAAGATGATGTGCTAAAAGAATCATTAAAGAATCAATCAACGGATTTGTCTACATTAGGTATTGATGAGATTACTGACGCAGCAATCGATATGGAATGCGGCGATAGCTTAATGGAATCGCTATCTATGACTTTTACCGGTACCGGTGATGGAGAAACGAAAACATTCTCTGTTTATGTAAAATTCGCCAATGTGAATCAGGTTAAGAAAATCGAATATCCGAAAGACTTGGCAGAATGGCCATTAGCGAATAGTACAGATTTGACTAAATAATTCGCTGAGTGGTTCTTCTGATTCATGAAACGATATGTTATTGGGGCTGTTTTCGCTCTTTGTATCTTTCTGTGCGGGTGCTCTTCTAAATATGATGAAACAGCCATACAAGCCTTTGGAGATGCTTTGGCAGCGGCTCAAGATGTTTCCGGTATGAATATGGACATCAAGGTGTTGGCTTACGAAGATTTGAAGCAAGAACGTTTAATGACAAAGATGACGATCAACGGCGCCATTTTGAAACAAGATGACGATATCCAAATGAGCATGGAAGCGGCTTTGGCAGCGAAGGGAATTTCCTTTGGGAAACTCAACTTTTACTTGAAGGACGCAGGCATGTATGTGGATATGCTAGGCACCAAGGCAAAAATTCCATTAGGAAGCGACATACCCAATCTCAGTGAGCTTGTAAATTTAAAAGCAAACATTGAAAAAGAGCAGGTTGAGCAGTCAATCAAAGAAAACATGAAAGAATTTCGCTATGAAGATCAAGAAAACGGCATGATTGCTTTTTCCTTTCAAGATTCGTTTATAAAGGATAAGATGAATGCTTATAGTAAAAATGGCGATGCCTCTATTCAGCGTTTTGATGGAACGCTTACAATCAAAGACAATCACATCACAGCCTATACCTTTCAAATTGATATCGACACCGAGGAACAACCTCTTTCCATGGTAATCACCATAGAATGTTCTGATTTTGATCAAATAAAGGAATTAACCTTCCCCGATTTCAGTGAATATACTGTTCAGGACGATTTCGATGTAAGCGAGGGGATGTAGAGACTTTATAAAATCACAAAACCAAGATCTGTCAATTTATGTTGGCAGATCTTTTTATTACACTTTTTATTCGCATTTAGGTCAGCCATCGCATTTATGCTTATTTAAAGTATTTGTCAAAAGGCTTGTATAATATAATGCACAAGCCCATAGGAAGAGCAAATAATCCACCCCCAATTAATATGCCAAATACACATTGCGTCAGAGAAAAAGAATCCGATGCTATAAAACTTCTCAAACCCAAAAATGAATTTATGAGAAAAAGAATTCCACTAAGCAAGCCGGGTGAAATTTTTCTATCTTTAATTGTATAGAAAAAATGATCACAAAAGTTTATGATACCCCAAACAAAGATCCCAACTCCAAAACATGCATATTCGTTATTCAAAACATATAAAAGCACAGATATTAAAAGCAAAGGATAGTATATAAATAAATTGTTAGCCATCCAATGACCATGAGTCATATGATATGGCAGCCATTTATGATCATACATCCATTTAGGAAAATCACCGATCGCTTCTTCCAATAAATGAAAAGGTAGATAAATCGCTAAATTAATAAAAATGAAATTCACCATACTCATTCTTTGTTCCTCGCTTTCTCATATTCCTGCTCAAAATTCTCCCCCCATTTTTCTAATGTATCTAAAAGCAAAAACTGCTGTTCTAGTATTGTGCGTCCAAATAAAGGAATATCCGTATGTTCAGGCAATTGTTCCATAATCTGCATTTTCGTATTTTGAATACTGTTTTTTATATTTGTTATACATTCATTCGCCATACTGTCATCAACCAAAGCCAAATTCACGACAACAGCATTAAAGTCCAAAAACACACGAGTTTCAGCCAAAGAAAATTTCAACATCCATTCTTTAAAGGTTGCTTTTCCCTTAGGTGTTATTGTATATATTGTTTTTTCTGGCATCTTCCCATTCTTAATGGTTTCACTAACTACATATCCTTTCCTTTCGTATTGAACAACTTTTTTATAAACGGTAAATGATCCGATTTTTATCCATCGCGATAAGTTTCTGGCTTCAATTTGCTTCTGTAAATCATAAGCGCTTTTAGGGCATTGACATAATGATCCTAATATAATTAAATCAATAGCTGACATAGCTTTCCTCCTATACTGTATTATACAGTAATATATTATACATTATCTTTGGCTTTGTCAATTATTAAATTAAATAGAATGAGTAGTGACACAAAAATAATTTACAAAAAAGTCCTTTGTACTGATCCTCAAATAATGGCATTCCTTGTTCCCTTGCGAACGCAAAGCTTTTTCTATGCCAAAATTATGCCAACAAAATTAAAAAGCCCTTTGCATAGGGCTTTATTGATATCTGGTGCCGACACGCAGAATTGAACTGCGAGCTGAGCATTACCATTGCTCTGTATTACCATTATACTATGTCGGCACTATCGAAACCGGCGCAACCTTCGCACTACCTGTGCCAAAGGAAGACCTACTATATTATAATAGTCCCCGACGATTTTTGCAACAAAAATTGCACCTTTTCCTTGAATACCGTAAGCACCCGCCTTATCCAACGGCTCCCCGCTTTCGACATACGCGAGTATTTCCTCCTGCGATAAATCATAAAACGTTACATCACTGATGACATGAAAGCATTCCCACCGCTGCTCGCATCCCAGTGCTACTCCGCTGATCACCTGATGTGTCTTGCCTGATAGCTTGTTTAACATCGTCACGGCGTCTTTCTTTGTATGTGGCTTGCCCATGACTTGATCATCGCAATAAACGATCGTATCCGCACCGATCACAATATCGTGGGGATAAATTGATGCGACTGCCTGCGCCTTTTCCAATGCCAGCTTTTCCACTGCCGCTTCAATCGACTGTGATAAATCTAGATTTTCTTCCACATCAGTCGGACAGACGCAAAATGACAACCCTGCCTGCCGCAACAATTCCTTACGCCGTGGACTTTGACTCGCCAAAATGATTTGTTTCATCACTTACCTCCCTTTGCGCTGCGCTGCGTAAGCGCCATTTCCAATAACACCAACAAAGCAATCCCATCCCCAGAAAGCCGACCAAAAAGGTAATGGCGATCCTTATCACCATATGGAAAAAGAAATCCTCCGGGAACATGTTAATCATCAAATCCGTATGCGGATTTAACAGCCATAAATCATTGCGGAAAAACAATCGATGGAAGCTTTCCCATAAGCCGGTAAAATCACAAAATGCCCATATCCCCAACATTGCCACAAAGCCCAGAAAACCGATCGCGCACTTTCCATACGCAGCCGCAAGCATCATCCACATCTCCTGCTTTTTCTGCCGCCATAAAACGATCAGCGAAACCACCAAGCATACTAATGACACCATTCGCAGCGTTAAGGCAAACTGATACAGTCCCTTTACATCCACCATATGCTGGGATTCCCGCTCATTGAATGCTTCGCAAACCCAGCCGGCCACAGTGATCTTTGTTTTTACATCATCACGCTTTCCCTGCAAATAATCCAACAGCGTCTCCGTGGCCTTCATGAGATCATCATGACTCATATCCAAATCCTCTGCCGTATTCATTGACGCATACTCACGTTCATAAAAGCTGCGTTGAAAACAATGAAAATCAATCGCACTGATTAACAATGCCAAAATAAAACTGATCGCTGCCACAAGGGCACAAATATTTGAGATTCGCGATTTCATTCTATCACACACCTTGATCTATATCTTAACATAAATAACTCAGGAAGACAAAAAGGCGATGCTTATTCGACCGCCTCTAATCGCACATTCGTAACACCATCGAGATGGCTTAACTGCTTTAACAATTCATCAAGAGTAATGCTCATTTTACTGAGATCCAATGAGATGACAACACTTGCTTGATCATGAATGGGAATATTCTGATTAATCGTTATGATATTCGCCTGTACGTGTGACATCATATCCAGTACCTTTGATAAAATACCGGAGCGATGATAAAGCATAAGGGAAATAACCGCTTTTCGTTCATTCATATCGCTGCTTTGCATATAGACAGAATCCTTATACTTATAATAGGCAGAACGACTGATGCCGACTTGCTTTACCGCCTCCGATATGTTTGAAACCTCGCCGCGCTGTAACAACGAGCGAGCTGCGACAACCTTATCCAATATTTCGGGAAGCATCTTACTGTCTACGACATAATACTTATCCATGCAATACCTCACATACCTGAGCACCGGTATCATCCGCACCGATACAGTGAACTTGCCACTTGGGATATCGAGCAATAACATCCCTGCTTAAGTCCTTTAATACATTCTCATCATCACTGATTGCCATCATTGTGGAACCGGAACCGCTGATATACCACGTTAGTACCCCATGCTTTTCACATAGCGCATCAATCGCATCATAATCTGTAATCAATTCCTTGCGATATGGCTGATGAAGGCGATCCTTGCAAGCATTTGCGACCATTTCACTGTTACCGCTGCTTAACGCCAACGCTAAAGATGCGCTTCTACCGATATTATATACCGCATCCTCCAGCGGTAACTGATCAGGTAAAACACTGCGTGCCGCTTCCGTTAACACCGGATAATCCGGGATTATCGCGCAGAATTTAAATTTTTTATCCACTGTTAGCGGTGTAGTCCATACCTTGCCCGCATCCTGAAAGGATACCGTAAGACCGCCGTAAAGCGCCGGCGCCACATTATCCGGATGTCCTTCGATTTCATTGGCGATTGCCAACAATTCTTCTTTGGAAAGTCGATGATTGCACAATGCATTCGCTCCCAATAACCCCGCAACGATGCAGGCGGCACTGCTTCCCAAGCCTCGTGCCAGGGGAATCACATCAGCTTGTATATCAATCTGAAGCGGAGGAACCGGTAAATGAAGGTGCTCAAACACACGCAAACAGCTTTGATAAACTAAATTCTGTTCATTCTGCCACTCTTTGGGACAGCCGCGAATAATCAGCCCTTCCTCTATCAACGTGAAACGATAAACACCATAAAGGCTCATGGCGATTCCCATGCAGTCAAAACCGGGACCGACATTGGCGCTGGTTGCCGGAACTCTTACCTCAATCATTGCCACAACGCTCCTACCTTTTCTGAAATAATCGCACGCATTTCTGCTCGTTCAATCACATCATGATGGCGTATCTTCATGGATCGCAGCTGCTTTAATGCCTTTGGCGCATGCGTTTTTGTTTTAATCTCCAATGCATCCATCAGCGCAAATTCATCTTCACTTTGTTCATCAAACAAAGCCTGCGATACACTGCCGCAAAACTTATACGGACTGGCGGTTGCCAACAGCACACAGGGAACAGTCTTATCTTGACACTGCTTCATCGCCACATAGGCGCAGGCCGTATGTGGATCCAATACATAGCCATCCTTTTCGTACTTATCTTTCATAGCACTGCGACACTGATCATCATCGGCATAGCCGACCGCAAAAATCTCCTGTATGGAGTCTAACATCTCTTTATCAATGCGATAACATCCCTTTGTCTGTAAATCCTCCATCAGACCTTTCACATAATCCGTATCGCCGCCGCTCATATAATACAATAATCGCTCCAAATTGCTGGAAATGAGAATATCCATTGACGGTGAAATTGTTTTGTAAAAAGGACGATTGCGGTCATAAACACCGGTAGTCAAAAAATCATACAGCACATGATTGGCATTGGTAGCCACAATCAGCTTACGAATCGGCAAGCCCATCTGCTTAGCGTAATAACCGGCCAATACATTGCCGAAATTACCGGTCGGTACACAGAAATCAACGATGTCGCCAAACGCGATTTGATTGCTTTGTACCATCTGTCGATATGCATCAAAGTAATAAACCACTTGAGGAGCCAGCCGTCCGATATTAATTGAATTTGCGCTGGAAAACTGTATTCCATTTTGTTGAAACTGTGCTTGAAAATCCGCATCATGGAAGATTTCCTTGACACCGCTTTGCGCATCATCAAAATTGCCCTTCATCGCCACCGCAAATGTATTATTTCCTTGCTGAGTGACCATTTGTAAGCGCTGAATCTCGCTGACACCATGATCGGGATAAAAAACGGTAATGCCTACCCGGTCAACGTCCTGAAAGCCTGCCATCGCCGCTTTCCCCGTATCCCCGCTGGTCGCGGTTAAAATCATGACCCGTGCATCCTTTTGTTGTACTAATGCTTTCGACATGAGCTGCGGCAGCATCCTCAATGCCACATCCTTAAAAGCGCTGGTCGGTCCATGAAACAGCTCCAGAATATGATCTTCCCCGCTATGTACAAGCGGTGTAATCGCATCACAGTCAAAAGACCCCTGATACGCCGCAGTGATACATTCCGCCAGCTCTTCTTCACGGTAATCCTTTAATAATGCGCCCAGCACACAGGCTGCCAGCTGTGCATAATCCATCCTCATCATATCCGCTAACGGCAATTTGATCTGATTCAAATCATCCATCACGAACAAACCGCCATCGCTTGCCAACCCCATCAAAACCGCTTCCTTTGGTGAAGCAGTTATTTCTTTATTGCGAGTGCTATGATAATATTTTTCCATGCCCTTACTCCTTTTTTCTTGCGTTTCCATACCCAATATGATACAATGTTCGCAATTCAAATACAAGTGTTTTTTTAACAAACACAATTAGGATCGAGGTAAAAAGAATGAAAGTTGCGATATTAGGGTATGGCACTGTGGGCAGCGGTGTCGGTGAAATCATCACCAACGGGGAAACTGCCGATGTGAAGACGCTTTGCTTAGCACATATTTTAGAGCGAAAAGAGAACCTTCATCTTCATCCGCTGATGTGTGATGATATCCAAACGATTTTGCAAGATGATAGTGTCGAAGTTGTGGTCGAAACCCTCGGTGGTATCGAACCGGCTCACACTTTTATTATCGCCGCATTAAGTGCCGGCAAGCATGTGGTTTCTGCCAACAAGGCAGTCATTGCCGTATATTTGAAGGAATTTCAGGAATGTGCGCAAGCACATGGCGTGAAGTTTTTATACGAAGCCAGCTGCGGCGGCGGTATTCCTTGGCTTCATGGACTGGCGAATGCCAAACGCATTGATGAGATTGAAGAAATTCACGGAATCTTCAACGGTACGAGTAATTATATCTTGGATCACATGGCTAAGGAACATCAGCCCTTTGACGTGATACTGAGAAAAGCGCAGGATTTAGGCTATGCCGAAAGAGATCCGGGAGCGGATATTGATGGCATTGATATTCAAAATAAATTGAAAATATCCTCTGCCCTTGCTTTTGATTGCGATATTCCCGAGACGATTCCCACCTTTGGGATTCGCAATATCAGCAAAGAAGACATTGAATACGCCGCTTCCCAACATCAGAAAATCAAGCTGATGGCCGAAGCAGTACGAAACAACGATCACTTTTACGCCATCGTAGAGCCCCAGTTGATTGATGAAGGAAATATGGAAGCATCCATCAATGAAAACTTAAACCTTACATGTCTTTATGGGGCAACCATCGGACCACTGATGTTCTATGGTCAGGGCGCCGGTAAATTACCGACTGCCAATGCGATTGTACAGGACATCATCGACATCCAAAACCAATGTTCGAGTGCTGTCTTTACACCAAAAGTAAAAATGACATATGACACTGCGTTGATTCAGCGTTCCTATATCATTCGCGCTACGCTCAAGGAAGCTGACATGAAAGCTATACTCGGCGATGATCTGAAGCAATGCTTTGCCTTTAAGGGTAAAATCTACTATCAAACCGCAAAGATTTCCGCTTACTGGATGCACGATAAAATGAAGGATATTCTAACCCAAGACAAGGAAGCATTCATGATGGGATTGCGTGGGGTGAACGCATGATCAAGGTCGTAAAATTCGGCGGTTCCTCCCTTGCGGACGCCAAGCAGTTTCAAAAGGTCAAGCAAATCATTGAAAACGATGACGCACGTCGCTTTGTCATTGTCTCCGCAACGGGACGTGTTCATAAAGAGGATAACAAGATTACCGATCTTTTATATTTATGCCATGCACATTTAAAATACCACGTGAATTGTGATTCCATCTTTCAAATGATCGAGGAACGTTTCTTATCCATTCAAAAGGAATTAAACTTAAAATACCCAATCGCAAAGGACTTAAACAATTTAAAGGAAGCGATGAATCAGAATATTCCTTTAGATTATTTGGTCAGCCGCGGCGAATATTTAACCGCAAAGCTCATGGCGGAATATTTGGGCTATACGTTTTTGGATGCCAAGGATCTCATTTATTTCTCTTATGACGGCAAAATTGATTTTTTAAAGACAAAGTCCATGATGGAACATGCCTTACAGGCAAACGAGCGTTTTGTCATTCCCGGCTTTTACGGCGCAATGCCGGATGGTCAAGTTAAGATTATGGCGCGCGGTGGCAGTGATATTACCGGTGCAATCATCGCCAAGATCGTTCATGCGGATGTGTATGAAAACTGGACGGATGTGTCCGGTATTCTCATGGGTGATCCGCGTATCATTCATGAACCAAAGCGCATAGATACGATCACTTACAGTGAGCTAAGAGAGTTATCATATATGGGTGCGAACGTATTACATGAGGATGCGATTTTTCCGGTAAAGGAAGAAAATATTCCGATTAATATTCGCAACACAAATGAACCCGATAATCCGGGAACGCTTATTATGGAGGCAAGCGATGAGACGCTGCCTGATCTTGATTCGCCCATCACGGGAATCGCAGGACGCAAGAATTTTACCGTTGTGGCAATTTATAAAAATCATATGTCTAATGAAGTGGGTATTATCCGTCGCGCTTTATCCGTGTTTGAAAAATACCAAATCAGTATTGAACATATTCCCAGCGGCATTGATTCCTTTTCCGTTGTCGTTAACAGCGCTGATATTAAGGATAGAATCTATGAAATTGTGGCAGAGCTAAAAACGGAATGCCGTTCTGATCAGGTAAAGGTCATTGATGGCATCGCACTGATCGCCACGGTAGGGCGTCATATGTCCTCTCGCCCCGGTATTTCCGGTCAGCTGTTTGCCGTATTGGGTAAGAATGACATCAATATTCGCATGATTGCCCAGGGCAGTGATGAAATCAATATCATTGTCGGTGTGGAAAATAAGGACTTTGAGAAAACGACCCGAGTCATTTACGAGCATTTCGTATCTCATCCGCATAGGATAGTATCGGATAGGAGTGAATTATCATGAAAAAATATCATGTCGCCATCTTAGGAGCTACCGGAGCCGTCGGAATGCAGATGCTGGAATCGCTGCTGGAACAGGATTTCCCGATTGCGTCGCTGAAATTATTAGCCAGTGAACGCAGTGCCGGGAAGACCATCACAATGAAGGGACATTCTTATATTGTGGAAGCCGCAGATGAACACAGCTTTGACGGTGTTAACATTGTCTTGGGTGCCGCAGCCAATGATGTCGCTAAAAAGCTCATCCCCCATGCGGTGAAAGCCGGAGCCGTCGTTATTGATAATTCCAGCGCTTATCGGCTTGATGAAAATGTTCCTTTGATTATCCCCGAAGTGAATCCGCAAGCCATCAAGGAACATCATGGCATCATTGCGAATCCGAACTGTGCCACCATTATCGCCTTGGTAGCCTGCCAGCCGCTTCATGCATATGCGAAAATGAAACGCATGGTTGTCAGCACATATCAGGCAGTATCCGGCGCCGGAGTTAACGGCTTTCGCGAACTGGATGATCAAATCGAAGCCTTGCGTCAACACAAAGAGGTTGAAATTCATACGTTCCAACATCAAATCGCATTTAATCTGATTCCGCAAATCGGTTCGTTTGATGAAAACGGCTATTCATCGGAGGAGATGAAGATGCAGAATGAAGGGCGGAAGATTTTGAATGAACCGGAGTTACAGGTTAATTGTACGTGTGTGCGTGTTCCGGTATACCGTTCCCACTCTGAATCGATTATGGTGGAGTTTGAAAAACCAATTGATGTCGCAAAGGCAAAGGAACTGATCGCACAAGGTCAAGGAGTGAAGCTGGTCGATGAGCCGGAAAAATCACGCTATCCGATGCCCTTATCAACCAGTGATCAGGATCTTGTCTATGTAGGACGAATCCGCAAAGATTTAAGCGGACACGATAATGCGTTAAGTTTATGGTGCTGCGGTGATCAAATTCGCAAAGGAGCGGCATCCAATGCCGTGCAGATTGCCAAGCTGCTGATCGCATCAATGGAAGCGAAACAGTGTAATGAATAAAACAAAATAAAAATATGTGAAATAATCTGAGACGGAAGACCCGCGCAAAAAAGCTATGGTGGTTCCGTTTTTTTTTTACAATCTATAGGAGTTTTATCGTGTATAATATATCATCGGAAAGGCAAAAAAAAGATAGAAATCGGCCAAGGCTTGTTTCTATCCATTCATCGAGAACACTATGATCATAATATAAAGATTCAAGCAAAATGAATAGGTAAAGAAGGGCACGTCACTCATTGGGTTTTCCCCTCCTCTTTTCTCTTATCCCCTGCTTTTCTATGCCTACTTTATTTTAAATGATCATTTGACGCAAATTTTCTATCTTTATTCAGCTTAATCACTTTCTGACGTGAGAATTCTTCCCGTTCTTTTTCTTCCAATGCCTCGCTGATAAATTTGATATTATATTCAAAATCGGGAATGACAATATTTTTCAACGCATTGGCGCGTTTCTGTGATTTGCGGATCGCATTCGCCAGGCGATATACCGCATTGTCAATTTCCGCCAATGTTACGGTCATTTGCTTGACTTGGTAAAAACAGCGATAAGCATAATCCAGCTTGGAATTTCCGTGTCGCAAGCCATACGTCAGTTCAAATTCCTGTTTATCATAACGCAATTTCGGGATCTCTACACCCATCACACTGCGATAGGTCACTGACAAACCATTGTCAACCGGGACAGCTTCCACGATATCACTGATGATGCCTAAACTCATATTCGCCTGTTGTAAGGCAAAATAAGCACGCTGATAAGCTTCGGTAATTTCATCACGCAATAAGCGTACGTCATCCAACAAGCTCATCATTTCCCTCGTTAGAATATTGCGCTTGCGATCCATTAATTCATAGCCGGTTTTCGCAAGACCATACGATTTTTTCATGGCGATTAAGTTGCCTTTAGTTGGAAATACTTGCTTACCTGCCATAATTATTCACCCGAATGTGACAGTTCTTGAATGATCGGCGCTTGTTTAAGACGAAACTTTGCGACAGCCGCATCATGATCATAATAATCTTCCAGTACGGCATCGTCCACGCGATCCAATTCCGCTTTGGGAAGAACCGATAACAATGCCCATCCAAGATCTAATGTTTCCTCAATAGTGCGATCCTCATGGAATCCTTGATTTAAGAAATATTCCTCAAACAGCTTACCAAACGACATATATTGCTTATCTGTTTCACTCAATTCATCCTCACCGATAACCGATGCCAGGGAACGCGCATCCTGCACTTTGGCATATGAAGCGAATAACTGGTTATTTAAAGCGGAGTGATCTTTCCGGGTATATCCTTCCCCGATGCCATCCTTCATCAAACGCGACAAGGAAGGCAATACTCCGACCGGCGGATAAACACCCATTTGATTCAAACCGCGATCCAAAACGATCTGACCCTCGGTAATATAACCGGTCAAATCAGGTATCGGATGAGTGATATCATCATTGGGCATAGTCAAAATCGGAATCTGCGTCACACTGCCCTTTGCGCCTTGAACAATCCCGGCACGCTCATATAACGATGCTAAATCGGAATACAAGTATCCAGGATAACCCTTTCTGCCCGGTATTTCGCCTTTACTGCTGGAGAATTCACGCAATGCTTCACAATAAGAAGTGATATCGGTCAAGATAACCAGGATATGCATATCATGTTCATAAGCCAAATACTCTGCGACCGTTAAGGCACAGCGAGGTGTTAAGGTACGTTCAATGATCGGATCATTGCTTAAATTGATGAACATAACCACTTGATCCATAACACCGGCTTCCTCAAAACTGCGTCGAAAATAATCTGCCACATCATTTTTTACGCCCATTGCCGCAAAGACAATCCCAAAATTCTTTCCGTCTCCTTCGGATATTTTCGCCTGTTTTACGAGTTGTACCGCCAATTCATTGTGCGGCATACCGGATCCGGAGAAAATCGGCAATTTTTGTCCGCGGATCAACGTCATCAGCGCATCAATACTGGAAATACCGGTATTGATGTAATTGCGCGGATAAACACGAGATACCGGATTTAACGGATTACCGTTGATGTCGGCGTGCTTTTCCGCATAAACATCGCCAAGCCCATCAATGGCTTTACCGGCGCCGTTGAATATCCGCCCCAATAGTTCCTTTGACAGTGGCATTTCCATCGGATGCCCGCTGAATTTTGTAGTCGTATTGGTAAGCGACATGCCATTCGTTCCTTCAAACACTTGAATCACGGCACGCTTTCCTTCAATCTGCACGACCCGACCTAAACGGCGGTCATTTTGATTCACGCGCAATTCTACCATTTCTTCATAATGCACATTTTCTACATCATCCAAGAATACAAGCGGTCCGTTAATTTCCTGTAAACCGATATATTGTATGCCCATGTGTCTTCCTCCTTTCCTTATTCAATCGTATCAAGTGCCGCGTCAATCATGCCGGCGTATTCATCAAGCTTCGCAATATTATTATTGGGTACATCGTATTTCATCTTCACTACTTTATCAAAAATACCGGTCTTTATTATCAAACTCATCGGCTTGCCTTGCGCCAAGATCGTCTTACTTTGTTTGTATAAATATAAGATGACATCCATCATTTTTAATTGTTTTTCTAATGGCACATAAGTATCCTCACAATGAAAAGCATTCTGTTGTAAATAACCAACGCGAATCAGCTTACTGATTTCAATCACCAGTTTTTGATCATCCGGCAATACATCACTGCCGATCAATTTGACAATTTCCATCAGTTTTGTTTCTTCCGCCAATAACGCCATCAGCTGTTGGCGGTTGCTTAAAAAGCGTGATCCGACATGGCGCTGATACCAGCGGTTCAAATCGTTAATATATTCGGAATAAGAATCATTCCAGTTAATCGCAAAGTAATGTCTGGCATAGGCAAGCTGTTTGTCCAATGCCCAGAAACAGCGCACAAAGCGCTTCGTATTTTGCGTAACCGGTTCACTGAAATCTGCGCCTTGCGGTGAAACAGCGCCAATGATCGACACACTGCCTTCCGCATTATTTAATGTCTTCATATAACCGGCACGCTCATAAAACTGCGAAATCCGTGACGGCAAATAAGCGGGGAAGCCTTCCTCGGCCGGCATTTCTTCCAGGCGTCCGCTAATCTCACGCAATGCCTCTGCCCAGCGCGAAGTAGAATCCGCCATGATAGCCACATGATAACCCATATCACGATAATACTCCGCCAATGTCAGACCGGTATAAATGCTGGCTTCACGTGCCGCAACCGGCATGTTGGATGTATTAGCAATGAGTACGGTTCGATCGGTCAAAGGCTTTTGTGATTTGGGATCGATCAACTCAGAGAATTCCTCCAACACCTGCGTCATCTCATTGCCGCGCTCACCGCATCCGACATAAACGATAATATCAGCATCGCACCATTTGGCAAGCTGATGCTGGGTCATCGTTTTACCGGTCCCAAAACCACCCGGTATCGCTGCCGTACCGCCTTTGGCAATCGGAAACAGCGTATCGAAAATGCGCTGCCCGGTCACAAGCGGAATTTGAAGCGGCAAACGTTCTTTTACCGGCCGTGCTGTTTTGATCGGCCATTTCTGACATAACGTAAGACAATGAATCGAGCCATCCTCCGATTTTATTTTTACGATTTCATCATTTAAATGATAACTGCCGTTTTCCGCACACCATACGACTTCTCCCTCCATATAAGGGGGTACCATACAGCGATGCTCAATCAAATCGGTTTCCGGCAGCGTGGCATAAATCATCCCACCGCTTACTCGGTCACCGCATTTCACTTGAAGCGTCACATTCCAAAGTGCTTCTTCATCGAGTGCAGGCACATTGCTTCCCGTTTCAATAAAAGCGCCGCTTTGTTTCGCAATGGCCTTTAACGGCCGTTCGATTCCATCAAAAATATTACGAAGAATACCAGGTCCCAAGGTCACTTGAATTGGCTGATGGCTGGGATAAACCGGCTCACCCGGCTGTAATCCGATCGTTGATTCATACACCTGTATAGTCGTCGCTTCCTTTTTGATGGAAATGACCTCGCCCATCAATTTCTTTTCTCCTACATAGACCATTTCCAGCATTGAAAGGTTTGTCGCATCCTTAACTGTCACAACCGGTCCATTGATGGAATAAATTACATTTTTACTCACATTCTCACCTCACAAGCCTTCATCATCCCATTTATCGGGCATGTTTTTCAAGTGTCGATCTTATAGAAATGATTTGGCTGAATTTTTTCTGATAACACATCCACTTACTTGTCGAATATCATATTGCTTTAGGAAATCGTTAAACCCGATGTCCGCAAAAACGCTTCTTTGGCTTCTTCCAAAGCGCTGTCATACGTTTCCTCAATGATTCGCGCAGGATCGCTTAACACCAAGCGAAAACCACCAAGCTTAATATCAGAAACTACTTCATACGGCACATCCGTATCTAACTGTAGTTCTTTGATCAGTGATTCATCAAATGATCCGATCTGCATTTTGATATTCTTATATTCTTTGGTATATCGTTTCAGCTTTTCAAGCAGTAATGTCTTGTATTCACCACTTTTGCGGAATGCACAAAGACGTTCCTTGACCTGATCAAACAGTGCGTTTACCATAACCTCACGCTCTTTCAACAAATGATGATGCGTTTCATCGTGCAAACGGCTCATTTCCACCGCATGTTGAACCCGCAATTCCGCCGCTTCTTGTTCAAACCACTGTTGTGCCCTGGCTTCACTCTCTTCCTGTACTTCCTGTTCCATACGCATCTGTACCGCATCCAGTTCCTGCTTTATGGACGCGATCTTTGCCTTGGTGATATCCGCAATTTCCTGTTGAAAACAAGCCAGCACTCTTTCATCTCTTTCCATACCTATACCTCACAATTTTACTCCAATCGCTTCACTTACATAGCGATTGATCGTTTCTCCGATTTTTGTCGAGCCATGACGATCCGGGATCTCCACGATCAATGGTTTTGGCTGACGCAATTTGATTTCCGATATAATCTCAGGGCAGGTTTGAACCAGCTTTGTCGTCATCAATATAACGGCAACTTCTTTATCATGCATCGCCTTTTCCAATTCACGAAGCACTTCATCGCGCTCATGAATCACAACGCCTTCAATTCCTGCCAGACGCATTCCCATCTGTGTATCGATATTGTCACTAAGCAGAAAGAATTTCATAACGTTTTCTATAGCTTGATCATGATGATCAAAATGGAAATAATCAAACCGTAGATCGCAACACCTTCACCCAGCGCAACGAAAATCAAAGATTTACCGAAGTTTTTGTCATTCTCAGAGAATGCGCCGATCGCTGCCGGAGCTGCCGCCGCCACCGCGATACCGGCACCCAGCGCAGACATTCCGGTTGCCAAAGCTGCCGCAATGAAACCAAGGCCTTGTGCCAGCGTACCGCTCATCAAATCTGCACTTTCACCCTCTGCGGCCAAAACGGTCGCGCCGTTGATGTTATAGACAAGGGCTCCGGCCAAGATCAAAAAGAACAACGCGATATGCGTAACCATACGAAGTTTTGCGCTTTTTGCGCTTGTTTTTCCTCTGAATACATTTACCAAAGGCAATGAAATTAAAACGATCAGTAATAATGGCAATAATAATTCTATAATTTGTAACATGATATTTTCCTCCTACTCCATGTTTTTTAACGACTGAAATGCAATACCGTCACCGGTAAAGTAACGTGAGAACATCTCATAAAACTCCAAACGCAATACTTGAATACCGACAATCATACCCTCTAAGCACATAACAAACAGATTGCCGAAGATGGCGACTGCGATATTACCGACACCGCCAACCATATCCATTAACAATGTCACCACTAACATCATACCGGCATGGGACAATACGAAGCCGCCCACACGCAGATAAGAAATTGTATTAGTGATAAAGGATAGGCATACCTCAAACAATTCAAAGAAGCTCTGAGTCGCAAATGCCCCAAAACCATCCGGGAACATTTCTTTGCCTTTCATTTTATGTTCGATCGGCTCTTTCAAGAAAATCAACAGTAGCGGCAATAGAATCAAGCCAAGTATATAGCCCTTTGAGAACACTGAAATACCAAAGCCAACCTGCGCCGCCGCCCCGCCAAGCAAAGCGATATAGAACACCGATCCGCAAATACCATTTTGTGATAACAAT
Source organism: uncultured Erysipelotrichaceae bacterium (assembly GCA_947385085.1). Lineage (GTDB taxonomy): Bacteria > Bacillota_I > Bacilli_A > Erysipelotrichales > Erysipelotrichaceae > C-19. The sequence goes on along the minus strand of CANDJN010000023.1, from coordinate 13,026 downwards.
AATTCACACCAGTTTTTGTGCTTGATCTGAATATACATATTGATACTCATACAACATACAATGAGTATGGCGCCAATCGCTATCGCACAGATTAACAGTGGCATGATAAAGTCACTTCCCATGACCTCAATCGGTTTTTCCTCTAAATGAAACAGCGATTGATACAACGGATCCAGCATATGTTCATTGCCGAACACCGAACCATATACAAAGCCAAACAACGTACTGGAAATCCCGATGCGCATCCCGATTTCACCAAGCCGCATCCCCTTCCATTTGGCAGCGATAAAGCCAACCAGTATAAGAACGAGACCTTGTCCGACATCTCCGAACATGATCCCAAACAACAAGGTATAGGTCAATGCCACAAATGGGGTAGGGTCAATATCTTCATAATTGGGCAAGCCATACATCTCGACAAACATCGCAAACGGACGGGTAAACCAACTGTTTTTCAATTTCGTGGGCGGCGCAAAACGATGATCGCTGTTCGCCGGATGCACCTCAATTTCCACACCGTCCAAATCCGCAAATACCGCTTTGATTGAATCCACATCATCCACCGCCGCAAAGCCGGTAATCGTAAAGCGTTCGTCCATTCCCACAACATATTTGCGAGCTTCAAACGTTTCTTCCAAGAAATTCAATTCCCCTTTTATTTGATTCATCGTATCGCTGCATTCTTGGATCAATGCTTCTTTTGCTTCTGCGACATGCTTCAAATGGCCATAATCACTTTCAATTTCCGCTTTCAGCATTTCTTTTGCCTTTAACGGCGTATCGGTGACAAAACAAGGAAGATATACACGTTCAAAATATAAGGAAGATAATATATTATCGACCTCACGCTCATATTTGGGCGTTGATAGGATCATACACCAGCTATAAGCACTATCCTCTTTAAAGGATCGGAATATAAATGGTCTTGTTTCATAATATTGAAGCTTATCCACACTGTCTAAAGGTAATTTACCGAAACGTGTATTTACATATTGGCAAGAAAACAATTCTTGTATGGATATATCCATTCCCTCCATATGTTCTACACGAATCAACGCATTTTGATTTTCTTGAATCGCAATTTCAATTTCCTGCTTAGCCTCATGAATCTGGTTCCAGCGTTCATAGATATGATCCATATATTCACGCATCTTTGGCAAATCCGCAGGACGCTCCTTTACAAATTCACCATTCAAGGTTAAGCCCATGTTCACCTCGATATCTTTACATCGTGCCAATAAATCACTGTAAGGATCCTCTTCCTGTAACACGGTAACTCCATGTACCTGCTCAGCGATTTTTCCTGCCGGCTCGGGATGAAAACAATCCAATTCGACAAAGCGAAGCAATGTTTCATCCAAGCTGTCTTTATCAGCGATCAGATTGATCAGCTTCATTTTTGCGATCGCCATAACTGATCCTCCCTTTCATTTCTAAAAAAAGACTCTATAAGATGTTTCTTCATGCTTTCACATCACCTAATTCCTTATCATAAATGAGCATTGTTTTCATCTCATCCGGTGAAATGCGATAGCGTACACCTTCTATAATATTAATCAAATTTTCAATTTCACGTTCTGCCATCAGTTGATAGGCACTGTATACAATCGCTGCTTTACTATCATAATGCATATGACGGTGTGCAAGATGATATTTTATTTGATCCGCAAAATATTCAATATAGACATATTCCTTATCATCAACATGAATATGATAAGGACTGGCAGCCAACAGCGCTAACAGTTCTTTGGCGTCTTTCGCTGCGATCATTTCCTTTAATTTTGCTTTCGGTATGCATCCCTCACAATCCATGAGTGAAGATGCAATCGTATCCTCATCGACATGAAAGAATTTCTTATAACGATAAATTCGTGTAATATTATCCAGTTCAATTCTGGTAGCCCACATTTGTCTAAGCGTTCGCCTAGTCTTTCCTTTAAATACCCGATCAATCGTATGCATGACATATTCGATATAATAATGATACAAAGCCATTTCACAGCCGGTATAATCAAAATGCGCCATATCTTTTGTCGCAAAGGGCGCTAATCGTTTTTCATAATCACTGCCCTTTAAGCCTTCCAGCAATTCTTCATAAGTTTTTGACACGATTAGTTTCTGAGTATCCAATTTGGAATAGCGTTCCAAAGCCAACGGAACATCGCTCAATGCATAAGTAAAATCCTGCGAAAGGATCATGCGAATTCTTGTAAGCAGCTGTTCCAGTTCAATTTCTTTCAGCACTGCTAAAAAGTATGCCTTTTCTTTACCATCCGCATAGCGTACTAGCTTATCCAAGCGCTGATACATATCTTGATGTAAAAAATGTTCCAATTGTCCGCGATGAATGGTTGTCTCATGAATATCTTTCAGTGTATTGGCAAAACCCGTTTCATTTTTCAATAACTGGGCAATTTCAGTGACACTTCTTTTGCGAATCAATTCTTCATACTGATCAGAAGTGATTCGATGCCCGTACATTGCCTTGGCTTTTGCCGCTATAGCGCCTGATTGTGAAAGCATCTTCATTACGCCTCCTCTTTTTTACATAAAACGCTATCTGTGAATACAGCGGTCAAACAGCTCATCAAGCCATTTTTCCTCATGCGTTTGAAATTGCTCACGCAGTTTGGTCAAAGCGGTATCATATTGCGATAACGTCTTTTGTTTAGCGGCGGTTGTTTCTTCTTCATATAGTCGCCGCAGATCATCAAGACGTTTCTGTGCCCCTTGTTTGGCTGTTTCTTCCATAGCAATCTTTTTTTGTTCGACTTGCTTTTTCATATCGCCTCGCTTACCTTCCCATAAGGCAACTTCCTCTTGTGCCTTGAGATCCAGTGCGATGATTTCCTTTATCAAAGGTTCCATCTTTCTCACCATACTTTCTTTTTGTCAAGATGCATGACGTTTCTTCAATAACCTAAGTAAGTATAAACCTTTTTAATCACATTTTCAATGCAAAAAATTCTTATCTCGCATGACTCTTTATTCTTTTTCGTTTTAATGAGATCAACCCTGCCAACGAAGATAATTTTTCCGGTGGCCGGCTGCTAGGTTGAGCAATCCACAGTGGCTTTTTTCAGCTAAGTTTGTGGTGTGACAAATGCAAAAAAAGCCATAGGGATTTAAGGCCTATGACCAATTATAACCCTATGACTTACTGTTTTTATAAATGCAATTCCTTATAAAGCAGGCAATACGTATGCGCGCTCTTTTCCCAGCTGACATCCAGACAGATAGCATTTCTTACCATTGTCTTCCAATCTTCAGGACGATGATAGTATACATCTACCGCAAGCCGCAGCACATCCATCATCTCATTGGAATTGTAATTGGTAAAGCTGAATCCGGTACCGGTTTTTTCAAATTCGTTATATGGTTCAACCGTATCCTTTAAGCCGCCGGTTTCACGCACCAATGGCAATGTTCCATAACGCATGCTGATTAACTGCGACAATCCGCAAGGTTCAAACAAGCTTGGCATGAAGAACAAATCACAGCCCGCATAAATACGATGTGCTAATGATTCATTATATCCGCGATAGAATGCGATCTTACCGCGATTTCCGGCCTGGAGCTGTTCCATCTTTTCTTCAATTGCCGCTTCTCCGGAGCCCAATACCACAAACTGAATCGGCATTGAACAAAGGGCATCCAGCTGTTCCAGCAACAAATAGAAGCCTTTCTGCCATGTTAAACGGGAAACTACGCCCACTAACATAACATCTTCATCGACATCCAAACCCATTTCCTGTTGTAAGGATGTCTTATTCAGCTTCTTTGCCTTTTCTACATTTACGCGGTTATAGTGATGCTCAATTTCCGGATCGCTCTTAGGATTCCAGTCTCCTACATCAATACCGTTCACAATTCCCCACAAATCTGATTTACGCATATTCAACACCATTTCCAAGTGCTCGCCAAACTGTGGTGTTAAGATTTCCTGAGAATAGGTCGGTGATACGGTTGTCACCTTATCCGCATAGAGAATACCTGATTTCATAAAGCTGATGCCGCCGTCATAGCGTACATTGCCGTTATCAAAAAGCCGATAATCCAAGCCCAAGCAGCTATCCAGCATTTCCACACCGAAATTACCCTGGAACGCAAGATTATGAATCGTATAGACGTGTTTGATATTGCGATAGCGTTCATCAAAGCTGTGACCCTCTTTACACAGTACCGGAATCATGCCGGTATGCCAATCATGAGAGTGAATGATTTCAGGCCAGTAGTTCAGCTGATTCAGCATTTCAATAATGGCCTTTTGGAAATACGCAAAGCGCTCTCCGTCATCCATATATCCATATAACGCATCCCGTTCAAAATAGCCCTGGTGTTCAATGAAGTAATATTTCACATCCTTAACCATTTTTGACCATACGTTAACGGGAACATCATGATAATTGATATTCACACTAAAGCTTGCCTCCTGTGTGAATTCATCATGATATTTCTGGGCAATTTTCAAATAAAGCGGTAAAACCACGCGCACCTCATGACCTTTTTTGGTGAGTTCAAAAGGCAGAGAGCCAATAACATCAGCCAAGCCGCCGCTCTTGATAAACGGCAAGCCCTCTGAAGCAGCCATTAAAATTCTAGCCATTAGATGATGTCATCCCTTTTTACATAAATCGGATTTCCCGGCTCACCGAACAATTCCTTTTTCCGGGAAACACGTGCGTTTTTATCCACAACGACATTTTCAATATGAACATCTTCACCAATTGTCACACCCGGTGAAAGAATGCAGTTCTTAATCACGGAACCTTTTTTCAACGTACAGCCACGGCCGATGATGCAGTTTTCTACGCTTCCTTCAATCGTACAGCCGTTCGATACAAAGCTGTTTTGTACCTTGCTGGTTGGATAATACTGCGTTGGGCAGGAATCATTGGTTCGCGTATAAATCAGCCAATCCTCATCAAACAGATCCATTGCCTTATCATAATCCAGCAAGCTCATGCTCGCTTCAAAATAGCTCTTGAAATCATTGATGCAGGCAAAGAAACCACGATGATTCACAGCACGAATATCCAGTTCACTGCACTGGTCATTGACAATATCGCGGAACCAGTACAAGGAGCTTGTATTGGCTGCCTTCTTTACCAAATCAATGAACAGTTCTTTGGATAAAACATAGGTTTCGAGTGAAATATTGCGCGTCTTATAATTGCCACGGTTCTTTTCAATCGACAACACGCCTTTCTGCTTATTCAGATTCAATACATCACATTCCGTATATGCTTCCTTGGCATTATCTACACTCTGATATACCATCGTAATATCAGCGCCGCTCGCCACATGACGATCCAGCAAATCCGCAAAATCCATGCGATAGATCATATGACTCGGCACAAGAATGACATACGGATAATTAACCTGCTCAATCGCGTGCATATTGTACATATAACATGCGATGTCATGATTGTAATAATCGGACTCGACATCAGAATTCGCCGGCAAGATATGAAGCTTACCGCGTTTTGAATTGATGTTATAATGGCGTCCTGTACCCAAATGCTCAATCAGCGAACGCGGTTTATCCTTAATATGAACCTGGATATGATTCACACCACTGTTGCTTAAATTTGAAATCGGAAAATCGATCAAACGATAACGTCCGAGAAATGAAATCGCACCGGCAGGGCGATAGTCCTGTAAGCCTTTAATTTTTACATTCAATCCTTCAAAATTAACAATTCCAAATGCATTGCACATTTCTATCACCTCACTCGCTTCGAGATTAACTCGATATGTTCACTATTAGGATCACCGACAACGGCTCCCGGATCGACTTTTACACCTTGTGCGATGATGGCGCGATGAACAACAGCGCCTTCGCCGATTTCCACATCCGGCATCAGCACAGCATCCTCAACGCAAGCATCCTTCGCTACTTTTACGCTCGTAAACAGCACGGAGTTCTTTACCTTGCCGTGAACAATACAGCCCTGGTTGATATAGGAATTATCAACATCCGCTTCCTTGCCGATATACTGCGGCACTGCCGCCACATCCTCGGTATAAATTTTCCAAGAAGCATCGTTTAAATCCAACTCATTATTTTTGCTTAACAGATCCATGTTGGCTTCCCACAAGGAATCAATCGTTCCAACATCCTTCCAATAGCCCTTAAACTGATAAGCAAACAATCGCTTGCCATCATTTAGCATTGTCGGAATAATATCCTTTCCAAAGTCATGGTTGGAATCCGGATTATCCATATCCGCAACTAGCATCTTGCGCAGCTGCTTCCAATCAAAGATATAAATACCCATGGAAGCAAGATTGCTTTTCGGATGCTCCGGTTTTTCTTCAAACTCTACGATTCGTCCTTCTTCATTGGTATTCATGATACCAAAGCGACTTGCTTCTTTCATCGGCACCGGCAATACGGCGATCGTTGCATCCGCATTGCTTTGACGATGATAACTCAGCATTTTTGAATAATCCATTTTATAAATATGATCTCCGGATAGAATCAACACATAATCCGGCGAATGGCTATCAATAAAATCGATATTCTGTGAGATCGCATCCGCTGTACCGCGATAAACATCAAAGGCAGCACCGTCTTTTTCACGCGGCGGCAGAACGAACACACCGCTGTCCCTTGCATCAAGACCCCAGCGAGAACCCGCTGCGGCATAAGAGTTTAACAGGACACTCTCATATTGAGTAAGTACACCAACGTTATTAATGTTGGAATTGGCACAGTTACTGAGCGGAAAATCAATAATGCGATATTTACCGCCATAGTAAACTGCAGGTTTTGCGATTTTTTTCGTGAGCGCTTCCAGTCTGGTTCCGCGTCCACCGGCTAAAATCATAGCCAACATGTTGTTTTGTCTCATTGCAAACCCCCCTTTAAGGATTTATGACTTCATTATACTGTTTTTCATGAAAAATATCTACGGTTCATCCAATATTTTTATGTTTTTCTCATATTTTTGTATGCGTTTTCAAACATAATTCATATCACATAAGAACTTCATAAAGCTTACCTTTTCTTTTATTGGATGACTCCATGAGATCTTCGCGTGCAGTATCACGCGGTTATTCAATTTTTGTCCTGTACTACTGATCATGCAAAGAACTGCTCAAAATCAGACGGTAACGCGATTCATCATCACTTGGGCAGCGGTCACAATCGCCATCTTATAGATCTCATTCTGGGTAGCTCCCCGACTTAAATCATTCAACGGTTTACGCATTCCCTGCAGAATCGGTCCAACAGCTTCAAAGCCACCGAACCGTGCCATTATTTTATAGCCGATGTTTCCGGCATCCAGAGTGGGAAAGATGAAAGTATTCACCTGTCCGGCAATGCGGCTGTTGGGTGCTTTTAATTCTGCCACCTCCTGTGCCACTGCCGCATCCAGCTGCATTTCGCCATCAACTTCATATGATAACGGCAATCGCCGTAACCGTTCTACTGCATGGCGCACTTTGTCCACGCCGGGACCAGTGCCGCTTCCTAACGTGCTGTAAGACAATAATGCGACCTTGGGTTCCATTTGAAACACCCGGGCGCTTTCAGCACATTGCATCGCAATCTCAACCAGTTCATCTTCACTGGGATTGATATTTAAGGAGCAATCTCCTAATATATATTTACGCTCGCCTTTGCTCATAAGAAAGCAACTGGATACAATATCAGAACCGTGTGCGGTTTTGATTAGCTGCAAGGCTGCCCGCAGCGTTTCCCGCGTCGAAATGGTAGCGCCGCCAATCAAGCCATCCACATCATCCATTGCCAGACACATCGTAGCGAAATAGCTTGGTTTTTCCAGCAGATCGCAGCACTCTAAGGCGGTTAATTTACCTCGCCGCAATTCTACCATTTTCAAAATCATGTCATCCATGCGCGGATATTCTTCCTTATCCATAATCATAACGCCGTTTAAATCAACGTGCAGTTCCCTCGCCTTCTCTATGATATTACGACGAGAGCCATTTAATACCGGAATCGCTAAATTCTCTTTGACAAGTTGTGCTGCCGCCATAATGACTCGCGCGTCCCAGCCTTCTGTAAACATGATCTTCAGTTTTTTTCCAACGATCATTTCTTTTAAATGTTCCATGCGTGACCTTCCTTGAAAACGCTTTCTTATGTATCTATTATACGACTTTTTAAGGGGATTGAAAAGTCTTTTCCCATGTTTTCCATGATTCTTTCCGTTATTTGTTATGATTTATGGAAAGTGTACAAGCGGTCAGGTGAAAATGGATGATTATCTCATGATGTGCCTGTGAATGATTAAAAACGCCGTGTTAATCAATTGGCATTTGATGTAAAACAAAAGCGCTAATAAAAAGATAGAAACCAGCCAAAGGTTGATTTCTATCTGTTCTTGCCTAATGTTGTATAATGAAGATAATAAAGCTATGATGTAAGGAGCTTACTTTAAAAAATAAATTCCAAAATTTTTCAGTTTTAAGATAGCTTTTCTTTCACGATATCGCGAAGGTCATCAGAAATCTTTAGTATGTCCAAGGCTTTGTCTACATCAATGTTTAAGGACTCCATTAAGTTTTTAACATTTAAGATTGTATTATCTGTTTTTCCCTTCGCAAGGCCTTCCGCAATTCCTTCGTTTTTAATGCCCTGACTTAAATTGCACATGCCCTCAACCTCCTCTGCGATCTTCCTTGTCATCATTATACCATAGTTTTTGGTTAATTGATATTTCTTATCCTCTGCCGACAGCTTCGCTTTAAATAATATATGTAACAGCTCCATAAAGCTGTGATCTTCATCATTCACATCGTAGTTGTTTTTGGGGTAAACCATGACAATCGACAGCTTATCATATTCCTCTTTCGGAAAGTGGTGTTCTTTCAACAGACATTTTTCTTTGATTGTATATTCATTGAATACCCCTGCTTGTTCCTTATTGGCATCCATGACAAACCAGATCGAATAAACTTTCTTTAAGCGTCCGAAATCAGAATGATGAAAGCCTTCTTTTCGATTCTTTTGTCTTGCCAGTAAGCGACAACCATAATATACCGCACGGCTTAACAAAGGATATTTAAGACGTCTGCTGTTCTGCGCTTCCACGTTGATAAACAGTCCGATTCTTTCGTTTTCCGTTGAGTTCGGCAGTTTTGCATCAAATAAAATATCATAGCGAATTTCCGCACCGGATACCGATTGATCTTCGACATTCATCCCCTTGATTTTATCACTCTGCTCATCCGTAGACATGTTCGATAATCCGTCTTCATCCATAGCCACATTCAATAAAGGGTCGTGTTCAATATAAGACGGTATCTCTGATAAGGGAACATCCCGATATTCCGGTACACACTCTTTCATAATGCGCGCCAGTATTTGTTTATTGCTTAAAATTTTTTTACAATATTCATCATAGGCCTTGTTTTCCGGATTACTGTCAATCGCATCAGCGATTTCCAAATTGGTAATCATAATCATTTTCCTCCTGTTTTTCCCTAATTCCTACATAATACTGTGCCATGACACTATTAAGTGTTCCGCAACGATATCACATCATCTTTTTCATTACCTACTTCCTCCTTGAAATGCTTAGTCAAAGGGAAACAATCATTCCCTACTTTATATATTCACGAAAACCATCGCAATCCCAAAAAAAAACTAAAAATTTTTTAAGCCGGAGCAGCGATCCAATATAAAAAAAACTGCCATTAAGCGCAGTTGCTGAATGACAGGATTAAACATTTATATTCTTGTATTCATACATTCGGTATAGTCATCATTGGCATTGCGATTGGGATCCATGCCATGTGCTTCCGGAACAAAGGCGGAAATGACTTGTATGACCGCGGTAAACAATAACAAGGAAGATGTGTGAGGAAACGCTTTCCAAGTCATGACATTGCCCTTTGCTTGGGAATTGGCGCCGTTTAACATCAGTGTATGACAGCCTTTATCATTGAGATAGGCAAAAGTTTTATCCATTGCTTCCGCACTCTTTCCATCATGCAATAAGATTACATAAGAATCCGGTTTTACCGAACGATGCATTCCATGTGAGAATTCCTCAATATCCGAAAACATGGTCGGAATGCACATCGTTTCCATCAGCTTTAGCATTCCTTCCATCGCCGTAGCGAAGTTAACACCATTTCCGATCACATAGAGATGGTTCATGTGATCGCCGTAACGATGTTGTTCGCACCATTCATACGTTTGTTTTTGTAACGTCGGCAAATATTCAATTTGTTCGATTAGTTCACTACGTATTGTCGCTATTTCGGCATCGCTGATGCTTTTTCTTTGCTTTGCCAATGCCAAAGTCAATTTCCACAACAATACCAGTGTTGAGCTATAGCCTTTGGTTTTGGCATTACTGTCTTCCTCGCCGCATTGCAGATGGCAGCACACATCACTAATCTTTTCCATCGGTGAGTCGACGGTATTGGTGATTCCCAAGATGGAAAAGCCTTCTTCTTTCGCCTGTTTGACCGCTTCCAGAACCGAACGGCTCGTACCGGTCTGAGAAATGCCGCACACCCATGTATTATCCTTATTTTCGCACTTTAAGGAATGCGCATTATGAATAAAATTCGATGGAATATAAACGTAAACGCGAATGTGACAAAGCTTGCTTAACATCGGCGCTACCGCGCTTGCCGCATTAAAAGAGCTCCCATGCGCCACGATATACAACGCCTGCATATTCTGAAAAACCGTAATCTTTTCACTCACTTCACGATCTTCCATCAAGCGCTTTAATAAATCCGTTTCTTCTTCCATGTAATCCCACATAATGCTAGATTTCATAAGGTCCTCCTCTATCGATGTTGTATTGAATTTTTCCTCATATATTATACATGAGAAAACCAGCAACCGCAAGCAAATGCATGCCATAGTTCATTATGCAGTACCAAGCAAATTCATTGTAAATTAAATAATATAGGGAACCAGTTCATCTAATGAATGAATGATCCCATCGGCCAGATGGGTATCAAAGTGAAAGAGCGGATCCGATACGGCAATCACTTTTAATCCTGCACGACTGGCAGCCTGAATCCCATAAGTCGAATCTTCCACCACTAGAATTTCCGATTTTTTCAATCCTAATCGTTCCACGCTGTATTCGTAAATTTCCGGATCCGGTTTACTATGCACAAACATTTCTCCACTGACACATTGCATAAAGTAGGATGAAATCTCACACGCTTTCAGAACATCTTTGATATTATCCATCGGTGATGAGCTTGCCAATGCAATTTTCACATCACGTTCTTTTAAAAACTCCAATATTTCTACTACATATTCTTTACGGATGGCACGATAGTCGATCGGATACTGATGATAAAATGCTTCTTTTTTGGCAATGGTTTCATCAATGCTCAAATGTAATTTTTGCGCCATAAAGTTTATTTCATCCATTCGAGTTCCACCGGCTAGAAAAAGACATTCTTCCTGTTTTACGGATGCGCCGCTCTCATGTAAGAAGCGTTCAATCAGCCTCAAGTATTCACGCTCACTGTCTACCAGGACACCGTCCATGTCAAAGATGATAGCTTTTATTTTTGTATTATTCATAGTGTGCAAGCGGTATTTCAAACGGATCAATACCGGTATCGATGCCGATGTCCAATGCTCCCTTTGCCGCAACAAATTGGAATGGAATCGTATACATCAGCGGCGCCAAATATTTATTCGCTTTGTGGGTAAAGATGAGATCGCGGGAATCATTCGCTATTTCTGCACAGGTTATAATATGAACACGATCACTGTACTGACGGAAGGCCTCACTGAATTTCAGCATGCGTTCGAATTCTGCCTCTTGCGAACCGATCATAAAAATGGTCTGGTTTTTGCATAGAGCCATCGTAGGTCCATGGGAGTATTCTTCCATTTCATAGCTCAAGGTGGGCAGTCTAAGCATTTCGCCGATTTTCAGCTGTCCTTCTAACGCTGTACCATAGTCGATGCCATAGCCCAGTATGTTAATACGGTCACTGTTGACAATGGTTGTTTTATTGCGTTCGTACCATGCTTCACTTTCATCCATAATACTTTGGAAATTCATTATCAACTCGTTTGTTTCTCTCAATGCCTGATCGTATTCAGCTTTGCTCATTTGACCGAACTCATAAGCGCATTCCACCGCCCATAAATATACGCTTAGTAAGGAAACGGTGTAGCCCTTGGTTTCCGGCGGCGTTAATTCATCCCCTACCAGCAGATGTGCTCTTGTATCGACAAACTGCATGATGTAGCTGTTTAGGCTTCCGCTCAACGCAAGAGTATGATAGCCCCGTTCCTTCGCCTGCTGCATTACCTCTACCGTGGATACCGAGGTTCCTGATTGAGATATTCCGACAAACAAAATTTGATCTGATTTTAACAAGCCCGTATCATCCGCATTCCCATAGTTTTTGAATACGGTAGGATATTGCGCCTCGGCGCTGATGTGAACCAAATGACGAAAATAATAAGCCGCAATCACCGATACATTGTAACTAGTGCCTGATCCAAAGAAGATTACCTTTTTTATTTTATTCCTTAGCATTGCATTCACAAACGGCTGTACAAATTCCTCACGATTCATAAAGACATCTGCCAGTCGCTGCGGCTGTTCTCTCATATAACCTAATACCGTTGGTTTATCCATTTCTTTTCTCCTTCTATTTTCACTTTTTTTATGAAGCAACGACCCTATTATATCATAATTCCTATCTCTTGTATTTCATTTCAAATGTTTCCGGGCATGTAAGCTAAATCAAGGCTCTTCAAAAAACAAACGTAGACAAAGACATGGATTCGCTCACAAACCCATGTCTTAAATAATTCATGTAATTCTTTTTTTATCAAAATTATTTATTTTAAGAATTTGGTGTAGATAACTATTTTTTATAAGCGTTGTAAATCACAAAACAATCGCTTAATGATATGAAATAAATGTTATTCATTCTTTTGTTTCCCTTTATATAAGATTAACAACATCATTCCGATCGACATACAACCTAGTCCCATGTACATCATCATATTTGTGCTATCTCCCGTTAAAGCACCGCCCATGTTTG
>CANDJN010000022.1 GCA_947385085.1 uncultured Erysipelotrichaceae bacterium | reverse complement strand
TGAAGATAGCACATTGCCGGTCTCTTGACTCACTTATGTGAGTCTTTTTTTGTTTATCTTTACTGTTATAAAAAGCTTTGAAACATAGAAAGCATATAGTGAAAGCATGAAAAGAAAAGGGTGTAGAGCAATATAGAATATACATCTTTGATGGATCGTGTGTATCACCGGTATACTTTTCTTTTTCTGTGCTGATATACTTTTCCTTTTTCTGCGTTTCTTTTCTTGGCAAAGTACGTTATAATTATAGCCAAGGTGATAAGGTAATGAAGAAGAAAGTACTGTTAGGATTATCAGGTGGTGTGGATTCTGCCGTAGCTGCTTATGAATTAAAACGGCAAGGATATGATGTGACGTGTGCCTTTATGCGTAATTGGGATTCTTTTGCCAATCAAGATATTCTTGGTAATCCGACTATTCAGGATGATATATGTCCACAAGAACAGGATTATCTTGATGCCAAGGCTGTCGCAACGGCATTAGAGCTTCCTTTGTTGCGGGTTGATTTTGTCAAGGAGTATTGGGATGATGTGTTTGCGACCTTTCTTAAGGAATACGAACAGGGAAGAACACCGAATCCGGATATTCTTTGTAATAAATATATTAAATTTGATGCGTTTTTGAAATATGCGGATGCATTGGGATTTGAAACCTTAGCTACAGGACATTACGCGCAGGTTGACAATCATAATGAGGAAAGTGTGTTATTGCGAGGTGCGGATCAAAATAAGGATCAGACGTATTTTTTGTGTCAGATTTCACCGTCTGCCTTACAGCGCACGCTATTTCCCATCGGGGCAATGCAAAAACAGGAAGTAAGAGAAATTGCCGATCGCTTACAGCTGAGCAGTGTGGCTAAGAAAAAGGATTCCACCGGAATTTGTTTTATCGGAGAACGAAATTTCCGCCAGTTTTTGACGAACTATATCCCAATGCAGGATGGCGATATTGTGGACATCGGTTCTTTGGATGTGATTGGTCGTCATCAAGGGGTATATTATTATACGATCGGTCAGCGCAAGGGTCTTGGCATTGGCGGAATCGGTGGACCATGGTTTGTGATTGGAAAGGATGTACACAGAAACATTCTTTATGTGGCACGTGGTGATGATCGTAAGTGGTTAATTTCTACCAGCTGTATTGTAAGGGATGTGAATTGGTTCTCATCAAAAAAACCAGCAAAATCGTATGAATGTACGGCGAAGTTTCGCTATCGCCAAATGGATCAGAAGGTTTCCATTCGCTTTATTGATGATGCCACGGTATTGGTTAGTTACCCGCAAGGAGTGGCTGCGGTCACCGAAGGACAGGAGGCTGTCTTTTATCAGGGTGAACAGTGCTTAGGCGGCGGTGTCATTCAAGCGGTATTTGATGAAGGCATTTCCATTACGCAAAAAATAGCAGCGAGGGTACAAGATGGAAAAGCAAATTGAACAGCGATGCCCGTTAAAAAAAGGACCGATGCTTTTCCTTGTTCTAAACTATTTTCTCGGATATAACTTTTTATTTCCACTGCTTTTGCGCAATGTGACTCTATGGTTGAATCCGTCTGCGAGAGCCATTCCCGATTGGATGCAGTATCTTGTATATATTTATATGATGATCGTCAGTATCGTAATCGCTTATCCATTATTACAAGAATCACGCACTCGAATTCGTCAGCGAAAATGGCAAGTGATCAAAAGCACGGTTTTGTTGATGTTAGCGTATTATTTTGCCTCGATTCTTTTAAATCTAGTTTTGATGCAGTTTACGGATACCACAACCAGTGCCAATCAAAGCGAAATCATACATGCCGTTCAAATTTCGCCATGGCTGACGATGTTTACAACGATGATTTACGCGCCGATTGTGGAGGAAATCTTATTCCGCGGTGTGTTTTATCGTTGTCTGCGTCCTCATATGAGCGTCTTTCGAGCTGGCTTTATCAGCGCGTTTGCCTTTGGCTTCATTCATGTAATGGTTTCTTTTTTTACCGGTGACTATGGCGATATGATTTATCTGCTTTCCTATGCATTAATCGGCGCATTTCTAGTAGCGGCGTATGAGAAAAATGATACGATTTTTGCTAGTATTCTGTTACATTTCATTAATAATTCGATTGCTTTTATGTTGTTATTTGTATCGTAGTTTAATATTTGAATATAGAAAGTTTACGCTGATTCTTTCTATTGTTCATGCTTGAAAGCTTTTATTTCTAAAAATCAGCTAGAAAGAGATCCCATCAATGTGCGTCGCACCTATCGGGGATAAGGGGAAAGAATGGAAATATTGAAAATACAAGCTGTTTTTACCTATATGATCTTTCGCAATGCGGAAAACGGCTACAGCGTGGCGCGTTTTATGACGTATGATAAACAGGAGAAAGAATTTACCGCTACCGGGATTATGGGAGAATTAAAAAGCGAAAGTGTTTATGATCTATATGGTCATTATGAGGAACATCCTCGTTATGGTATGCAGTTTCAAGTGGAACGTTATGAATTGATGCAGCCAAATGATTCCGGCTCACTTATTCGTTATTTCTCGAGTCCTGCATTTCCCGGAATCGGCAGAAAGCTTGCCCAGGCTATCGTCAATACCTTGGGAGAGGATGTGATTCAACGCATTATCCATGACGGCGAGGTGTTAAATCAAGTGCCGGGCATATCACAAAAGAAACGAGAGGTCATTATCGAAGGCGTTCATAAGCTTGCGGATTTGGATGACAGCGTTGTGTTTTTTACCCAGTATGGCGTCGCTCCGCAAATGATTGCGAAAATTCAGGCAACCTATGGCGAGGATGCGGTAAGTCTCGTTAAGGAAAATCCCTATCGCATGATTGAGGAAATCGATGGTATCGGATTTGCGACAGCGGATAAATTGGCGCATGCGCTTTCCTTTCGTGAGGATCATCCCTTTCGTCTTGAGGCGGCAGTATTGGCCGCGGTGTTGGCGCTATGCATGGCGAGTGGGAATACGTATGTATCACTTTCGCAATTGGAACGTGAGGTTCGTAAGACAATTCCTTTGATGAGTATTAATTTGGAAGATATTTTGGCAGAATTGACAGTGCGCCGTTCACTGATTATCGAGGAGAATCGCATTTATCATCATACGCAATACGATGCAGAAAGCGGCATTGCTCAGCTACTTGCTGATTTTCCCGAAACCATCATGCCTTGTGATATCACGGATTTGAATTCTGCTATTTCAAAGATGGAACAGGAATTTCATATCACCTATGAAGCAATGCAACGTCAGGCGATGGTCACGTTTTTTGAACAGCCGTTTGCCATCATCAGCGGTGGACCGGGAACCGGTAAAACCACGATTGTAAAGGGGATTCTGCATTTGGCTGCTCACTATTATCCACAGGCTCGCATTGTGCTATGTGCACCGACAGGAAGGGCGGCGAAGCGCTTATCACAGCTTAGCGACAGCGATGCGATGACCATACATTCGCTTTTGAAGTGGGATTTGGAAAGCAATCGCTTTATGAAGGATGAAAAGGATCCGCTGGATGCGGATATACTGATCATTGATGAATTTTCGATGGTGGATGCATGGTTATTTTATTCTTTATTGCGTGCATGTCAACCTGTACATAAAATTTTATTGATCGGGGATCGTGATCAGCTGCCCAGTGTAGGACCTGGCTGTGTCTTGCAGGATTTAATGGAAAGTGAATGCTTTCCGATGATTTCTTTACAAAAGATCTTTCGCCAGCGTGAAGGCAGCGACGTGGTTGCGTTGGCACATGAAATTCGTGAGGGACATTTTAATGGCTTGAAGCAAGCAAAGGATACTGCTTTTTTTGCCTGTCAACCTTATGAGGTATCAAAACGCGTGAAGCAGATTGTGGCAAGTGCTTATGAAAAGGGCTACCAAAACAATGATATTCAAGTGCTCGCACCGATGTATAACGGAATAGCCGGCATTGATGCTTTAAATCATGCACTGCAAGAGATGATGAATCCACCTGCCGAGTATAAGCGTGAATTGCGCAGCGGTTATCGCTTGTTTCGTGAGGGCGATAAAGTGATGCAACTGAAAAATCAGCCGGATGATGAAGTGTATAATGGTGATATTGGAACGATTGAAGAAATCATATATGCGCAAGAGGATGTATCCAACCAGAATCGTGTGATTGTGCGCTATGATGATGTTCTCGTCGATTATACCCAGGAACAGATTTATCATATTACCCATGCCTATTGTATTTCCATACATAAGGCACAGGGCAGTGAATATCCAATTGTCATCATGCCGATGGTGAATGAATATCGCCATATGCTGCAGCGACGCTTAATGTATACCGGTGTCAGCCGTGCCAAAAAGTCACTGGTATTATTAGGGGAATTGTCAGCGATCCAAAGAGCTGTCAGCGCCCAAGTGAAGCATCTTCGCCTCAGCACACTGAAAGATCGGCTTCAGCGAACTTTTTATGACGCTGAGGTATAATGAGTTAAATGTCGCTCATACTATCACCATAATGATAGGAGTGATTTGATGAATAAGTATCTTATGACTGCCATGGTCGGCTTTGTGGCCGGAATTTATGTTGGTTATTGCAACGAGGATGAACTGCATGATCTTTGCCGACAGGGACAGAGAACAAAGCGAAAAGCGGTTCGTAAAATGCATAAAGCCTACGATACCATGTGTGACTGCATGGATTTGGACTAACCCCGATGATCGGGGTTTTCCTTTATGAAAAAATATCGTAATCATTTATTTAAAACTTCTTTATATTTCATACCGCTTATCGTAGCACTATTATTAATCATCATCCTTTTGAAGCAAATATCGCTTTATTCTAAGCTTGTTCAGCTCTATCATGCGCTGTTTCCGCTGTTTGGCGGTGTGATTATCGCCTTTTTATTACAGCCTATCATAGATCGCTTAACTCCCCATATGAAAAGGAAAACAGCAGTAGTGCTTGTTTATGTTTGTATTCTGTTTCTTGGCTTTTTATTGCTATTGCTCTTTGTGCCCATTCTTTATCGTCAGATCGTGGGTTTTGTTTCGCTGCTTCCGGATTGGATGGAAAAGATTCAGCACTTTCTCAATCAGCATCATATGATCAGTGAGCGAATTGCGAATTATCAGGATCACTTCATGGAGGAGGGAACCTTGATGGTCATTGATTCGCTGCGTTCGTTTTTCGGAACAACGATGAATTATGCCATAGCTTATATTACTGCCTTTTTTATTTCGATCGATATGGATTTTTTCAAACATATTGTGAAAAGGCTCTATCATGATAATCATAAACTTATAAATTTTTATAAAACAATGAGCAATATCATCTTCCAATATCTAATCGGGACGATTTTAGATCTGGCATTTGTAAGCATCGTCAGCGCGGTCATTCTATATGCGGCTGATTTTCCGAATGCTTTGTTGTATGCCATGATCTTAGCACTCAGTAATCTGTTTCCTTATATTGGTCCCACGGTGGGGCTGGTGTTTGTGATTGTAGTTGGTGTGCTGAGCTATGATCAAATTCCGTATATGACAATTTTGTTGTTGTGGATCAGTCAGCAGATAGAATCCAATTTTGTCCAGCCAATGATTTTTAATAAGACGATGGATGTACGTCCGATTTTAACTTTTGCGGCATTGTTTGTGGCAGAAGCACTATTTGGAATTCCGGGAATTTTATTATCACCAATTTTTGCTAGCATCGTACAAATCACGTTCCGATCGTATCTTTTTACCAAATCCAAGAATAGTGTAGGTAAGTGGGAAGATATTTGGTACGATTTTGACGATGTGATGAAGGAAATGCCATTGCCGCCAGAAGCATAGTGCGAGAGAATGCCGTCTAATGGAGTTATAGCCACGCATAAGCTTTGTTGATTCTGAATATTCAAGACTTTTTGTTGTAGACACCAATGAAGCGGCAATCCAACTTTATATTAGGAATAATTTTACAGGAGTTGATGGTGCTTGTGATGCTGTGTTTTATGACGGTTTGGTGCTGCATGAATACGGATATGAAATAAGACTTTCATCTAAAGGGATTTTGGAATACTTGACGAAATATCCATATTGAATTAAAATGAACAAAGAATAAAATACTTATCTGAGATGAAAGATATGCATATTTATGTCTTTGATAGGAAATGAGTATGAGATAAGAGTTTGTGAGAATAAGAAAACAGGCTCTTTTCATTTAATTTGTTAAACGAGATAGGAGAAAAAATATGACGATTACAACAGGAACAAAAATATCAGGCTTTAACGTTCAGCGGGTACGGCATGTTGAGGAATTGAATGGAAAGCTAGTTGAGATGATTCATGAACGAACCGGTGCACAGCTTTGCTGGATGGATAATAAAGAAGTGAACAAGCTTTTTTCTGTGGCGTTTCAAACACTGCCGGAAGATAGTACGGGCGTTTTCCATATTCTGGAACATTCCGTACTATGCGGATCACAAAAATATCCGGTAAAGGAACCGTTCGTCGATTTGTTAAAGAGTTCGATGAATACGTTTCTCAATGCGATGACTTATCCGGATAAAACACTTTATCCGGTGTCAAGCCGCAATCATCATGATTTTATGAATTTGACCTCGGTATATCTGGATGCGGTATTTGCGCCGCAGCTACTTCATAATCCGAATATCTTCTATCAAGAGGGTCATCACATGGAAATTAACGATGGTGAGCCGCTTTATAAAGGTGTGGTGTTCAATGAAATGAAGGGGGCGATGTCCGGTGTGGATGATCGCATTGAACATGGAATGAATGAGCTGTTGTTTCCCGATAACTGTTATCGGTTTAACTCCGGCGGTGATCCGAAGGTCATTTTGGATTTGACCTATGAACAGTTTGTTGAAACCTATCAGCGTTATTATCATCCTTCCAATGCCCGCTTTTTTCTGGATGGGGACATCGAATTGGAGCCGGTGCTGACACTGATCGATTCCTATCTGTCTCGTTATGAAAAGTGTGATGTGCCATTTCACGTTGTAGAACAGCGGCCGCTTGCACAAGAGGGCAATGGTTATTATGAGGTAGATGAGCAAGAGGATACTACACAACGCGCCATGTTGGCGATGGGCAAGATCATCGGTACATGGAAGGATCGCACGAGAATTTTGGCAGCGCAGGTATTGTGTGACTATCTTGCCGATACGAATGAATCACCGTTAAAAAGAGCACTGTTATCCTCACATTTAGGTGAGGATTTGGAGATGGTTGTGATTGACGGCATTGCTCAGCCGTATTTATTGTTAATTGTCCGTAATAGTAAAGCAGAAGACAGTGATAAAATTCGTCAGCTGATTCATGATACGATCCATGATGCGATCACAAAAGGACTGGATTCACAGGCACTTTTGGCATCGGTGAATCATTTGGCATTCCACTTTCAACAAATGCAGGAGCCGCAGGGATTACAGCGGGCAACTGCGGCTTTGAACAGCTGGCTTTATGGCGGCGATCCGCTGTTGTATATGGTGTATGATGACGCGATCGCTTCGTTGCGTCATATGATTGAAAATCATAAGTTTGAGGCATTGCTTGAAGAATTGCTGGACGATGAGGGAATGTGTGTTTTGCACATGCTGCCTTCCAAGACCTTGGGACAACAGGAGCGAGCAGCGGAAGAAAAACGTTTAAACAAAGCCGTAACATCACTTCAAGCATCGCAATTGAATGAGCTGAAGGCACAAAATCAAGCGTTAAGCGCTTGGCAACAGACCTCAGATACACCGGAACAGATTGCGACACTGCCAACCCTTTCCTTAAGTGAAGTGAGCGATACGCCGGAATTCATTCCGACAGAAGAAAAAAGTATTGATGGGGTTACCGTTTTAATGCATCAAATTCCTACTCACGGCATTGTTCACTTGGCATTGTATTTTCCCTTGAGTCAATTTTCATTAGATGAATTGACCTCAATAGCACTGCTTCCAACCTTTTTTCAAGAGCTGCCGACTAAGCATTATACCGTCGCCCAGCTCCAACAGAAAATCAAGACCTATATTGGAAAACTACAATTCAATTTAGAAACCTTTGCGCAGGAGGAATCCTGTGAAAGCGCGATGCCGTATTTAAGCGTTCATGCCAGCTTCTTGAAAGAAAATTCGGCAAAGGCAGAGGAACTGATCATCGAACTGCTGCTTCATACACGTTTGGATGACAACGAGCGTATTCGTGAAATGGTGATGCAGACGGCAGAGGAAGTAAGACAAATTGCCATCTACAACGGTCATTATCTGGGGGTTACGTCAGCTTTGGCAAATTATACGGCGCAAGCTGCGGTTAATGAAGCCACAAGTGGATTTACCTTTATGACAAATGTACAGCGTTTGGCACGGCAGTTTGACAAAGATCATAAGGACTTTGCGGCACTGTTACAGCGTGTTTTTAAGGAATCCATCACTAAGGCGGGGCTTATCGCAAGCATCACATCGAACGAGGAAATATCGTTAACATCGTTATTTGCACAGCTGCCTGAAGGAAATGTTGTTCCTAAGGCGGCACATTATCAAAGTATTTTGCCAAATCGTATGGGAATTCGCATTCCTGCGCCTATTGCTTTTGCGGTAAAGGGCTATCATTTATCTCAGTGTGCATGTAAAAATGAAGGCAGTTTACGAGTCGCTGCCAATGTATTATCCTTAAGCTATTTATGGAATAGTGTGCGAGTACAAGGGGGTGCCTATGGCGTAGGTATGTCGGTGGGACGAAACGGCGGCATGTTTACGTATTCTTACCGTGATCCTTCGCCGGCGCGTACTTTGGAAGTGTATGATCAGGCAGCCACATTCTTACAGGAATTTGATGATCAGAAGGAAGCGTTGGATAAATTCATCATTTCCTCTGTAGCGGGCAGCGAACCATTACAGACGCCGGACGAAAAAGGAAACAGCGCCGATGCTTTCTGGTTTGCTCATATATCAGATGAAGATCGCAAGCGCATCCGCAAAGAGATGCTTACGTGTGACATGAAGAAACTGAAAGGCTGGTGCGGCGTTATCGAACAAATGGCAGAAAATGGGGCAGTATGCGTTGTAGGAAATGATGAGGCACTGGCTGAGTGTAAAGATTTAACCGTTTGTGATCTTTTTTACAAGGAGGTTAGTAATTAATAGACTGTCTAAATATAAACAATCCTATTTTTGCTTATATCGCTTTGCATTGCTAATGAAGATTTTCGTTGCCATGCTTTTACGCGATATGGTATAATATCTCATAGGTCGAAGCTTTAACGATCAAAGACATATCGACATCTGTAGAAATGAAGATATAGTACCTGTTAAAAATAAGCGACAGAGAGAAGGCGGCCGGTGAAAGCCTTTGCTTATTGATAGGGAAGGCTGCTTTGTGAGGATGTCGCGTAAACGATCCACGATACGGATAAAAAGGTGCACTTCAAAGGAAGTGAATCGGGATGGTACCGCGGAAATAATTTCGTTCCTGAATGACAGGAGCGTTTTTTTATGTCAGGAGGTAAATGATGAAACAATTAACAGGAAATCAAGTAAGACAAATGTTTTTGGATTATTTTCAATCCAAGGATCACATGATCGAACCTGGGGCATCGCTGGTTCCCCATAATGATCCGACGCTATTATGGATTAATGCCGGTGTCGCTGCTTTGAAAAAGTATTTTGATGGCTCACAGAAGCCGCAGAAGCCGCGCATCGCCAATGCACAGAAGTCCATTCGTACCAACGATATTGAAAATGTCGGCAAGACAGCACGGCATCATACATTCTTTGAAATGCTGGGGAATTTCTCCATCGGTGATTATTTCAAACGCGACGCGATCCATTTTGCCTGGGAGTTTTTAACCGGGGAGGATTGGATTCACTTTCCCAAGGAAAAGCTTTATGTTTCCGTATATGAGGACGATGAAGAAGCGTATCGGGTGTGGACACAGGAATGCGGTGTGGATCCCTCGCATATTCTCAAGACTAAGGAAAACTTCTGGGAGATCGGAGAAGGTCCCGGCGGTCCTGATTCGGAAATTTTTTATGATCGCGGTCCGCAATATGATCCGCAAGGATTGGGAGAGCGTTTGTTTTTTGAAGAAAAGGACAATGACCGCTATATTGAGGTATGGAACGTTGTCTTTTCCCAATATGATTGTAAGCCGGAATTGCCGCGCAGTGAGTATAAGGAACTGCCACAGAAAAACATTGATACGGGAATGGGCTTAGAACGGCTTGTATCATTGATTCAAGGGGGAGAAACCAATTTTGATACCGATCTGTTTCTGCCGATCATTCATGCGACAGAAGCCTTTAGTAAGCATCCCTATGAGGGAGAATATAAAATGGCATACCGGGTCATTGCCGATCATGTTCGCACGGTGACGTTTGCGTTGGCCGATGGCGCACTGTTTGCAAATGAGGGCAGAGGCTATGTGCTGCGCCGAGTCTTGCGTAGAGCAGTGCGCTTTGGACGCAAGCTGGAAATTGAGGGGGCATTTCTGTATCGTCTGGTTCCTGTCGTTTATGACATCATGAAAGATTTCTATCCGTATTTGAAGGATCATTTGGATATGATTTCGCGCTTGATTAAAGCAGAAGAGGAGCGTTTCTCTCTGACGCTGGCGGATGGGGAGAAGCTGCTTCTGGAAGTGATCAAGCAAAGCCATGATCATAAGATTGATGGCGCAACGGCGTTTCAGCTATACGATACATATGGATTTCCCTTTGAATTGACTCAGGAAATTGCCCAGGAATGCGGTCTTGTCGTCGATCAAAAGGGATTTGATGAAGAAATGGAAAAACAGCGTGAGCGGGCAAGGAACGCTCGCGGAGATGCGCAGTCAATGTCATCGCAGTCTGCAGATTTGATGAATTTTACGGATAAAAGTCAATTCCTCGGTTATGAGAATATGACTTGCGAAGGAATTGTGATCGGATTATTTCAGGATGGCAAAGCGATGGAGGAAATCAGTGATTATGGCGATGTGATCTTCGACCAAACGGTTTTCTATGCGGAAAGCGGTGGTCAGGTTGCCGATCGGGGAATGATTTATAATGAACAAATAACTGCTTGCGTGGATGATGTGAATAAAGCACCACATCAACAGCACTTGCATCATATTACAATGCAAAAGGGAAGTTTACATAAGGGTGATCACGTTACATTAACGATTGATCGTGAAAAACGGCGCATTATTACCGCCAATCACTCATGCACCCATCTCTTGCAAAGTGCCTTAAAGCGGGTGGTTGGTTCCCATATCGCCCAGGCAGGTTCCTTTGTATCGGATGAGTATCTGCGCTTTGACTTCACCCATTTTGAAAAGATCAGCGAGGTACAGCTGGCGGAAATTGAACGGCTTGTTAATCAGTATATTACGCAGCACGATGAAGTAACCAAGGAATATTTACCGATTGAGGAAGCGCGAAAGAGCGGCGCCACCGCACTGTTTGATGAGAAATACGGTGATATTGTTCGCGTTGTGACGATGGGGGATGTTTCCAAGGAATTCTGTGGCGGCACGCATGTGAACAATACCGCAGAAATTGGCATTTGTAAGATCATTTCAGAAGAAAGCGTCGGTTCCGGAGTACGACGGATTACTGCGAAAAGCGGCTTATCCGCTTATGAAGAATTTGCAGCAGAGGAACAAACCTTAAAAAGGATCGCCGCTTCCTTAAAGCAAAACGGTATTCATCAGGTCGATGAAAAGGTGAATCTGTTTATCAAGGAAAATGAAATGATGAAAAAAGAATTGGTAGCTTTAAAAAACAAGATGTTTGTGCTAAAGGCCAAAGAGCTAATGGAGAATTATCACGAGGTAAATGGTCTACGAGTCATTGTGGATGAGTTTGACGGTGTCAATGCCAATGCGTTAAAGGATATTGCAGCAACGATCAAAGGACAATGGGAC
Organism: uncultured Erysipelotrichaceae bacterium; assembly: GCA_947385085.1. GTDB lineage: Bacteria > Bacillota_I > Bacilli_A > Erysipelotrichales > Erysipelotrichaceae > C-19. Next base: position 23,074 of record CANDJN010000022.1, on the reverse strand, counting down.
AATGCGGTGATTTTTTTAGCTTCCGTATTGGATGATAAGGCGTTGTTTGTGGCCGGCGCGGGAAGTGGAGCGATACAAGCTGGAATCAAATGCGGTGATTTGGTCAAAGAAGCGGCGCTGTTATGCGGCGGCAAGGGCGGCGGCCGTCCTGATTTGGCACAATCGGGCGCAAAAGATACCGCTAAAATTCCCGAAGCCATCACCATGATTAAAAATAAACTTGGATTAGTACTTTAAATTTTTTGCATTTTACGTTAAAATATTAGATAGTAATAGAAAAGGGGGCAACACCATGAAAGATATTACTGAAACGATGTCATTCAAATCGGATGAACTACGCCGTGATAACATTAAACATGTTTTACGGATTGTGAAGGATGCATTGGATGAGCGCGGCTATAATTCCGTCAATCAGCTGGCTGGCTATCTGATTTCCAATGATCCGGCTTATATCTCCTCTCATAACAATGCGCGGACGATTATTCAAAGCGTAGAGCGCTATGAAATTATTGAGGAATTGGTACGTGCCTACCTGAAGGATGACAAATAGGAATGCGCGTTCTAGGACTGGATTTGGGTAGTGTCACCTGCGGTGTCAGCGTATCGGATGCACTGGGGATGATCGCACGCCCTTATCAAACACTGCGCTTTGCGGCGGATGATTATGATGATGCCTTTGCGCAGGTCAGCAAAGTGATCAAAGAATTACAGACGGCGACTGTGGTGCTGGGTCTCCCCAAGCATATGAATGGGGATGTCGGGATTCGCGGTGAAATTTCTATCTCTTTTCAAAAGCGCCTGGAAACCCTCGGTGTAAATGTTGTACTGTGGGATGAACGCTTGACAACCGTTGCGGCAGAAAAAATTCTGATCGCCGCTGACGTATCACGAAAAAAAAGAAAAAAAGTCATTGATCAAATGGCCGCGGTGCAGATTTTACAAAGCTATTTGGACAGTAACAATTAAGGGGTGTAAAGCCCCTTGCTTTATGTAAGGAGAATGATATATGGTTGAATCAAATACGTTGTATGTTCATGATGAAAACGGGAATGAAATGGAAATGGAAATCCTGTTTACCTTTGACAATGAAGAAAAACAGCGCAAGTATGTGGTGTTTAGCGATCCCGCTGATGAAAACGGAGAGGTTTATGCCTCTGCTTACGATGAGGAAGGCAATCTTTTGCCAATTGAAACTGATGAAGAATGGGCAATGGTAGAAGAAGTATTAGGAGCGTTCATAGAAGATGAAACAGGGGAATAAGAAGGCGTTAATCGCAATCATTGCGTTTTTGCTTGTCCTGTTAGTTTTTCTTTCCGGCTTTCTTGCATATCGCTTAGGTCTACAGCCTGTTTCCTCACAAAGTGAAACGGTGGTATTTGAGGTAGCCGAGGGCGATAGCATCGGCTCTGTCATTGGGCGATTGTCCGATGAAGGTCTGATCAAAAGTGAAATGGCAGCGAAGATCTATGCGAAGCTTAACGGTCTACACGAAATTAAGGCGGGCCATTTTCAGTTGGATAAAGCATGGGATACCGGAGAAATCTTACGCTATTTAAATGACTCCGGAAACGCCGCGTCACAACAAGCAAAAATTACCGTTAGGGAAGGCATGTGGGCAAAGGATATTGCGAAAATATTGGAGGAACAGCTAGGAATTTCCGCTGATGAGCTGCTTGCCTTATGGAACGATGAGGACTATTTACGTTCGTTAATGGAAAAGTATGACTTTTTGGATGAAAGCATTTTGAATGATCAAACCCGCGTAAAGCTGGAAGGATATTTGTATCCGGAAACGTATTATTTCAGTATGGATGCGACGAAGGAAGAAATTACCGAAACCTTTTTGGATCAGTTTGAACAAGTGTATCAATCATTTAAGAATGATATGAAGGATAGCTCCCTTTCCCTTCATGAATTGATCACATTGGCGTCTCTAGTCCAGTATGAAGGTCAAACTGCTGAAGATATGAAGCTGATTGCCGGTGTCTTCTATAACCGCTTGGCAATAGATATGAGATTGGAGTCCAGCGTGACTGTTTGTTATGCGCTGTATGAGGAATATGAGCATGCCGAGGATTGTGAGTTAAATTCCAATATTGATTCACCTTATAATACCTATCTCAATGCCGGCTTGCCGATCGGACCGATTCTAAATCCCGGCAAGGATGCCATTGATGCGGCTTTGCATCCGCAGGAGAGTAATTATTTGTACTTTATGGCGGATATTTACGGGGATGGAAAAGTGTATTACGCTGAAACATTGGAAGAACATGAACAAAATGTCAGTCGATATTTACGTTAGGGGATGACAGGATGAAAAAGACGATTATCATCGGTATTGCGGGCGGCAGTGCATCAGGTAAGACCTCTATTTCTCAGCAGCTGAAATCCGCTTATGAGGACAGCAAGTCCGTGGTGATCATTCGTCAGGATGACTACTACAAGGATCAATCGGAGAAGACGATGGAAGAACGGGTGAAAACCAATTACGATCATCCCTTTGCCTTTGATCATGAATTATTGGTGAAGCAGCTCAAAGATTTGATAAGCGGCAAAAAAATTGCCAAGCCAACCTATGATTTTGTACATCATACACGCAGTGATGTCGTGAAAGAAATCATGCCCAGCGATGTGGTTGTGTTGGAAGGGCTATTTGTGCTGGAGGAAAAGCGGCTGCGTGAGCTGTGCGATATTAAAATCTTTGTCGATACCGATGCCGATATTCGTTTTATCCGACGCTTAGTGCGGGATGTAAAGGAGCGGGGAAGAACGCTGGATTCTGTGGTTGATCAATATACCAGCACGGTGCGAAACATGCACAATCTGTTTGTGGAGCCAAGTAAATGCTATGCCGATCTCATCATTCCCGAAGGGGGTCAAAACAAGGTGGCGATCGATCTGTTAATCACAAAAATCAGTAGTATTATCCATCAAAACGTGCTATAATAAGGCACGAATAAGGAGTGAAAACAATGGCTCAAGATAAATTTTTAGTGACGCAGGCAGGCTTGGATGAGTTGAAGCGTGAACAAGAGGAATTAATACACGTTGTCCGTAAAGAGGTCATTCGCGAATTACAGGAAGCGCGTGCTCAGGGTGACTTGAGTGAAAATGCCGATTATGATGCGGCTCGTGATCATCAGGCACGAGTGGAAGCGCGGATTCGTGATTTAGAGGCAATGATTGCCAATGCGGAAATCATCGAGGAGGACAAGGGTTCTTCTTCCAGTAAAGCCGTATCGTTGGGATCCACCGTTACCATTTTGGATCTTTCTACGAAAGAGGAGGAAACATATACCATTGTGGGGTCAATTGAAGCGGATCCGTTAAATGGCAAGCTTTCCAACATCACGCCGCTTGCGATGGCATTGATGGATAAAAAGGTTGGCGATACTATTAATGTCAGCCAGGCTGAAATGCCCTATGATGTGAAAATCGTTTCCCTGCATTAAAATATCACAGGATTGGCAGATTCTCTGTCTATCGACTTAATTTTTGTAAAGAGCACCTTCAATTCGGTATATAGAAGTAGGAGGTGTTTTTTTAATGCGCTATGGACGAATCATATTAGCCATCGTGGGATTAATCGGTTTATGGCTGTGCGGCTATCAAGGAGAAAAAGAACACTTGACGCTTACTCATGCCGATACAAAGGTGGTGGAGGTAAAAGGGGCAGTGGAACAGCCCGGTGTTTATGAGCTGGCATGGGAGGCAACTGTGCAGGAAGCCATCCAAGCTGCACAGGGTATTCGTGCCAATGGAGATCTTTCTGCGATTAATCAAACCCGCAATCTGGAAGCGGGCGAGGTACTGATCATACCGGAAATACAGGAAATAAAATGTATTTCTATCAATACGGCAAGTGTGGAAGAATTGGACACCTTACCGGGAATCGGCATAAAAATGGCGGAGCGAATCATTGCCGAGCGTACAAGGGAACCATTCACCCAGATTGAAGATTTGAAGCGGGTCAAGGGTATCGGCGATAAATTATTTGCGAAGATGGCAGATCAAATCTGTCTATGAAAGAAACTTGGCTGTATTTGGGCTTATGCGCCTATGCCTTGTGTATATGCCCTCGTTTTATAATGATGTTTCTGGTAGTGGGCATCATCGTGTTTCTATATCGTCATCAGGGGAAGTGGTGCTTGTTATCATTTTGTATCTTGGGCTTGTTGTGGGGACGGACGCTTCCTCGCTCTGTTTATACAAAGCCCGATTCCCTTCGCTTCGCTGTGGTGGAGGTACGAAGTACATATATCGTTGCGCAGGAAAACGACAACCGTTTTCTTGTGAGTGGATTGGAAAATGCTATGCCTGATGATGTGTATGAAGCACGCCTGGACTGTGAGGAAATTATCGCTAACCGCAACTTTGGTACATTTGACTTTGTGGCATATTGGCAACGACGTGAAGTGGTTTCACGTTGTGAGATCATAGAAGTGATTGATCATCATCCAGCCACAACATTACGAGCTATGTTTTGGCAGCGCATTACAGCGTTACCTGAATCACAGCGCAACTGGATACAGGAAACAATATTACATCTTCGCAGTGACGAAGAAACACTTTCTCTGATTACCGCGGATGGTATGTATATTACGCTGCTACTGCGGCTTATTCATCATCTGTTAGGATTATGGCTATCCAAACGGCATTGTGATACGGTTATTTTAGGTTTGAGTGCGATTTTGGCATATCTCACATCATTTCGTGATACAATAGTAAGAATTGTTTGTTTTCGCTTCATTCCATGGATTCTTCCCCATTATTCAGCGCAGGATAAGCTGGGCATCTCCGTATTGTGTATGCTGCTTCTGCGTCCCTATTTGGCATATGAGCTATGCTTGACACTGCCCTTTGTGTTTCGCTTTATCACGCTGTTTGCGAAACAAAAGCCCAGGCGCATCATCATGACCATCTTGATTTTGATTCCTTTACAATTTTATTATTTTCATACTCTCGATCTATGGTCCATTCTACTCATGATGCCGATTCGGCTTTTGCTTATGGTCAATTATGCGCTGGCTTTGCTTTATGTTTTGTTTCCCTTTGCTTTGCTGTATGAGGCTTCAAGGTTTCTATTAAATTGGGCCAGTCATTTGGCTTCTTTGCATATGTGCTTTTATTATCAAGCCTCATTTTCATTTATCATGCTTTGGTATGGAATACTCTTGCGATATTTAAGCCATGGTCAAAGCCGATACGTATGGATGTTAACAGGCTTGTTTTGCTTTACCCAAGTAAAGCCATATTTACAACCTTACGTTGAGGTGATGATGCTTGATGTGGGGCAGGGGGATTGTACCTTGATCTCGCTTCCGTTTCATCAAGGCAATATTTTAATTGATGCCGCAGGGAGTGAATATCGTGATGTGGCAGCGGATATTATCGTACCGGTCTTGCAGGCACGGGGTATAACCGAACTGGATTTGGTCATCATCACACACGAGGATATCGATCACAGCGGGGCCCTGCCGCGTCTACAGGAGCTGATGGATGTAAAACAAGTAATACGTTCAAAAGGACAGGATATGGTAAGCTTCTACAATTTTTCGTTTCAGTTTCTTTTGAATGATCAAACGTTCTCTGATCGCAACGAAAACAGCATCATTACTTATTTTCAGCTTTTCCATCACACCTTTTTATTCATGGGAGATGCAGGAAAGGAAGTAGAAAAAGCCTTGTTAAAAAGCTATCCGACGCTACATGCCGATATTTTAAAGGTAGGACATCACGGCTCTAAAAGCGCTTCCTCTCCGGCCTTTATTCATCATATTCATCCACTCTTAGCGCTCATATCCTGCGGTGCCAACAATCGCTATGGACATCCAGCATCGCAGACACTGCAGACGCTGAATCAAGAAGGGGTAAATATTTTTGATACACCTCATCATGGAGTAGTTTCGCTTAAATTTGCAAATATCGGCGCGATTTACAAGACGGCGGCGCATGAATTTGGTATAATAAATATCGGTGATTAATAAATGAACTATATGATTATGGCGTAGATCTGATAATAAGATATTCAACCGATAGAAAGTGGGCAGTTTGCGTTATTTTTATGAAAGGGGTCTTTATTCTTATTATGGCTTTTTTTGGTAAGTTTAAATAATGTAGGGAATGTAAATTGTAAGTAGTAAAATAACTTGGTACTGTAACATGTTATAATGATCAAAGATGTGTTAACAATGCAAGAAGGCAGTGTTTATAAATTGACGGTAATGAACGAATAGGAAGGTTAATTCAGAGGCATATTTAAAATGTTACAAGATTAAGTTTTGTGTCTAAGCATCTATTCGAATGTAGGTGCTTTTCCTATAACTATTTTTGGGAAGGATTGATGATGTAGATAGTGAATTTAAGTGGTTTTTTTATGTAAATGAATAGTGTTTCTTGTAGTTACTCAATCCATGCAACTATTTTTGTTGTGATATTTAAGTAAAGATAATTACTTGCTTTGTTTATCCTTTTTTAACATATCTATTGTCAATAAACACCATAAACAAAATACAAATAAAAATAAATTCCCCCGTTAGTTATTTCAAGTTAACTTGATAAGTTGAAATAAAAATGCTAAACTAATATCAGTATTTCAAGTTAATGGAAGGGAGTCGATGACGTTGAATCACCGTGCCGGTCACTATAAGACAAATTTATCAGGGAAAATGGCATATGAATCTTTCGTGCCCAATCCACTGCCACCTTCCCCGCCTATCGATATGTCAGAGGATCTTGTCAGCCTACTTGTGACCGCAAATTCTCGGATAGCCGTTCTCGATCGTATTGCGATCCGCATTCCGAACGTTGACCTGTTTGTTTCTATGTATGTTCGTAAGGAAGCACTTATGTCTTCGCAAATTGAAGGTACGCAAGCCACTCTTGAAGATGTACTTGATCCAACGATCGATGCGAATACAAACCGTAATGTCGCAGATGTTATTAATTATATAAAAGCTACAGAGTTTGCTATAAAAAAACTGAACGCCCTTCCTTTGTGTAATCGATTACTGAAAGAAACACATGAAGTCTTGATGTCAGGAGTGAGGGGACAAGAAAAAAATCCGGGTGAATTCCGTCATTCTCAAAACTGGATAGGCGGTCAAGACAGTACATTAAAGAATGCAAGATATATACCGCCATCTCCTGAAGATATGAGTATAGCCATGTCTGATTTAGAAAAATACATGAATACGGACGATGGTTTCGATACGCTGTTACGTGCAGCGCTTATTCATTATCAGTTTGAAACAATTCATCCATTTCTTGATGGTAACGGTCGAATAGGAAGATTACTGATAACATTGTTCTTAATGGAAAAGAGGGTTTTAAATACTCCGGCACTTTATATTTCATATTTCTTAAAGAAAAATCGCGTGGAATATTACGATCGTATGACAGAAGTTCGTACAAAAGGAAATTACGAACAATGGATTAAGTTTTTTTTGCAAGCTGTGATAGAATCTGCTGAAGATGCAATCACTGCGATTGATGAATTAGTAATGTTACATGATAAAAATTTAGATATGATTTCAAAAATGGGGCGTGCCTCAAAAAATGCAAGGCTTGTATTTCAATATATGGAATCAAATCCGATTATGGAAATAAAAACAACCTCCGATGTATTAGGCATTGCTTTTAATACTGCGGCAAGTGCAGTGAATCGTTTGGTTGATGCAGGGATACTTGTGCAAACAACGAAATCAAATAGAAACCGTATATTCATTTATGAAGATTATCTCAAGATTCTTAGAAAAGGAACTTGAAATATAAAATAGGAAATTCAGCGCTTATTTCAAGTTATATGCTGAAAATAAAATAATAGCTTAAAGCATCAAATCGCTATAGTCATCCGATTTCGTAAATTTTTGAATGTGCATATGCCATATTATTACTTCAATGTATTAGATCCTTATGGGAAAATATTGGAAATATCGGATAATTATTATGCCAGTTTAAAGAGGTGCTGCTTATGAAAGAAAAAATAGAAAACTTATATAATAAGGATAATAATAGTGCTTATAGAACACTGTTAGAACTAGAAACGATAACTACTGAGTCAAATGAGTTGTATAGTTACTTTGATGATTTATTAGAAATGCTAAATAGTGAAAAGACTTTTATTAGAGTTAGAGGTTTTAGGTTGATTTGCTGTCTAGCAAAATGGGATAATGAAAATAAGATAAATAAAAATATTGATGTTATATTAAACGAGTTAGAAGATGAAAAAGGAACATCAGTTAGGCAATGTTTAGAGAAATTGAATTTAATTTTAATGTACAAATTTGAACTTACAGAAATTATAGAATTTAAAATAAATAACTTAGATTTAACTAAATATAAAGAAAGTATGCAATCTTTAATTAAAAAAGATATAGATTATATTTTAGAGCATCTATAATTCAAAATAGAATTTATTTATCTGACAATTTCCAGTTTGTTTGAAATACCAGCCTATATTCAACGTATCCATCCGCTCTTAGCGCTCATATTCTGCGGTGCTAACAATCGCAATAGACCTTTTGCCTCGCAGACACTGCAGACGCTGAATCAAGAAGGGGTAAATATTTTTGATACACCTCATCATGGAGTAGTTTCGCTTAAATTTGCAAATATCGGCGCGATTTACAAGACGGCGGCGCATGAATTTGGTATAATAAATATCGGTGATTAATAAATGAACTATATGATCTACGGTGAGGAAGCCTATCAAGTACGCAAGACCATTGATCGCATTATAAAAAAAGAAATCGGTTGCCGTGATGATATGAATACGGCGGTTTATCAGGCTCAGCATACGGATTTGGATACAATCCTTGCCGATGCGATGACGATTCCTTTTTTCAATGAAAAAAAGTGTGTACTGGTTGAAAATGCGGATTTTTTGAGCACCACGCCAACAAAAAGTGTAGATCTTACGAAACTGGAAGCGTATTTCCAAGAGCCGATGGATAGTACGGTACTGATTTTATCCGGGACCTTCGCAAAACTGGATATGCGCAAAAAAAGTGTGAAGAAAATGCGCAGCCTATGCGAGGTGATTGTTTGTAATAAATTGGATCGAAAATCGATGCCGGCTTATGTTCACGAACAAGTAAAAAAGCGCGGATTGACATTGACTCCTTCCACCGTAAATTGTCTGATGAAGCGATTGCCCTGTGATATTGGCATCATCCAAAATGAGTTGGATAAGTTGGCTTTATATGATGATGTAATTGATGAGCACATTGTCAAGCAGCTTGTGACTCGCTCATTAGAGGAAGATGTGTTTGCCTTGGTCAATGCCGTAGTGGATAAAAATATGCGCCGATGCTTTTCCATTTGGGAGGACTTGCAGGTTTTAAATAAGGATCCCATTTATTTAATCGCTTTAATTTCATCACAGTTTCATTTATTATATCAAGTGAAATGTGCGCAATTACAAGGCATGACGTATCCCGATGAAATTGCATCACAATGTTCACTTCATCCTTATCGAGTTAAATTGGCATTGGAGATCGTGCATCGCTTTTCGATTGATAAGCTTTTACATGTACTGGCACAGCTGGCACAGCTGGATCAGTCGATTAAGGCGGGACGCGTTGATAAAAAACTTGGTTTCGAATTATTTTTACTGCGTTTAAAGGAGGCGTGATCATGCAGTCGCTAAAAGAATTATTTCGGATCGGTCCGGGTCCGTCCTCTTCCCATACGCTAGGACCGCGCCGCGCCGCATTAATGTTTCGTGAGGCTTTTGCGGATGCGGCAGCTTATCGGGTAGAATTGCTTGGCTCTTTGGCATTGACCGGTAAAGGTCATTTGAGCGACAAAGCAATCATAGAAGCCTTTCAGCCGATTCCTTGCGAAGTACATTTTAAAAGCAAGGAAACATTGAAACATCCCAACACTATGATATTTACCGCGCTGGACGCGCAAAATCATGCAATTGACAGCTGGACCTGCTATTCACTTGGCGGCGGCGCGATTGCGATTGAAGGACAGGATGATTTAGAAGGAGCAGAAGTTTATCCCCATAACAGTATGAAGGAAATCAAAGCATATTGTGAAAGTGAAGGAATCTCGCTTTGTGATTATGTTGATCGCTTTGAAACGATAGATAATTATTTGATGGAAATTCTATTACAAATGTGTAAAACGGTTGATAATGGATTAAACACTGCCGGTCTGTTGCCGGGAAAACTGAAGCTAGAGCGGATTGGGCGAAAATTACTGGACAAGGCAAACTTATGCGAAAGCGCAATGGAGAAAGAGAAGCTGTTGTTAAGTGCGTATGCGTACAGCGCCAGCGAGGAAAATGCGGCGGGGGGAATGAGTGTTACCGCACCGACATTAGGCAGCAGCGGTGTTTTACCTTCATTGATTTATTATTACTATTATGATCGCAAAATACAGCGCGAATCCTTACTTCGCGGTTTAAAAATTGCCGGTTTGATCGGCAATCTCATCAAACAGAATGCGACCATTTCCGGTGCTCAGGGCGGATGTCAGGCAGAAATCGGGGCGGCCTGTGCGATGGGAGCGGCAATGGTTGCTTATTTACGAGGCTTAAATGATCATCAGATTGAATATGCGGCGGAAATGGGAATTGAACATCATTTGGGTTTAACGTGTGATCCCGTTGGCGGTTATGTGATGATTCCCTGTATTGAGCGCAATGCCATTGCGGCATTACGGGCATTGGATGCGGCCGTGCTGTCAGAATTTATATCCAAAGTGAAACAAAATCGTGTTAGCTTCGATATGGTTGTAAAAACGATGAATGAAACAGGGCGTAAATTGCCGATGGAGCTACGGGAGACATCATTGGGGGGATTGGCAAGTGTTGTAGAGGTGGATCCATGTTAAAAATGCCCGAAACAGATGGTGCTTATGTTTATATTTTGCGCTGTTGTGATCAATCCTTATATACTGGATGGACGACGAATCTAAAACAACGTTGGGAAGCGCATAAAAACGGTAAGGGCGCTAAATATACCAAAGCCCATCCGCCACTTGACTGTGTATATTTTGAAGTGTGCGAAGATCGCCACGCTGCCATGAAGCGTGAATATGAAATCAAGCAGCTCTCACGTCAAGAAAAGGAGCAGCTGATTCAAAATGAGGATAAATGAAAAGACCAAGGGTCTTTTTTTGCGAGCACAAAAAAAGATCCGTCATATTGATCGGATCAGGATGGTCAATTAACCCAATGCGTTGATAGCTTTCGCGAGACGTGCTTTCTGACGGCTTGCGTAATTCTTATGATGAATCCCTTTGGCTACTGACTTGTCTAACTTGGAACTTGCCACACTATATGCAGCCAAAGCAGCCTCTTTATCCTTTGCATCAACGGCAGCCAATACTTTTTTAATGGATGTCTTCAATGCGGACTTCTGGGATGCAACCGCTAAAGTTCTTTTATGATTGGTTTTCACACGCTTTTTTTGTGAACGAATCTGCGGCATATCTACACCTCCTAATTCAATGCTTACAAATTATATCAAAGAGAAAGGGAAAAAGCAATAATAAGCGTAAAATTTTCCATACTAACCTTGAATGAGGCGATAAGAAATGAAAAAACCATATCATATCCGTTCGGATTTTGCGGATGAAGCAGAAGTATGCAAGTTAGATCATGAAACCTTTACCCATGAAAAGACGGTTCATGGACATATCGAAAGCAGCTATATTAAGGTGCTGGAAAAGGAAAATGCGTTAGGTAAGGAGATCGGTGATTATGTTTCGGTACAGTTTGAACATCTCTTTGATCATGAGGAACGTGAAGCGATTGTCAAGGAGGTTTGCGATCAGCTTCAAAAAATGATTCGCTCGATGAACTTGAAACCGAAAAAAATTCTGATCGTCGGACTTGGTAATCGCTTTATCACCAGTGATGCCTTGGGCCCTGAGGTGGCAGATGATATACTCGTTACAGCTCATTATTATGCGCATGAAGATCGTAAAATGTTAAAGGGAACGCGTAATGTGGCGGTGATTCAGCCGGGTGTAATGGGGCAGACGGGTCTGGAATCGTTTGCGATCGTAAAATCGGTAGCCGAGGAATTTCAACCGGATTTAATCATTGCGGTTGATGCGCTGGCAACGCGCAGTGTGTCGCGAATCAATCGCGTGATCCAAATAAACAATACCGGTATTCAACCGGGCAGCGGTGTGGGTAATCATCGAAGTGCTTTGAACGAAGATTCATTGGGTGTACCGGTGATAGCCATCGGTGTTGCGACTGTAACCAGCATTGGTGCCATCTTATCGGAGGTGCTGGAACAGAGTCAAGTATCAGTATCTGATGTTTTGAATGAACTCTCACAGCGCGAACAGCTCGATTTGGTTGTGACTCCAAAATCCATGGATGATGAATTAAAGCAGCTTGTTTATCTCGTATCGCAAAGCATCAATCGCTTTATCCACCCGCAGTATTTAAAACTATAGACATAGAAGCATCTCTTAGTGCATATTCTGTGCTGAGGAGGTGCTTTTTATTATGAGAACAGATGGTAAAATCATTGCCAAAATCATATTATTAATCGGCTTTTTATGTATCACACCGTTTTTTAAAGGAATCAGCGTGTTTATGAAAAATAACGGTTTTTTAGATGCCTGTGTATATCATCAATATGAATTGGATGAAAGCATCTCCATCAAAGATCAAATGAATCTCTTATCGTATCATTCTGATCTGACCATCGACGATGATTTTCAGTTTGAAATGACGCAGGATCAAGATCAGAATGATCAAAGTAATCATGATGATCAAACTGATCAAAACAAAACGGATGCGAATAATAATGAATCAGATACAAAACCAAATACCGGTAAGAAGGTTTATATTTACAGCACACATCAAAGTGAGGAATATGTCGGTGGTCAGACCGTGATGGACGCGTCAGCGATACTGGGCAACGCGTTAGAAAAGCGAGGCGTACATGTAGTGCTGGAAACAGCGAATTTTAAAGAATATTTAAATACACAGGGATGGGATTACAATCAAAGCTATAAGGCATCTTATAATTTTTTAAATGATGCCCTTGTAAATTACGGCGGCTTTGATCTCATCATTGATCTGCATCGGGATGCGATTCCTCGTGAAGCAAGCTATATAGAAGTAAATGGAAAACGCTATGCGAAGATGATGCCGGTCATTGGCGGCTTGGGGAAAAACGCTGCGGTAATTCAGAAGGAAGCGGCGGCATTATCCGACATTATCGACGGCAAGGTACATGGTATCATGAGATCGACGATGGTTCGCGAGGCTTATTATAACCAAGAGGTGAGTGAACGGATGATGCTGATTGAATGTGGCGGCGATGTAAATCCGTTTGAGGAAGTGGAAAACTCGATGGAGGTCTTGGCGGATGGTATCTATGATTATTTGATGAGGTGATATGATGAAACGATTTTTGGCGGATGCCTTGCTGGTTTGGCTGGTGCTCTCCCTTGTTTCTTATGTTTATAAAGCCAATCCAAAGCCGGATGTGAATGAGCGCATCGAAGAATTTGAGAACGAAATTGCCCAACATGAAGCAGTGACACAGAAGGTGGAAACAAGCCGTTTGAATCCGATTCGTGAAAATCCTGCAGCACGTATGGCACAGGCAGGCAGTGAATTTGTGGTAAATGTGATGGATACCGGTATTGATATCGTTTCACAGCTTGTACATGGCTTTATGCAATAGGCAAACCACACACATTATGGTATTATTATCCCGTGAAAAGGGGTAATGCCTTTATGAAGCAGATGCGTCAGGATTTAACAACCGGAAATATTACCAAAAAGCTGTGGCTTTTTGCGTTGCCTTTTATGCTGGGAAACATACTCCAGCAGTTTTATAATCTTTGCGATACTTGGATTGTCGCGAAATATATCGGTGATGATGCCTTAGCGGCAGTAGGATCCTCTTATACGCTGATGAACTTTTTTACTTCAATCATTCTGGGCTTATGTCTGGGAAGCAGTGCTTTTTTTGCGATAACGTATGGACAAAAGCAATGGTCACGATTGCGCAATGGCATCTTTTTATCGTTTACCTTGATTTCGTTGTTATCACTGATGTTAACCTTAACAGCCTTTTGGTTGGTGGATGAAATCATCGTATGGCTTCAAACCCCGACGGACATTACGGCAATGACGCATGATTATTTGGTCAATGTGTTCTGGGGTTTGATCGCCATTTTTCTCTATCATTTTTTTGCAAATTTACTGCGCAGCATCGGCAATTCATTGCTTCCTCTCCTATTTTTAGCGGTATCTGTCATTGCCAATATCGCTCTGGATATGCTTTTTGTAAAAGTGTATGGAATGGGTGTGGCGGGAGCCGCGATCGCCACGAACATCGCTCAGTATTTATCTGCCGCAGGATTAATGATATATACTTTTTTTGCGTATCCCAAGCTGATACCTCAAAGAAATGATTGGCTATGGCAGCGTGATACAATGCGGGAAATTATATCGCTGTCTGGCTTAACGTGTCTTCAACAATCTGTGATGAATTTTGGTATATTGATGGTACAGGGCATCGTTAACAGCTTTGGCACGGCCGTGATGTCGGCTTTTGCGGTGGCGGTAAAAATTGACACGATCGCCTATATGCCGGTTCAGGATTTTGGCAATGCTTTTTCGACCTTGATTGCACAAAACTACGGCGCAAAAAAATGGGATCGCATCAAAGCGGGAATACGGTCGTCCTTATGGAATGTGACACTGTTTTGCGTTGTGATCAGTACTTTCGTATGGGTGTTTGCGGAAAGATTGATGGGGATTTTTATCGATCAAAATCAGATTCAAATCATTTGCATTGGTGCTCAGTATCTGCGCATCGAAGGTGCTTTCTATATTGGCATCGGTATTCTATTTATGCTGTATGGCTATTTTCGCGCTATTCACAAACCTCATGTATCACTCGTGCTCACGATCATTTCTTTAGGCACAAGAGTGGGTTTAGCTTATTTTCTTTCTCGTATTTCCTTTATCGGATTCATCGGTATCTGGATAGCGATACCCATCGGTTGGCTGCTTGCGGACTGTTATGGCATCACGGTCTATGCGAAAGGCAATCGTTTTAGGATCAGGCAGGAAAACAAAGAAACTTAGCTACATTATAAATAGTGAATATCGGATCGTGAAATCATTCATAACCGGCGCTTTTTCTTTCCAATCGGTTTTCTTTTTGGTATAATTACACAATGAATAGAAACTTTATCTGGGAAGGAGATGTCCATGGATCAGAAATATATTCGTAATTTTTCCATTATCGCTCATATTGATCATGGAAAATCCACACTTGCGGATCGCATTTTGGAGCTTACCGATACGGTGGAACAGCGGGAAATGAAGGATCAGCTGTTAGACACAATGGATCTGGAACGTGAACGCGGTATCACGATCAAGCTGAATGCGGTACAGTTAAAATATCTAGCCTTGGATGGTCAGGAATATATTCTGCATTTGATTGATACGCCAGGCCATGTGGATTTCACTTATGAGGTATCTCGTTCCTTAGCGGCATGTGAAGGTGCGGTTTTGGTTGTGGATGCGGCACAGGGAATTGAAGCGCAAACCTTAGCAAACGTATACCTCGCTTTGGACAACGATTTGGAAATTTTGCCGGTGATCAATAAGATTGATCTTCCCAGTGCCCAGCCCGCTATCGTAAAAGCGGAGATTGAGAACGTGATCGGACTGGATGCGGCAAGCGCACCGTTAATCTCAGCGAAAAACGGATTGAATATCCGTGATGTATTGGAAGCGGTTGTTCATCAAATACCAGCTCCCTCAGGCAGTGAAGCCAATCCATTACAGGCATTGGTTTTTGACTCCTTTTATGATGCGTATCGCGGTGTTGTCGCATTTGTTCGGATAAAGGAAGGCTGCATTCGCATCGGTGATCGCATTCGCTTTATGGCGAGCGGTGCAGAATATGAGGTGCTGGAAGTCGGCATTCGCAATCCCAAGGAAGTGAAGAAGGAAGTGCTTCATTGCGGTGAAGTCGGTTGGCTGTGTGCCAGTATGAAATCCATTCAGGATGTTCGCGTCGGTGATACAATCACCCATAGCGAAAGGCCGGCACAAAAGCCACTCAGCGGTTATCGCGTAATGAACCCGATGGTTTACTGTGGCTTGTATCCGATTGATTCTGCCAAATATAATGATTTACGCGATGCTTTGGAGAAATTACAGCTTAATGATGCCTCCTTGCATTTTGAGGCGGAAACCTCACAGGCGCTGGGTTTTGGCTTTCGCTGCGGCTTTCTTGGTTTATTACATATGGATGTGGTTCAGGAACGCATTGAGCGAGAATATAAAATAGATCTCATCCTCACAGCGCCCTCCGTTATATATCATGCCTATTTAAGCGATGGCTCAATGATGAAAATCGATAATCCCAGCATGTTGCCGGAGCCGCAGAAAATCGATCATATCGAAGAACCTTACGTCAAGGCAAGCATCATGACGCCCAACGATTATGTCGGAGCGATTATGGAGTTGTGTCAGAAAAAGCGCGGTATCTATAAAGACATGGTATATATTGATGAGAATCGCATGGACATCGTATATGAATTGCCACTGGGCGAGATCGTATATGATTTCTTTGATCGTTTGAAATCGTGTTCAAAGGGCTACGCTTCTTTGGATTATGAGCTGGTTGGCTATCAAACAAGCAGGCTGGCAAAAATGGATATTTTGTTGAACGGGGAATGTGTCGACGCCTTATCCTTAATCGTACATAAGGACTTTGCGGCGCCTCGGGGTCGTTTGATCTGTGAAAAGCTGAAAACGCTGATTCCGCGCCAGCAGTTTGAAATTCCGGTTCAGGCGGCATTAGGGGGGAAAATCATCGCTCGCACCGATATCAAATCGCTGCGCAAAAACGTGTTGGCCAAATGCTACGGCGGCGATATTTCCCGTAAGAAAAAGCTGCTGGAAAAGCAGAAGGCTGGAAAGAAGCGCATGAAAGCGGTCGGTTCTGTGGAAGTGCCGCAGGAAGCATTTATGGTGGTATTATCCATGGAGGATGAATAACAAATTACCCATAGGTCATGTTGAATTTACCAATCTGCTGTCTTGTTTTTTCTATCTTTGTCGAACTTATCGAGTCTGCATTTTTTGCGTGTTAAAATAACGTTGAGGTGAAACGATATGTTTGAAACAGCGCGAAAATACAGTGAAGGCACGTACTATAATAAAGCAGATTTGGAAAAGGAAATGGATTATTACCTAGTGGATCCCTTATGGCGGGAGATTGAACAATATCGATCACTATTTCGGCAGGAGTTTCCACTTCAAGGCAAAAAAACATATTTGGTAAGAAATCCCATGGTCAATGATACCATGGCAAAAACTCAGGAAATGATGCTGTTATGGCTCATGAAGCATCAGGAAATGCCGCAAACGGAAATTGACTTATTTTGGCTGAAGGAGGAGGAAAAGGAACGCTTCACCCGACTCTTGATCAAAATGCGTTATGACAAGGGAATTAATCCCTGTTACTTATTTCAGGAAATCTTTGATCATTTCATCAAGGATCGAAGCAAGGAACTGGTATTGCGTCCTTATTTGGAGGAAGAAACGAATAATTTATTATGCAAGTTATTTCGTTTGGCAATGGAGTGTGATAAGCGAACCGCATTTTTGCTATATTTTCCTACTCTCTATCTGCATCATTGCTTTCCCTTATCCATTCATATAACAATGGAAGAATTAATGGAACGATTGGATCGACAGGTTACCGATTTGGATGTAACATCGAACTTTTTGTCACTTCTTGAAGTTTTGAGGTTGAAATTCTCTGATGAAATGTTATCATTAAATAGAAAAGATTCGATTTCGTTACAAAAACTGGATGCCAGGGAACTGATTGAGCGTTATCCGATGTTACAAAAGGAAAGCATTACCTTTTATGTAGCACATCGTAAGCTGCATCATTATTATACGTTACAGGATTATATGCAGAATGCCGGTGTATGTTATGAAACAGCACGCTATTCGATGGAAAAGCTCGTCGCATTAAAGTGGTATCAGAAGCAAAAAATAGGGAAGAAATTTGTGTATTTTGTGATGTGAAGGGGGCTTGGGTAATAATGCGAGCGAACAATTATTACAAAAGTTTATGATGAAGGTACTAACGTATCTTCATGATATGGATTTGTTAAGGGATTTGATGGAGCTAATGCGCAGTGAGGCATGGATGCAAACGGTGACAATATCGGTACTGCCAAGGGACAGTGAATGGATCAAAGCTTTACAGATCGACGTGCTGTTGCTTGACTGTACCCAGGATCCGGGAGCCGCTTTTGCGTTTGCCAAGATGCTTCGCAATGATGAACTGTCATTGTGCATTATGTATATGGTGAATCAGTCAAAGATGACGTCGTTGCAGGTATTGAAAGCAATTGATCCAAATGGCGTATTTCTTTGCGCACCGTTTTCTGTTGATAAAATCATGAGAGAATTGATGAAAAGCAGGATTCAAAGCCGAGGATATCTATCACCACGCTATGATGAAAGTACGGCTTCGCAGCTGATTCAAGACATGGGTATTCCTGTTCATTTAAACGGTTTCCGCTATATTAAGTCGGCTGTGAAATTTTTAT
This sequence comes from uncultured Erysipelotrichaceae bacterium, assembly GCA_947385085.1. Classification (GTDB taxonomy): domain Bacteria; phylum Bacillota_I; class Bacilli_A; order Erysipelotrichales; family Erysipelotrichaceae; genus C-19. The sequence continues at coordinate 4,488 of CANDJN010000022.1, read as the reverse complement.
TGCACAGGAACGATCAAAAGCTGCTGATGCACCAGCTGTATAAAGAAGTTGCCCGCATCCATATGACGACATCTTCACGAGTGGAGAAAGCAATCCGTGATGCGATTGATTATGCCTATCGTTACGATCCCCAGCATATTCAAATTCAAAACCGCAAGCCAACCAATTCACAGCTCATTCATTTGATTTATGAACGAATGCTACAAAAACAACGAGAAGCAAACGAAGAAAGGAAAGTTGCCGTATGACAAAAGCCATGTATGTTCACGTACCGTTTTGTGATCATATTTGTGCCTATTGTGATTTTACGCGCTGCGGATACTATAAGCCACTGGTGGATCAGTGGCTTCATGCTATGATAAAGGAGCTTCATGATAAAGCATTATCGCCATGTAAAAGTGTTTATATCGGCGGCGGTACGCCTAGTACACTGAACGAGGAACAGTTGGAGTCACTACTCACGGCACTTTTACCGTATACAAAACATGCTGTGGAATATACGATGGAAGTGAATGCGGAATCATTAAGCGAAGCGAAAATCGCCTTATTGGTCCAATATGGCGTTAATCGTATATCTATGGGCGCACAAAGCTTCCAGCCTCATCATTTAAAAAAAATAGAACGGGTTGCCGATTATGCGATGATCAAGCAGCGTATCGCTCAATTACGCTTCCACGATATTACGAATATCTCATTGGATTTCATGTATGGCTTGCCGGATCAGACGATGAGTGAGTGGGTGGAGGATCTGCATAGGGCAGTGGCATTGCCGATCACTCATTTGTCCTTATACGCCTTAACCATTGAGGAGCACTCTCGCTTTGGCAGAGCGCAGATACAGCCGTGTGATGCCGATTTGGAGGCTGATTTTTACGAAACTGCCATTAAACTATTGGAAGAAAACGGCTTTGAACACTATGAAATCAGTAATTTTGCTCGTGATCAAAGGTTTTCTGAACACAATCTCGCCTATTGGCACTATGATGATTTTTATGGTATCGGTTGTGGTGCCAGCGGCAAAGAAAATCATATCCGCTATGACAATACGCGCAATCTTCATACGTATATTCAAAATGGACCCTGTCCCGATAAAACACTTTTAAGCGTAAAAGATGAAATGTTTGAAATGATGATGATGGGCCTGCGGATTAAAAAAGGTGTAAGCGATGTGGTGTTCCATCAGCGCTTTGCCTGTTCCTATCACGATGTTTTCGATACGGCAATTCAAAAGCATTGCGCATCGGGCAATCTATTGGAAAGCAATCATCGCTTATATGCGAGTAAGCAGGGAATGATGCTGCTGCATGAAATACTGGTGGATTTCTTATAAAAATCTTGCATCAACGCTTTGAATGTGTTAAAATATAAAGGCTTTCGTACTGGGTTTTTACGTTCACTCCGACGAATTACGCGGTAGGAAAGGACAAGACAACAGGAGGAAAATAAATGTTATTAAAGTCAGAAAAGCAAGCTATCATGAAAGAGTATGCACGTTTTGAAGGAGATACGGGTTCTCCTGAGGTGCAGATTGCCGTATTAACGGAAAAGATCAATCGTTTGACTGAGCACATGAAGGAACATAAGCATGATTATCATTCACATCGAGGATTAATGAAAATGATCGGTCATCGCCGTAACTTGCTTGCATATTTGAAGAACAAGGATTTGAACCGCTATCGCGATTTGATCGCACGTTTGGGTCTGCGTAAGTAATGATAAAAAAACGCCATGTGCGTTTTTTTTATCTCATGAAGAACAGGAAAATCATAAATTCAGGTGTTTTTGCAAGAAAACACAAGCCAAGCGCATTTTCTTATGTTTTTTAATTTAAAAATATGATATGATTATACAGGTATGAAAAAATTGAGGTGAAAGAATGAGTAAACAAACATTCAGCTTGGATTTCTGCGGACGTAATATAACTGTAGAAACCGGCGAAATAGCGAAGCAGGCAGGCGGATCCGCTCTGATTCGATATAATGACACAGTTGTATTATCGACGGCTACTGCCAGCAAACAGGCAAAAGAAGGAATCGACTTCTTTCCTTTGACCGTATCGTTTGAAGAAAAGCTTTATTCCGTTGGCAAAATTCCCGGCGGCTTTTTACGCCGTGAGGGACGACCGAGCGAACATGCGACACTAACAGCACGAATGATTGATCGACCGATTCGTCCGTTATTTGCGGATGGTTTTCGCAATGAGGTACAGGTTGTCAATACCGTAATGTCAGTGGATCAGGAATGTACGGCAGAGATGACGGCTATGTTTGGCGCGTCGCTGGCACTATGCATATCGGATATTCCGTTCAACGGTCCGATTGCTGGCGTTATCGTCGGACGCATCAATGGGGAATATGTAATCAATCCCACTCCGGAACAGCTGGAAAATGAGAGTGATATTCATTTGACAGTGGCCGGTACTAAGTATGCCGTAAACATGGTGGAAGCCGGTGCGAAGGAAGTCAGTGAAGAAGCGATGTTGGGAGCGATCATGTTCGCCCACGAGCATATTAAACAGCTGGTAGCTTTCCAAGAGGAAATCGTTGCCGCAGTCGGAAAAGAAAAAATGGAAGTAACGCTTTATACGCCCGATGAGGCGATTGTGGCAGAAGTTAAGGAAAAATTTGAAGCTGATATTCGCAAAGCTGTTTCCATTGAAAAGAAGCTGGAGCGCTATGGGAAAATTGATGAATTGACGGAACAGGCAGTGACGCTGTTTGATTCAAAAGAATATGAAAATGATAAGGCGAAGGATAAGGCCATCAAGCAAGTAAAGGAAATTTGTCATGGCATTGAGGCCGACGAAGTACGGCGCTTGATTATCGAGGACAAGGTGCGTCCGGACGGTCGAAAGATTGATGAAATCCGTCCGTTGGATTCACAAGTGGATCTATTGCCGCGCACGCATGGCAGCGCAATGTTTACCCGTGGTGAAACGCAGGTTATGAGCGTTACGACTTTGGGACCGCTGAATGATCATCAGATCATTGACGATGTAACCGATGTAGAAGAAAAACGCTTTATGCATCATTATAACTTTCCACCGTATTCGGTAGGAGAAACTGGTCGCATGGGCAGTCCGGGAAGACGTGAAATCGGACACGGCGCATTGGGTGAGCGTGCTTTATCACAAGTATTGCCAAGTGTGGAGGATTTCCCTTATACAATTCGTACTGTTGCGGAGGTTCTGGAATCCAATGGATCTTCCTCACAGGCATCCATCTGTGCGGGTACAATGTCCTTAATGGCTGCCGGTGTTCCGATCAAGGCTCCGGTCGCCGGTATCGCCATGGGTTTGATTATGGATGAAAACAATGAAAACTATACCGTTTTAACGGATATTCAAGGTATGGAGGATCACTTCGGCGATATGGATTTCAAAGTAGCCGGCACTGCTGAAGGCATCACTGCTTTACAGATGGATATTAAAGTGACGGGAATCACCGAGGCGATCTTTAAAGAAGCTTTGGCACAGGCGAAAAAAGCTCGTGCTGAAATCTTGGCAAACATGGCGAAAGCCATTGACAAACCAAGAGCCGATGTCGGCAAATACGCTCCAAAGCTAACGACCTTCATGATTGATCCGGAAAAGATTCGTGAAGTGATTGGACCGAATGGTAAGATGATCAATAAAATCATTGAGGATTGTGATGACGTTCAGATCGACATTGAGGATGACGGTCAGGTAATCGTATATCATATGAATCGTGACTCCATTAACAAGGCCGTCGATATGATCAAAGACATCGTAAGAGTTGCCAAAGTTGGTGACATTTATGATGCCAAGGTGGTTAGAATTGAAAAATATGGTGCGTTTGTGAATCTGTTTGGTTCGACGGACGGATTGGTACATATTTCTAAGCTGCGACATGAGCGTGTGGAGAAGGTAGAGGATGTCGTGAAATTAGGCGATACGATTCGTGTCAAGGTAACAGAAATCGATGATCATGGCAAGATTAACGTATCCGCGAAAGCATTGCTTCCCAAGCCAAAAGAGGCAGACAATGAGCATCCAAACGAGGAGAAAAAGGAAGCACGCCGTAAATCACGCTTTCAACAGGAAGAAATAAAGGGCAAAGAAGAATAGTCATAAGAAGTGAAAAAATTCACTTCTTTTCCTTTTGTAACATATATAATGTCACAATGTTTGATACACTGTTCACGAGGTGATCAAAATGGAAATGATGTCATTTGCGGATTTTTTAAGCAGAGTAAAGCGGAATTTTCATCCGTTGCGCTATGAAGGCGATATTCACTATCGCAGTGTGTTGTTTCACCAATATGGAGAGACGTATCGTTATTATTGTCGTGTCCATCATTTGGTTCATGAATACGATACGATCGCCTATGATGTACGCCAATATGAACAGCGTCTGGCGCTATGGCGAGCACATGGTTAGAAAAAGATAGGGGAAGTCGCGGGAATATGTTAAAATCCCATCTTTGACAGTTGAGAAATGAAAAAAAGTGTAGAAAGTCCCTTAAATA
>CANDJN010000021.1 GCA_947385085.1 uncultured Erysipelotrichaceae bacterium | reverse complement strand
TTGGTCATTGAGCCAAAGCTGCTGCTTCTGGATGAACCGCTGTCCAATCTGGATGCGAAGCTAAGAATTCAGATGCGCGTGGAAATCAAACGGCTTCAGAAACAGCTCGGAATCACAACGATTTTTGTTACTCACGATCAGGAGGAATGCTTCTCCATATCGGATCGCGTTGCGGTCATGAATCAAGGCGTGATTGAACAATATGATACACCGGAACATATTTATACCAATCCCAAAACGGAATTTGTGGCGCGTTTTATCGGGTTTGAAAACTTCATCAGCGCCAAAAAACAAGCAGCGCATACATACGAGGCCAACGGCTATGTATTTAAAGTGGATGAAGATCGCGACGCATCAGACGTAAAATTAACAATTCGTCCGGACGATATTCAAATAACCAAAACAGCGGAAGCCAATACGGTCGAAGGAAAAGTGGCAGTACGCACGTTTTTAGGCAAGAGCTATCAATATGAAATGAAGACGCCGATCGGTACGCTTATCGTAAACAACGACGGCACAGATGTGTATGAGACAGGCGACACGTGCAAGTTGTGTCTGCCTTCCCATAAAATTGTTCTTGTATAGAAGGAGGAAAAAGAACATGAAGAAAGGATTCACATACGTTTTATGTGGTGCATTGCTTTGCACAATGGCTGCTTGTTCTTCATCAAATGATGAAACAAACGACGAGCCCTGTGAATTGACGGTTTCAACCTTTCAGTTGAGCGAGGATATTGTTCAAAGTGACATTATCAAACCGTTTGAAGAAAAGTATAACTGTACCATCAAGACCGACTTGGGTAATGCGGCTGATCGCTACACGAAGTTGGAAAGCAATCCGGAAAGCGGTATTGATGTCATTGAATTGAATCAGTCTACCGCCGCAAAAGGCTATGCCTCAGGATTGTTTGAAAAGGTCGATGCATCCAAAATTGAGAATTTGGATCAATTGATCACACCGGCAAAGAAAATGCAGGCAGAAAGCGGCTATGGACCGGCTATCGTCATTCAAAGCGTCGGTATTATCTATGACAAGGATGCGATTGGTTTTGAGATCACATCCTGGGATGATCTGTGGAAAGCGGAACTAGCGGGCAAGGTTGCGATTCCGGACTTAGCCACAACATTTGGTCCTTCCATCGTACATATTGCCAGCGATCACAAAAATGTTGATATTAAATCCGATAACGGAAAAGCGGCTTTTGAAGCATTGGAAGAATTAAAACCGAATGTGTTCAAGACCTATAACAAATCCAGCGAGTTGGTAAACCTGTTTGCGAACGGGGAAGTAGCGGTTGCGGTTGTCGGTGATTTCGCCGTGCCGAATATCAAAAAAGCGGCTCCGCAGGTAACGTACATGGTTCCGGAAAGCGGCACCTACGCAAACTTTAATACGGTTGATGTTGTAGCATCTTCTAAGCACAAAGATATTGCTTATGCGTATATCAACTGGCGTATTTCTGCGGAATTGCAAAATGTTTCCAGCAAATCCCTGAATGAAGGACCGACCAATGCCAATGTCAAGCTGAGTGATGAGGAAGCAGCGAATATGACCTATGGTGCGGTTGCGGATAAAGCGAAAGCCATTGATTATTCCTTTGTCAATCCGTTATTGCCGGAGTGGACGGATCAGTGGAATCGCATCCTGAATCGTTAGTATTGGTATCTGATGATGCATTATGATATGATTGTTCGTCATGCCCATGTATTTGATTCCTTTCGCAAGCGTTTTGTGGTAGCGGATGTCGGGATTCAAAACGGTATGTTCGCTCATATTGACGATCATATTGACACATCTTGTGATCAGGAAATCAATGCGGATGAACTATGGATGATTCCGGGACTGGTGGATATTCATATGCACATCGAGAGTTCAATGAGCATCCCTTCACGCTTCAGCGATTGTGTTTTGTCTTATGGGGTCACAACCGTTGTGGCCGATCCCCATGAAATCGCAAATGTCTTTGGCGTGGAAGGGATCCTCTCCTATATATCCAATGAGGAAACTCCATTGGATATTTTTTATGGTATCCCATCCTCGGTGCCTTCCACCAATCCCCGGCTGGAAACAACCGGAGGCATCATTGGTGAAAAAGAGGTAAGGGAGCTGTTAAAACAGAAACGGGTTATCTGTCTTGGAGAGGTCATGAATTTTCATGATGTGTGTTATAAACCGGATTCGATCAGTGCTAGAATTATTCGGGCATGCAAGGAAGAACGCTTTGATCTGCCGATTGAGGGTCATTGCCCAAAGATCAGCGGATCGCAGCTAGATGATTTTTTAACGGCCGGTGTCAGTGCTGATCATACCCATCAAACAAGCGCCAGTGTTTTGGAAAAGATTTCAAAAGGCATGTTTCTGGAAATTCAGCGCAAATCCATGACACCGGATGTCATGGATACGCTGATCAGGCATGGACTATATGAATACTTTGCTTTTGTAACAGATGATGTGATGGCGGATGATCTGCGCTATGGGCATTTGAACGAATTGGTGAAATTGGCGGTTGCCATGGGAATGCCAATCGAGCAGGCGATTTACTGTGCGACCTTTACTCCGTCCAGACGCATGCATTTGGAGGATCGCGGCGCCATCGTACCGGGAAGAATCGCGGATTTTATCTTACTTCGTGATGTGAAGCAGTTTGATATTCATTCGGTGTATAAAAAAGGCGTTTTGACACAAGCGCTGCCCAAGGCAAAGGAAATGCGCTTTCCCAAGCATTTTTATCACTCCCTGCATTGTCAAGCGGCAGACAGTGGATTCTTTTTAATTCCATGTAAAGGGACAAGCGCTGTTTGTAATATCATGGCAGTTGAACCGCACGCAACCTTTACAAGCCATGTAAAGGAAACGGTTGCGATTTGTGATGGCTATTTGGCATGGCAGGGGAAATATACGCTTGCCTGTGTCATGGAGCGCTATGGCAAAAACGGCAATCATGCCTTCGCATTGGTAAAAAACGCGTTGTGTAAGCGAGGAGCAGTAGCGACATCATGGGCGCATGATCACCATAATGTTTTGGTGCTGGGGACTTGTGAAGAGGATATGGCACTGGCTCAAAATACGCTGTTGAAAATGCAGGGCGGTTATGTGGTCGTGGTTGATGGTCAAATCAGAGCGAAAGTGGCTTTACCGATCGGCGGTATTGTCAGTGAAGCACCGATTGAAGTATTGGGGAAGGAAATTGCGCAGGCAAAAGCGGCAATCCAAGAGCTCGGATATGTGCATGATAATGTCATCATGTCGATCTCTACTTTGTCTTTGCCCGTATCACCGATGATTAAATTAACGGATCGCGGCTTGATTTTGACAAAAAGTCAAACAATCATACCGTTAGTGGAGGAATATCTATGAGAACATTGATTGAAAACGGCTGGGTCTTAACGATGGATGAAGCGTTGCACGAATATCAACGCGGTCACATTGTGATCGAAGATGATGTGATTGTGTATGTCGGTGCGCCCAAAGAACATGAACGGATCGATGTGCGCATCGATGCCAAAGGGACGCTTGTCATGCCGGGCATGGTGAATACCCACGCGCATATGGGCATGGTGCCGTTTCGCTCTTTGGCGGATGATGTGCCGGATCGCTTGCGGCGCTTTCTGTTTCCGCTGGAACAGGAATGCATGAATGAAAGCTTGGCTTATCTGGCAACGAAATATGCGGCCTTGGAGATGTTACAAAGCGGAATCACCACTTGTACGGACATGTATTTCTTTATGGATCAGATTGCCCTTGCCTGTGAGGAATGCGGCATTCGCGCCTTGCTTGGGGAAACGATCATCCAGCAAGAAACGTGTGAAACGAAAACCGCGCAGGAAGCATTGGCTCTGGGTGAGCATTTTATTGAAACATGGAAACAGAGTCGTCTGATTACACCGATCATTGCCCCGCACGCAACCAATACGAACGATGCCGCTATATTTAACGCAGCGATGGAAATTGCGGTGCGCCACGATACGATGTTAACAACCCATGCGGCGGAAATGGATTATGAAATGACGTATTTTCAAGATACGTATCATATGACACCTATAGAATGGCTCGATCAAATTCATTGTTTGAATGAGCATATATTGTTGGCGCATTGTATTCATGTAAGCGAGGACGATTGTTCGCTCATGAAACGAAGAAATGTCAGCGTTGCGCATTGTCCGGTTTCCAATATGAAAGCGGGCAAGGGCATTGCGCCGATACGGGACATGGAGCGCTACGGCATTCCGGTCGGTTTTGGGACAGATGGTGCGAGCAGCGGCAACACGCTTGATTTATTTGCGTCGATGCACATCTTCGCCTTGGCACAAAAAACCAAATACCATGATCGTGCACTGTATCCCGCCAAACAAATCGTGCATCTGGCGACATTGGGCGGTGCGAAGGCACTGCGCTTGGATCATGCGATCGGATCACTGGAAATCGGAAAAAAAGCCGATATCATTGTGATTGATTGCGAGTCTCCTTCCATGTTTCCGCTCCATGATCCCTATTCTGCCCTTGTATACGGGGCAAGCGCACATGATGTTCGCGATGTCTTTGTGGATGGCGTCCATGTGGTAAATAATCGCATGTCACGTACTCGATTGTGCGATGTCCGTGATGAATTGGAAGCGGAAATGCAAGGCTTTTATGCGGCTGCACAGCGAATTTTGGACCAGATGTAATATCGTTCGCTGCGTAGAATTGGTGCTTTTGTTTTTTATCTAATATCTTTGCTTGAAAGAATCGAATGGATTTAAAGAATTCTTTCTCAAAATATCTTATATGCATGCGCTTCTTTTTTCATTATGATATAATATCGAAAATGGTCGAATCAGGGATCAAGGGAGAACGCAATATGAAAAAAGCAATGATCATCGTTTTGAATATTCTACTATTGTTTTTTTCATGCATGTCTGATAAGACAAAAGGCGCAGAGACGCAAGAACTTAAGCTAGTGAGTCAATATGCTTTGGTATATAACTGTGATGAAAAAGCTGTTATATATGAAAAGAATGCGGATCAGATTATGTATCCGGCATCGTTAACTAAAATTATGACCGTATTAGTGGCATTAGAGCAGGAAAGTGATTTAACGAAATCTGTGGTTGTGCAAGCAGGAGCATTAAAGGGATTGGTGGAGGCCGATGTCAGTGTGGCAGGATTTGAGGCGATGGAACAAGTTCGTTTTATTGATCTGTTATATGGGGCAATGTTGCCAAGCGGTGCCGATGCGACAAATATGATTGCTTACGATGTTGCCGGAAGTGAAGCTGCTTTTGTTAAAATGATGAATGAAAAAGCTCAGTCACTTCATTTGAAGCATACCCATTTTGTAAACGCGAGTGGTTTACATGCAAAAGGTCATTACAGCAGTGCGCAGGATTTATTGATTATCTTACAGGAAGCATTAAAGAATGATACGTTTTATCAAATTTATACAAGTCATTCTTATACCAGTATGGATCAGCGTCATCATTTTGAGTCCACGGCAAGTAAAATGGCAAAGGCCGCAGGTATTGACAGCCGTTTTCTGCTGGGAGTGAAAACCGGTTTTACTTCGGAAGGCGGATTATGTATTAGCTTTTTAACAAAGGTAAATGATGCGACCTATCTGGTTATATTGGGAAATGCCGGGAATGATTTGAAGACATTTCAAAATGTCAAAGACGCCAGTCAAGTTTATCAATATTTGAAAAAGCACTATGCATTACAAATGCGCTACCATGCAGGTGAGGAAATCGGTAAGGCAAAAGTCAAATACGGCTATGAGGATGAGGTCGCATTTTGTACTCATGAAGACATTCGCATATTGACGATGAATGATAATTTAACGGAAGAAATTAAACTGATTGCGGAGCCGTTAACCGCACCGATTAAAGCGGATGATCCGATCGCAGAGCTCACTCTTGGTAATACAATGCATCAATATCATTATCCGCTTTATGCCATGAAACAGGTAAATCGAACATGGGTGGCTGATGTTGCACAGGCATGGTGGATGTTTTTGCTTATACTGATTGCGATCGTATACGGCTGTTATGATAAATTTTTCAAAGTCACAAAAAATGATCCGGAATCCAGTCATAAATCTACAGAAACCCCAAACAAGGAATGTGACAGTGAAACCGCAGATTTGACAGTCACGCAAGAGAACAAACAAAAACCGCCTTTATGAACATGGTTTAGCTCATAAAGGCTTTTTCAGTCAAAACGTTGTTTTGCTTAAGACAACGATTAGGTTTGTTGGTAAAATTCGCAAAGGATATCCGCTAATTGCTTCGGAGCTTCTGTATTAACTTCATGACCGGCATCATCTATGGTCAGAATTTTTGCCTCTTTTAATGTTTGTGCAAGCGTTATCGAGGTTTTTTTATTGGCGTGGTCCTTTGCGCCGTATATTACTAGGACAGGACATGTAATATTGGTTAATGAGCTGCTAAAATCCAGATCCATCATAGAATGGCAGAGCTGAAGAAAATCGGCCTTTTCAAATCCCATTGAGGGAAACATTCGTTTGGGCATAAGATGAAAAATCGCATTTTGAAATCGCAATAACTGTTTGGGCATTTTGTACGGCGTTGCGATAAGAATGAGTGAATGTACTTTTTCAGGATGCTCTATAGCGTAGTGTAAAGCTAAGACTCCGCCCAGTGATAAACCGCATATCGTAAATGGCTCATCAATCGCATCGCAGATGTCTGCGAAAGCGGCATAAAGGCTTTGATAAGTTACCTCATGCTTTGAAACCATTTTCGCTAAATCAGGACAAACGGCGAATTCCTGTGTATGCAAATGGGCAATGACCTTATGCCAGCTCTCACTTGTTTGTCCTAATCCATGCACATATAGTTGTTTCATTATTGTACCTCCCAGTCCAAAAATCGATGCATGATAATTAAGAGATTATATATGTAAAACTCTTTTCATCCATATATGAGGGCATCCTTCATCATCGTCAATTTCACCAAAGGAACGATATCCCCGTTTCCGGTAAAATTTTGCGGTACGGCATTGCGCATGTAATATGATCGAATTTCCGCCGTTTTTCTGTACATATTGTTCTGCCTCTTGAATGAGCATGGAACCGATGCTTTTACCGCGATAAGCTTGTACTACCGCAAGTCTGCCCAGCGTATAGGTGCTTTGATCATCATTTTGAAATAATCGGCATGTTGCGATCGGTATGGTTTCATCCCACATTACAAAATGAATTGCCTTTTGATCGATATCATCAAATTCATTTTGAAATCCCTGTTCCTTAATAAATACGGCCTCACGGATCGTTTTGGCCGCATTCGGAAGCAATGTATGAATACTTGCTTTCATTGAAAATATCACCTGCATATTTCTTTTGATTAAAGTCGATATTATTATAGATGATGCAAGAGGGAAATACAATGATTTGGCTTGCACTTTTATAATATAAGTTTCTGCCTACTGTATTCTATTATATGCATATTTTATGTTGGTTTATATGCAGTAAAATATGGTGTTGCTTGATTATTACATATATAATGCTAGAGTTATATGCGGAAAGGACGGTGTGATATGCGAAAATTTGATTACTCTTTTTTGCATAATGGCTTATTGCCGGCAAATCTGGTGAATCTTACCTCGAATATTTCAGCACTGAAAACAATGGCGGGAGTGCGAAAAGAGGACTATGCTCAAATATTTACGGAATTGGAGGCAGTCGCAAAGGTACAATCTGTCAAGAGTTCTAACGCTATGGAAGGCATTGTCACAAGTGATGAACGCATTGCCGTGATTGTTAATCAAAACAGCGCTCCGCTGAATCATAATGAAGCCGAGATTGCCGGATATAGAGACGCATTAAATGAAATTCACTCAGGATATGAGTATATTGATTTTCGCGAACGTGATATTCTGCGCCTGCATGAGTTAATGATGGCATTTACAAATTACGAATACGGCGGTCAATATAAGACAGACGATAATGTGATATTAGAGATCGATGAAGATGGAAACAGACGCATTCGTTTTCGCCCCACTTCTGCATTGGAAACGCCCAAGGCTATGGAACAGTTAGAACTTGCTTATTTGGAAGCGCGAAATAATACCGATATAAACCAGTTACTATTGATACCTTGTGTTATTTTGGATTTTCTCTGCATCCATCCATTTAGAGAAGGCAATGGCAGAATGTCACGTCTATTGTCACTGTTGCTCCTATACAAGAACGACTTTGATGCCGGAAAATATGTGTCCTTTGAAGAACAAATCAATCATTACAAAACCTATTATTATGAGGCTCTGCGTCAATCTTCGGTTGGATGGGAATCAAATGAAAACAGTTATTTTCCATTTATTGAGAACTTTCTGTCTATGCTTTATATGTGCTATAAAGAGCTGGACAAGCGTTTTGCCCTCGTGCATGGAAAGAAACTTACCAAAAAAGCCCGTGTAGAAGCAACGGTATTAAACAGCCTAACCCCATTTCTAAAGCCGAGATATGTAAGATACTACCGGATGTCAGTCCTACAACAGTAGAGTTAGTCCTCGGCGCTATGGTGAAAAGCGGTGCCGTAAAACGGATAGGCGCCGCAAGATCTACACGCTATATCAAGGCATAAGGCAACAGTAAAGAATTCGTGGTGCGGCATGACATTATATGAACTGAAATCGCTATTATAATATGTGGTTCTTGTTTTTTTCAATGATGATATCCTTACTTTCACATGGAAAGGTGAGTAGAAAGCGGCAGTGTTTCTATGGTATAATGTTTGCGGTGAAAAAATGAAGAAAAAATTACTTATATTTATTATCGGAATTTTATCATTATCCTCATTTACGGTAACCAAAGCGATAGAACCATCACAGCGTGAACTATCGCTGAACAGTCAATATGCGATGGTTTGGAATGTGGATGACGGGCAGACGGTGTATGAAAAAAATGCGCATGAAAAAATGTATCCGGCTTCATTGACGAAGATTATGACTTCACTGGTTGCGCTGGAACATATCAATAGTCTGAGAACGGAAATTGTATTGGGACCGGAAGTATTTGAAAGCCTGAATGAGCAGGAAGTGGCGATGGCCGGCTATAAAGAGGGAGATCATGCGCGTCTACTTGATTTGATGTATGGCATGATGATGACAAGCGGGGCAGATGCGACTCGGGCGATTGCGATGCATGTGGCAGGCAGTGAAGCAGCCTTTGTGGAATTAATGAATCAAAAAGCACAGGAGCTGGAACTAGAAAACACACATTTCACGAATGTAAGTGGTCTCCATGATGAAAATCACTATACAACTGCCGCAGATATGGTGGTGGTCTTAAGGGAAGCCTTAAAACAGGAAGCCTTTTACAAGCTGTTTACGGCAAATCGTTATACAAGCGTAGATCATTCGCGGCAGTTTCATGCATCACGTCAGGAAGAATGCCAAATGCTGGGAATTGACGGTAAGTTTTTAATCGGATCGAAAAACGGCTATACGCTGGAAGGCGGCTTATGCTTAGCTGCCTTGATTAAGACAGCGGATACCTCCTATCTTGTCATCACCGGGAATGCGGGCAAGGATGCGGCGAGTGGAAAGCATCTGATTGATTTACAGACGATTTATAATTATCTCGAATCATATTTTGAATATCAAACCGTTTTTCAAAAGCAGGATGCGATTGCGGATGTGAATGTCCGTTATGGCAATGAGCCGACAGTGGCAATTGCGCCTCACAGCGATGTAAAGATACTGGTAGAAAAAGGCACGAAAGCACAGGTGCATCTGGAATTGCCGCAAGATGCTATGGCTGCGGTCAGGCAAGGACAAGCGATCGCCCAGCTGGAAGTAAGCTCGCCATCATTGAATTTGCGCAAATCGTACACGCTTTATGCCATGGCTGAAATTCATCGCGACTGGCTGCCGTATTTATGTCATCAATGGTGGATGATCGCTTTGATCATAGCCGGAGTGATTGTTATCGTGATCTATTTCATCAATCAGCGTCGAGCAACGCTTATGGTGCGTGATATTCAACAGCGTGTCAACCATGTAAGGGGTGATTTTGATGGTAAAAATCAATTTTGATAAATACATTGATCGTCATGATACCAACTGTATCAAATGGGATCGTTTGGATGAGCAGTTTTCTTCACTTCGCTTTGATGCTTTGCCGCTATGGGTGGCCGATATGGATTTTCCCTGCGCACCGGCAATAACGCAGGCGATCCAAACGCGTATTGCGCATCCGGTTTACGGATACAGTCATAAAACAAGCAAGGAATATGAGCAGGCGATCTGCGGCTGGTTTCAACGGCGCTTTCACTGGACGATCAATCCGGAAGATTTATTTTACAGCCCCGGCGTTGTGCCTGCCATTTCTATCTTAGTATCGATTCTTTCACAAGCGGGTGAAGGAATTATCATCCAGGAACCGCTGTATCATCCATTTCGGCAAGTAATCACAGCCAATCATCGCAAGGCGATTAATAATCCGCTGGTGAATGATCAAGGTGTTTATCATATTGACTTCAAGGATTTGGAAGTGAAAATGGCCGATCCCAACAATGTGGGAATGATCCTTTGTTCACCGCATAATCCTATTGGTCGAATATGGACAGCAGATGAATTAAATCAAATCGTTGATTTAGCTATTCGCTATGATAAGTGGATGATTGCCGATGAGATTCACTGTGACATTGTTCGCAAGGGTATGACTCATATTCCAATTGCGAAGCTGAGAGCGGATGCTTTGGATCGCATCATTGTCTGTACGGCGCCGTCCAAATCATTCAATATTGCCGGTATCAAGACAAGCAGTATCGTGATTCATCATCCTCAAGTAAAGGAATTGTGGAAACAGGAAGCAGAAGGCCGGCTTCATTTAGGCAATCCCAATGTCTTTGCGCAGGCGACAACGATAGCGGCATATAACGAATGTGAAGATTGGCTGAATCAGCTTAATGATTATATTGATGAAAATATCAAGGCGGCAACACAACTCCTGCATGAACGTCTGCCTAAGGCAGTGGTATCACCATGCGAGGGAACATATTTATTGTGGGTTGATCTGCGTGCCTATTGTGATAATCCCCATGCGTTAGAAACGAAAATGCGCTCTGAAATCGGCGTGGTATGTAATGAGGGCTATCGCTTTGGGGAAGGGGGAGCTGGATTTGAACGCATCAATACGGCATGCCCACGAACTGTACTGATTGAGGCAATCAACCGCATATGCGATGGATGGAGGGATCATAATGGATCATAATGTGATATATTGGGCGAAGGTGAAGGCAGATGCGATTCTGCCGCAAAAACGTCAAGAGGATGCAGGATACGACTTATATCCATGCTTTGAGGAGGATTATCGCATGATTTATCCTCATGAGGTACAGATGGTTCCCTTAGGTGTAGCATCGGCTTTTTCCTCACGCAGAGTGGTATTGTTAAAGGAGCGAGGCTCTACCGGAACCAAGAATATCGCTCAGCGCTCCGGTGTCATCGACAGCGGCTATCGCGGCGAGTACATGTGTCCCGTATCCAATCTAAATGATGATAAAATTATTGTGATTGCCAAGGATCATGTTCATAAAAACGAGCTGCCCGAAGCACCCTTTTCTTATTTAATGATACCCTATGAAAAAGCAATCTGTCAGGCATTGATCATGGAATTGCCGCAAATGGAAGCACAGGTTGTGGATTATGAAACACTGCTTGCGTTGAAATCAGAGCGGATGATGGGGAAGCTTGGCAGCAGCGGCAAGTAAAAATTCCTTGACAGTGTCAAAAATTATGTTATGATTATACAGGAATTTGATAAGGGAGTAGTTTGCGCATGTAATGCGTGGTTAAGCCAACAACCGAAAATATTTTCTGGTTTTAACCTTAATGAACAAGACTTATGCCATACTAGGTATGAGTCTATTTTTTTTGATCGAAAGGATGAAGGCAATGATTTATGGTCTGTATGTGATTTTAGCGATAGCGGTGGTTCTCTTGGCAATTCGCTTATCGTATTATGTGGATGTGATGGATCGCAAAACCAATCTATCCGGCGCTTTTATCGGCGGCGTGTTATTGGCGGCGGTTACCTCCTTGCCCGAATTGTTTACGGCGCTGACGGCCGTTTTGGCATTGGATCAGCCCCAGTTGGTCGCAGGGGATATTTTAGGCAGTAATATATTTAATCTCTGTGTGATTGGAGCGCTGGTGCTGTTCTTTCATAAAAGCTACAAAAGCGCTTCGTTAAGCAAGTCGCATCGCACAACGCTGCTTTATGGTCTTGCGATGTATGCCTTGGCATTATGCGCTATTCTATATCCGATTGAAATAGAAATCGGAGTTCTGCATTTCAATGTGATGTCGCTGGTGATATTCATCGGATATGGCATCAATGTTGCATTTATGAAGGGGGATGACAGTGCTCAAAATGAAAATGAGGATGACTGTCCCTTGTCACTGCGTCAAGTCGTTGTGCGCTTTCTTTTATACAGTGTTGCGTTGGTCAGTGTCAGCGTACTGTTAACCCATGTGACGGATGCAATTGCCAAAGAGCTTCAGCTGGGGGCAACGGTAGCCGGTGCGATTTTTCTAGGGGTCGCAACGTCATTACCGGAGCTGTCAGCTTCCATCAATCTTGTACGGATGAAGAATTTCAACGCATCCTTCGGCAATATTGTCGGCAGTAATCTGTTTAACTTCACAATTTTATGCTTTGCGGATTTCTTAAGCACCAGCGGCGGCATTTATCAAAATGAACCGCAAACATTGAATTTGTTAGGCTTTGGGGCGTTATCGGCAGTCCTTACTCTGTTGTTAATTCGCTATCAGAAAAAACCGCCCGTTGTCATAACGTGCGGCGTGCTGATTCTAGCTTCCTATGTGCTCAGTATTGTATTATCAATGTGATGCCAAAGGGCATCTTTTTTATCGGATTTCACTTACTTGGCATTGTTCTACAAATTTGCGCATCGTTTCTGCCTGTACTTCCTCAAAGGTGCTTGCGGCTGCCATACCACCTGCGCCGCCCCAGCGCAAAGCATTGACGATATTGCCATCCTGTGACAGCTTGCCAATGAACGCTGCCAGCATGGCGTCACCGGAGCCAACCTTGTTCACCGCATGAATGGCAGGATGCGTTAAGCGATAACAGTGCTCCTTGGAGGCGAAAATGGCCCCTTCTTTCCCTAACGATAAGAGAATATTTTCCACTCCGCATGTTAACACGCGATCCAGTTGTTCTATCATCGTATCCATTGAAATATCCTCATTCAATAACAGCGACAGCTCATATCGGTTCGGCTTAATGAGATAAGGACGGTAGTATGCCAGCTGGTCTAAGCTGAGCGACTCCATATCGACGATGAATCTTGCCTGCTTTTCATGAATGAGTTGAGCAATTTCCTTGATCCATTCCTCGGTAATATTTTTGGCACTGCTTCCGCTAAGCAAGACGATGTCATCTTTACAAACAGCCGATAGCTTCTCAAACAGTACCCTCTTGGTTTGTTCATCCGCACAGGGACCGTTACCGTTGATACAGATTGTCTTATCATCATTATGTACCTTAACATTGATGCGGTTGATGCCGTTAATCGGCACTTCCTGTAATTGAATAAAAGGCTTGGAGCGAATACTGTCAGCGATAAATGAACCGGTGAAGCCGCCCAGCACAGCGATCGCCGTTGAGGAAATTTCCATCTCATCTAAAACCATGGAAACATTGAGACCCTTGCCGGCTCCCTTGTATTTCTCCATGTCTGCGCGATTTACCTCGGTATCCATCAGATCACCGCTGATCGTAATAAAATAATCAATTGAGGGATTTAAAGTAATGGTATAGATCATAAAGTCATCTCCTTACATCATCAATATAACGAAATTTCTATCTTGAATCAAGCAAAATATGATTGTTTTTATAAATAATCATCAATAATGATGAAAGTAAATGATTGTTTGATTGATTACTATCATTATATGATTGCTTTTGTTATAATATCGATAGGTGATAGGAATGCAAAAACAACAGCGATGGATTATGATTATGGAAGCATGTCAAAAGCAGAGTCTGGTACGCGTGGAGGATTTGGTGAATCAGCTTCATGTATCTCCGGCTACAGTGCGGCGTGATTTAACCCAAATGGAAGAATTGCGCATGGTAAGACGCTGTTATGGCGGCGTCAGCTTGGACAGTGCGCAAAGCAATGAACCGGGCATGATGATGAAAAGCGGGATGAATGCGGGCGGGAAGCATGCGGTGGCGCGCTTGGCGGCATCTCTCATTCATGATCATCAAATGGTCTTCATTGATGCGGGCAGTTCCACCTTGGAAATGCTGGATTATATTGCCGCAAAAAATATTACTGTGGTAACCTGCGGCATCCCACATATAGAAAAGCTGGGTAAGGCACAAATCCGTACGATTGTTTTAGGCGGTACGGTAAGATGGAGCACTTCTGCCGTTAGCGGACATACTGCTTTGCATCAGCTGGAACGGCTGTTTTTCGATGTTGCATTTATCGGCGTTAACGGAATTCATGACATGATGGGGTTTACCACAACCAATCAACAGGAGGCTGACACCAAGCGTATGGTGATCGCTCACAGTAAATGCGCCTATATTATGGCGGATCGCACCAAGTTTCATGTTTTATATCCGGAAAGCTTTGCGCAGCTGTCCGATGCCATCATTTTAAGTGATGAACTAGGTGGCTTTCCCCGTGAGCGGATCCGCTATTGCCTCAGCAGCGGTGAAGTAAGGCTTAAGCAGCAATCATAAAGGAACGGATAAGCAAAAGCGTATGCGCTTATCTTTTTTTTCGCTGTTAATTCATTTTTACGCAATAATGCGAGCTTTTTTTATAAAAAAGACACTATGAATGATCTCAGCGACACTATTTTTTCAACGCTTAACACTAATGGAAAAGTTTCTCCAACTATCTTTCGCTTTTAAGTTTACATTGTTGTGGTGATTGGGATATATTAATATTAGATAAGTAGGTGTGTTGGATGGAACTAATCATACGTATTGATGATTTCGGATTCAGTGAAGCAATTAATTTGGGGATTATGAAAGCTTATCAGACCGGATTGGTAAAGAATATCGGCTTGATGAGCAATATGCCTTATGCGGCTCATGCGGTTAATCTCGTTAAAGATAAGGATGTTGCCTTGGGCTTACATACCAATCTCATTGTGGGAAAGCCATGTATGCATCCTGAAAAAATTCCTTCCTTGGTGGATGAGCATGGTTCTTTGATCAATTCCAAGGTACGCCGAAGACAATGGGCGCAGGGGGTGGATTGTTTTAACTATGAAGATACACGGCGGGAAGTGGAGGCGCAAATGGAAGCCTTTATTGCCATGGTAGGACGACGTCCCGATTATATTGATGCACATGCAATTTGTACACCGACCTATGATCGCGTGATTTGTGATGTGGCGGATGCATATGGCATTATGATACGGGCGCATAAAAATAGTGATCAATGGGAGTTTGTAGAAACGGACATGGATCATTCCACTTTCTATGATCGCAACCTGCCTTACGAAAAATTCTTTACATCCTATTTAATCTATGGAAAACGGGCCAATTTAATAGTGTTCCATCCCGGTTATCTTGATCAGGATGTCTTGAATCAGTCATCACTGACGCTGGAGCGCTGTCGTGATCTGGCATTGTTATGTGATGAAAGTGTTCGTGCCTTTTTATGTTGTCATAGGCTATTATCATTTAAGGAGCTGTGAATGTCATGAAAGAAAAACTGCGTTCTTTGGTTAAAGAGAATACGCTGAATAAAAAGTATAAGCTGAATCATGCGAGTGAGCTGGGCAAGCGCCTGGGTTTAAGCCGTAACTGGATCTCACAGTATTTAAATGAATTTTATAATGACGGAACCTTTATTAAGGTCAATACACGGCCGGTGGTATTTATTGATAAGGAAGCGCTAGAGGAAAAATTCACGATTGCGGTCGATAAGAATCTGTTAACCTCATTTGAGGAATTGCGGCAAATGATTCAGGGACAGGCTCAGGCGGATTTTCAAAAGCTGATTGGCTATAATGGATCTTTACGTGATGTTGTGGATAAATGCAAGGCGAGCGTCTCCTATCCTCCCCGTGGTCTGCCGACGCTGTTATATGGACCTACGGGAACCGGCAAAAGCAATATCGCAAAGCTGATGTATGAATATGGTGTGAATTATCATATCATTGCGTCCAGTGCGCAGTTTATTCACGTGAATTGCAGCGAATATGCGAACAATCCTGAATTGATCACCGCGAATTTATTTGGCTATCGCAAGGGGGCGTTTACCGGTGCGGACAGCGATAATATCGGTATGATCAAAGCGGCAGACGGCGGCGTGCTCTTTTTGGACGAGGTACATTGTTTAAAGCCGGAAAGCCAGGAGAAGCTGTTCCTGTTTATGGATAATGGAAATTATCGGATGCTGGGCGATAACGAGCATGTTTACCACAGCAATGTCATGCTTGTATTTGCGACGACCGAGGATCCGGAGACAGCGCTGTTAAAGACGCTGCTGCGCCGTATTCCGGTACGGATTGAAGTCCCCTCTCTGGAGGATCGCGGGATTCGCGAGAAATCGCAGCTGTTAGTCAAAGCCCTTGATGTAGAAGCACGAAATATGCATCGCAGGATCATGATTTCCAATAGTGCATATAATGTTCTTCTTACGGCTAAATACAACGGTAATGTCGGGGAATTGTTTAATGCCGTTCAAGCAACATGCATGAATGCGTTATTTCACCGCAAAAAAGAAGGGGCGTTGGAGATTCATACCTTGAATTTACCGGCCAACATCATTGCGAATTTTGAGGTGGATCGCAACAGCATTCTCTTTGACCGCCAACAGATGCTTTCACTGGATCATTTAAAGGAAAACATTTCAAATAATTTGCCGCAGCTTTCGCTGTTTATCAAGCTGCTGGAAATTCTACAACAGCTTCAAAACAATGTCATTCTTATGCCGGAGTTTTTTGATCGCTGCGCTAAGGAAGTACAGCGCTATGTAAACAACATATTGTTTGACAACAGCGACATGAAATCACCGGCCAATGCCTATATCATGAAGGTTATGAAAACGATTATGAGTTTAATTAGTGAGAAATACGGCTATGCGTTTCAGAACAATGAGATTTATTCGATGTCGCTGTTAACTAAGGATTGTATGCAGCGATATATTGATATGGAAGATTTTTTTGAATCTTATGGAGAAGAGTGCGCAAGCTTTGTCGGAATTGTTGAAAAGAAATTTTCCCGCGAATTTGCGATTACCAAGGAAATCAGCGATGTTTTGAAAAACCATATTGATATTGAACTGCATCCGTTTGTCATCTCGGTATTCACTTTAATTATGCAGATGTATCATCATAGTCGCGATATTAATCAACGCATCGGTATTATATTGGCGCATGGCTACGCAACAGCTTCATCCATTGCCAATGCGGTCAATTCGATGCTCGATCAATATATTTTTGATGCCATTGATATGCCGTTGGATACCTCAACGGAAGCCATTATCAATAAATTAAATGAATTTCTGCACAAGCGCGGTGAATTCAACGATCTGGTGCTGCTGGTGGATATGGGCAGCCTGGAGGAAATCTACAAGGGAATCAGCGGTATTTACAAGGAGAATGTGGCGATTGCCAGCAACGTCTCCACGCGCATGGCGCTGTTAATCGGTGATGCCATGCGCAATGGAATGCCGTTAAAAAAAATCTTTGAGGATTGTCAAGAGGAATGTGTGATGCGCTTTCGAATTATGGAAAGCAACGAGCGCGAAAAGGTGATTTTATGCTCATGCGCGACAGGCATCGGTACGGCGGAGAAACTGAAATCCATCCTCGTTGATTCGCTGCCCAGCCAGTTGCCGGTGAAGGTGTTGACATATGATTATTCTACATTAATTGCCAATAAGCTCGATGATGATTTTTTAAGCCGCTATGAGGTATTGTGTATCGTAGGAACGTTGAATCCCAATATTGAAAATATCCGCTTCATTCCCCTGGAAGAACTGATCATGAGCAATTCATTTGATTTTCTCACTGTTCACTTCCGTGATTTAATGAACGAGGAAAGCCTGGAGCAGTTTAGTAGGAATATCTTAAAAAATTTCTCATTATCCAATATCATCGGTTCCTTAACAATTCTCAATCCCGATAAGCTGTTAGAGCATGTGGCTGATGCGATAGATCGCTTACAAAGCGAGATGAATATGATGTTCAGCTATAATATGTGCTTTGGCCTATATGTACATATTTGTTGTTTAATCGAGCGCTTGGTGACGAGAGAGGGCGCAGAGGAATATGTGAAAAGCGTAGCGGAATGTGATAAGAGCATGCAGGAATTTATTGCACAAATCAAAACATCGTTTGAAAAGGTAGAACAATATTACAGCGTAAGTATTCCGGTGGAAGAAATTGAATACATTAGCATTTATATTAAGAGTATGCACTGATCAAAGGTCAAATAGGACTTGTATCCACTGTCTATTATGTGTGTTCATAGTGTTAAGTAAGAATCAGTCAGTGTTTTGCAAATGTTAAAACAGCCCTTATTTAAGGACTTTACAGAAGTTGGCACACAACTTGCTTGTATAAAGATGTAGCGACAGGAAACGACATGATTGTCGCCTGCATCGGAAAGGAGGAGGAAATATGAGTATTGTATTAGGAAGAGTGGACTATCGCTTATTGCACGGCATCGTTGCGACGATGTGGGCGCCGCAGTCCGGAGCACAGCGTGTGATGGTGATTGACGACCACACTGCGAATGATCCGATCATCAAGGAGAGTATGCGTTTGGGAAAACCGGCCGGTATGGCTTGTTCCATCATTACGGAGGAAACAGCCATTAACAATTTTAAGGCAGGGAAGTACGATGATCACAAGGTATTTGTCGTATGTGAGAATCCCAACGTATTTCTGCGTCTGGAGGAAGAAGCCGGACAAAAGATTCCCCGCGTTGTCATCGGAATCACGCGCGATCGTGATAGCGGCACGAAGGTCAGCTCCCGGGCATCCGTAAAGGATGAGGAAAAGCCGATTTATAAGAAGCTGATCGCAAACGGCACCGACGTTGATGTGCAGTTTACCACAACGGATAAATCGGTGGCATTGACACACGCTATGGAATTATAAGAGGAGGAAAGAATGAAATGGAATTATCAGTAGTTCAGATTATATTGATTACTCTGATCGCCTATCTGAAAATGACAGATACGACCACCACGCAGCTGTTTGCCTTTAATACCATTGTGGTAGGCTGGCTGACCGGTTTGGTTGTTGGTGATCCGAAAATGGGGTTGACAATCGGCGCAACGATGCAGCTGATGTCAATGGGGGTTGTCGCGGTCGGCGGTTCTTCGATGCCGGATTACCCGATCGCTGCTATTATCGCTACCACCCTTGCGGCTACGACCGGAAAAGGGATGGAGGCCGGCTTGGCAATCGGTTTACCGGTTGCGATGCTCGGTGTTAACTTTGACGTTATTTACAAGATTTTCAACGGCTTCTTAGCACGTAAGGAGATTGCGCTCATTGAAGAAGGCAAATTTCAAAAGGCCTTGAATGTTATGAAGATCTCCCCGATCTTTTACGGCTTGTGCTCTGCTCTCCCGGTATTTATCTGCTGCGTTGCCGGTGCTCCGGTGGTCAACGCCATCTTGGATTTCATGCCGGAATGGTTTACAACCGGCTTGAGCATTGCCGGCGGCGTACTGCCCGGTGTAGGTATGGCGATGTTGTTGATGTATATGCCGTTAAACAAATACTGGTCTTTCTTATTGGTTGGCTTTGTGTTGGCAGCTTATCTGAGCGTTCCGGTATTGGGTATCGCGATGGTCGGCCTGGCTGCGGCATATGAGATTTATAAGAAACAAATGAGCGGCGGTACCAGCAGTGCTGTTACGGGAGGTTTAGAAGATGAGTAAAGAAAAAGTGTTGAACAAAAAAGATCTGCGCAAGGCGGCTTGGCGTTGGTTGATCGGTATTTCTACCTTCAACTATGAAACCCAGCTGGCGCCTTCCGCACTGTTCTCGGTTTATCCATGCTTGAGAAAGATGTATCCGGATGACGAGGATTTGAAAAAATCCTGCTTGAACTACATGCGTTATTATAATACAATGCCATGGATTTCACCGTTTGTCATCGGTGCCGCTCTGGGTATCGAGGATGAAGGCGGCATTGAATCTTTGGATGCCGTTAATGACTTCAAGGTCGGCTTGATGGGACCGCTGGCCGGTATCGGTGATACGATCGGCTGGGCGATGATTCCTACGATCTTTGGTTCGATTGCCGCAAGCATGGGTATGGAAGGAAATCCTTTGGGCATCTTCCTGTGGGCCGGTTTTACGTTTGCCTTCTTGGTTGTTCGTATTCTACAATACGAATGGGGCTACAACATGGGTGTCAATGTGATTACAAAATTTGGCAAACAGATAAGCGTATTTACGGAATCATGTTCAGTTCTTGGCTTAACTGTTGTCGGATCATTAATCGCAACGGTTGTTAAATTAAGTACCGGTCTGAGCTTCCAAAACGGCGATGTCGTAATGGAAGTGCAGGAATTGATCGACGGTGTCATGCCTGCCTTGTTGCCGGTAGCGGCTGTGGGAATTATTTATTACTTCATGAAGGTGAAGAAAGTGAAGATGACATGGATGATTCTGTTCATCATTATCGCATCCATGATCGGCGCCGCAACCGGAATCTTTACGGCCTAGGAAGAAGGTTTCCGCATTGAAAGCTGCGACTTGTGTCGCTGATCTAACCCCTCATACCCCGGTTTATCTATGCGGCTATGTGGGAGAAGCAAGACAGCATCCGGCACAAGGGGTACATGACGCACCCCTGGCCGTTTCCTTATTGCTGGAAACAGATACGACACGTCTATTATTTTTGAGCATTGACACGCTGGCTATTACCGAGAAAAGAGCGGCTGTGATCAGAAAGCGAATTCATGAGGTGTTGAATGTGGAAGATGAAGCCATTATTATCAATGGCATACATTCTCATTCTTTACCCAATGCCTTTATGGATGGCGAGCTTTTTAACACTCCGGACTGTCCTGATTACTTCGATACAGCCTGTGATCAAATCATCGCAAGCATCGCAACCTTAGCCGATCGTATGGTTGAGGTGGAAGCAAGCATCGGTACCGGCAAGATTCATGGCTTTTACAGTAAGCGCAGTGATATTCATGCGCCCTTTGAGGATAACGCTGCGATTGTGAAATTCACCCATGATGATAAGGTGATCGCGGCGATGTGCAATTTCAACTGCCATGCGACGGTATTAGGACCGCAGAATATGCTTGTGACATCGGATATAATCGGTGAGGTACGACGATTACTGAGCGTGGATCTCGGTGTCATCCCCTATACCTTTACCGGAGCGAGCGGTGATATCAGCAATCGTCAGTATCGACAGGGCAATGACTTTAACGAGTTATCACGTGTCGGCGCCGGCATTCATGATCTTTTGTTAAAGATTGATCATTTTGAGCCATTAAGTCTGAACAACATTTCGATAAAAACCTATGATCATCATATTGCATATGACAATCGTTTGTATTATGATGAATATAAACAGGGCATAGCCCAGGCAGAAGCGGTTTTAGCGCAGGATGAGCTGAGTGTGGATGAGTGGAAGCTGAGAACATCGGAAAAGCTGGCGCTGGAAAATAAGCTGAAAGTGAAAACGGTGGATTTCCATGTCCGCGGCATCGTATTGCACAGCGATGATCTTACGATTGTGACATTTCCCGGTGAGCTCGCAAGCAAGTTCGGCTTGGAGTTAAGAGAGCGCAGCACGCGCAAGCATTTTCTGTTAATCGGCTATGTCGACGGCTATCAGGGCTACTTTATTGAAGCAAGTGAGTATGGCCGAACCTACGAAACGAAGGCAAGCAATACGCCCAAAGGCGAAAGCGAGCGTATTGTTCGCGAGATAGGAGAGCTTTTATGAGAAGATTTGTTTTTGCATCTCATCATTATTTAGCACATGGATTGAAGGATACCGTGGATTTTCTGACCAATCAGGCAAAGAAAATTTATGATATTAACGCTTATATCGAGGAAGAAAAGAAGGATATTGACAGTGTGATCCAAGAGCTGTTCGCAGCGTTTGATCCCGAGGATGAAGTCATTGTGCTCACGGATTTGATGGGCGGCAGCGTTTACCAGAAATTTTTCCCGTATATGAATGATCATGTACATGTTATCTGCGGTATGAATCTACCGTTGGCAATGAGTTTTCTGCTTGCCGATGAGAATACGGCGTTCACAAAGGAATCAGTGGAGCGCCTGATTGAAGAATGCAAGAAACAGATCGTATATGTTAACGCATTATCCGCAGCTTCACAAATGGACTGTGATGATGAATAGCCGAGAAGACGCTGAGTTGATTGGGAGCACTCAGAGTCTTCTTTCTTTATTGGCTCGTGAAGGAGGGATTGATATATATGCAGGTTTGCGATGTGATCCGATTGTTAAAGCAACAGGGCCCATGGGTGGATTGGCAGGGGAAGACACGCGATCGCCTGTTGGTTGGCGATAGGAAGCAAGCGGTAAAGCGCATCGGCGTATGCTGGGTGGCGACGAGGCAGGCGATTGCGGCTGCCATTGAGCAGGAAATTGATTTCATCATTACCCATGAAAATCCGTTTTATCAATGCTCGACCCAAATGAACAGCGCAGCGTATGAAGCTGCGCAGGTTAAGCGACAGCTGTTACAGGAACATGGCATCAGTGTTTATCGCTGCCATGACGTATGGGATCGCATCGGCGAGTATGGAGTCGTTGATCAATGGGCAAAGCGACTGGGATATCCACTTGATGATTATGATCCGTTAAGCTATTATCGCATCATGCACTGTAAACCGCAATCATTGAGTCATTTAGCACAGCACGTAAGTAATGTATTAGAAGAGGATGGGGCAGGCGGAGTGTATTTGTTTGGCAATCCTCATCGCACGGTGCAGCGTATTGTCAGTGGAACAGGAGCGATAACCGATCTCTATGAAATGCTGAAATATGAGCCTGATGCGGTGATTGTCAGCGATGACGGCGTGCGCAGCTTTGACGCTGCCCAATATGCGCTCGATCATGATTTGGGAATGGTTGTCGTTAATCACGCCGCATGTGAAAGAGCCGGCTTGAAGGCGATGGTGCCATGGCTGAACAAGCGTATTCACGATGCCGCAGCGCTGTATGTGGACGATGGCTTTTTGATTCGCTATTATACGAATCATCAGGCTTGGGATAAGGAATAGGAGAAACATATGAAAATAGAAAATTTCCGCTGTCTTGGCGGCAGCTGCGGACATCAGCGCATGAAGCGAAACAAGCTGTTTCGCAGCGGTCGTTTATGTGGCTTGGATGAAGCGGACATCGCGTTGCTGGCGAAGCATCGGATCACGCATATCATCGATCTGCGCAGTGATGAGGAACGCTTATCCGATCCTTATGAATTGCCCGATTCCTTTCAGGTTCACCCCTGCAGTGCTTTAAAGACTCGGGATGGCTTAGAAAATTTTTACTTCTTTATGCTGATTCATGAGCACTCCACTGCCGCAGAGATTCATGAAGCAGCCGCTTTCATTCGCGAGGGTTATCAAGTATTGCCCTTTCACAATAAGGCGTTTGCGCTGCTGATAAAGCTCATGGAGCAGGATGATGGCGCGATATTGTTTCATTGCAGCTCAGGCAAGGATCGCACCGGTGTCTTAGCGGCGTTAGTACAAAAGCTGCTCGGCGTTGATGATGAGGAAATATGGGCTGAGTATTTACGCTCCAATGAATATGCATTGGCTCATGCGAAGCAAAATGCCGATCGCCTGGGTTTTCATGGAGAAACCCGTGATGCGATCATTTATTGTTGCAGCGTCCATGAAGAATTGCTACAATCTACATGGGATGCAGTATTGGCAAAATATGCAAATTGGCCGGAATTCTTTTATCGGGAGTATGGATTAGATGAACAGCGAATTGCGAAGCTGCGTCAAGGCTATTGTGAAGCGAAAGGAATCAGATCATGAATTATGAACTTACGGTCAATGGACTTTTGGTGAAGGCAAGCTATGATGAAAGGGATGTTGTAAACGTTTTTCAGCCTTTGTTAAAAAGATGGCAGAGCCTACAGCGAGAAAAAGGACGCCGCATCTTTGTCTTTTTAGCTGCGCCTCCGGGCTGCGGCAAAACGACATTATCGCTGTTTTTGGAGCATTTATCAAAACACAGCGATCAGGAAGCAATACAGGCGATCGGCATGGATGGCTTTCATTATCCCAATGCTTATTTGGAAACACATACGTTTACGGAAAATGGACAAAGCTTTGCGCTAAAAAAACGCAAGGGCGGCATTGACACATTTGATGTTAAGGCATTGAAACAAAAGATTCTCACTGGCCGTGATGAGGATAATTGGTGGCCGATCTATTCACGAACAATCCATGATGTGATCGAAGATCAAATACAGCTACAGCGCAAAATCATTTTAATTGAGGGGAACTATTTGTTAAGTTGCTATGGCGAATGGGATTCCTTGATCACCTATTGTGATGATTGCGTATTCATATCCGCAGATGAAAAAGAGCTGCGTCAGCGTCTGATTGATCGCAAGATTGCAGGCGGCAGCGATCCTAAGGATGCAAGACTATTTTATGAACAGAGCGATCGGCGCAATATCATGCAAGTGCTGAATGAGCGACATCGCGCCGATTTGGAATTCGTTATGAAGCAAGGGCGATTTTTAAAAGGAGAATAGAAAAATGCAAATACAGGAAGTTATTAATAAAATTAAGGCGTATCATAAGGGGGAATGGGAAGGCAAGGTCATTGATGAGGCGACCACAAGAGATAAGATTTTATATGGCAATCCCAATCAGGAATGTACCGGTATTGTGACAACGTGCTGGGCTACCGTTGATGTGATCAAGCAGGCGGCAACCAAGGGTGCGAATCTGATCATTGCCCATGAGGCGCTGTTTTGGAATCACGGCGATCATACTGAATGGTTAACGGAAAGCGGCAATCAAACCTTTTTAGCCAAGCAACAGCTGCTCGATGAACATAACATCGTCGTATGGCGCGATCACGATTATATTCATTCCGGTATTCCAATGGGCGATGGCACATATACCGACGGCATCTTTTATGGCGTGGCGGATAAATTAGGCTGGGTGGATTATATTTGTCCGGATGATATTCATAATCCCCTGCATTTTGAAATTCCGACAACGACGGTAAAGGAGCTCGCAGAATTTTTAGTGAAGCGCCTGCATTTAAACGGTGTGAAGATTTTAGGCAATACAAGCAATACCGTATCTAAGGTGCGCATCCCCTTCCACATTTTAGCCGATGCGAAGGATTCCATCATGGAAGCTGATCAGGATGGTTTAGATTGTTTCCTCACGATGGAGCTGATTGATTTTACATTAGCCGAATACATTCGCGACAGCAGTATGCTGGGCTTTAACAAATCGGTGATCGGCATGGGACATTTTAATCTGGAGGAGCCGGGTATGGAATATATGATAAAGTATATACCGGAGGCATTACAGTGCGATATTCCCTGTACCTATATTCAATCAGGAGATATGTACGAATATATAGTAAAATAATGAATGATGCAGTTTTTACCATAGATGTGAAAACTGCTTTTTTATGATTTCATCGTTTCGTTTTGCTTTTGTTCATCATTGATTTATGGTAAAATGTTGCTAGTAAAAGGAATGAGGTCATCGCATGGAATTACAGGTCATCGATCTGGTGAAAAAAACCGCAATGGATGAGGATGCCATTGCTTATTTTGATGGGGGAAGCTTTACTATGACGCCGCATTATCGTAAAGCGAGTCATATTCTGGAAATCGCATTACAGCTGCCTAAAATCCTGCCGTTTGAAGTGTGGGATATTTTTTCCATGCGGCTTAAGAAAATCACGCGCTGTGAGATTGATTTATCCATCACCTGTGATGACAGCGAAACACAGCTTTTGCCGTTATTTGCATATATTCAACATTTTGTATCACTTCATCCTGAGCTACACGTCTTCACGGACACGATGCCATCATTTGCGGACGGCGATCTTGTCTATACGATTCTCGATGATGCTTGTAACGATATGGCGATTCAAAATAAGCATCATCTGGCGGAGTTTTTACGCCGATGCGGCTTTGTGCTGGATATACGCATTGTGAATAAGCTGTTGGATGATGAGAATGAGGAGATCCCCACGGTGACGGTAACGATCACCAAGGAGGAAAAGGAACACCGTGAACATTTGGAAGCTCAACGTAATGCCCCTCGCAGAGGACATAAAAAGGAGAAGCTTGATCAGTACCGCTTTGTCACAATCCAACAGATTCAAGGGGAGATGGAGCTGGCAGCCATCAAGGGCAAGATCTTTGATATGGAGGAGCGAGAAGTGCGCTCCAAACAAAAACCGGATCAACGCTATCTGATTCAGAACTATTGGATTTATGACGAGAGCGATGCGATGATCGTGAAGCGCTTTCGTAATGTCAAGCGGGTTGAGAAGGATAAAACGCAGCTAAAAAAGGGTGATTATGTTATTGCTTATGGTAATGCCATTTATGATACCTATGCCAGAGAAGTGGTGTTTGAACCGCATACAATAAAGCTGAGCCATGAGCCGCAGCGTCACGATGATACGAAGGAAAAGCGCGTGGAGCTGCATGTGCATACGAAACTGTCAGAAATGGACGGTGTCTGCGATATTGAGGAATATATTGAAACGGCGGATCGCTGGGGTATGGACGCGATTGCCGTCACCGATCATATGGTGGCGCA
This sequence comes from uncultured Erysipelotrichaceae bacterium, assembly GCA_947385085.1. Classification (GTDB taxonomy): domain Bacteria; phylum Bacillota_I; class Bacilli_A; order Erysipelotrichales; family Erysipelotrichaceae; genus C-19. The sequence goes on along the minus strand of CANDJN010000021.1, from coordinate 9,903 downwards.
GGCATTTCCCAAGGCACAGGCTGCGGTAGCGAAAATCAATAAAAAACGCGACCCCAATCATCCCTTTAAGATGATTTATGGGGTTGAATTCAATATGGTGGATCCCGTGTTACAAATTGTGCGCAACGCTGATGATACCGAATTGGAAAAGGGGACGTATTGCGTATTTGACTTGGAAACAACCGGCTTGTCATCACGCTTTGATCACATCATTGAATTTGGCGCGCAGATTGTCAAGGATCGCGCCTGCATCAAATCATTACAGATGTTTATCAAGCCGCCGGTGCCATTAAGTGAATTTACTACCGAACTGACCGGCATTACAGAGGATCATTTAAAGGATGCGCTTTCGTTTGAAGAATGCGCCGATCAGATTCTGGATTTCATCGGTGACAGTATTCTGGTTGCCCACAATGCGGACTTCGACTATAACTTTTTAAATGAAAGTCTTGAACGCATTCACAAGCGGCCGTTAACCAATCCGGTAGTGGATACACTGGATTTGGCTCGTTCCCTCCAAAGCGATCGCCGTGGTTATCGCTTAGGTCAAATTGCCCGCAGCTATGGTATCCGCTACGATGAGGAAGTAGCACACCGCGCTGATTATGATGCCGAGGTCTTAGCGCAGACGTATTTGAATATGATGAACGATTTACGGCATATCAAGACTTTAAAGGATTTACAGGCGATGCAGGACGCCACCTGTTTCAAGAAGGTGCGCAAAAAGGATACGATCGTCATTGCCAAAAATATGGCGGGCTTAAAGGAACTGTTTGAATTGGTGACGCTCTCTCATACAAAATATCTTTCTTTTAATGCGAAAAATACGAATAATGTCGTGGCTGAGCCGCGCATACCCCGCTTTGAGATTGAAAAGCGCCGGTTAAACGGCAATCTGTTAATCGGATCTTCCTGTTTGAATGGGGAAGTGTTTGACATGGCGCATACCCGCAGTGAGGAAAAGCTGTTAGAGGTCATGAAGTTTTATGACTATATCGAAATTCAGCCGTTGGAGAATTATCGTCATTTAGTCGAGCGTGACTCGATCGGCAATGAAAAACGCTTGAAGGAAATCCTACAGGCGATTATTGATGCGGCGGATAAAAGCGGCAAGCCGGTTGTCGCAACCGGAGATTGTCACTACGTGAATCCGGAACAGAAGCTGACACGGGATATATATATCAGCTCCCAGGCCATAGGCGGTGTTCGTCATCCACTGTATATTTATAATACGGAGAAACGCCGCAAGATGAAGGCGCCGGATCAGTATTTTTATACCACACAGGAGATGCTGGATGCATTTGAATGGACGAAGCGCGCGCATGAATTTGTTATCGAAAACAGCGTGAAAATCGCGGATCAAATCGGCATGGTGATGCCGGTAAAGGACCGCTTGTATCCGCCTGATATGGAAGGCTCGGATCAGAAGCTGCGTGAAATCTGTTATCAAACAGCCCATGAAAAATATGGTGAACAATTGCCCAAGATCGTTGAGGACCGCTTGGAAAAGGAACTGGATTCAATTATCGGACATGGCTTTTATGTGGTCTATTATATTTCCCATCTGCTGGTGAAAAAGAGCAACGAGGACGGTTATCTGGTTGGCTCGCGTGGTTCGGTCGGCTCCTCCTTTGTGGCGACGATGTCAGGCATTACTGAGGTCAATCCGCTGGCACCGCACTATGTATGCCCCAAGTGTCATTATGTAAAATTCTATACCGATGGCAGCGTACCTAACGGCTTTGATTTGCCGGATATGGAGTGCCCGAACTGCCATGAGATTATCCGCGGTGATGGCCATGACATTCCCTTTGAAACATTCCTTGGCTTTGAGGGTGACAAGGTTCCCGATATCGATTTGAACTTTTCCGGTGATTATCAGCCCAATGCCCATGCATATACCAAAGAGGTGTTCGGAGAAGATCACGTATTCCGTGCCGGAACGATCGGTACGGTGGCGGAACAGACAGCTTTTGGTTATGTCAAGGGCTATGAAGAAGAAATGGGCTTGGAGGGAACACTGCGCCGCGCCCAGGAGCTGCGGCTTGCCAAGGCGTGTGAGGGAGTTAAGCGGACTACCGGCCAGCACCCGGGCGGCATCATCGTCGTACCGCTGGACTTGGACGTTCATGATTTTACCCCGGTACAGTATCCTGCCAATAACCCGTATGCGGAATGGAAAACCACGCATTTCGACTTCCATCAGATTCACGACAACGTGCTGAAATTTGATATATTAGGTCATGTCGATCCCACGGCGATGAAGCTGCTGGAACATTTAAGCGGCATTGATGTGACGACGATCCCGATGAACGATCCACAGACGATGAGCATCTTTTCGCAGATTGACGCCTTAAATATTGACACAACCAAAAATACGGAGTCGACGGGAGCGGCCGGCTTACCGGAATTCGGCACGCCGTTTGTGCGTGGTATTCTGGAACTGACAAGACCGACAACCTTTGATGAGCTGTTAAAAATATCCGGACTGAGCCATGGCACTGATGTTTGGCTTGGCAATGCGAAGGATTTGATCGACAAGGGCATCTGTACACTGAAAAGCGTCATCGGATGCCGTGATGACATCATGGTTTATTTACTCCACAAGGGCTTAAAGCCCAAGCTTGCCTTTACGATTATGGAATCGGTACGAAAGGGCAAGGGACTGAAAGCGGAATGGATACCGGAGATGAAAGCCAATGGGGTTGAGGATTGGTACATTGAATCGTGTGAAAAGATCAAATATATGTTCCCAAAAGCCCACGCGGTTGCCTATGTCATGATGGCAATTCGCATCGCCTGGTTTAAAGTACACCATCCGATCTATTATTATGCGATGTTCTTTTCCATTCGCTGTGATGCCTATGACATTGAAACGATGATTAAGGGCGAACAAGCCATTCGCGAAAAAATGAACGACATTGCACAACGCTTAAACGATTCCCAGCAGAAAAAGGATGTGACTAAGAAGGATAAGGATATATACAACACCTTGGAACTGGCATTGGAAATGGTATTGCGCGGTTATCGCTTTGCGAATATTGATATTATGCGTTCGGATGCGACAAACTTTTTGCCGGATCCTGATGATAAAAATGTCCTCATCCCGCCCTTTACCAGCATTGATGGTCTGGGAGAATCCGTAGCGGTATCGGTTGTGGCAGAGCGCAGGAAACAGGAATTCATCTCTAAAGAGGACTTGCAGGCGCGCACTTCATTAAGCGGCACCCTGGTGAAAAAGATGGAGACAATGCATGTACTGGATGGCATGCAGGATGAAAACCAGATGAGCTTATTTGGCGATCTGTTCTAGCATGATCATCAATGTTTGAAAAACGCATTCTTGTATCGGATATATGAAAAAAGGGTACCCCACTTTACCCGTTTCGAGTGATGGGATATCCTTTTATCGTTAAGATTCATCAATCTTTATCCTTCCAGCATGATTTCCTTGATGGATATATGATGGATGCGGGAAGAAAAGAAACACATAAACAGCTCATAGATCAGAATGAATGTTATGAGTGAAAAAAAGAATGCGGGTACATCAAATTCATAGGCCACCATGTTGGGATAATCAGCGAAAACAACGTCGACCATGATTCTTAACAGCCCATACTGATAAATCGTCCCAAGGCTAAAGCCAATATAGGAAAGCGGACGATAGCCGTTTAGGATTGCTTTACGGCATTCACTTGTGGAATAACCGAAAACCTTCATCATGGCAATCGTTTTTATATTGCCGTTGACAAGTGTTGTCACTGCGAGAAGCAGCGTCACAAACGCTAACAATAATCCGATCATAAGCATCATGGCGCCCATGATTTCACTGGATAAATCTTTCATGCTGTAGGACATCTGCGTCATCGCGCCGTAACAGAAGGAGGCGAAGATGATAAAAAATATCAATGACTTACGGCTTTTTACCGTGGTTCTTTTCAAATCGTCAAGAAAGGAAAGATTTTCCCTTGTCTTCACTTTTTTCACCTTTTGAAAGCTGCCTTTGTCATCCTTGATTAATGAGAGCGTCGATGCTTTCAGCTTAAAGTAAGCATACACAACCGCAAGCAGGCCAAACATAAGTGATGGTAAAATCACAAGGCAGAATAACAGCTCAAAATGAGCATGAAACAGTACCTCGCAAATGAGTCCATCTTCATTCTGGCTTTCATAAAATATCGGCATGAACCCAAGTGCACCGCCAAAGCCTACGAAAGTGCCAAGCAAAACACTGATTCCAAATAGAGAAAAGCTTGCGGCGATTTTCTTGCGTGGATATCCCAGTGCCTTTAAAATGCCGAGCTCCTTTTTATGCGTATCAATATAATGCTTGATGTAAAATATCATCATGATCACCGCAGTGATAAGCAGACAGCCGCCTGTTACTGCACATACGACTACCGATGTGTTTAAAAGGGCGTCATAGGCAACAAGCATCGGCGTTAATATTTGATCCTTCATCGCAACAAGATCAATGCGAAAGTTTAAAAACAAGGTACAGACAAAGACGGCACAGCATGACATGATCGATACGCTAAACAGCTTAGCGGCATCCTTTATACTGATGATCATAGTGTTACCACCCAATCTCATAAGCGGATTTTCGAACGGGGTTTTGATATCTTTCCAAGATCGTTCCGCTGTTCATTTTAATAATCGTTCGCGCCATATCTGCGATATTTAGATTGTGGGTTACCATAATGATCGTAAAGTGCAGCTGCTTTTGTAGCTTATCGATATAGTCCAAAACATTTCTGCCCGTTTCCTCATCAAGTGCGCCGGTTGGCTCATCAAGAAACAAATACTTGGGCTTTTTGGCCAGGGCACGCGCTACCGCAACACGCTGTTGTTCACCACCGGAAAGCTCACTGGGGTATTTATCTGCCTTATCGCGCAGTCCAACGGCTTCCAAGATTTGCATATAATCCTTTGTGCCGGCTAAATCCGCACCCATTTTTACATTTTTGGCAACATTCATATTTGGCAAGAGATAATACTGTTGGAAAATAAAGCTGATGTTGTCCTTGCGAAACTCCGTCAATTGATCATCCGGCAATTTTGAAATATCGCATTGATCATAAAGCACACTGCCGCTGTCGGGATGATCCAGACCGGATATGATGTTAAGCAGGGTTGATTTGCCTGACCCGGAAGCGCCCAGAATGACCACAAAATCACCATCGGCTATGCGCAGATCCACTCGCTTTAATACAAGATCATTGCCATAGGCTTTTGTGATGTTATGAATGGTTATCATGGTCTTCCTCCTTCATTTTTTTCAATAGGCCAAGATATACATCGCTCATTAAGTCACCGATTTCTTCAGCGGTAAATTGACACATCTTGGTGGCGCATAAAGACGCAATACCATGACTGTAAATCCATAAATGCTTATATATGCGTTTCGCATTATGTGGATCGACGCGAGAATCCTTACTGATTGAGGCAAGAATTTTATCATAGCTTTCATCAATCTGCGGCAATACTTTGGATAATTGCGGTATCCTTTCCTGCTCACTCATAAATAACAGCTGAAACAGCTTTGGCTCTTGGATGGAAAATAAGATATACTGCTCACCGACTCCCTTAAACGGCGGCATTGCTTTCAAGCCTTCCTCCACATATTGTGCATAGAGTGCTTTGGCAGATACCATGAGCGCCGTTCGTACCTCATCCATATTCTCAAACATATTGAATATGACCATTGTAGAAACATGAAGCCGTTCACTGAGTGATCGAGCGGTCAATGCCGATATGCCCTTTTCCCGGGTCAGATCAAGAGCGGCAGAGATGATCTGTTCTTTGGTGTATTTATATTTCGGTGCCATAGTTTCCTCCTTAACATATCGAACGTTATATAACGTATGTTATTTATTGTAAATGATTTTATTTTAATTGTCAATTCTTTTTGTTCAGGGTCAATGAAAAAAAGATGCTTTTTAACAATAAGTGAAGCACCTTTCTAATAATCATTTGTTATTTTTACGATATTCCTTTGGCAGTACTTGATAATAGGATTTAAACGCAATGGCAAACTTGCTTTGACTGTCATAGCCGACCGACTGCGCGATTTCAGCGATGCTGGTGTCTGTTTCACGAAGCAGCTTGGCGGCCTGTCTCATGCGATGTTCCTTGACATGCGCTGCCAGTGACGTGCCGTAAACCGATTTAAAAACCGCCTTTAACGTTGTTGGATTGATTAAATACTGCTTGGATAATTCCTTGATGGTAAAGCGTTTTCCCATATCATAGGTAAGCTGCTCATGGATTTGCTTGATGATTTCAATGTGTTCCGACTTATATTCCGATAAGGGATGAAGGGCATCGGTATCAATTTTACTGAGATAGAAGAAAAGCTCTACCGTCTTCAGCTTTTGATATGCATAGCTTAAGGAGTCAGGCTGATCATAAAAAGCGGAGAAGATGCTTTCACTATCCATGCATTTTGGTAAACAGGTAAATGACTGTTTCTTGCAGAATTTCTCATAAAAGAATGAAACGGAAAGATTCGCATCGTTGAGAAATATAGGCGGTGTCTGCGTCAGCGAATCGAGATCTATCCACAGGGTAAGACCTTCGTAATGCTCAGTGGGAAAGGTGATCATTGATTGGCTAAGTGACTTTATACAGTGTATTGAAAAATCACCGGGATTTAGATTCATTGGTTTTTGACCACCGATATCCCATGTCATTTGACCGGCTTTACAATAATGGATACATATGATGTGATTCATTTTTTTCAATGCTATGGCAAGCATGCTTGTGGACAGCTTGTCATACGTCAAGTCAATTCCGGGAAAAAGTGAAATGGTATTCGCTGAAAGCTTTTCTTTAAGCTCTTGTATATCGGTTTGTTTTTTATTTGCGTTATTCATGATATTCATTTCCTTTTGGACATGCGATTTCCATCATCTGTTCAATCATTTGGTGCAGCAACTGACTTTGTTTGGAAGTGGAAGCGCGATAGTAAACCTCTTTGCCGACTCTGCGACTTACGATCAGGCCGCCGTTTTTTAATGAGCGAAGATGATGGGAAACGGCAGGGCTGGACATTTCCAAAATCGCAGAGATGTTAATGACGCATTCCTCGCAATGACACAGCAGCCAGAAAATGCGAATTCTGGTGGTATCATCTAACTGTCTGAATATGTCTGCGATCGTTTGAAAATGGCTGATTTGTTTTACTTGTTCCTGTAAATACAGAATATCTTCACTTTCACCATGGTGATGCGGCAATGAATTTTTCATCATCGATTTCTCCTTTTTTATTTAGCCGAATTGGCAATATTTTTCGCCCGTTTGGCAGGGAATGCTTGCGAAGCATTGACTTATCTTTCTTGGTGCATTATACTACAATCACAATGATTAAACAAGTGCTTAATCATTTAATCAATACAGGAAGGGAGCTTTATTCGATGAAGAAGACTTACAAAATTGAAGTGGATTGTGCCAATTGCGCAAACTTGATGGAGGATGCGACACGTAAAACGACAGGGGTAAAAAACGCAGTCGTGAATTTTATGACGCAGAAAATGATCGTGGAGTTTGAGGATGGTCACGATGTGAGTACGGTGATGGAAGAGGTTTTGAAATCGTGTAAAAAAGTGGAGCCTGATTGCGAGATTTTCCTTTAATCAGAAGTGAGCTTTGTATCGAAGGACACCTGTAAAAGACGCTTCATTTTATGGGTGTCTTTCTATTTAGCATATAGGACAGGAAAGGAGATTTTTATGCAGGAGCTTATTATTAATATATTGCTTAGTGTCGTAATCATAGCGGCAGCTGTAATACTGCTTTACGTAGGCAGAAAGAAAAAGGGCTTGACCAATAAACAGCGCAAGATGATGATCCGCATTTTTATTGCGGCAGTGATTTTATTGATGTTACAATTTCTGAATGCGGAGGCATTTGCGAAAGTCGATCAGTATCTATTTGTGAATGCAGGACGTATCGTGCGTTTTCTCTGTTATTTCATGGATTATCTAGTAATCGGCTATGATATTTTAAAAAAGGCATGGAAGGGTATTCGAAACCGACAGGTGTTTGATGAGAATTTCTTAATGGCGGTGGCAACGGTTGGAGCGCTGGCGCTGGCGATTTATGAAAACGGCGAATATTTGGAAGCGATCGCGGTGATGTTGTTTTATCAGATCGGTGAATGGTTTCAAAGCTATGCCGTGGGCAAGAGTCGTCGCAATATCAGTGGCTTAATGGATATTCGACCCGATTATGCCAATGTGGAGGTCAACGGCGAGTTAACCCAGATAGATCCGGATGAAGTTGCCATCGGCAGTGTCATTATTGTGCAGCCGGGTGAAAAAGTTCCCATTGACGGTATTGTCGTTGAGGGAACTTCCAGTCTGAATACCAGTGCGTTGACAGGAGAAAGCCTGCCAAGAGAGGTAAAAGCGGGTGATGAGGTTATCAGTGGATGTATCTGTATGAGCGGTGTCTTGAAAATCAAGACGACGAAGGACTTTGGGGAATCTACTGTATCGAAAATTTTGGATTTGGTTGAAAACGCGAGCTCCCGCAAATCAAAATCAGAGGATTTTATCTCAAAGTTTGCGAAAATATATACGCCGGCCGTATGCTACAGCGCTTTGGCACTAGCCCTTCTTCCCCCATTGGTGCGCATATCCTTTTTGGGCTTATCAGCCGATTGGGGTGTGTGGTTATATCGTGCGTTAACCTTCCTGGTCATCAGCTGTCCATGTGCCTTGGTAATCAGTATTCCGCTGAGCTTCTTTGCCGGTATCGGCGGTGCGAGCCAGGAGGGCGTTTTGGTTAAGGGATCCAATTACTTGGAAAATCTTTCTCAGACAAAATATGTGGTGTTTGACAAGACCGGTACGTTAACCAGGGGCGTTTTTGAGGTCAATGCCATTCATCATTCTGCCATGGCGGAGGAAAAGCTGATTGAATATGCCGCTTTGGCGGAAAGCGCTTCTTCTCATCCGATCAGTAAGAGCCTACAGCGTGCATACGGCAAAAGCGTGGATCGAAGCCGCGTGAAGGACATTCGGGAAATCAGCGGTAACGGTGTGATTGCGAAGGTGGATGGCGTGGAAGTGGCTGCCGGCAATGATAAGCTGATGATGCGCTTGAACATTGGCTATCATGACTGTCATCAGGCAGGTACCATCATTCATATGGCTATCGATGGCGAATATGCCGGTCATATTGTGATTTCCGATTGTGTAAAGCCTCATGCCAAAGAGGCGGTACAAGCATTAAGGCATGCAGGTGTTGATAAGACGGTAATGTTAAGCGGCGATGGTAAAAAGGTAGCGGAAAGCGTTGGGACTGAGCTGGGATTGGATGAGGTTTACAGTGAATTATTGCCGGGAGATAAGGTGGAAAAGGTAGAACAGCTGTTACAGATGAAATCCGGCAAGGCAAAGCTGGCATTTGTCGGGGATGGCATTAATGATGCGCCGGTGCTATCGCGGGCTGATATTGGTATTGCGATGGGAGCCATGGGCTCTGATGCCGCTATTGAAGCAGCGGATATTGTTTTGATGGACGATGATCCGATGAAAATTGTAAAAGCGATTAAAATCTCCAGAAAATGCCTGCGCATAGTTTATCAGAATATTATTCTTGCGCTGGTTGTTAAATTCTCCTGCTTAGGATTAGGCGCTGTGGGCATCGCCAATATGTATTTGGCTATTTTTGCCGATGTTGGTGTTATGATTCTTGCCGTACTCAATGCCATTCGCTGTTTGTTTGTAAAAAAATTATAAGTATCACTTTAGGATTTTCGATATCATGAAAAAAAGATATTCCCGCTAATGCTGGAACATCTTTTTGTTGTGTAAGAAAACCCCCAGATAGTCTGGGGGTTGGATAGAGCTTTAGCGATGAGTCTTTAAAATAAAAACTCCTTTTGTTACAATAAAA
>CANDJN010000020.1 GCA_947385085.1 uncultured Erysipelotrichaceae bacterium | reverse complement strand
GGTGTTTCTTATACAGAGGCTGAAACAATCAGCGATCATGCGATCATCGAGGCACTCAATGATGGAAAAAAAGTAACAACAACACAACCAAGCCTTGGTGAAATTCTTACTATGTGGGAGAAGCTATTGGAAAACCACGATGAAATCTTTTATTTACCGCTGTCTCGTGAATTAAGCGGCACATGTCGCAATGCGATACAACTGGCAAAGGAAGAACCGTTCATGGGCAAGGTAACGGTTGTCGATAGTACGTTTGCTTGTTTTCCGATCATCAAAATGTTGGAAATCGCCAGAGATATGTATGCGAAGGGATATGACGGATTAGAGATTAAGCGTAAAATAGAAACAGAAGGAGAACTATTTGCAATTTTAATTCCGGAAAATTTAAATGCATTAAAAAACGGCGGTCGTATTTCTCCGGCTGCGGCAGCCTTGGCAGGACTTTTGAAAATTCATCCGCTGTTAAAGGTGGAACATGGTGCTATTGATGTACAGGATAAAGTGCGAACACTGGCGAAAGCCCATCGTGCCGGAATTGAAGCCTGTTTAAAGGATATTAATCCTGAGGACTATTACTGGATGATAATTGATGCAGATAATCGACAGGCCAGTGATGAGTTAAAGGTGATGCTGGAAGAGGCCTGTCATCAACCGGTGGAACAGCGTGATTTCAAAGCGATTTTGTTAGCGCATACCGGACCGGGCACGATTGGCTTCGGCCGAATTCGGAAAATTAAATATTAAAAGCAGCTTCAAGCTTTTCTGCTATTGAATGTGAATGTTTTTCTTTATATAATATACATATGTTAAGTGCCGTAAAGCATATTGATCAAGTTAACGAAAAGTGGTGATACGATGTCGCGATATACAAGAATGCAAAAAATCCTCATTGGCGTAATCATTGTTTTGATACTGTTCGGCTTTTTGGAAAAGGGAATTCAATCCAAAGGCGGAATGATGGATTTGGGCTATGATGCCATCAGTATGATTCGCTATGGGCTGTTTGAAAAGCCTGCACGTTCGTTGCAAGGTTGGATGGGCGACTATGCGGACTTGTGGAAAGTAAAAGAAGAAAATGATAATTTACATTATCAGTTATCCCAGCAGCCACTTTACGAGGCACAACTCATGGAAGCACAGAGGGAGATTGCAGAGCTGAAAGAGCAGCTGCAAATGAAAGAAGCGCTGAATCAATATCAGATGATCGCCGCAACCGTCATCGTACGCGATGCCGATTCTTGGGATAATCAGTTTACGATTGATCTGGGCAGTGATGATGGTATGAAGCGCGATATGATCGTATTATCAGGTAAAGGTGTTGTCGGCAAAATCGGTGATGTCTCCAAAACAACCAGCAAGGTGAAGCTACTGACGAGTGAAGATCGACAGAATAACGTTGCGGTCAAGGTTTCAATTTCCGACAGTGAATCCACAGAAGGCATTTTACAAAACTATGATCCCAATCGCGGTGTTTTTGTTATTCACGTGTTTGACGGTAATCATGAGATTCGCGAGGATATGCAGGTGATCACATCCGGCAAGGGGGGCGTATATCCCAGCGGTTTGTTAATCGGCACGGTCAATACGATTGAAGAATTAAGCAATTCCATCGGTAAGACGATTTATGTAAAGCCCGCCGCTGATTTTCAAAATTTTGACTATGTACAAGTGATACAGAAAGTGAAGGAAGGATCATGACCATTCATATTCTGTTTGTGACTACCTGTTTCTTGATTGACGGTGTGATCATGGCGCTGTTTCCCAATAATGCCATAGCGACTGACCTCATGTTCTTTTCTAACTTGGGGTTTTGTGCCATGGTATTGACAATGCGTCGTTTTGAATTGGTAAACAGTTGCTTATTCGCAATTGCATTTGGCATGTTTTTTGATCACTTTTTTGCGAATACGTTCCTTATATATGCGCTCAGCTTTTTCTGCATTTCCTTTGTTGTACACCTATGGTCGAAGCATATGACCGATACAATGCTGGAACAGATCATTCTTTGTATTTCGACAATCTTCGTTAAGGACTGTGTGGTATATTTCTGTATGTTCTTTAATCGGATGACCGGATGGAGCATTCAGACATGGTTTGTAAATTATGAATTTCTTACTATTTTAGCCAATGCCGTTCTGGTCTTGATCCTGATTTCCTGTATTCGTTTAAAAGATGACTACATGGAGACAAGAGAGCGCAAGGTCAGAAAAGAGGAGAGGGTTGAATGGTTCAAATTAAGATCAAAGCGGTAAATCATACTTATACGGTATGCTGTTCCTTTGATGATTTTCCATCTTTTTTAACCGTGTTAAAAGAAAGACTCAATGCCTGCACAAAAGGTCACAGCGGGAAATTTGAGGCTTTTTTTCATATTGAAAATGACATTGATGACAATCAGCTACTGGATATTTTACGCTGTGCCAATGATACGGGAACGATCGTATTGGGATTAGAACGAGATCGTACTCAGTGTAATTTGATCATCGTGGAAGAAAATTTGCACAGTGGTCAAACATATGAATTTGATCATGAGGTGCTGCTGATAGGATCGATCGGAGCTGAGGCGTTTGTCACGAGTAGTGAAAGCATTTACTGTATCGGCAGCGTAGGCGGAAATATTGATTTGATTCATGAGGATTGTACGATCTGTGCTTCCAGCTTTTTTCAGGCAAATATCAGAATATGTGATTCCCATTATCAGAATATGACAAGTTTTTCACCGGCTCAGGTTTATTATAAAGAGCGGAAACTTCACCTGAAGGAATTGAAGGAGGAACGAACGTGGGCCGTGCAATAGCGATAACGTCGGGAAAAGGCGGCGTTGGAAAGAGTAGTGTATGTATCAATCTGGGAATTGTATTGGCACAGATGGGACATAAGGTATGCTTGATTGATGTTGATCTTGGTTTGAAAAATTTAGATGTAATGTTGGGATTAGAAAATCGTGTCATTTATGACTTGCGGGATGTCATGGAAGGGATCTGTCCGCTGGAAAAAGCGATTCTAAAAGATAAGCGAGAGGATAACTTGTTTCTGTTGCCTGCATGTAAATCAGTAAATCTACGATATTTTCAAGGCGGAGATTTACAAGTCGTTGTGCAGGAGCTGAAACAAAAATTTGACTATATTTTGCTCGACACACCGGCGGGAATTGAATCAGGTTTTGTACATAGTATTGCTTGTGTAAAGGATGTATTATTGGTGACCAATCTGGATATTACCTCAATGCAGGATGCAGATCGGGTGATTGGAATTTTAATGAAGGAACAAATGCACTCCATTCGTTTAATTGTTAATCGTATGAATCCCCGCTTTATTGAAAAAGGCATTTCCATTCGCTTGGAGGATGCGCTAAATTGGTTGAGTATTGAACTGCTGGGATACGTGTATGAGGATGAAAGTGTGATTCGCTCCAATAACCGGGGAATTCCGATCTCCTTATCGAAACAGTCGCTTGTCTATGAATGCTTTGTGGCTATGGCAAAGCGGCTTGATGGTCAGCCGGCTCCCTTGCCCAAATACAAAGAAAAGCGGTTCTTGCAGAAAATCTTTGGATGAACAACAAAAACTATCTTTACGGTAGTTTTTTTTAGACAATTTATGATAAAATAATAAAGCAGGAGGAGGTGTAAGCCATGATTCGCCGCTTTTTACAACGAATGGATGAGAAAATCAGTATCCAGATGATGGGCAAAATCATGCTGTTTTTTTTGATTCTGCTCCTGCTGAAATTGACTGCTTCAATATGGGGAAATTGGTTTTCGATGCTCAAGAGTATTTTTACTCCGTTTATATTAGGTTTTTTGATCGCCTATGTTGTTCATCCGCTCATCGCAAAATTAGAACAAAAGGGAATTCATAAAAACATCGCCATACTTGGCTTTTGGATAAGTGTTATCGTATTGTTTATCATCCTTTGCCTTGTATTGATGCCGATGCTTTATGACAAGATTTCCGGCTTTATTGCCAATTTGATTCAGGGTGTGCAGTGGATCGGTGAAAAGATCATCCTTTACGGAGAATTTGAAAACTTTGATCTCGTTGATAGTATCACTGATTCCATCACCAGCTTTTTAGGGGCCTATGATACTTGGCTGCCCAACATTATGAGCTCACTTCCGGGCTTTATGAATTCGTTTTTGAATGTAATTACCAATCTGTTGTTTACGATTATTATAGCGATTTACATGATGGCTGATTTTGATCGGATTAAGGAATATATTGTTCGCTTTGTACAAATTTTTTATACCGGAGCGCGGCCATATATGGTGCGCATTGATGAGGATGTCAGTGTTTATTTAAAGTCCTTATTAATTCTGATGGCGATCAAATTTTGTGAATACAGTTTGTTTTATTTTCTGATTGGACATGAGGATTGGATTATTATCGGCTTATTGACATCGTTAGGACAGTTAGTACCGTATTTGGGCGGTACTCTGGCCAATAGTATCGGCATTTTAACCGCGTTGTCACTCTCACCGATTCGCATTGCCTTTCTAATTGCAGGAATCTGTGTTTTATCTAATGTTGACGCCTATGTAATTTCACCGCTGATTCATGAAAAGCGAAGTGCGCTTGGTCCGCTAGTAACGCTCTTTGCGGTATTTGCCGGCGGTGTTATTTACGGAGCGATTGGAATTATGTTTTCCATTCCGTTGGCGATTGCCATTAAAGGCATCTGTGAAACATATAGTGAAGATCCTCATCATCAGGAAGTTGCGAAAATTGACGAATGAAAAACAGGCGATATGCCTGTTTTTTTGATCTTCATCTTCTAAAGGGGTGAGGGATACGCATATAGTAGAAGCAGGAGGTGGATGAAGTGAACGAAATGAAGGAAATCCGCAAACGCATTGCGCACCGTCGGGGAGGCGAGGAAGACCACCAGCCGTTGGTGTTTCGATTGATTTATCGCGGCTTGATGGGAATTATGATGGTTGCGGTAGTCGCATTGGCTTATTTAATTAATGATAAAATCAATTTGGTACAGTTGCCTGAAAATTTGTCCATAGCCAGCGTCAGTGAGTGGCTGCCTTTTGATCATTGGTTTTCTTCTACACCGAAGGAGGAAAGCGTCGCCGCATTACCAACCTATACGTTGTTAAAAGATAATCAATATGCGAATGGAACCAACCAAGCGAATTTAATTTTGGACGGTGTTGTACTGCATGTGGAGGAAAAGGATCCTGCCAAAAACAGTGTCACCGTCCGCCATGATAATGGCGTTATTATTACGTATGGACATTTGAATCAGATTTCGATTAAAGCGAATGAGCGGTTAAAAAAGGGTGCCGTAATTGGAACATTTAATGAATATGTGACACTGGATATTATCAAAGACAATCAACGCATTGATTTGACAAGCGCATTGGGTTCATGAAAATACGCATATCGTTATGGTGGATACTCTTTTTACCGTTCATGATTCTATCGCATATGGGAAAAACACTTTTGTTTCTGTTTTTGATGCTGAGTATTCATGAGGTAGCGCATATGATGGTGGCACGGTATTTTCACTACCCGATTCGCTCCATCATCATCTATCCCTTTGGCTTGTGTGCTCAAATGCCAACGATGGGCATGGGCAGCGTTTGGCAGGAAATGGCGATCGTGGCGGCAGGTCCTCTGACGCATTTACTTTTTCCCTGTTTTTTTGCTTGGTTGAATGCTTGTCATCTGTTATCTTCTGCTTATACAGATTACTTATGTTACTTGAACACGTCCATACTTATCTTTAACCTGTTGCCGATCTATCCTCTTGACGGAGGGCGCTTAGTACAGTCATTTTATCATTTGTTTTTCCGCTATCGCACGGCACAGCACTTGACCTATCTCACCAGCCTCATAAATCTTACCATGTTATTTCATTACCGAATCATCACCACAGCCAGCGCTTGGCTCGTTATGGGCTTTTTATTATTTCAGATTGTGATGTGCTGGAAAAATATCGCATATGATCGTATTGTCTTTTATCATTATCGTCGTGACCATCCACCTAAAGGACGCTTGCGGGCAAATCGCAAGGAAGATTTATTTCGTGCCAATACGAATATGATGAAAAGTAAGCATGGCTGGATGCTTGAGGATGAATGGCTGCGTGCATATTTTCATGATGCTATGCCGACACATCGCGAGCCCATCGTGCTTTGACAAAACAATGATATTCATAGACCATTTGGAATGCTGGATAATTGGAAGCGGTAAAGGGAAGTGCTTAAGCATATATTAGCGACTACATCAAAGCTTTGATGGTGAAATGAATACGGTATATCATTCTAAAAGTAGAATTAGTTTTTTATGTGATGCTGTTTCAGGGACAGATGTTTCGCTACCACCATACTATGTTTTGTGATATAATGAAACACAAGGAGGTAGGTATGAAAAAGAAATGCATATTGATATCGCTGTTTCTGATCACGAGCTTATGCAGCGGATGTCGTCCCAGCAATCCCAAAGTCGTTGTGACGAGCTATCCAATCGCATATTTGGCAGATCAAATCGGCGGTGATTATATCAGTGTAACCAACATCACAACAGATTCGCTGATTCAGCGTTCGCAAATTGTGGATGATTATGAATCCATATTGGATCATGCCGATGTTTTGTTTTATATCGGCGGGTTGGAACCTTATATGGAATTATATCTGGATGACATCCGATCCTCCAAAATCAATATGGTGGATCTCAGTACCATCAGTGCTTTAAATCAGTTTCACCGCTATACATCAACGCAGTTAGACGGAAAGATCGTGACGGCAGAAACGCCATGGTACGACGGCGATGTTTTTAAGGATGTCGATCTTTATGAAAAGGATCCGATTTTGTGGATCGATCCGATTTCCATGAGTTCGATGGGTTCCACCATCTGCGAATGGCTTTGTGAAAAATATCCGGAGTACGCAAAGGTATTCCGACAGAATTTCGATCAGCTGATGAATGATTTGGCGCGAATGGATGCGGACTATCAGGAATTGAAGGATAGCGGAGCAAATATCAGCTTTGTATCCTTGACTCCCAGTTTTGGTAATTGGCAGAAATCATATGGTGTTAAGGTTTATCCGATTTGTTTATCCAAATATGGGGCATTGCCTAGTGATTCCCAGTTGCGCTTAATTAAGGCGCGGATTCAAGATGATGGTGTGCGTTATATCGTAAAGGAAGCGAATTTGCCTGCTGATATGCTGGCTTTGCATGATCAGCTGGTGAAAGAGCTTGGCTTAATATCGGTGAATATGAGTAATCTTTCTTCCTTGAGTGAAGAAGAAAAAAACAACAACTTGGATTATAAATCGCTGATGTATCAGAATTTGAAAATGCTGGAAGAAATGGCAGAATAAAACAGAAATAGAAAATCGCAGTATCGCTGCGATTTTCTTCTGGACCAATAAAGTTGTAAAAAGCGTAGGTAAGTAGGGGAAACTGTGGTAAAATAATAGCGAATTGCGAGGATAAAACAATGAAGAAGATGTTATTAATTGATGGCAATAATATGCTCTTTAAAGCATATCATGCGACAAGCTATGGTTATCGAATGAGCACAAGCAACGGCATTCCAACCAATGCGGTTTATGGTTTTGTGATGATGATTGAGAAGGCGTTGACCTTAATTCATCCTGATGTCATTCTGGTGGCATGGGATAGTGGGAAAGAGACCTTTCGTCATCAGCTGTATGATGCCTATAAGGGAACACGCAAAGAAGTGGATCAGGAATTGGTTGTACAAATGCCAATGGCTCGAGAATACCTGGACGCGGCAGGTATCCATCGCTATGAGGAAGACGGCATTGAAGCCGATGACATCATCGGTACAATGGCGAAAAGCTATCCGGATTTTCAAATTCATATTCTTTCCAGTGATAAGGACTTATGGCAGCTGATTGATCCGACTACCGACGTCTATGTGATGAAAAAGGGACTAAGTGAAATCGAGATCATGGATGAGGCCAAGCTGATGGAAACAAAGGGAATCGTCCCATTACAGATCATTGATTTGAAGGCGTTGATGGGTGATGCATCGGATAATATTCCAGGTGTAAAGGGAATCGGTGAAAAAACGGCACTCAAGCTGTTAGCACAATATCACAGCGTTGATGAGGTGTATGAGCATGTCGATGAACAGAAGGGTAAGCTGAAGGAAAAACTGGTACAAGATCGAGAGAATGCTTTCTTATCCAAACGCTTAGCAACGATCAAAACCGATCTGTCCTTACCATTTACGGTTGCGGATTTACAATATACACCAAAGCCGCAGGAACTGAATGATTTCTTTCGCAAATACGAGATGAACAGCTTATTAAAGAAACAGTCGATCGCTGAAAGTGAAGTGCCCGTTGATATGGAAACGGTTACGCACGTGGATGAAGCCTTATTAAAAAAGGACAGTGTAGTATTTGCGGATCTTGATTGTGAACATTATTGTCATGCGGTATTATATGGCTTTGCCATTGGAAACATAGAGAAGATCCAATACATTCGCTTGGATGATGCAAAACAGGATCAAGGATTTTTGGCTTTTATCCAGGCTGCGGATATGTGGTGTACTTGGGATGCGAAAGGCATGTATCATGCATTACATAAGGCGAACATCCCATTTGCGGATTGTGCCTTCGATATACAGATCGCTGCTTTTCTGTTAGATGGTACGATCAACGATTATGATAAATTCGCCCGTAAGTACGACTATGCTGCGCCGGAGAAAACTACAATATATGGCAAACCAGGCAAAGGAATGAACAGTGATGAGGCATCTCGTGTAGACTATGTATGTACGCAGTGTGCTAATTTAAGCAAATGGATCGATTCGCTGCGTAAAGATCTGGAAAATCAGGATATGCTGGAATTGTTCACAAGCATGGAGATGCCGTTAGTTCGCGTTTTGTTTGAAATGGAGAAAAACGGTGTATTGTGTGATTTAGAGGTGCTAGCTCAAATAGCGCAGGCGACACAAAGCAGACTGGAATCGCTGTCAACACAGATTTATGAAATGGCAGGATATGAATTTAACATTCAATCACCCAAGCAATTAGCAGTTGTGCTGTATGATGATCTTGGATTGAAGGCAGGAAAAAAGCGTAGTACCTCAGCGGATGTGCTCGAAAAGCTGATTCACGTTCATCCGATTATATCACTGCTGCTGGAACATCGCAAATTTGCCAAGCTCTATTCTACCTATGCGGTTGGATTAAGCAAGCATGTTCATGAGGATGGGCGTATTCACACGATATTCCATCAAACCCAAACGCAAACTGGTCGTTTATCTTCCAGTGATCCCAATTTACAAAATATTTCGGTCCGTGATGAAGCAGGTAAGGAAATTCGCAAGGCGTTTGTAGCACCGGAAGGCAGTGTGTTGATGAGTGCGGATTACTCCCAAATTGAGTTGAGAATGCTGGCGCACATGGCGGATGAACATGAGATGATTCAGGCATTTAACAATCAAGTGGATATTCATACGAAAACCGCCATGGAAATTTTTGATGTAGAGGAACAGGACGTCGATGCATTAATGCGCCGTACTGCCAAAACCGTTAACTTCGGTATTGTTTACGGTCAGAGCGATTTTGGCTTAAGCGAACAGCTCGGGATCACTCGCAAGGAAGCCCGTGATTTTATCGACAAATATTTTGCTTCCTATCCACGCATTCGCACTTTCATGGATCAAACGATTGCGTATTGCGAGGAACACGGTTATGTCAAAACACTGTTTCAACGCCGTCGCTATATCCCGGAAATCAAGGATAAAAACTATATGATGCGTGAATTCGGCAAACGAGCAGCTATGAATGCCCCGATTCAAGGCAGCGCAGCGGATTTGATCAAGGTAGCGATGCTGCGAATCCATAAAGAAATGCAAAATCAACAAATGAAATCCAAGATGATTCTACAAATACACGATGAATTGATTTTTGAAGTGCCGCTGGAAGAACAAGCGCAAATGAAGAAAATTATAGAGCAGGGAATGCAGGAAGCGATGAAGCTGAAGGTAGCGCTGATTGCCGAAGCGAGTGTCGGAAAGAATTGGTATGATGCAAAGTAGGTGAAGAAAATGCCGGAATTGCCGGAGGTAGAAACGGTTAGAAAAACGTTGGAGGTACAGTTAGGACATCCACAGATCACTACTGTGGAGGTGCGCTGGCCGCGGATTGTTGAAAATGAAACACCGCAGGGCTTTGCGGCGGCATTGGTGGGAGAAACCATTCGTGAATATGATCGTGTCGGTAAATATTTAATTTTTCGCCTTGATCATTATGTGCTGGTATCGCACTTGCGGATGGAGGGAAAGTATTATGTACAGTCCTCTGATGAGCCTTATGATCCCAAGCATGCGCATTTGATTATTACCTTTCGCGATGGACGGCAGCTGCGCTATCATGACACGCGCAAGTTTGGACGCTTTTATCTCTATGATCGCAGCGTGGATTTAACAAAACAAAAGGCTTTTGCGCATTGCGGTTATGATGTGTTCGATGAACGCGTGAACGCCCAGTATCTATACGATTGTCTGCATCAGCGCAAGATTGTATTAAAACAGGCATTACTGGATCAAAGCGTAATGGCGGGTATCGGCAATATTTATGCGGATGAAATCTGTTTTGCATTGAAACGGCATCCGGAGACACCGATAGCCAAGCTACGTATGAAGGAATATGATCGATTATTAGAACATGCTCGGCGTATTTTAAGCGAGGCGATGGCAAGTGGAGGAACTACGATTCGATCCTATACTTCCTCATTGGGAGTGGACGGACGCTTTCAGCTCCAGCTACAAGTACACGCCAAAGCAAATGAGCCCTGTCCGATATGCGGCGCGATAATTCGCAAGAAATTCGTCGCAACAAGAGGTACATACTATTGTCCAAAATGTCAGAGGAAACGATAAAAGATGAAACATTCGATAAAAATTGCCTTAACCGGCATAATGGGGGCTGGAAAGTCCAGTGCAGCGGCGCTGATAAAGGAAGCGGGTATCACGGTGATTGATTGTGATGAAGTGAATCGACACTTGCTGAAACGGGATGAAATCGGCTATCAGCGGGTTTTAGAAACCTTTGGAGAAGCAGTGCTGAGTGAGGATCGCAGCTTAAATACACAAGCGCTCAGTGATCTGGTATTCACCGATTTAGACAAAAAACAACAACTAGAGGCGATTATGCATCCACTGATTCAAGCGGCGGTGATCGAGCAAATGGACCAATGTCAAGAACCGCTTGTAGTAGTGGAGGTACCGCTGTTGTTTGAATCGCATTGGGAATCGCTGTTTGATGAGATTTGGGTGGTACGCAGTGACGAGGAAATACTGTTGGAACGTCTTCACAATCAACGCAACGTATCGCGCAAGGAAGCGCTGCGTCGCTTATCCAATCAGCTGTCGCAGGAAGAAAAATGCGCTCGTGCTGATGTAGTTTTCCATAACAATGAAGATTTAAAATCATTAAAAAGTCAAATTGATATACAGTTACAGCGCTTAAGGGAGGAATGAATTCGTGTTAAATAAAGAAGATCACCTAAAAATCGAATCGTTTGTTCCTTTAAGCAATGAACAGATACATGTATTACGGCTGTTGTATCGTCCTCTTATTGGAGGACATGCCGTTGCTCTGTATGAAACGCTCAGTGCATTGGCAGCGGTACCGGTGAAGATCAAAAATCATGTATTGATATGCAAGCTGAGTGATTTATCCATGGAAGCGATCGAAGCCAATCGCATCCTACTCGAGCAGTATTTGTTGTTAAAGACGTTTTATGATGGTGCAAAGAATCGCTACTGTTATCAGTTACAGGAGCCGCTAAGTGCTTCCGCCTTTTTGCGCCATGATGTGTTTGGCAGAATGTATATGAAGAAAATGGGAAAACAGGTTTTCGAACATATGAAGCGCAGCTTTGCCAAAGATCATGAGGATATATCAACGTATCAGGAAATCACGGCTCATATCAGGGATATGTTTCAAAATTGGAGCGAACAACAGGAACAACAATTTATGGATCTGCGTCCCACTTTGCCCCAGACTTCAATGAATTTTCGCTTTGATCGCTTTTTAAATGATCTTTCACCCATGCTTTTGCCACTGAGTGAGCGAACCAAGGAAAATTTAGATTTCATCGCAGAAAAAGCAGATATCTACGGGATTGATGAGAAAGAAATGCAAAAGCTGGTCGGTAAAAGCATGGATTTGAAAACCAACCACTTAGATCGTCATAAACTGGTGCGCTATTTACAACAATCGCAAAAGGAGTTTACGAAACAGATTGAGGATCCCTATCAGCTGCCGCCGATTCGTTTTTTACAGGAAAAACAAAAAGGGATTGCGGTATCGCGCGCAGATCAAAATCTCATTGACCATGTGCTGTTTGAACAATATCACTTTGAGCCGCAGCTGATTAACGTATTAATTGAATATGTGCTGGATCGCTGTAATCAGACGCTAAGGCGCAATTATGTGGAAAAGGTGGCTTCGACCTGGGTCAGATTGGGAATTGATACCAAGGAGAAGGCGCTGCGTCACATTGAGGAAGAAGCGAAACAGCCTAATAGTAAACCAAAACAGAAGGAATTGCCAAAATGGTTTTATGAGAAAGATAACGAAGATGAGGAATTGGAAATAAGTAAAGAAGAATTAGCAGAGAAAATGCGAAAGTTGAGGGATCAGTATGGATAAAGTCAAGTTTGTGCCGGAATACAACGAAGCGGCAGAGCGCTGGAAGAAAGAAACCTATCAAAAGCTCACCAAAAATCGACAGGTAAAAAAATGGCTTAAAGCCAATCAGCTGCCGGAATCATTTGTCTATGAACATACCGGACGCTTTGCGGATTGGGTCAAGAATGTGAAGCGCTGTGATCACTGTCAAGGCTTGAAATATTGTACCCAGCCGATTCGCGGTCAATATGAGGACTTGTATATGGATCAGTTTTTAAATGTGGGCATTCACCGCTGTAAGTATCTTAAGGAACATGAACAGGCGTTGGCTCACGGTGCTTATTATCTGGAGCCAAAGGTGAGCGAGGCGCAGCTGGCAATCAATGTGACAACGCTTGATTTGGATCAAGAAAGTAATGACTATCAAAATACAGTAGGTCATGTAGTGGATTTTCTGATGCAGGAACAGCCAACTAAGGGGCTATATTTTTGGGGCAAGCCGGGTGCCGGAAAATCCTATTTAGCCGCAGGAATCACAAATCACTACGCAAAAAAGAAGATATATGTCGCCTTTATCAATACGGCACAGCTGATTTCCGATTTGAAGCGGATGTTTCATGATCATGAAGCCATGGAAACACGACTGCGCAATCTTCGCAATGCGGCGGTATTGGTCTTGGATGATATCGGAGGGGAAAGTGTAACGTCATGGAGTCGTGATGATATTTTATTTCCGTTATTGGATGCGCGCATGGAACATCATCGCTTGACATTTTTTACAAGTAATTATAGTCTTGATGAATTAAAAGAACGCTATGCGCTAAGAGGTACTCAAACAAGTGAACCGATGGCGGCTGAGCGATTAATCGAACGGATTCGCACCCTAGCGAATGAGGAACACGTAAAAGGGGAATCCCGACGAAAATAAAGGTAGAAAAAACGTGATGATAAGAGTATAATGTACAGGAATGGAGGAATTGCATATGGTGAAACGCATAGGAGTTCTGACATCCGGTGGTGATGCGCCGGGAATGAATGCGGCCATTCGTGCCGTAACCCGTGTGGCATTAAACAGCGGAATCGAAGTGTTCGGAATTTATAATGGCTATAAGGGGATGGTGGAAGGCTATATTGAGCCATTGACCAAGGCCAATGTCGGTGATATTATCGATCGCGGCGGTACAGTGCTGGGATCGGCACGATTGCCGGAATTTAAAGATGAAGCCGTTCGGATCAAAGCGGTAGAACAGCTTCAAAAGCGCGGTATTGAAGCGATTGTCGTCATCGGTGGAGATGGAAGCTATCGCGGAGCCCAAGCTCTGACGGATATGGGAATCAACTGTATCGGCTTACCCGGTACCATTGATAACGACATTACATCTACCGATTTCACGATCGGCTTTGATACGGCACTAACGACCATTGTGGAGGCGGTCGATAAGCTGCGTGATACCTCCAGCTCTCATCATCGCTGCTCGGTGGTAGAGGTTATGGGCAATCGCTGTGGTGATCTTGCCATCTGGTCGGGAATCGCCTGTGGTGCGGAGATTGTCTGTAACTCGGAAACAGGCTTTGAAGAAACAGAAATTCTTGAGCGATTGCGTGATCTGGACTTGATTCGCAAGAAACGCCATGCGATCGTCATCATTTCGGAAAAGATGACCGATGTTCATCAGTTTGCCCGTAAAATCAGTTTGAGTACCGGCTTTTCCGGTCGGGCAACCGTACTGGGTCATGTACAGCGCGGAGGTTCGCCAACTCCGACAGATCGTGTACTGGCTTCTCGTATGGGAGAAAAAGCTGTGGATTTATTAATGCAGGGGATCGGCGGTCAATGTGTCGGCATCAAGGACAACGAGATGATCGCTATCCCGATTGAAGCGGCCTTGAATCAGCCGCGTACTTCACGTAAGCAATTACAGAATTTGTTTGAACGCTTGGTATAAAGGTTAGTTACGCAAGGAAAGGAAATGCATTTACGATATGGAAAAGAAGACAAAAATTATCTGTACCATCGGTCCTGCTTCCGAAAGCAAGGACATGATGAAAAAGCTAATTGAAAACGGAATGGATTTAATTCGGCTGAATTTTTCCCATGGTGATTTTGAAGAACACGGACAGCGAATTCGCAACATTCGCGAAGTCAATCAAGAAATGAACCGCAATATTGCGATTTTATTGGATACGAAGGGACCGGAGGTACGCCTCGGTGATTTCGCTAACGGCAGTGAAGCGTATGAAAAGGGCGATATTGTCACGATTGTACGTGAGAAGATACTGGGAAGTAAGGAGCGCTTTCATATTCAGTGTCCCGAAGTATTTGACGATGTGAACGTAGGCGGTACGATTCTGATTGATGATGGCAAATGCCGTTTAACGGTACTGGAGAAAAAGGACGGTGAGCTGCGCTGCCGGATTGAAAATCCCCATGTGCTGAAAAGCAAAAAGGGCTGTAATTTACCCGGTGTAAAGCTATCTATGCCCTTTGTATCCGCAAAGGATGAAGCGGATATTCGCTTTGGCTGCCAACAAGGTATTGACTATATTGCGGCTTCCTTTACTCGCCGTAAGGAGGATGTATTGGCAATTCGTAAAATTTGTCATGAGGAAGGTCGCGACGATGTTCAGATTATTCCCAAAATTGAAAATCAAGAGGGATTTGATAATCTGCGTGATATTTTAGATGTCGCAGACGGTGTCATGGTAGCCCGCGGCGATCTTGGAGTGGATGTTTCACTGGAACTCGTTCCGATTTATCAAAAACGGATCATCCGCATTGCCAACGAGATGGGAAAGCCGGTAGTGACGGCAACCCACATGTTAGAGAGTATGCAAGGAAACCCGCGTCCCACCAGAGCGGAGGCAAGCGATGTTGCCAATGCGATTTTGGATGGAACGGATGCGATAATGTTAAGTGGAGAATCCGCAGCCGGTGATTATCCCGTAGAGGCAGTACAAACGATGGTGAAAATCGCCACTGCGATTGAATCACAAATTTATCCCTATCAGGAAACCTTAAGCAAGCAGATCGGTAATTCGCAGCGCACAAAAAACGATGCGATCGGTATATCGGTGGCGGATACCGCTTTAGCGATGGATGTCGCGGCAATTGTCGCCTTTACCCAGTCAGGCAATACAGCACGACGCTTATCGAAATACCGTCCGAAGGCACCGATTATCGCTGTGACCTTTGATGATAAAACGCAACGTTCGTTAGCGGCAAACTGGGGTGTCATCACCTATAAATCCGATATTGTTAATAATGCCAATAACGAAAGTGAACTGGCACGTGAAATTGCGAAAATGCATGGCATTGCGGAAGGGGAAACGATACTATTGGTGGCAGGATATCCAACCGGAAGCGGCACGACCAACGCGATGAAAATCATCGAAGTAAAATAACCGTGAGACACCTTTAGGTGTCTTTTTTCAAACAATGTGCATGCCGGATGGATTGCGATGATAAAATAACATAGAAATACTTTGAAAATTGATGTCAGACAATCGAAAATGTGATACAATGACACAAACAACCAAAGGAAGCCATTTGTTTTTGAAGGAGGTTGAAAATGAATCAATTATTATGTGCGGCCTATGCTCGATTAGCGGTGAAATCTGGTGTGAATCTGCAGGAACACCAAACCTTATTGATTACAGCGGATATCGAGACAGTGGCGTTTACACGGTTGGTCGTGGA
The DNA here is from genome assembly GCA_947385085.1 of uncultured Erysipelotrichaceae bacterium. Classification (GTDB taxonomy): domain Bacteria; phylum Bacillota_I; class Bacilli_A; order Erysipelotrichales; family Erysipelotrichaceae; genus C-19. Next base: position 20,974 of record CANDJN010000020.1, on the reverse strand, counting down.
ACAGGCATATGAGGCAGGAGCGCGAGAAGTGCTCGTCACTTATAGCGATAGTGCACTGGAGCGCTGTCATTATTTATATCAGGATGAGGAAACATTGGGGGAGGTTCATAACTGGCAAATAGACAAGCAACTGGATTATTTGAAAAAGGGTGCGTGCTGTATGCATATCATTTCCCCGCATCCCGATGCATTAAAGGATTGTGATCCTAAAAAGATGGCAATTCGCTCACGCGCTATGGCCAAAGCTGGTAAGGAAGTACAAGATTATACGTTGTCCAGCAAGGTACAGTGGACGATTGTGGCAGTACCCAATTCTGAATGGGCTGCGATGGTTTTTCCGGATCAAACGCCTGCGGCAGCGCTGAATTCACTTTGGAATGAAATTTTCCAATGCGTATATATTGAAGAAGGAATTGATCCGCTCGTCACTTGGCAAAAACGTGATGAACTGTTTCAACAGCGGATTGCCAAGCTGAATGATTATGCCTTTCAGCGCCTGCATTTTACCAACTCATTGGGAACGGATCTGATGGTGGGCCTCGTCGATCATCATGTATGGGGCGGGGGCAGTGAAGTAGCGCAAAACGGGGTACGTTTTAATCCCAACATCCCCACTGAGGAGGTGTTTAGCGCTCCACATAAGGATAAGGTTGAGGGCAAGGTGGTGGCGAGCCGTCCGTTAATCTATAACGGCAATATCATCCGCGACTTCCACTTTACGTTTGCACAGGGCAAGGTCGTTGAATATGATGCGAAGGAAGGTCGAGAAGTATTAAAGGAAATGCTGGCGATGGATGAGTCCAGTACATCCTTGGGAGAGGTCGCCTTGGTTCCATATGATTCTGCGATTTCGCAAAGCGGATGCTTGTTTTATACAACACTGTTTGATGAAAATGCTTCTTGTCATTTGGCGCTGGGCAGTGCTTATCCTTCTTGCTTAGAGGGGGGAACACAACTAAGCGATGCAGAGCTCAAGGAGAAGGGAATCAATGTCTCTTTCATTCATGTGGATTTTATGTTCGGTACCGCCGACATGAATGTGGAAGGAGAAACAGCTGCCGGTGAATGGGTAGCGATCTTTCAAAACGGAAATTTTGTAATATAGGCAATTAATAAAAGGAGGAATGATTATGCCATCAATTTGGGTAATGGTAGTGATTGCGGTGGTTGTATTGGTGATACTATGGGTCATCAGCGGCTATAACAAGCTGGTACGACTGCGCAATAAGGTAGAGGAAGCCTTCTCTACAATGGATGTGTATTTGAAAAAGCGTTATGATTTGATTCCGAATTTGGTAGAAACAATCAAGGGTTATACCAAGCATGAGAGCACCACACTGGAAAATGTGGTAGCTGCCCGTAATCTGGCTGTTTCCGCCAAAGGAATGGATGAGCGAATCGCCGGTGAACAAAAGGTACAGGCGATGATGGGACCCTTGTATGCGATCTCCGAGTCTTATCCGGAATTGAAGGCGGATGTGCATTACAGTGAATTAATGTCGCAACTGAAGGGTATTGAGGGTGAAATTACTAACGCCCGCAAGTTTTACAATGCCATCACCTTGAATTTTAACAATGCGATTGAAGTATTTCCGCGCAATATTCTTGCCGGACTGTTCCATTTTTCCCGCAAGCCGCTGTATGAAATTCCTGATGCGGTACAGCGTGAAAATGTAAAGGTACAGTTTTAGGACAGTGTGATGCTGTCCTTTTTTGGAAAGTGAGATGATAGGATGAAAAAAGTGTGGCAATGGCTGACAATCAGCTTGGTGATGCTGGGTATGGTAATTACGCCGATTCAAGCCCGCGAAGCATTTACAATTGAGGATTTGCACATTGCGATGCGCGTTGAGGAAGATGGTACGTATTATGTAGAAGAAGAATATACGCTGGATTTTAGTGAATATCGTCATGGCTTTTACCGTACCATTCCCACCAAATATGAAATGAAATGGACTGATGAGACAAGCGGCGATGCGAAATACCACGATTATTATTTTCCCGTTGATCACATTTCCTGCGGTGATGCGCCGACTTGTGACATTGATGTAAGCGGCGGCGGTGTCGTGATCCAAATCGGTGACCCTGATGAAACGGTGATCGGCGAACAGCACTATACGATTTCTTATCAAGTTCACACAAAGGATTTGGATTTAAACGGAACGCAGATGGTATATTGGAATTTAATTGGCAACGGCTTTGATACCATTGTGAAAAATATGTCGTATACGATTGATATGCCAAAGGCATTTGACGGGGAGCGAATCAGTGCGTATACCGGTGCTTATGGCGCCGCTTATCAAAATCTGACCCACAGCGTAAACGGCAAGCGCATAGAGGGTAAATTGACCAGAATGCTTCATGCCAATGAATCCGCAACGATTATGATACCATTAGAGGAAGGCTACTTCCAATTCCCCGAGCCAAAGGATTATTTGATGATGGCGATCATTGCGACAGTGGCGTTAACACTCGTTTCACTGGCGCTGTTCTTGCGTTTCGGCAAAGATGATGATGTAGTGGTCACGGTGGAATTTCAGCCGCCTGAGGGCTTAGATAGTGCCGCAGTAGGTTATGTTGTCGATGCGTGTGCTGATCAAAAGGATGTCCTATCGCTGATTATTGATTGGGCACGGCGCGGCTATTTAAAGATTCATGAAGATGAATATCATCATTTAAAGCTGGAAAAACTGCGCGATATGGATGAAGGCGATACCAAGCCGTATGAGCGAACGTTCTTTGACGCCATTTTTAAGCACAAAGAACTCGTGGATGAAACGGATTTAAAGGCGATTTCTGTAGGACAGGGGTTGTTAAAGGCCTTGAAGGGTTTGACAAATTATTTTCATGCGAAATCACGGCGCATCTTTACCGGTTCTAGTTTATTTTTACAAGTGATGATGTGTTTTATGATCGCACTGCCTTCCTTTCTATGCTTGCTGGCTGTTTCCTATATGCATTATGGCATGATGGAAATGACGTTTCCTGCCTTTATTATCGCGGTTTTTGCATTTGTGGCAGGATTGCCGTGGATTTACTTGATGCGTAAGCGCTATGTGATGAAAAAACGCAATTATCTATTATTATGGGGCATGTGCTTCTTCTTCCATGGAATCATTTGGATGATTAACGTAGTTGTGATGTTAGTCTTGGGTAATGAACGAAGCCTGCTTTATGCCATCATCTACATCACCGCACAAATCATTCAGCTGCTTGTGCTCATGTTTATGGACAAGCGCACCAAACAGGGAAATCGCTGGTTAGGGCAGATTCTTGGATTGAAGGATTTCATTTTGAATTGTGAAAAGGATCGCATTGAATTATTGGCACAGGAAAATCCATCGGCTTTCTTTGATGTATTGCCTTATGCGTATGTGCTGGGTGTCAGCGATGTGTGGGCATCTAAATTCGAGGATTTGATCATTCCACAGCCAATATGGTATGAATCAACCAATTATTATGACGGCTTTTCTACTTGGATTTGGTGGAGCTCGTTTCATCGTTCCTTCCACCATATTTCTCATTCAATGAGATACAGTGAACCTTCACAGGGATCCGGCTTCAGCAGTGGCGGCGGTAGCTTTGGCGGTTTCTCAGGGGGAGGATTCTCCGGCGGCGGCTTTGGCGGCGGTGGCGGCGGCAGCTGGTAAATTGATCATGATGAAAAAAAGAGCTTTATTACTCCTGTGAGGATAAAGCTCCTTTTTGTTTTTGTTTGCGATTTTTGACTACTTTGGCTTTTTTATAAAATGTACTGTACTTTAAACCGGATATGGCAATGGCATCCTTGGAAGCCAGGGTTCCACCTTGCCAGTTCTCCAAAATATCTTCAAAATCATCCGGCACCGGAATTTCCGGACGTCCGAAACGCACTCCGCGAAGTTTGGCAGCCTTGATGCCCTCCGCTTGACGCTGATGAATGTTCACACGCTCATTTTCAGCGACGAAAGAGAGCAGCTGTAAGACAATATCTCCGATCAAGGTGCCGATCAAATCCTTATTTTGATCGGTATCTAACAAGGGCATGTCCAATATTTTAATATCGACATTTTTTTCCTTGGTGATGTATTTCCATTCCTGTAAAATTTCATTGTAATTGCGGCCGAGGCGGTCAATGCTTTTGATTACCAACAAATCACCAGGCTTGATTTTTTTATAGACCAACTTGTGATAGGAAGGACGATTGAAGTCTTTTCCGCTGAGTTTATCCATATAAATGTTTTTTTCATCAATTCCGAATTCCAATAAATCCAAATACTGCCTTGCTTCATTCTGGTCTCTGGAAGAAACCCGAACATAGCCATATGTTTTTCTCATAAGACACCTCTACTCCCAATTCTTTATCATCATATACACGATGGTAAAAATTACCATTTATGACTGATAAGATTTTTACCCAAGGTACTATTATTTTAACACTTTTTATGCACAATTTTGTAACATTTTTTTATAAGTCACAAAAAAATACATGAATATTGGAATTCACATTCCTTAGAAAAACGATAGATGAGTGTTTTTCACTTTGAAAAGCGATAATCATATGGAGCGTGAAAAATTTCATCATGAGTAATGAATCGGTTTTATCTACTATGATTCATTTCGTAAAGGTGTTATATGGTCTTGTTTCAAGGGCAATATCATTGACAAAGCCATGAATTTGTTGTATAAATATGCATAGAAAAGCAATGAAGAGGATATGAGGCATATTAGCTTGATGCAGAGAGATGATTGGCTGATGAAAAATCATTGAGAGTGTTATGCTTTACTCCCTTGGAGCTGTCCCTGAAAAGGTGTACCGATGCTTGCACGTTACGTAAGATTGAGGGCATGGATCATTGATTCATGAACAAAGGTGGTACCGCGTACAGACTGACGTCCTTTGATTTCAGTCTTTTTTTATGGAAGGAGACAAGTATGATTAACTTTAAGGAAGACGCAAAATTAAATGTCCTGAATCATTCCTGTGCTCATATGATGGCGCAGGCGGTAAAACGGCTGTATCCGCAGGCGCAGTTTTGGGTAGGACCGGTTGTGGCCGAGGGCTTTTATTATGATATTGACTTAGGTAATGATGTGATTAAGGATGAGGATTTGGAAAAGATTGAAAAGGAAATGAAAAAGATTGCCAAGGACGGGAAGCGCATTGTGCGTGAGGAAGTGTCCAAGGAGGATGCCTTGACAATGTTTGCGCATGATCACTATAAGCTGGAATTGATTGAAGGTCTTGAGGACGGCAATATTACCATTTATCGTCAAGGTGAATTTTTCGATTTATGTCGCGGTCCACACGTGGAAAGTGTAAAGCTCTGTAAAAATTTTAAGTTGTTAAAGCATTCCGGTGCCTATTGGAAGGGCGATGCAAAGAATAAAATGCTGCAGCGAATCTACGGTGTTTGCTTTGAAACCAAGGAGGAACTGGAAGCACATTTAGCGTGGCTGGAAGAAGCCAAGAAGCGTGATCATAAAAAGCTTGGTCGGGAAATGGGCCTATTTATGATGAGCGAATATGCGCCCGGTATGCCGTTCTTTTTGCCAAACGGTATGATCTTGCGCAACATACTAGAGAATTTTTGGTATGAGGAACATACGAAAGAAGGGTACGAGTTTATTAAGACGCCGCTGATGATGAGTCGCGAGTTATGGGAAACGAGCGGTCATTGGGATAATTATGCGGAAAATATGTATACCTCTATGGTGGATGATCGGGAATTTGCGATCAAGCCGATGAACTGCCCCGGTTCTTTGCTGGTGTTTAAAAACGGGCTGCATTCTTACAAGGATTTGCCGATACGCATGGGTGAATTGGGTCATGTGCATCGTCATGAGGCGAGCGGGGCTTTGAACGGTCTGTTTCGCGTGCGTACCTTTACTCAGGATGATGCGCATATCTACATGCGTCCCGATCAGATTGAAAGCGAAGTCGCTGATTTAATTCGATTCATTGACCGCTTTTATTCGATTTTTCATTTATCCTATGAAATTGAATTATCCACGCGTCCTGAATCGAAGTATATCGGTTCTTTGGAAATCTGGGAGAAGAGTGAGGCGGCATTGGCAGCGGCTTGTGAGCATGCCGGCAAGAGCTATCAGATCAACCCGGGCGACGGTGCTTTTTACGGTCCTAAATTGGACTTCCATATTAAGGATTCCTTAGGACGGGTATGGCAATGCGCTACGATTCAGCTCGATATGAATCTGCCGGAGCGTTTTGACATCACATATGTGGATAAAGATGGCTCACGGGTACGCCCGGTTATGCTACATCGTGTTATTTTCGGTTCGATCGAGCGCTTTATCGGTATATTGATTGAGCATTATGCCGGTCACTTCCCGTTATGGCTGGCACCGCAACAGATCGTAGTGGTACCGGTACATCATGAACGACATGTGGAATATGCAAAACAGGTAAATGAGGCATTGTGTTCTGATGGCTTGCGCAGTAAGGTTGATGCCCGCAATGAAAAGCTTGGATATCGGATTCGTGAAGCTCAGATGCATAAAATACCAGTACAGATCGTCGTGGGCGATGGGGAAGCGGAAAACCAGACAGTAACCATTCGTCGATCGCAATCCAAAGAGAGCGTAACGCTTTCATTAAGTGAATGCATGAAACAACTGAATGCAGAGGTGAAGGAGAAGCGATGATGAAAAGGTTTGCGGGTATTTTGGCATTGGTTCTGATGTTGACAGGCTGCGGCAAGAAATCATCAGAGCCGATCCAAATTATGGTGCCTCAGGGAGCGCCTGCATTAGCGGTATTACCGCTGTATGGTGTGGAGAATATGAGTGTTAGAACGGTAACAGGCAGTGATCTTTTAACGAGTGAACTGGCAAAGTCAGACAGTGAATATGACATAATCATCGCACCGGTCAATTTAGGTGCGAAGATGATTGAGACCAAAAATAGCGATTATCGTTTGGCGGCTATTGTTACATGGGGTAATTTGTACATCGTAGGAACCAAGGAATATCAAAGCGGTGATGCATTGGCTGCCTTTGGCGAAAATGCGGTTCCGCAGAAGATATTAATGGAAAAGGGCATGGATGTCAATGTGACGTATTTTGCGAGTGTGCAGGATGTACAGGCACAGCTGTTAAGCGAACGCTTTACTGCCGGACTCATGGCGGAACCTGCCGCAACGGCAACCATCGCCAAGGCGAAGGAAAAGGGGCTCAGCTTTTCTGTGTTACATGATTTACAGGAAAGTGAATCAGGAAAAAACGGATATCCACAGGCAGCGATCTTTATCAAGGATGGGCGAGAAGCGGCTTGTGAAGATGCCTTGGAACAGGTGAAACTGTTTTTAAATGATAAGCGTGAGGAAGCTGAGATGAAGGCGATGATGGAAGAAGCCGGAATGGAAAATTTAGGCATTCCCAATGCCGAGGTGGCACTAGCGACATGGGAGCGACAGAATTTACGTTATGTGAAGGCGGAGAATGCGCAGGAAGAACTCAGTGCATTTTTAAAACTGTTTGGTATTACGTTTCACTCGGATATGTTAATACGGTAATATGACCGGCAAATGTCGGTCACTTTTACCGTGATTGGATTGATTCCAATAAGGAAGGAGAAGATCTTATGGCAACCTATGTAATGAGTGATATTCATGGACTACAGGGGCGTTTTACCGCCATGTTGGATCGAATCCATCTTCAAGAGGAAGACACCTTATTCATATTAGGGGATGTGATTGATCGTGGAAGCGATGGCATCGCCTTATTAAAACAGATTCTCCATCATCCGCAGATGATCTTATTAATGGGTAATCATGAATTTATGATGCTGGAATATTATGAAGCCTTGGCAAAGCTTCGCTATGGCCGAGATCTCTTTCATTCGATGGAGTGCATTTACCGCTGGGATCGCAATCATAATGATGCCACCAAGCGGGATTTTGCAAAGCTGCCGCGGGGGGAACAGCGAGCCCTTTTGGATCATTTACGCGAATTGCCGCTTGCTTATTGTGATGTACAGGTAAAGGGACGCCATTTTTATCTTGTCCATGCCAACTGGGACTCCACCTTTCAGAAAGAGGTAATCTATTTAAAGGATTTTGCCAAGGTTAAGCGAGATCCCTCTTCACTGTTATGGGATCGCATCGGTGAACAGGATCCCTTGCCGCCACAGCGCACGCTCATTTTTGGTCACACGATTACATTTTTCTACCATTCACAACAGCCTTATCAGATTTGGAGCAATGATTGTGCACTTTCTGAGGCAAAGATGATCGCCATTGACTGTGGCTGTGCTGCTAATAATGAGCATTCTCGCTTGGCGTGTCTGCGCTTGGATGACATGGAGGTTTTCTATGTCTAGGAAAGTTCGCATCTTTCTGTCGTTTATCATTTTGCTTGGCTTATGGCAGGCAGTGGCGCAGATCATTCATAATGACGTCATTATGCCTCAGCCATTCGATGTTTTGGGGGCAATGATCTCACAGGTAAAAAATCCGCTTTTTTACGCAAGCATTATGCAGACATTCATGCGCATTACAGCCGGCTTTTTATTTGCCTTTTTTGCGGCACTGATCGTTGCATTTGCGACCTATTTTTATCCTGTATTTGCGGATTATTGTTATCCGTTTTTATTGGTGACACGCAGTGTTCCCAATATCTCATATATTTTAATTGTGCTGTTTTGGTGTTCACCGCAGACGAGTGTGATGGTAATCAGCTTTTTAATATTGTTTCCGACAATTTATGCATCACTGTATCAAGGCCTTTGCGACGTTCCTGCTGCTTATCACGATCTCATGAAGATGTATGCGGGACCGCGATGGTTTGATATTATCCACGTGTATTTACCGTTTTTGCGTCCATATATGTTTTCGGCCACTTCCGCAGGAATATCGCTGGCTTTGAAGGTAGGAATCATGGCAGAAATTTTAGGGCAGAGTGAAGTTGGCATCGGCCGACAAATAAATTTATGCCGCCTGTATCTGGCAATGGACGGTGTATTTGCGTGGACGATCTGGATCATGCTGCTTCTGTTGGCATTGGATATGCTCATTCGTTATTTACAACAGCATTTAAAATGGGAACATAAAAATAAATGCGTCAATCGACGCATTATAAGACATTGATAATTTCATCACTGATCTGCATGATGTCCCAGCACAAGGCAACCGTCGGGTAGCGTGAAAACAAGGCCAGATGATCCTTGACACTGGCACTGTCGGTATGACATACGCCCTGAATGACGTTGATTTCAATGCCGGGGACGATATTCGCAGGCAGATTGGCGATGTATTCCAACTGGGTACGAAGCGATTCATTGGAAAGCGGTCCGCCCGGAAAATGCTTGGAGAATGATTCCGGCTGTTCAAAATGACGAATGTAAGCCTCATATTCATAAGGAATGCCGGAGGGTGCCTGTGTATGGGTATACATCATCGGCTTAACAAAATCAACCATTGCCGCAATTTCTCTGATGTTCTGTCCTACGTGATAAGCCAGAATCGGCGCAAATAAATCCGCTCCGACAACCAGTCTGCGCGAATTGAAATAGGCAGCTAGCTTGAAAATAAGATCACTGATGATTTTAGCGCGCTGTTTATAAAAAGCGTTGACTTTATAATCGGCAAAATGATAGCGACCATAGCGATCATATTCTCCACGAATTAGTTTCTTATCGTGATTTTGAATCAGTTCCTTGATATAATCAAGCGGCGCATCCTTCATTTCTTGTTGACAAGACGAGCAGAAACAGCCAAAACCGGCTTCATAGCCTTGTGAAAATGACGCAAAGCGTATTTTATCAAGAAAAACACCATCAAATGGTAAATCCGCAAAATAGGTCTCATACAACGATATGATTTCATGGGCGTTTTGAAGATGGGAAGGACAACCAAAATCATCGCAGGTATGCTCGTCATAGCATTCTGCTTTTTTTAATTCGCCCAGATCATCATGATTGGCTAAGACCGGCAGCCATAACAAGACCCGCAGTCCTTTGGTATGAAAATAATCAATCAGCTGGCGATTACTTGTCTTGTCAATATTCCAGCCGATAATGATGTCTTTGCCATGAATATGGGCAAGCAATTCATCGCACTTTGTCTTAATTTGATCAACAGAATAATTGGCATGGGTAAATGTTCCGGTATGAAGCTGTAATGTATACTGATGGCTCATAACTATCTCCTCTATCCTACTAGTAAGAATAGTATAGTACGTTTTGCTTATTTTTTCCAGTGAAAGTGTTATAATAAAAGTGATTTTTAGGGAGGGATGTTTCATGCAGGAGAGCCTATTTGATGATCGCAGTATTCAAGATCCACTAGCGAGTCGTTTGCGACCGGACGATCTTAGCGAATATGTGGGACAAAGGCATATTCTCGGTGAAGGCAAGGTTTTAAGTAATTTGATCAAGAGCGATCGCATTCCTTCCATGATTTTCTGGGGACCTCCCGGAGTAGGAAAAACGACCTTGGCACGGATTATTGCCAAACAGACCAAGGCGGCGTTTATTGATTTCAGTGCGGTCACCAGCGGGGTAAAGGAGATTCGCGATGTGCTTCGACGCGGTGAGGATGCACGGCGTATGGGGGAAAAGACGATTCTTTTTGTCGATGAAATTCATCGCTTTAACAAAGCCCAGCAGGATGTGTTTTTGCCGTATGTGGAAAAGGGAAGCATTATTTTAATTGGGGCGACAACCGAAAATCCTTCATTTGAAATCAATGGGGCGCTGTTGTCCCGCTGCAAGGTGTTTGTACTACAGGCGCTTAGTCAAGCGGATATTGTGCAGCTGTTACATACGGCGCTGATGAGTGAGAAGGGATTTGGACAATTCACAATCCATATGGCGGCGGATGTATGCGAAATGATTGCGGCCTTTGCGAATGGTGATGCACGAACGGCCTTGAATACGTTGGAAATGGTCATTTTAAACGGTGATGTTCACGATGGCGCTATCACAATTAATCATGAAATTCTGGAACAGTGTATCGCTAAAAAATCGCTGTTATATGATAAAAACGGCGAGGAGCACTATAATTTGATCAGCGCCCTGCATAAATCTATGCGTAACAGCGATGTGCAGGCGGCCATATATTGGCTGGCACGCATGTTAGAAGCCGGAGAGGATCCGTTGTATGTGGCACGGCGCTTGATTCGCTTTGCCTCAGAGGACATCGGCATGGCGGATTCACGGGCAGTGGAAATCACTACAGCGGTCTATGACGCCTGTCATGACATCGGAATGCCGGAGTGCAGCGTTCATTTAACCCATGCGGTGACTTATTTATCACTGGCGCCAAAATCCAATGCGCTGTATCTTGCCTATGAAAAAGCGAAACAGGATGCATTAAAACAAATTGCAGAGCCGGTGCCGCTCCATCTGCGCAACGCCGTGACCTCGCTAATGAAGGATTTATCCTATGGCAAGGGTTACCAATATGCACATGACCATGAAGATAAGCTGACTGAAATGGAATGTCTGCCGGAAGGTTTGCGCGATGTCATTTATTACCAGCCGACCATGATGGGCAGTGAAGCCAGAGTCACAGAGCGTATGAAAGCCATACAGGCATGGAAGGAACAGCATAAAAAACAGAAGTGATCTTCTGTTTTTTTAATAAAACTTCATCAATGCAAGATAATTTTCTCTTTCAACATCATTCTATGAAATTTCTTTCGCTGCTTTTCCACTCATATGCTTGATCGTCATTTCTAGCATATATAAGTTGTTTTTATATGCATCAATTTCCTGATTGTGAGCTGCGATCGCCGCGCTGGGATGATATTTGGATGCCAGCTTTATGATTGCTTCATATATTTCCTTTTCCTCTGTTAGAATTCTGATTTGACCAAATACGATCACGCTTTTAAAATAGGTCGTATATTGTTCGGGCATAACTTCATCTTGGGCAATCACACAAAAGCTTGCCTTTGAACACGATGTGATGGCATCGATTTTATGACCGCTCTTGGCGCTGTGAAAGTATATTTTATCATGATCATACACATAGCTGAGCGGAACACTATAGGGATAGCCGTCATCTCCCATTAATGCCAATACACCGGAAGTCTCGTTTGCAAGGATGGCGTTAGTTTCTTGATCACTTAATTGCTGTTTGTTTCTGCGCATTTCTCTGAACATATTGATTCTCCTGCTTGATTTTCTTGAAATTATATAATACTTTTATTAGTATAGCATTAGCAAGTTTGAATGAAAAGCCTTTGGGAATCATATAAGCAATGAAAGATTTTTTGAACTTCTGTGATATCGTAAGCAACAAACTGAAATTTGGCTTATGAATCAATCTGTGATACAATGAAGAAACAGAAAACGGATGGTGAAAGCGATGAGTATAAGAATCGTATTTATGGGTACGCCTGATATTGCCTGCGCGATGCTGGAGCAGCTGTTAAAGGATCGTTATGATGTGGTAGGCGTGGTAACCCAACCAGATAAAAAAGCGGGGAGAAAACAGGAATTAAAGATGAGCGAGGTAAAACAAAAGGCGTTATCATGCGGTATTGAGGTATTTCAGCCGGTGTCAATTCAGGAGGATTATGCGCCGATTCTTGCGTGGAAGCCGGACTTGATCGTGACGTGTGCATATGGGCAATTTATTCCTCAAGCACTGTTAAACGTTCCTCGCTATGGCAGCATTAATGTTCATGCCTCACTATTGCCAAAGCTAAGAGGAGGCGCTCCGATACATTGGGCGGTGATTCAGGGCATGAAAACCACCGGTATGTCGATCATGCGCATGGTTGCGAAAATGGATGCGGGGGCAGTTATGGCGCAGAAAGCCGTTGCCATTGAGCCAGATGATACTACGGGAGATGTATATGAAAAGCTGAAAGTGTGCGGGGCTGAGCTTTTGCATGAAAGTATGGAAACGATCATCAAAGGCCAAGCAGTATTCAAAGAACAGAACGAAGCGGAAGCAACCTTTGGCTATAATATTTCCAAGGAAGATGAAAAAATCGACTTCCATCGTCCTCTCACAGAAGTCTATAATCATATTCGCGGACTGATTCCTTTTCCTGTCGGTTATGCCATACTCAACGGCAAGAAAATCAAGTTTCATAAAGTGCGGAAAAAAACGGCCGTTCATCATCATGCGGATGGAGAATTGTGCGGTATGATGGATGGGGGATATGCGATTGCGGTAAGCGGCGGTTATATCCTTTTGGAAGAATTGCAGCTGGAAGGAAAGGCGAAAATTGACGCAAAGTCCTTTGCGAACGGTCAGGGAAGAAATGCCATCGGTAATATTCTGGATTAAGCAAATCATTATTTCATGAGGGTGCGATTATCAAATAAAGCAACATGAAAGAATCGTATTCAACGATAAAAAATCGTGCGTGACACGGCTTTTTTTGCGTTCAATTGATGGCAGCTTTCATGAATACAGAGCCCTCATGAAATGATGGGATAGTGCATCATAGATCAAGTATAAATGCTATATGCAAACGATCAGATGATGATTTTACATTATTTGTAAAAAAACGATTAATGACATCGTATGGATATTATATTTGTAAAAAAATGTTTCGTCTGTATTGACAAGCTATTGACGGTATGATATTTTTAAAATATTAGGAGCGATCATGATGGCAAAAACAAATGAAGAATTAATTCGCGAAATTATTAACGGAAATGAAGAAGCATTCAATGAATTATATGAAAAATATCATCGTATGGTGCATTATGTCGCGTTGAAAACGATGCATAACGATGCCGATGCGCAGGATGTTGTACAGGATGTTTTTATGCAGATTCATCATTCGATTGATAAGGTGAAAAATCCTCAGTATTTACAGCTGTGGATTAATCGCATTACCATCAATAAATGCAATATGATTTATCGTAAGCGCAAAGAGATCCTGTTTGAGGAAGATGACAAGGATCCGCTTTACAATTGTGTTGAAAAAGATCATGATTATTTACCGCAGGAGCATTTTCATTTTACCAATGATCAGGAAATCATCCTTCATTTGATTGATCAGTTGTCGGCGGCACAGCGACTGATGATTACTTTAATGTACTTTGAGCAGCTGAGCATTGAAGAAATTGCACAAGTGTGCAATATTCCTGAGGGAACGGTAAAAAGCCGCTTAAAAACAGCTCGCGATACGTTAAGACGAAAAATTGAATTGTATGAAAAGCAGGAAGGTGTTAAGCTGAATTTCCATGTGAGTGCACTGCCTACACTGATTAGCACTGCTATGCTTTGGGAAACCAAGCGATTACATCCAGTGCCGAAAACGCCATCTATTCAGCGTTTATCCACTCATAACCCATTACAGATCATGGGATTGGCAGCTGGCATCGCAGTGGCAGGAGTGGTAGCAGTAGGGGCTCCTAGGGTTTATCATTCTTTTTTTGGCGAAAACAAGGGCCGCGAAGCAGTTGTCAACCAATCAAACATAACCCCAAAGGAAGCTTATTTTGAAATAATGATGTGGGCCAATACACCATCGCTTGTGGAAAACAAACAATCAGAAATCGAACAATATCAGAAATATTATGATGTTTTGACGCATGAACAGGGTGTTTATTGGGATTTATTCTTAAAAAGTGGGATCGAAAAATATTTTAAATAAATTTTTAAAAATAAAATGAACCTGAATTAACTTACCGACATCTTCTTCACAGGAAAATCGTGGTCATGTTGTATTGTTTCATTCATACAGATTCCTTTTTTCTGTATTCTTGTAACTAGAGAGGAAGAGAACTTATGTGGAAAAAGCTTATTATATGTTTATTGGCATTGGTGGGGACTTTTTCAGTAGGGTATGCTTTTTATAGTAGGGAAATGAAAGCAGCACCAGTAAACACGCAATTCTATCAACCGGGCGATGCTTTTGAAAGAAGTAATAAAAATAGCTTTGAAATGAATGGAATGACATGGAAGATTTTCTATACCGATGTGTCAAGTGGAAAAGGGTATATTGCTTCGGAGAATATAGTACCTAAATATAATTGCCCTAATAGTCAGAAAGATGGAACACTAATTGCAGAAACTTATGTTGATGATTGTTTAAAGAAAGCACAAGGCGTATACTCTTCCACAAGTACGTCAGATGAAATTGGTGAGATGGTTAAGCGTAGCAATGGTAATATAAATTTATCTACTTTACGATTATTGACAATATCAGAATATAATAAAATTACGGATAACGAAACGAATATGACAGTAAATAATATAATAAACTATGTTTATCCTCATTTTTTTCTTGCCGATACTGACGAGTACGGAAATCGAATTTTGTTTTGGGATACAACTCCAACACTAGATCTAAGTTTCAGCTATGGTAATTATAAGTATCTTTCTAGGGTATTAAAACCAGAGGTTCATGTAAGTTATGTAAGTACTGTAATGGAAATTGATTTACCGCAAAAAGGAATTATCAAAACAATCACATCAGATAAAACAAACATTTCAATACCTTATACAGATGCTGTTAATGATGCAAATCAAACTATTATTAACATTGATACAACCGAAGGAGCAGGACCGTACCACTTCTATATATACGATACAAATGCAAGTGGTACAGGAACATATACAACTCCATCTCAATATTTTTCGTTGAATGCTGATTCTACACAAGGTATAGCTAAAGTAGATGTTATGAATAAATTACCGGTCGGTGATTATTATTTTAAGGTAAGAGTTGTGGATGAAAGTATAAATGACCGGTTATATTACAAACCATCTGATTTCACGATAGATCCATATCGGACAAAAGAAACCGGTGTACTTCATGTAAAAATCACAAAAATATTGCCAACAATTACGTTTGATAATCCGAATCAAACAAAGAAAACAATCACAGATGCTGGTACAGATTGGAATGAAACCGCAACAGCGAATCCATTCAATTCTGATTTGGAAATCAAGTATACGATAGTCGGCGGAGATGTTGGCTTAATAGATTTGGATGGAAATACCGGGAAAGTAAAATATAAAGGAAATGGTGCATTCGGTAAAGTAAAGATAAGGGCAACGGTAGATGATATCAATCCCAATGAAGATAATTACAACAGTGCATTTGCAGAAAAAGAAATTGTGATTGCAAGAGAAGTAGATGGGATGGTAATACCAGATAATGCATCAAGTGACACAGTTGTGCCAACCTTTTCAGCAAATGATCCCAATGTGAAAACAAATGGAACAATCGGCACGATAAAAGGAATATTGGGAATGCCGGACATGATAGGTGGAAGTATAACAACATATAAATATGAAATAAAGAACGGCGAAGATGGTAGTTTATTTAAAGTAAACTACGGTAATGGAATAATTCAATCAAATGCAAATTTAGCAGTAGGAAGTTATAATTTTACGATTACCGTTTCGGACAAATGGACTTCAAAAGATATCTCGGTTACCGTGAATGTGGGAATGGCTGCGGCAGAGAACTTACAGTTTTATGAAAACAGCACTTCTAATACAGTAATTAATACCAAGACAGTAAACTTTACCGATCCGAATGTGAGTGTCTTTGCGACGGTAAAGGGAAGCAGTAATGCCAATCCAGTAACCTATAGTGTTCAAGGCGAAAGTACGAATGTCATCACGATCAACCAAAATACGGGAGCCATTACCATTGTGGGAATCGGAACAGTAACGATTGAGGCAGAGAAACAAGGTGCTAGTGGTCAAGCAAATGCGAAGGCAACATTAACCTTTACCGTAAGCGCAGGAGAACAGAATTTCATATATACTACGGATTCTACGTTGACACAGGAAATGCCGAAGAATAGCAGTACCGGCAAGTATAACACGTATGAAGTTACCTATGAACCAAATAAAATATTTAACGTTTATACGACAGGTAACCCGCCGGGAAGTACCGTAACGTATCAGTTAAAGGCAGGAAACAGTAGTGATGTCATACAGGTGGATCCCGATGGAACGGTTCATATTCTGAATGCTTCACGCAGTGCCGATATTGGCAAGGTAACGATTGAAGCGACAAGCCATGATCCCAATGGAAACTATACTGATAAAACAATTGAATTACCGATTACGATCAATAGAGGCACAAGAACGGTAACCTTTGCGGATGATCCGGTATATGTTGTGAATGGCACTGGATCGGTAACACCGGTAATCTTGGTCGATGGGGTTCCTGATACATCGGGTAGTGCCGTGATTGAAGTGGATGTGAATGAGTCATCCACCGCATGGACAAATAATGGTACGGATATTCAATATAGCTATAGCGGAGACAACGGAAAAGATATAAAACTGAAAGTCAGCTTACCGGGCAATCGCAACTATGAGAATGTGGATGGCAATGGAACACTGCATATCTTAGGAACGAGTGAAGCGATGTTAACGGTATCTACACCGGGCAAAATCACCTATGGCGATCACTTTACAGTACGTTCGACACAGGATGATTCCGCAAGTACAAACGTACAATACACCTTCACCGTAGACAATACGACCTATATTAGTAATGGAACGGTGAATGGAAAACAAGCGGAATTCGATGCATTGAAATTCAGCGGGAATACGGAAATCACAATTACCGTCACAAGAACGGCAGACGGGGAAGTGCCGTTAAGTAAAAAGGTTAAGGTAAAAGTATTGCCAAAACCGATTCAGATTACGATAGAAGATAAAGAGAAGCTAAAGGGAGAAGCGAATCCACAATTAACCTTTGAAGACTTCACAGCACAATTGGTTTCTTGGAATGGAACAACCGATGTGATACAGTCAAGTGATGTGAAGCTAACGACAACGGCAAATCAAAACAGTCCGGTCGGAAGTTATCCGATCAGAGGGGATGCGAATTATTTAAACAAGACGTATCCGAACTATACGTTTACCATTACAGATGGCACATTAAAGGTCATAGAAGAAAACATTGAAGATCACTGGTATCACATGGAAACGGATGATGGACAGCCCTATCAAGGGGATTGGACAAATCGGGATGTGAACATCATATCGGATCACAGTGATTATGTGAATGTATCGAAGGATCAAAGCAGCTGGAATAAGAACTTTGTATCGGTAAGCCAAGAAGGCAATCGGGAACAAAGCTTCTGGATGAAGAAGGACAGCGGAGCGATCACATCAGAAAAGAAAGAAACGATCAAGATCGACAAAACCGCTCCGAAAGTAAAGTATATCAAAGCGAAGGATTCCAACAATAAGCTACAGGATATTATTAACAAGTTAAGCGGTGGCATCTTCTTTAAGCCGGGCACATCGTTTGAGATAACAACCGATGATAAAAACGGTCAATTAGATGTATCCGGTACGGAAAGCATTGCTTATAAGATTTATAAACAAGAAAGCGATAAGACTTATGGCAGTCCAATCAAACAGGATACCTTAACGGTGTCAAATGAGAAAGCCAATATCACAATCAGTGAAACAACAGGGACATATAAGGTATGTGTGATTCCAACGGATAAAGCAGGCAATGCAGGAACAGAAAGCTGTCATGAAGTCACATTGAAGAAGATCGATATGGATGAAGACGGAGATGGCAAGCCAGACTTCAACGATCCGGATGGTGATGGCTGTCCTGACCTCAACATCAAATGGAAAGGCGATGATGGTAAATGGGTAGTCATTAATGGTGACCGCGATTACGATAAAATACCGGATCTGAATATTGACAGCGATGGCGATGGTATTCCTGATTTGAATGTGGATACGGATCATGACGGCAAGCCGGATTTGAACTTAGTAATTTTAAAGAAATCAGATTGGAAGCCAACAACCTGTGTGAATGCGGATGACAACAAAGGAATTAAAGAAGAGTATTGTACAGGTACCAGTGTCAAGCCACAGATCAATGTGGATATTGACGGTGATAGCATTCCAGATATTAACATTGACACCAATGGCGATATGAAGGCCGATTACAATATTGACTCAGATAACGATCAAAAGGCAGATATGAATATGGGCCCGACTCTCAATGGATGGAAACCGAATTTCTGTACCAGTAAAGGATTTATCTATTGTACGATGAAGGAATTAAAACCAGTATTGAATATTGATACCGATGGTGATGGCAGACCTGATATTAACATTGATTTAGATAATGATGGACAGCCAGATATTAATGTTGATACGGATGGCGATAACATACCAAATGTGGATATCGACAGTGATGGTGATGGCGAACCAGACATTAATATTGACAATGATGGTGATGGGAAACCAGATGAGAATATCATTAAGATAACCGAATGGAAACCGGAACATAATGTGGATGATCCCTTCCCCTATGATACGATGAAGTTTGAGGAAAAGAAGGAATTGGAAGATAACGGGGTAAAGGTAGAAAATCCTGGTGGAACATTCCCGGCAAATGTAACACTGAAAGTAACTGACATCACAAAGGATAAACAATCGGAAGTCAGTGAGAAGGCAAAAGACTTGATTGGGGAACAAAGTGTTGTACAAGTATTTGATGTTAAACTAATAGAGAATGGCAAAGAGATTCAGCCGGATGGTACGATTAAAGTAAAGATTCCCATAAAATCCAATATTAAAAATCCAAACTTATTGATCTTAAATGAGAACGGGGAATATGAAAAGGTGGATGCGATTATTGAGAACGGTTATCTGATTTATGAAACGGATCACTTAGGACAATTTACGATCATTGGTGATGTGGATGATCAAGAGCCTATTGATACGGATGTCAAAGGAGCTTACTATCCGGGAGCGAATATGGGCGGCGCGTTAACGGGAGATACGACAAACATGATGATGTATATGGGATTAGGATGTATGTCAATCGGAATGATGTTATTGATTCTGTATAAGAGAAAACAAGCAGATTGAATACACTGAAAGATACATTTTAATATCAGAATGGATACAAAAATAGACTTATTGAGACAGGGCGAATCATAATGATTTTCCCTTTTTTTCTACGCTGAAGCACATATTTAAGATCTTTTACTATTGATAATTGTCTATGTAAAAAGATAATTCCGAACAAACCAAAAACAATATCACACAGTTAGCTGACACGGTATTTCAAAATCTTAAAATCGACGCACACCTACAAAATTTCCGTGCCGTGAAAACACAGACTTGTACTGATGTGACACTTACAATCGTTTTCCCGTGTAGGCTGCAAAAACGCGAAAAAGAAATCCGAAAGTCGTTAGAAGAAGCCTTTTTATCTTGTAACCTCAACTATCGGCTTACGGTTCGCTTCGTAATTGCAACTGTCACGCAGAAAAAGAAATTTTCAAAGCAAAGGAAAAAGAACAAATGAATAATGAAACACGATTATCAATGCTGCGAAACGCCCCTATTCCGCAGGGGCTTTCTACTATGATAGGTATGCTTGTTACGGGTATTTATAATCTTGTGGACGCTTATTTTGTAGGCGGGCTTGGAACCAGCCAAATGGGAGCTGTTTCTATCATTTTTCCATTAAGGCAAGCAAAAGTTGGTTTAGCGGTGTTGTTTGGCGGTGGCGCAGCTTCTTATCTTTCCCGGCTGTTAGCAGCAAATGATACTTCAATATCTTTAATGTCACTGTGAATATCATTGCGTCAAGCGAAGAGCCACCAAAGTTTCTATGACTGCTATGCTTTTGGGTGCAGGGCTTAATGTGATTTTTGACCCGATTTATATATGGGTTCTAAACAGGGATTGCCGGAGCCGCTATCGCTACTGCGCTTGCACAAGCTATAACAACCGTAATGTATCTATTTTACATACTGAAAAAGCGGAGTGTATTTAGTTTTTCTCCTAAAGAGTTCCGATTTGACAAAACATTTACGGCGAAATCTTTAAGGTTGGTATTCCGATCCTTGCTTTCCAGTTGGCTACAAGTATTGTAAACAGTTTTAACAATGCGACGGCAAAAGAATATGGGGACGCTGCAAACGCCGCTATGGGTATTGTAACACGCATAATTTTTATGGAGATTTATGCGGTATCGGGTTTTGCAAAATGATTTATGCCGATTGCCGGATATAATTATGGGGCGAAACAGTATCACCGGGTACAGG
>CANDJN010000019.1 GCA_947385085.1 uncultured Erysipelotrichaceae bacterium | reverse complement strand
GTTATCGGCTTTCATTCACTTTTTTTCTTTCATAAGTGTCAAAGATGGGATTATACATAATTTTATTGGCTTCGCAACACGAAACATCATGAACTTTCATTTCTGATTTCTATTCGATTCGCGGGAATAAGAAAAGCAAACATTCAATCATCAGAATGCTTGCCTCCGCTTAACGCATTAATATGCTTCAATTTCTTTGATATTGATTTCATTGCCGCTGATTAAATACGTTTGATCACTATGGCAGTACGGACAGATTTTACCATAGGCAATCGTATCATAGGTCTTCTCGCAATGCTCACAATACGTTATTGCAGGAATCATTTCCACCTTGAGCTTTGCCCCTTCCAGTAACGGTGTTTTGTTACTATAAAACTTCCAGCAGTCATCAAAATAGTCTGATACAATACCGCTGACAGCGCCGATTTCCAGTGTCACAGAGCCGATTTTTTTCAAGTGGTTCTCTGCTGCCACATCCCCAAGAGTCTTGGAAATCTGAACGATAATACCCAATTCATGCATTATTCCACCTTGCTTTGCGGTTTCTTTTTGAATAGAATTTTAAGACCGCGCTTCGCCGCATAGGGCAAAATATGTTTCATTTTGTCTTCACTGACTACCATCTTACTACATTGCGGCAAATCACGCTCCAAATGAATGGCGTCAAACTCACATTTTGTCGTACAAAGTCCGCAGCCGATACATTTGTTTAAATCCACGATGGAAGCGCCGCAGCCAAGGCAGCGCGCCGTTTCCATTCGTACCTGCGCTTCACTTAAGGTTTGATGCGCATCGATAAAGGAATGAGATATGTCAATACTTTCATCCATACCGGCTTCCTGACGCGGTGTATGATCATAGCTGCCCACCTTGATATTTTGTTTATCCAATTCAATGAATTCACGGCGGTTGCGACCGATCGTCAAGCTGGCGTTGGTATGGACAAAGCGATGCAGCGACTCCGCGCCTTCGCGTCCTGCCGCAATCGCATCAATCGCAAACCTTGGGCCGCTGTAAACATCACCGCCAACAAAAATATCATTTTGTGCCGTTTGATAGGTCAGCGCATCCGCCACCGGCGCATTACCTTTGCCAAAGACCACCTGACTGCCCTTTAACAAATCACCGTATTCAATTGCCTGTCCGATGCTGAATATCACATGATCGCATTCCAGCGTCATGGTGTCTTCCTCATTGTAGCTAGGCGCAAAGCGCTGTTGGTCATCGTATACCGACGTACATTTTTTGAATATGACACCCGTTACACGCCCTTGCTTTGTCACAATTTCCTTGGGACCCCAGCCACAGTGAATATCGATGTGCTCTGCTTTTGCTTCCGCAATTTCTTCTGCGGATGCCGGCATCTGTGACGCTTGTTCTAAACAAACCATTTGCACGCTCTCCGCATTTAAGCGTGTTGCAGCCCGCGCCGCATCAATGGCGACATTGCCGCCGCCAACTACAACCACCTTGCCGCTCAGCGTTTGATCGCTGTTTTCGTGAACGCCGCGCAGAAAGGATAACGCGGTGGTAACACCTTCGGCATTTTCATTTGGAATGCCCGGCAGACGACCGCGCTGGCAGCCGATTGCTACATAAAACGCCTGATAGCCCTCTGCACGCAAATCATCCAAGCTCTTATCCTTGCCGATTTCAATGCCGCAGTGAATCGTAACACCCAATTCCCGTAAAATATCAATTTCAGCCTGAATTACGTCCTTTGACAGCTTATAGGAAGGAATGCCATACATCAACATTCCACCCGGCTGCTCGTTTTTCTCAAAGACAGTCGGATGATAGCCCTTTAACGCAAGGAAGTACGCTGCCGATAAGCCGGCAGGCCCCGCTCCGATAATCGCAATTTTATGTGGAAACGTTCCGCGCATCGAAGGCTGAATCACTTCGGGAATATAGCGAGTTTCACTATGCAAATCCTGTTCCGCAATGAACTTCTTCACCGCATCAATCGCTACCGCCTGATCAATGGTACCTCTCGTACAGGCATCCTCACAGCGCCGGTTACAAATCCGACCGCAGATTGCCGGGAATGGATTGTCCTTTTTTATTAGTGCCAGCGCATCACGATAGCGTCCCTGCGCCGCCATTTTCAAATAGCCCTGAACCGCAATATGAGCCGGGCATGCCGTTTTGCATGGAGCAGTACCCGTATCATAACAATTTTTGCGGTTATTATCACGGTAATCGACATCCCACATTTCCACTCCCCATTTATTGTTATCGGGAAGCTTATGCTTCGGATATTGAATCTCGCCGTTTTTGGTACATAGCTTTTGTCCCAGTTTCACTGCGCCGGCCGGACATACCTCCACGCATTTTCCGCATGCCACACAATTCTTCGTATCGACATGAGCGCGGTATGCAGACCGGCTCATATTCGGGGTATTGAATAGCTGCGAGGTGCGCAGTGCGTTACAAATTTCCACATTACAATTACAGATAGCGATGATCTTGTCTTCCCCATCCATATTGGTGATCTGATGCACAAAGCCATTATCTTCCGCTTTCTTTAAAATGCGCAAAACCTCTGCTTTATCGACATAATGACCGCGATCGGTTTCCACTACGAAATCAGCCATATCGCCGACGGCAATACACCAATCCTCGGGATCATCGCCGCACCCCTCGCCCAGTATACTGCGCCCATAGCGGCAAGAACAAGGAGAAGCCGCATAGCGACCTTCATATTTTTCCAGCCAATGCGAAATATGTTCGATGCTTGCGGAATGGGCATGATTGGGAATCGCTTGCTCCACCGGAATCACATGCATGCCGATACCGCTGCCCCCCGGTGGAACCATCGGGGTAATCTTCTCCAGCGGTAAAAATGTCATGCGTTCAAAAAAGGAAGCCATTTCCGGATGTTCTTCTAAGTCCTTCATTCGCATATTGGAATATTCGGCGCTGCCCATGACAAACACCGGCAATACATAAAGGCGTTCATGCGTATCCTTGGTATAGGCAAATTCCAGCACTCCCGCATACCCCATTTGAAATAGCAGCGGTTCCAGCTCTGCTTCGTTTCTTCCCGTCATCGCTGCCATCTGGGCTAAGGAATAAGGCGTACGCAGTTTCATCTTCAAAGCGATCTCGGCCATTTCATCCGTGATCATCGCTGCCAAGCCATAATATTCGGGATCCTTTGCTGTGACCTTTACCCCAACGCGATCGGTGATTTTCTGTCCCAGCTTGATGATCGCCTCCCGTGGCTTTTCAGGATGTGATTCATAGGCACTCATACCACCGGCGCCGATAATTCTCGGTTGTTTCTTGTTTTCCATCCGCTTTTCGCTCCTTTGTTTTTATTTATGATTGCGCCTTCCAGGCGCTTACTTCATGATCCAGCCAATCGACCCATTCTTTCATTCCTTCACCGCTTTTTGCGCATATCGAAATGACAGTCGCTTTAGGATTGCGCATTTTGATATTGGCAATACAGCGATCAAGATCAAAATCAAAATATGGAAGCACATCCATTTTATTAATCAATACGACATCACACACCTGAAACATCAGCGGATATTTCAATGGCTTATCATCGCCCTCCGGTACCGATAATATTGCGACACTTTTCACCGCACCCGTGTCAAATTCCGCCGGACAAACAAGGTTGCCCACGTTTTCCAAAAACACGAGATCCACATCACAAAGTCCCAGACCATCCAATCCCTGACGGGTCATTTCCGCATCCAGATGACACATTCCACCGGTATGAAGCTGAATGGTTTTGACTCCGGTATCCATGATGGTACGCGCATCCACATCCGAATCAATATCTGCCTCCATTACACCGATCTTCCATTGTTTTTTTAACGCCTCAATCGTCTTTACAAGGGTCGTCGTCTTACCTGCACCAGGAGAGGACATGACATTCAATAAGTATATGCCTGAATCCTTCAGCGTTGCGCGCATTTCTTCTGCCTGCTTATTGTTATTCGCAAACACGCTCTGCTTGATTTCCAATATTTTAACATCCATAAAGCTTCCTCCAACTTTTCTTTCTAAGGTAAGTATAACGAATGGTTCGACAAAAAGCAACAAGCAATCATCAGCTTGTAAATTAATGCGCTTCCTTCATGAAAAGACAGTGAGCATCAGATCGTCACTGTCTTGTACCTTTGATTTATTCTGCCTTATGAATCAGTCCGCCTGCACTTCCTTATCACGAGCGATAATGCGCTCGCTGAGCGCCTGAGGAACCGGTTCATAGCGATCAAATTCCTGCGTATAGCTGCCGCGTCCGCGTGTCATCGCCCTTAGCTCAATCGGATACCGCTGCATTTCTGCTAACGGCACCTGTGCTTGAATCAGCTGATAGCCATCCTTCATATCCATACCCATGATCGCGCCGCGCCGCTTGTTAAAGTCACCGAGGATGTCCCCGGTATAATCATCCGGCACCTTGACTTCAACATTCACAATCGGTTCCAGCAGCACCGGCTTTGCCTTAGGCATCGCATCCTTGTATGCGAGATGTGCCGCGAGCTTGAAAGCCATTTCACTGGAATCGACATCATGATACTTACCATCCAACAGTGTCGCCTTGACATTGACAACCTTATATCCGGCAAGAACGCCCTTTTCCATGCATTCACGCAAGCCGGTTTCCACTGCCGGGAAATAGCCTTTGGGAATCGCACCGCCAAAGACCTTTTCTTCAAAGACCATTTCTGTCTCTGCTTCATTGGGCGCAAATTCCACAAATACATGACCGAATTGACCATGTCCGCCCGTTTGTTTTTTATGACGTCCTTCGCCGACAACCTTAGCTCGGATTGTCTCACGATATGGAATACAGGGAACCTTGAGCTCCACTTCCACCTTATAACGGTTTTTCAGCTTATTTAATGCGACATCCAAATGTTGATCTCCAACGCCATAGAGAATACTTTGATGCGTTTCCCGTTCATTCACCAAACGCAAAGTGGGATCCTCTTCACAAATGCGCGCCAGCGCATTACTCATCTTATCCTCGTCATTTTTGGTTTTCGGAAACACTGCCATACCCAGCATTGGGGTTGAGAAAGGAATGGGATCGATTTGAATGGCATGACCTTTTTCACACAAAGTATCATTGGTCGTCGTCGCCTGTAGTTTCACCACCGCACCGATATCACCGGTAAACAGCTTACCGACAGCTGTCTGATGCTTGCCCTTAACGATAAAGATCTGGGCAATTTTCTCCATTTTATCTTTTTGTGCATTATAAACCTGTGAATCACTGCTCAATATACCGGACATGACCTTTAAATAAGAGATACGACCGACAAAAGGATCCACAACTGTTTTAAATACCTGCACGCTTAGCTGTTCCTTTTCATTGGTTTCTAACATGATCGCATCTTTTGTCTGAAGATCATTCGCAATAAAGCTGCCTGCTTCTCCATAGGTCGGAAAGTATTTGATAATCAAATCCATCAACCGCTCAATGCCGACGGTCAAATTCGCCGATCCGCTGAACACAGGACAGATTTCACCGCTGCGTACTCCCAAGCGAACACCCTTGGTTAATTCCGCTTCACTGAATTCCTCACCATTAAAGAATTTTTCCATTAAATCATCATCGCCCATAGCCACGGCTTCGGCAATCTGATCTTTATAGGCCTTTACGATGTCAAGCATGTCGGCAGGAACCTCCTGTGCTTTGTTGGGGTCTGCCTTGTCGCCCTTGAAATACCACGCTTTATCACGCAGAATATTGATTGATCCGATCACCTCATCACCTTCGATAATCGGTACCTCAAAAGGAATGACGCTCTTACCGAATGTTTCTCTTAACTGATTATACGCATTGTCAAAGGAAGCGTGTTCCTCATCCGTTTTGTTAATAAAGAATATCGTTGGCAGCTTGCGCTTCTGCGCTTCCTCCCAGGCCTTGATCGTACCGCTTTGAATGCCCTCCTTGGCGCCTACGATGATCAGCGCATTATCCGCAGCGGCGATTCCCGCTTCCTGTTCGCCGCAGAAATCCGCATAGCCGGGAGTATCTAAGAAATTGATTTTACAATCCTTCCACTCAATCGGCACTATCGAAGTATAAACAGAAATACCGCGCCGTATTTCCTCAGGATCATAATCAATTAAAGAGCTGCCCTCACTGGTACGACCAAATCGCTCACTCGCCTTGGTAAAAAACAACATGCTTTCCAAAACTGCGGTTTTGCCTGCGCCGCTATGTCCTAATACGGCAACGTTACGCACCTCATGGGCTAAATAATCACGCATGATAATTCACCTACTTTAACAACGGCTTTAATTGATCAAGGCATTCGCCACGGACATAGTGGATGGCTTTACGCCCCTCTTTATCAATCAGCTCTTTATCAGCGCCATTGGCGATGAGTTCCTCTACCAAGCCTGCATAGCCGCCGTAAGCCGCACGCATCAGTGCTGTACAGCCATTATTATCATTGAGATTTACATCAGCGCCGCGCTCCAGCAGCATTCTAATGACATCCTTTTTAAATGCGATACACGCCTCCATCAGCGCCGTGCGTCCCGTTTCATCCTGGGCGTTGATATCCGCTCCGGCATCCAATAATACATTGACACAGCGATCATGACCTAAAAACGCTGCGCGCATTAAGGCAGTGCGTCCACGATCATCTTTTTTATTGACATCAGCGCCCGCTTCAATCAGCTTTTTACAAATGGTCTTATTACCCTTTTTCGCCGCCCCCATGATAGCGGTTTTGCCCTTATGATCTTCCGCATTCACCTCAGCGCCATGATCCACCAAATAGCGAACAATATCCTTATAATCCCGTTTCGCTGCCCGCATTAAGGCGGTTCTTCCATCTCCGTTTTGTACGTTAATGTCAGCGCCCTTTTTCACTTCGGCGCATACCGTCGTAAAATCACCGTTCGCACAAGCATCCCAAAAAGCCCGATTCTCAATCTGATCCATTGTCATACCCTCCTTCATGATTGTTTCAATTTCTCAGAAAAAAACGGACGCAAAGCATTGCCCTTACATCCATTCCTTTATCAAATGAAAACATCCGCAAACACGTGCAGCCACAATTACAATCAGTCCGCTATCGCAAGCATGGTTCATTGCCCTGCACCTCCTCACAGAATCAGTATATACATATTGTAGTGGATTTTATGATGAATGCAAGCGTTTTCACCACCTTGTCCTTAATCGGTCATTCTGTGGCAAAATCGGTATCATCGCCATAAAAAAAGATATCGGCGCATAATCTATAAAAGGTGAAATCATGAACACAGAAAAAGAACGCGCCTTTTTAATTCATGTATTCTATATCATTACGATCATGATCTTATTATATGGTCTGTTTCGTTATGTGTTGTATCAAATCCTGCCGTTTTTGTTTGGTTTTTTGATTGCCTTTTCCCTGCGCCCAGCCATTCGCAAAACCACCAAGCTGCTTTCATTTCCGCAAAAGCTTGTTTCCTTTCTTTATCTCGTATTGTTTTACGGCACGATCGGCATTGCCATAACGCTGCTTTTTATCGCCTGTTTCCGCTATCTGTCTTCCTTCATCATTCGCTTTCCCGCTCTTTATGAGGATCAGATCGCACCGTTGTTGTATCAGTTCTTTACGTATATGGAAACAAAAATGCAGAAGCTGCCAATCTATGAAATGATTGATCCCGAGCCCTTTTTTGATCAAGCAACACAGGTTATCAAGGAATTTACAATTTCCTCCAGCGCCGCCCTGTTTTCCTTCATTCGCACCTTTGCCGCATCGCTGCCCAGCATACTCATATCCTTTTTTATCACCTTGTTATCATCAATCTTTTTTACAATGGATTTTCAGCGCATCTCCTTATTTATCATGCGGCAAATCCCTAAGGAATCACATGAAGCATTTTATCGCATCCGCACGATCATCACCGATACGATCCTTCACTATTTCAGCGCCTATGGAAAATTGATGATCATCACCTTCATCGAATTATCGCTGGGCTTATCGTATTTAAAGGTCGAACACGCCCTGCCGATCGCCTTTCTGATTTCCTTCTTTGATATTTTTCCGATTCTCGGCACCGGTACGATAATTTATCCATGGATCCTCATCAGCTTCTTTCACGGTCAAGTCAAGCTGGCAACCGGTTTGATCATTTTACATTTAATCATCAACGTCATCCGCCAGATCATCGAACCGAAAATCGTCGGTAAACAGCTGGGTATTCATCCCTTATTAATGCTTGGCTGTATGTTTTTCGGCGTGAAGTGGTTTGGTTTCTTAGGTATCTTCATCACACCGATTCTCGTTCAAATATTCTGTCAGCTGAATGAGGAAGGCTTTCTGCATGTATATCACTGAGCAATGATTTTAATCCAATTATTTTCAAGAAGGTATCATCACATTTTGCTTGTATCCATGCTTTCTATGCATTATTATAGATATAGATACAGAAAAGAGGTCATTATCATGATAACAAGCAAACGAGATGTGGAACATTATACGGAGCGCAGCGGCGGTAAGGGAACGATGCATATCGAGCGCTTATTGGATCAGCCGGCATTGGGAACACATGTTAAGATGTATGCCAAAGTGACGATCGATGTTCATTCTTCCTTGGGTTTACATCCTCATGTGGATGATGGAGAATCTTACTTCATTTTACAAGGAACAGCCAAATACAACGACAACGGAACGGAGGTCATCCTTCATCCCGGTGACTGTACCTTCACCCCAGCCGGTGAAAGTCATGGCATCGAAAATATCGGTGAGGAACCGCTTGTATTTATGGCACTCATCATCAAGGAATAAATGAAGCAAGCATATTCACAAGATCAGAATATGCTTTTTTGTTGGATAGACTATCATGTGGGATACTATCCATATAGAACCATAAATAAGCGGAAGGACCAAAAAGCATTTGGTAAGATAATCTGAATAAAAAATAAAGTGATTAAAAATAGACTTTGCTGATAGTACTTATTCATAATTATATGTGCCTTGTAGCGAAGCGGAAAGGAATGGTTGGGAAATCAATGGAACATCCTGCTATTTATCGCCTAATCATCGCCTAAAATGATCCTCATGCGGCTGATGATAAATGCTTTTCATATCACAAGAACAGTCAAGCACAGTGATAATGACAAGATGCTATGTATCTTAATACTTCATAATTATCCAAGGATCTTTTTGCGTTTCCCTTGTCGCAAAGTAACCGCAAGGCATAGCTGCTAAATCACCAACCGAGGAATCCAATTCAAATACATATTTCAAGGAAACCAATTTCGCATCATCCGTTTCATGGCTTTTTCCACATAAAAATTGCCACATACCATCGTCTTCATCATGTGATACAAACAAAATGGGTTCTTCGCCGTTTAACGCATGATCACAGATGATTGTCGCTGTGTTTGGCGCATCATAAAAAGGAAATGTCATTTTTAAGCCTCCTCTCATATATTCTGTCACCGGGGCTTAATATATTTAATCAGTAATACTCCGTCATCAGGAAACCTTTTCTCGATCTCCTGTAAAATGCTACGTTTTTGAAGGTAACGGTTATTCAGTTTTTTCGTGGCTACAGTTCTGCAAACTGGAATTTGAAGTGTAGTTATCATTTTAACGTGTATAGCTTAATTTTATTGATTGTAGTTTTAAACTTACACAAATCGCTGCTTCTAAATCGTTTACCATGTGCTGGGTAAATATACTCTACATTTTCGTTTAACAATACCTGCCATGAATTTTCAAACTCTGTTTTATTTTCTATCCATATCGTTATCCTATGTAGACTTGGCATGCCATTCATAGCGGCATCTCCACAGAATATCAGATTTTGTACCCTTAGAGAAATGGAGTCCGTTGTATGTCCTGGTGTAAATAATATTTTACCAGACAATATTCTTTCTATTTCAGCAATATTATCTTTTGTTATATTAAGTAATCTATTTGTATATGTTTCATTTATTGCAGGAAAAAGATGTTTTCCCTTACCGAATACTTTCATAATATAACAGAAGAACAATGCTAATTTACTACTGCAACCTCCTTCAAAAGAATTTTGCCCTTTGGCTAAAACAGGAAATGCCTTATCGCTTATAATACAAGTAATATTTGAATGTTTATCCAATACTTCTTTCAAAAAGCCTGCATGGTCATCATGAGCGTGTGTAAGAAAAATATATTTAACATCATCCCATGAAATTCCTTGTCGTTTCATAGATGTAGTACACTTCTGATAGCTATTTTGATATCCTGTATCAATCATTACACACCCATCTTTAATTCGATAAAGATATGTATTCATAACTCTGTTACCTGCATTATATATTTTCATATGAGTTCCTCTATAAATTCGATTTATCGCTGGGTTTATTATATTGTATTTATCAAGCAATGACAATATATATTGAATTTTCATTTCACAGATGCAAAGCTCATATCCAAGTACCCTTAACTGTTTTTATGTAGGTGAAATGTTAGCTATTCGGCTATATCTTCTCCCGCAACTCGCAAATCGCATTGGCAACCTTTGACTGGCAGCTTTCACTTTCCATGCTCCATACGGTTTAAAGATTTGTGCCTTTGTGAATCTTCTCCCTGTACTGGCGGCAAGGTAATAGGGTGTGCCATATTAAAAACGGCTAAGGTAGATGTCGGCCTCGTCTTTCAATATCCCATATAGGTGCAATATTATTTCCAATCTTGAATAATTCAGTACGGATTGTTGGGTTGAGCGAATTAAGCTTTTCACTAACACAGCTATTTTCTATGAAAGCCTATTTCATCAAGAAAGACATTGTAATATAATAGAGCCATAGAGAATCAGAATTTAGAGGCAATGCTTATGGATATTGACATGAAAACGCGGTTAGCGCAGAAAAAAACTCAGCTTAAGATGAGACAAGTACAAGCAGCGATACAACAATATAAAGAATATTTTGTGAAGAATATCGATCAATTTATCAAAAAATATCGGTACGCTGATGAAACAGAAGTTATGAAAATCGAAAGCTTCATCGCCAATCTCAGTTTTGTACAACCGGGACAATTATCTGTTAAGGATGTTTGTCCTTATCCTCACAATAATGTTTACTTATGCTTTTTATCAAGGACAGAAACATTATTCAAAATTTATATATTGGGAAAGTATGATGACATCATAAACGATTATGACGAATGGGAGGTTTTCAGTCCATACCTGTTGCTTGTGGATGAGGATTTTATTCATTATGTTTATGTTAATGATTATGGGAATGCCATAGAATCACAAGTAATGTAATAATTATATGGTAGATTCCTAAGGAACGCTTTATGTGATAGAAAAGCATATTCCATCACCTGGCTTTTGTGATATAATATCACCATGTCAAAAGTAAAGCAAAACCGATTGATTTATTTTGCGGCGGCTTCTGCCACTGCTTTGTTAATATCAAATCTTGCCGCAGTGAAGCTGTGGAATTTTTTTGGTATCGCTGTTGATGGCGGTGTGTTGGTGTTTCCGTTCACCTATATTCTCGGTGATCTCATCATTGAGTTCTATGGCAAACAAATCGCAAGAAACATAATCCTGTCAGGATTTCTGTTAAATCTTTTTGCGGCAGTTATATTTACGATTGTGATCGCCTTACCGGTGTATCCGGGATGGGTAATGCAGAATGCATATCATGATGTGTTAGGCTTTGCGCCGCGCATCATCTTTGCCTCATTGCTGGCCTATGTCGCTTCCAATCTTTTTAATAATCACATCTTTATCAAGATGAAAAACAGCTATGGCATATTTGCCTCCAGCTTCATCGCCCGTGCTCTTGGCTCCTCCGCCTTTGCCCACTTCATCGATTCTGCCATTTTTGAGACGATTGCCTTTATCGGTGTATTGCCATTGTCCGAATTTCTGCTTCAAGCCGGATTTGCCTATGTGCTGGGGATGGGTTTGGAACTCATTTTAGCGCCATTAGAAGCGCAGATTGCCAAAAAGCTAAGTCCATCGCTCTGTGAATATCAAAATAATAACACATTTTACTTTGAAATAGAGAAGCGCATTGATGGCAAGCTGGGACGCGCCGGAATCATTCATACTCCGCACGGCGATATCAAAACCCCTGCCTTTATGTGTGTGGGAACCAAGGGTGAGGTTCGCTTTGTCCCAATGGATCGCTTACATGAAATTAACGCTCAAGCGATGCTTTCCAATGGCTATCATTTGCGCAATCTATCCAAGACGATCGCCAAGCAGGGCGGCCTTGCGAAGTGGTCGGGATGGAATGGCCCCACTATTACCGATTCCGGCGGCTTTCAGGTCATGTCGTTAGGGTCCGGCCTAGGCAAGGTTGTGAGCATGGATCGCGAGCAGGAGGTCATCAACACTGATCCCAAGGATCGCTTAACCCATGTCAGTGAAGCTGGTGTGCAGTTTCATGATCCCTTTACCGATCAAGACGACTTCATCGGACCTGAAGAAAGCATGCAGATTCAATGCCGTATCGGCGCCGATATTCATATGGCTTATGATGAATTGACATCATTGGCAGATAGCTATGAGTATAATGTGGAAGCCTTGGGACGCACGGAGCGCTGGGCAAAGCGAAGCTTGAAGGAACATCAAAAGCACTGCGATGACCTCGGTTATCATCAATCGCTCTATGGTGTCTTACAAGGAGGACGCTGGGAGGATTTGCGCCGTTCCACAGCGAAAAAATTTGCCAAGATGGATTTTGACGGCTATGGTTTAGGCGGCGCCTTTTTAAAGGAGAGTTTAGGTGAAATTCTGACTTGGTGCTGTGAAGAGCTGCCCGAGCATAAGCCTCGCCATTTACTAGGATTGTCCCATCCCGATGATATTTTAATCGGTATTGAAACAGGCGCTGATACCTTTGATTGTGTCGCACCGACACGAGAAGCGCGCCATGGCCGCATCTATGCCAAATACGGCTATTATAACCTAAACAAATTCGCTGGCAGCGACGAGCCGCTTGATGAAGGCTGTGACTGTCCTACCTGCCAAGGCGGATGGACACGGGGGGAACTGCGCACATTGATGAAATCCGATCAACAATCAAAGCGTCAGCTCTATTATCAGCTGGCATCCATCCACAATCTTCGCTTTATCATCCGCTTAACGCAAGAAGCACGACAAGCAATCCTTGATGGCAATTTTGAAGCCTATAAGCAAGAATTTTTAAGCAATTATTATCATAATCGTTCCCGAGGTTGAATTTCTGGGAATATTTCATTCCATGGCTTAAAATAAGCAACGGATTTTGACACAACGAAAACGTTCACTGGCATGGAGGCGATAACTTGGATCATCTATAGTATTTATATAAGCACAAAATCCTTTTGCATTGTCAAGGCGAGTAAGATGTGTTTAACGCTTCATACGGGAAAGATCAATTATGATTTTGTTTTAGAATATATCCAGACAGAAAACAGAAATAATAATTTCATATCTTTGTTCAACAGGAAATTTAAAAACAGAATTGCGATTACAAGAGGTGGCAGCGTAGCGGCTGAAGCTGTCAGTATGTCTGAAAGACAATAGCTATTTGACTTAAAATGCACAAATGCCACGCATCGTAGCTGAATTTTTTTGCATGCCATCTATAATTGCTTGCGGTGTAAATTACTGTTTTCTATAATAGGTACATCAACCAAGGAGGTCGTGAATATGACATTTGCAGAAAAATTAAAATCCATCCGCAAACAGGCGAGTTTGTCGCAGGAACAACTGGCGGAAAAACTAGGCGTGTCAAGACAGGCGGTTACGAAGTGGGAAACTAATGCAGGCATCCCCGACATCGAAAATATTATGGCAATTTCTGCCCTGTTCGACATTTCCATTGACGAACTGCTTTCAAACGAAATGGGAGCGAAGAAACCGACAGATTATCTGTTTGAGAGTGTTACGGAGTACGATATTAATGAGCCGAAACGCTATGACATGAAGTTCGGTGGTGCAAAGCGATTCATGATGTATGGTTATGAGGGGGAAAAAATCCGTGTCCGTCTTGTATCGAATACCCTCTCCACGCTTCAAAATGATTTTAAGGTAAAAATTGACGACACCCGAAAACGGATTGATGTGGATGTAAAGCGCAAGAATGGTGTATTAGAAGCAACAGCGAAAGAAGCCGTTTGCATTTTTCTTCAAATCCCGTCACCGTACATCGGCAAGATTGAATGTTCCGCAAATGCGGAAACCGTGGAAATCCGTTCTCTGGAGTGTGACAGTATAGAGCTAGATGTAAAGACATCTAATATTGTTCTGGAGGATATTTCTGGAATGGTGGAAATAAACTGTAACCTTGATTTGAATGTGGTCTGCGATTCGTTCAATGGCGAAGTGGCAATTAACCAAGTATCGGCAACCTCAAAAATCCATATTCCCGAGGATATGGTCTTTACCGCTGTTTCAAAAGGCATCGGAACAAGCATTACTTATGAGAAAGACGGACAACAGGCGGAACGTTTTGATACACCCGATGCGGAAAATATCATCGAGCTGAACGGAATCAAGAGCGAGCTTGTCATCTGCACAGGCAAAGAAAAAGGATAATGAGAGAATAAAATTATCGAAAGAAATATATTATCTTTAACATGGATTTCTTTGTGATATTGATCTTTATTATGTCCCGTACCCACACCGACTGTTGCTTGGACAAAAATATGATCGTTAATGGGTCATGAGAAAAATGACAGCGACGAAAGTAAAATAGGAGAATGAGTATCTTCTTGAAAAAATTTAGCATATTGACTGTGATGAATCATTGATCACCGTCTTTTTCATGTCTTTGTGATACAAAAAAAACCGGCATGAATAACACACCGATCTTTTCATATTATCGTGGAGCCTTCTGATATAAGCGTGTATACTTCGCGAAGTATTCATCGTTGGTATGTTCGGTTCCCTCGCTGTTTAAGCTGACAAACACCGGAGGCGTTACACCTTGATCCATAATATAACGGCAGCACTGCACGCTGATCGCTTGAACGATAAACGTATTCGCCATGGAGGACGTCGGACATACCATCGTATCCAATCCTTCCATTTTCATCGCGCAATCCCCCGGTACTCCGCAATTATCAATCACAATATCTGCCACATCCATGAGCTTTTTACCGCTGTCATGGCGTGAGCTGACGGCGCGAGAATGTGCCAGATTGGTGATCGCAATCACCGTGGCACCGCGCTTTTTCGCTTCCAAAGCCATTTCCACCGGATAAGCGTTGCGTCCGGAATTGGAAGCAATTAATACAACATCCCCTGCTTCGATATGATACAATTCCGCTAAAATTGCCGCATAGCCGCTGAGCCGCTCCAGCAGTGAGCTTTTGGTTGGATGTTCCGTCAAGGTTAATTCATTGGTTAAAATAGGCACGACAAATGCCAATCCCCCGGCACGCGCATAAAATTCTTCACCCACAGTATGCGAATGTCCGCTGCCCGTCACATAAAACGTCTTGCCGTCTAAAAAACAATCCGCAATTTTTTTGGCAGCGTGATCCATCGCATCCTTTTGGGTGTCGCGAATCTTCGCTAGAATATCAAATCCCAAGGCAAATACATCATCAATCATTTTTGAGCCTCCTCTTTTACATTTCCGTGCTTTTATTGTATCATGTTTTAAGCATTAATGATATAGCATTTTTTATTTTTGTTCCCTAATTTAAAAATTATAGAAAAAAAGTCTTACTTCCTTTTACGATATTTTTCTTTTGCGTATTCATAGCTCTCCAAAATCAGCGGCTTTAAAGCCTCCCACGTCTTTTCACTTGGGTTGAGGCAACATATCCATCCCATCCATGCATACACCGGATGAGGCATAATCTGATCAATAGTGCAAAAATCATAATTCATATCCACAATGCCTCCCTTTGCGGGACGCTTAGGAATTTCATCAAAAAGCGATAGAAATGTTGCCTTGCGCAATCCGATATTCACGCGATAAACATCTGCTCTGTTTAGATTCGAGCTAAAATCATTTTCTCCATCCTTTTCCTTAATTGTCAAAATATAGATTCCACGCTTCAAGCGATGCTGAGGATTATAAAAGATTCCTGTTTCACCCCAGCTATTGACTGAAGTCACATCGTCCAAATTATCAAGGCAATAGGATAAAATATCATCGACTTTCATCATTTATACCACCTGATTCTTTTTCTTTGTAATCATACCATAGTCATTTTCTTTTGTATAGATACAGGTCGTTTTGCTAAAGAAAAAGCAGTCAATGTGATAATTGATTACCGTTTTGACTGCCCAAGATTTTATGAAATTACAATTCTTTTAACCCCCTAAAGTAACATCCTGCTTTTGATACCATGCCAATGCATCCAGAAACTGTGTTTCCTGATAATCAGGCCACAGCTCCTTGACCACATAAAAATCAGAATAGACGCTTTGAAGCGGTAGAAAACCGGAATAACGACACATGCCGCCCCAGCGAATCATAAGATCAACACGCGGGATTTCGCGCGATGCCCATGCATTTTTCATATCCCATTCCCAGCTGTAATGAACCAATAGATTGACTCGCAATATATCTTCAGTAAGTTGTTGTTTTCTTTTTGTATAAGGTAGCAATTCAGAAGGAAAACAGGAGGATTGCGTATTGCCGCATACGAATATCTCCACATTTTCCTGCTTCATCAGCTCCACCGCCTTCACACAGGCTTGCGAGAAGGCAAGCACTTGTTCCTTAGGACGCTTGCAGTTATCGACGGTAAAGCCATAATAGGTCAATTCCTGAATTCCCTGTTCACGCGCTGATCGAAGCAGCTTGATGCCCGGTTCTAATCCATAAGTATAACCTTGTTCTTTTTTTAATCCGTTTTCCTTTGCCCAGCGGCGATTACCATCGGGAATGATGCCGATATGCTTAGGAATGCGTTTCATACGATCCCTCCTAATGTTTGCGGTAATAAAACTCCCTATCCAAATATAAATCACGTACAGTTCAATATATGCCGAAAGGGAAGATTTAGACTTAAAGGTCTTACATATCATCACAATTTATTTCAGCATATCGATATTGCCAACAGATTATACATAATGTGTTCCCTGTAGGCTTAACGGCAGACGTAGCTCGTTCATCTTGATCGTTGACTGTTCTGGCTGGTTTTGCTATCGCTGCCACTTATTTGTAAAATAACGATAAGAAAGACTAATTGTGCTTATGATAAAACTGATTGGTCTGCAAAGCAAAATCCCTAAAAATCCTATGCAATCTACTAAAGCAAAAGCCAAAGTTGTTCTAACACTTAATTCAAGCACGGTATTGAAAAGAGGGTACGCAACTTCGCCAGCACCTCGCAGAAAATTTGTAAGCATATATAAACTAACACAAAAGAGAAAAGTAATGGAAACAATATGCAAATACTTTACACCTATTTCAATAACTGTTTTTTCATTTCCAACCATAATAAACATCAAAAAAGGGGAAAATATCCAAATAATAAATATTACGGTGACGGAAATAAAAACAGCTATTTTGAAACTTGCTTTCAATCCCTCTTGTACACGCTCTATTTGTTTTGCCCCCATATTCTGACCGACAAAGACGCTAAGTGCAGTCCCTAAATTCACGATGGGAATTGTCAAAATACTTTCAATCTTGTAAGCAGAGGTATATGCGGATATTGCATTAACACCATATTGATTGATAAGCCCTTGAATAAAAAACATACTTACAGCGGAAGCACTGTTTTGAATCATTCCTGTTACACTTAATTTCAAAATTGCTACTATCTTATGTAAATTAGGACAGACTGCAAAAGATGCTTTATCGCAATGGTATAAATATACAGCAGTCACGCCCGCAGCTACGGCTTGAGAAATAACGGTTGCTACCGCCGTTCCCCGTACACCAAAACGCAATATTCCAACAAATAGTAAGTCCAGAAAAATGTTTATAATACAAGAAACTCCCATGCTTTGTACTGGAAGTTTTGAATTTCCCTTTGCTTTAATAATTGCTGAACAGAAATTGTACATCGCCGAAAATGGAATACCTATTGCGATAATTTTCCAATAGTTAATAGTGAAACTAAAAATGTTTTCAGGGATACTCATTGCTATAAAAAGCCGGTATCCAGTTACAAATGCTATCATTGATAGCCCTATTCCAACAATGATGGTAATGGTATAAACAGAACCGATACAATCTTGTATTTCTGTGTGTCTTTGTGAGCCATAGGCTTGTGATACTAAAATCGAAATACCGGAAGAAATACCAAAAAAAACGCTATTTATTATCAGCAAGGGAACATACGAATTCCCTACTGCGGATAATGCTTCTTTCCCCAATATTTGACCTACAATTATTGTATCAAAAATATTATAAAGGTTTTGAAATATACTTCCTGCTAAAAGTGGCAAGGAAAAACTCAATAGGGCTTTTTGAGGAGTTTCTGTTATCATTTTTAATATCATATTTTTTTATTGATAAATTTTGCAACTGCCGGATGTAACGCAAGTCCTAAAGGAACTGCCGCAATAACTGCGATAACGGCATTTATGCTTGATACAACGCTTTTTTGTGCTATGGTAAGCATTACTGCTTCTAAGGGCAATTCTAAAACAAAGCGGTTTTCTATAAAGGATTTAGAGATGTAAAGCAGAACATAAATAAAAGCTCCTGCCGTTGCACCACTGATAAACCTTATTTTCAATCCTATGTTGTCTTTAGAAATGATTTTTCCACATAACCATGCCATGATAAATTTAAAAGCAAATGTAAAAGGTGCTGACGTAATGTATGCGGGATTTGTTAAATCAAAAAACATAGATCCTATCCCTGCCGCAAGTCCTCCTGGCGTTGCCCCCAAAAGCATACCAGATAACAGACACATCACGTTTCCCATGTGTAACCTTGTGCTGCCGATTGCTGTCGGTATTGGGATTTGAAGGAAAGCAGACGCTACATATACGGCTGCCGCCATAATTCCAATAAGTGCAATGTCTTTGACTGTAATTTTTTTCATGTTTTCTCCTCTTTTCTAATCTATATATGTCCCATTATATCCTTGAAATTGTACCCATACAATGATAGAATTGTAGTGCATACAATTTTGAAAGGAGAAGCCTTTATGCCGATTAATTCCTTTGAAAATTATCCTATGTCATGGAAACCACAAAAATCGGACTTGGAAAAACCGTATTATTTATCCATAGCTGCTTGTCTGGAAAAAGATATTTTAAACGGCACTTTAGCAGAAAATACAAAGCTGCCGCCGCAAAGAGAGTTAGCTGATTTTCTGGATTTAAACTTAAGTACAATTACAAGAGCTTACAAGCTTTGTGAATTAAAAGGGCTTCTATATGCCGTGACAGGGAAAGGAACTTTTGTTTCGCCGGGTGTTTCAGTGCAGGATACATTTCTTGATAAAAATACTCCCGTCATCGAAATGGGAATGATTAAACCATTCTATGAATGTAATCAGAGTATTTTGTGTGCAGCCAAAACTATACTGAACAATACGGATAATATTCATCTTTTTGAATATAGCAATCCCTTTGGAACAAAGAAACAAGTGAAAGCTGCTCTAAAGTGGCTTCACCATTTTGGCATTAGCGCAACAAAAGACACTGTTTTATTGACCGCCGGTGCACAAAATGCGTTATCTGTTGTGCTGATTTCTCTGTTCAAAGCAGGAGATAAAATTGCGGTTGACACTTTTACTTATACAAATTTTAAGGGCTTGGCTAACTTTCTTCATATACAGCTCATATCCATAGAAGCAGATGAGTTTGGAATGTCACCAGATGCCTTATTACAGACTTGCAAGAATACCGAAGTAAAGGGTATTTATCTCATGCCAACGTGCAGCAATCCTACAAGTATTTTTATGCCCGTTTCCCGCAGACAGGAAATTGCAGACATTGCGTCTCAATTTCACCTAATGCTAATTGAAGATGATATTTATTCCTTTTTAGCTCCGAATGAAGTCAAATCGTTTTTTTCCATACTTCCAGAACAGACTATCCATATTTGCAGCATTTCAAAATCCCTGTGTGCCGGACTGCGTGTTGCATTTTTAGTATTTCCGTCAAAATACAGAGAAACACTGGTCACCGGTATGCTAAATATTAACCTAAAGACGGTTTCTCTGAATGGAGAAATTGTTGCGGAATTGATTGATAGCGGTACAGCTTTTAATATTGTTCATCAAAAAAAAGCACTCGCACAAAAAAGAAACTATATTTTCAAATCGGTTTTTGATGTTCCTGAATATGATAATATAGCACGTTTCTTTTACTGGCTTTCCCTTCCAAAACATTTGACAAGTGAAGAAACGGAATTGCTTGCACTACGGAGAGGCATACACATTTTAGGTTCTCATAGGTTTGCTATGCAAAGCAAACAAAAATCATCCTACATACGGGTATCTATCGTTTCCCCTCATACGGAAGATGATTTAAGAAAAGGTTTATTAATATTGAAAAGTATTTTTGAGAATAATACGGTAAATTTCTTTGTGTAAACTTCAAAATAGTGTGGTGCTGGCAGTCTATCTCTTGTTTTCAGTTTCTTGGTTCTTTACCGTACATGAGCACTATAGGATGGATTTAATGATGGAAATATTTTCATATGCGTAAAAAAACAAAAGAGGCAGTAACAGTTAAATGATTTATGGATAATCGTTTGGCTGTTAAGCCTCTTTTTTTGTTTCTTAATAAAAGAATGTCATCGACTATACATGATTTAACTACTTTTTTGATTGGAAGGCATTATTCCCTCTACTTGTACACTCCTTTGCTTTCGCATCACTTTTCCTAATACTGACACACATAGCCGATCTCTTGGGCTGAATAGCTTTGTCTGATCTCATAGTTATATCCATACCCATAATTTAAAAGTAATAGGTTCATTTAATATTCTTGCCTTATATACGAATGAATTCTTGTGCGCATTTGCTTCTATTTTTGTCCCATCGATATATTGGACATCCATATCACAAAGCATCAAATCTTTCGCAATATAATGGCTGATATCAAAGAAAATATCATCGATACAATCTGTAAGTTCTGTTGTTAATCTTTGGAAAGCCATCTTGCTTGGTCTTTCTTCATTTGACAAATATAGATAACGAATATCTGTTTTACATAATTATTCTATTTTTGATAAGGATCGATTTCCTTCCATAAAGGCAAATAAAAGGACTTTCAAAAGCATTCCTCGATCGTGACTGTGCGTATTATTTGAGCGGATTGTTTTTACATACTTACTAAAATTTACTCCTTCTACCACCTACCACTTCTAAATAAGAAAACACGGGATCATTTTTATCAATAGAAATTGATAAATTGAATGGTAATGAAAGCTGAATTGCGTTATAATAATAACGTTGACTAGGGCTTGGATGAGTCGTGTCTTTCATACCCTAATTATCTTCATAAAAGTAGGCACTCTTTTCGAGTTTTCCTACTTTTTTGTTTACGGGCTTCTTTTAACTGTTACTGCCCCTGTATGTGTTATTATACCAGTACATAAAATAGCAATAACAAGAATGCTGAGGATGGAACAGGCAGCCATCACCCAATGTTAGGAGATGTAGGAATCGTCACCCTACCTCATTCTTGTAAAAAGCAGGCACTTGTTCAGCAATGGATTAGTGCTTTTTTATAAATAAAGCCGAAAATTTTAGACGTTAATGGTCTTGCATATCATCACAGTTTATTCCAGCATTTTGATATTGC
Organism: uncultured Erysipelotrichaceae bacterium; assembly: GCA_947385085.1. Lineage (GTDB taxonomy): Bacteria > Bacillota_I > Bacilli_A > Erysipelotrichales > Erysipelotrichaceae > C-19. Next base: position 15,907 of record CANDJN010000019.1, on the reverse strand, counting down.
CAATAGATTATATCAATTCTATTTTCTTAATGTCTTTATGTTGACAAGCGGATAGTTCATATTTATAATGCAATTAAGATAAGCAGAAAATAATATGCATCGGTAATTTACGGGAACAGGCAGAAAGGCTGGGGATGAATAATGAGCGAACAGTTTCAATTTATGATGTATAAATCAGCGAGTGAAGACGTCAACGTAAATGCAGTGATAAAGGATGAGACGATTTGGCTGACACAAAAAGCTATGGCCGAATTGTTTGGAGTTCAACTGCCCGCTATATCCAAGCACTTAAAAAATATTTTTGACGAGGGAGAGCTTGATGAAACAGTGGTTATTTCCAAAATGGAAACAACCACGCAACATGGTGCAATCGAAGGAAAGACCCAGACAAAGATTACTCAATTCTACAATCTCGATGCTATTATCTCCGTTGGCTATCGTGTAAATTCCCGTCGTGCAACACATTTTAGAATTTGGGCTACAAGCGTTTTAAAAGAATATATGCTTAAAGGTTTTGCCTTAGACGATGAACGCTTAAAGCAGGGAAACGCTGCTTTTGGTAAGGACTATTTTAAAGAATTATTAGAGCGTGTCCGCTCCATTCGTGCAAGTGAAAGACGTGTTTGGCAACAAATTACAGATATATTTGCGGAATGCTGTATTGATTATGACAAAAACGCACAAATTACCCGTGATTTTTATGCGATGGTACAAAACAAATTCCACTATGCAATCACCAAACAGACGGCTGCGGAAATCGTTTATACCTCCGCTGATAAAACAAAAGAACATATGGGGTTAACCACTTGGAAAAATGCTCCTAACGGGCGTGTTTTGAAATCCGACGTAGTAGTTGCGAAGAATTACCTTGAGGAAAAGCAAATTCGCCGATTGGAACGTACAGTATCTGGATATTTTGATTATATAGAAGATCTGATTGAGCGTGAAAACACCTTTACCATGGAAGAATTCGCTGCCAGCGTGAACGAATTTCTTGCCTTTCGCAGATACGATATCCTGCATGACAAGGGAAAAATCTCCGGAAAAATGGCAAAGGAAAAAGCAATTTTAGAATATGAAGAATTTAACAAAACCCAAAAGATAGAATCTGATTTCGATAATCAAATAAAACAACTGATCGAAAACAATTAAATTGCTCCCCCGGGCAAACACTTGCTACATTGGTCAAGTTTTATGAAACGGATCTTAATGATGGAATTATTTTCATATGTGTGAAAACAAAAACGGCACAGGGTACCGTTTTTTCTTCTACATTTATTTCCCAGGTAATGAATTACTTTGCTATTTTCATTCCGTTTGAGAATGAGGAAAGTACATTGGAAGAATAGGAATAAATCATTTGCGATTGACGGCGCTGACGTTCGATTGCCATGTTTATCAATTCATCCAACAGCTGCGTAAATGATATGCCCTTTGGTACAAACAAATAGAAGGATAAGGAACCGGGGATCGTATTGATTTCATTTACATAGATTTGATCGCTGTCTTCATCGACCATGAAATCAATGCGTGCCACACCTGAACCGCGCAACGCCTTGAAGCTTTTTTGTGCCAATGCTTCCATTTCAGCTTGACGCGCTTGTGTACATGGGGCGGGAATGATGCGATTGGCGCTAACCATGCCCTTGCTTTTACCGTTTCCTTCGTATTTATCGTGATATGACAAAATCGCATCCGCTTTCAGCACTTCCTCTACACAGCTCACCTGTACATGATATTCATCCCCCAATACCGCACAGTTATATTCCTTTAAGTGAGTGATGCAGCGCTCAACGACCAAGTGTTCATCGTACAAAAACGCTTCCTGTAGTGCTTCCTGTAAATCCTCGCTTTGCTTGACGAGTTGAATGCCGACGCTGGAGCCAAGATTTGCCGGTTTGATGATCAGCGGATAGCCAAGTGTTTCACATTTTGTGGATATATCTTCCATCGTATCCCCTCGATGAATCGCGAACCAGTCGATAATGGGTAATCCGTTGAACTGTAACAGCTGCTTCATGATCGCCTTGTCCTGACCGATCAGCGCCCCGATCATATTACTGCCGACAAAAGGAATCCCCAGCATTCGCAAATACCCTTGAACCGTGCCATCCTCACCATACGTGCCATGCATGATCGGAAAGATTAAATCAACCTCACGCTCCTTGCATAAAAGCTTGGAGATACTGCGAATCACAGTCCTTCCTCCGCGCGCATACAAGGTTACCGGTGTCAGCCTTGCCGTTAATCCTTCCAAATCCTTATAGCTTTTCATCTCGCTTAACAACGCATCCTGATAAATGCGATGATCCTTTGCGACGTAGATAGGCAAGACTTCATAACGAAGAGGATCCAGATGATCCATCGCCTGCATGGCCGAAAGAATACTGATCTCATGTTCTACCGACGCTCCCCCAAATAAAACGCCGATTCTAAGTTTCATTACACCACCTGCTTTCACACATCAGTCTATGCGTTTATCACAAAACCGTTAATGATTAAAAGCATCGGGCAAGTCATTTTCGATCAAGGCGCAATCCCCTTGATGCACATGCTCACGCAAATAGGCAAGCGCTTGTGCAGTCGTGCTGACAATGTGAATATGCTCATGAGGAAAGGATACTTCGCGCAGGCCGGCGGCAATATCCGCTGTTTGAATTTTACCGATTAATATAATTTCATCGGCACACTGCGCCATTTTCTTCGCATAGGCACGATGAGCAGCGGCGGTCGCTTTGCCCAAATCCAGAAAACCGGGAGTAAGCAGAAACCGGATGCCGTTCATCGCCGCCAATACGTCAAGCGCATAGGAAGCTCCTTCGGGATTGGAGTTATAAGCATCATCCAAAAGCGTATAGGTTCCCATGTCAATCGCTTGGAGTCGATGCTCGGTATAGGGCAGCTGCTTCACCGCCGCAATGATTTTTTCACTTGGGACATGCAAAGTCAGCGCACAGGCAACCGCCCCAAGTATATTACAAACATTATGTTCCCCTAACAAGCGTGTTGATAGCGCAAAGCGCTCCTGTTTTGTGACAACCTCAAACTCGGTACCGCTGGGCTGATAGCGGATATTCACCGCTTTGACCATCGCGCCTTCCTCATGGATGCCATAGGTCACAATCGTATCGGGATGATCAAGGGGATAGGCGCGAATCCAGGGATTGTCCACGTTTAAAATCGCGATGCCATCCTGCGGCAGCCTTTCCACTAGATGCATCTTTTCTTTCACAATATTTTCCTGTGACCCAAACGTTGACAAGTGCTGCGGACCGATGGCGGTGATGATCGCGATCGAAGGCTGAACCAAGTCGGCAAGCGGTTCCATTTCACCGACATGATCAACTCCCATTTCGGCGACAAACACCTGATGAAGCGGCTGTAGCTGCGTGCGGATAGATAAGGTAAGTCCCATCAGATTATTATAGGAATGGGGCGTTTTATACGTATAATACTGTTGTGATAACAAGGACGCCAAAATATGCTTGACACTTGTTTTGCCATAGCTGCCGGTAATCGCAATGCGCATGAGTTCATCGCGCTGTGCCAACATCTGTTTCGCATCGTTGACGTACCAGGTGCGAATACGCTGCTCTACAGGAGTTAACAGCCACAAAGCTATAAACAGCGTTCCCCATGGCAAAAAGAAGGAAAATGGGATGAGCAATAATCGCAGCTTACGCTCTATAAGCATCTTACCAAAAAGAAATATTACCAACAGTATCGCCATCTGAGCTAATGCCAGGCGACGAATGCGATGGGTTACGACTAATTTTTTTACATACGTCTGTTTTTGTTCGCGATACCACCACATCCATCCATATAAGCCATAACACAAGCAGCAAGCCATCCGGATTGCCGTCGTATCCGGCAGAAAAGCAAAGACGCACAATGGCATAATCGCTAAAATCTGCCGTAGCGTTTGCCGCTTTTCCAAGTGAATAACGTCCCATAGCCATGCTCGATAGCGCCCGCCTTGATAACGGTTTTGTTGGATCATGTGGAGCGAGCGCTTAAAGGGAACGAGCATATAGAAAAGCAGAATGACAAGCCATAGACAGCTGCTCATAGGAAATACTCCATAATGGCTAAGAAGCGCTTGGGTTGATGAAAATAGGCAAAATGATCGTCTTCCTCCAATACGACTAATGTCGCATCGGGCATCCGCTTTTCCATCTGTTTGCCCATCCACAGCGGGGTTGCCGTATCCTTCTCTCCCCATACTAACAAGGTCGGCACATTAATATCTTTTAATATCGGCTTAAGATCCTGCTTTACACTTGCCACGAGTACCCCACGCATGATGGAACTGGCGGCGCGATAATCAACACTGCCCATATGATTCGCTATACCCAGTCGCTTCTTGATTTTATAGAGTCCCACCTTGACGTAATAAAGCGGCGAATGATGATCACGGATACCTGCCGCTCCGGTCAGCACCATCTTCTTGACCATATATTGTTTGGCATACAAAAGCGCAATGCGCGCTCCAAAGGAATGAGCTACCAAAATCGGATGTTCCAGTCCCAGCAGCTTCACACATTGATAAAGACATGTCACATAATCCTGTAGCTGCCATGGACAAGGCGGCTCATCACTTTCACCGAATCCCGGTAAATCCAAATTCAACACTTGATAATTTGCCTTATAATAATCGCTGATAAACTGCATCATCCGCATATCCTGACCCCATCCATGTAATAAAATCATCGCAGGTCCATGACCTTCTAAATGATAATGAATTTTTATCGGCTGTTCATTTACCATAACGATACTGTCCATATAATCACTCACTTTCGCTACATTATATGAAGCACATCGCGCTTTCATCATAAAAAAACGTCTGTTTCCAGACGCTATTTAATGCCATATTTCATCAAACTTTACTTGCGCTTATCAATGCGGAAGATTACCCCATCGCTCGTATTTTCACCGCTTACCTCATAATGATTGGCTTGGACAACCTTAGCGACGATCGATAAGCCTAAACCAAATTTGCCGCCCTCGCCTTTTTCATACGGTTTAAATAAAACCTTGAGGCGCTCCTCATCGATACAGGGGCCATCGTTGGCAATCGTAAGCTCCTGATCATGAAGGGTGATTTCGATGCGGCTTTTCGCATAGCGCAGGGCATTATCCATGATATTTTCCACGCTCACCCGCCATGCTTCCTCCAAGCCATCAAAGAACACATCCTCTAAATCGGTGATGATTTCAATATCCGGATGAATGACCTTAACGTTAAGCAGCACCATCTCGATGACGTTTTTCATCGGTGTCTGCGCGCCCTCGGTATCCTGCGATACCAAATATTCGACGCGATTCAAATATAACAGACTATATACCTTCTTTTCCAGACGATCCGCATTCTCAATGATCACATCCACGCTTTTTTCCAATGTATCATAAGGATAAATACCATCCTTGATGCTTTCACCATACGATTTAATTGTCGCAATCGGCGTTTTCAAATCATGAGAGATGTTATGAATCATATCCTCCTTGGTCTGTTCCTGCTTTAACAGCTCATGATGCATGGAGACCAGCGCATCCGCCAATTCACCGATCTCATCCTCCCGATTCAGTTTGAGATCCGGCAGATTGGTACTGAATTTCATTCGTTCGATGTACTTGCGAATTTGATTGAGCGGATGAAGCAACGTTGCCACCCAGCTCATCAAAATAATGAAGAAAAAGCCAACTACCATGACAGTCAAATCAATGACCGATGATACCAAATCATTTTTAAACGTACTCAAATCCTCACTGCGTGTAAAGGTGATTAGAACTGCATCCTCCTGAACCTGTACCACGCTGTAATACGTTTTATCGCCTGTGAACGTATATGTCTGCGGCACATAATTTGCCCGCATTGCCTTTTCATACATGTCCAAATAACGGGGAGAGGAAATATCAATCTCCTCATATCCCTTTCCCAAATAATATGCCTTTCCTTGAATGATGATAATATTCGTCATGGAATAATCACCCACATCCAAATAGAGATAAGCATTCTCATCGGTGCGCAGCTTTTCCGCAATCGTTGTTTGCGTATTCTTTAAATCCGCAAATGTTTTGGTTTGAATAACAATTTCCACCTTTTGATTTAAATAAACAAAAAAGAATGCAGAAAAAAAGATAATGAAAAAGAAGATCAATGTAAATAACTGCTGGGACAGCGATAATCGCTTAATAAACAGAGAAAAGCGTTTCATAGCTTATCCCAGACGATAGCCGAAGCCGTAAATCGTATGAATATTCAAATTCGGCAGCTTTTTACGCAGGCGGCGCAGCGTATCGTCCACAACGCGATCACTGCCGTAATAGTTTTCTTCCCATACGTTGGTTAAAATCATCTCACGAGAAAAAGCAAGACCTTTGTTTTTAATAAACATCATCAAAAGATCAAATTCCTTGGTCGTTAAATCAATTTCATTGCCTCCGTCAAATACCTTGCGCTGTTCCTCATCCAACTCATAACCGTCGATGGATATGCGGTTATTATCGTTTTTATATACACGTTTCATCACATTATTGACGCGCAATACAAGCTCTTTGGGAGAAAACGGCTTGGTGATGTAGTCATCACTACCTTTTTCCAACCCGATGATGCGATCGAATTCCTTATCGCGGGCAGACATGAAAATAACCGGTATTTCCGCTTCCTGTAAACGTATTTCTTCAATCAAATCAAAACCGCTTTTATCATCCAGCATAATATCCAATATCCACAAATGCACATCGTCATCACTGACATGAGTGCTGGCTTCTTCATATGTATAATAGGATCTTACTTCATATCCTTCTTTTTTTAAATATTGCGCCACAAGATCGTTGATAGCGACTTCATCCTCGACAACACAAATTACCTTTTTCATTATTAACACCTCTCTAACATTGTATCGTAAAAATGCAAAAAACAAAAGGACTTTCTTACAGTCCTTTGGTTTTTATATAATTTACGACTTGATTAACATAGCGCTCACACAATTCATCGCTCTTAGCCTCAACCATGACGCGAACCAATGGTTCGGTACCGCTGGGGCGCACAAGAATGCGTCCTTCCTGACCCAGTGCGTCCTCTACGGCTTTGACTTCCTGCCATAGCCCTTCATCGTGTAATGTCTGTTGCTTATCCTTAACCTCTACATTGATAAGCAGCTGAGGATAAATAAACAAGTCCTCGCTTAATTCTTTCAGTGATTTTCCGGTTTTCTTCATCACCTTTAACAGCTGTAATGCCGTTAACAGACCATCCCCGGTATTCGCGTATTCCTTGAATATGATGTGTCCGCTCTGTTCACCGCCGATTGAATAATTATTCTCATTCATACATTCAAAAACGTATTTGTCACCCACTTGAGTTTGTTCATATTCGATGCCTTTGCGATCCAAGGCACGATATAAGCCAAGATTGGACATTACTGTGGTTACGACTTTGTTATCATGGAGGGTGTGATGATCGTGCATATCGCAGCCGCAAATATACATCGTATGATCTCCGGTAATCAAATCACCGTTCTCATCAATCGCAATGAGTCGATCCGCATCACCGTCAAAGGCAAAGCCGGCATGGTAGTCTCCCTCTTTCACAAGCTGTTGAAGCATTTGGGGATGGGTGGAACCGCATTGCGTATTGATATTGATGCCGTTTGGCTCGCTGTGAATCACCTTACAATCCGCTCCCAGATCACGCAATACTTCTGCGGCACAGGAGGTGGCGCTGCCGTTAGCCAAATCCAGTGCGAGCTTCATACCGCTGAAATCACAATCAACCAATGACTTCAGCCAAGCTTCGTAGATTTTAAGACCCTCATGCCAATATACTACATGTCCGAGTGCCTCGTTGATTGCCATATCAATATCGCTCTTGCCGTCAATATAATCCTCGATTTCATCCTCAACAGCAGGATTCATTTTCATCCCCATGTTATTAAACAGTTTTATACCATTGTCATAATAAGGATTATGACTTGCGGAAACCATCATTCCACAGTCAAAGCCTTCGTGCTGTACCAAATACGATACAGCCGGTGTCGGGCATACTCCCAACAGATACACCTCGGCTCCGGCTGCGCTTGCGCCGGCCGCCAAAGCCATTTCAAACATATCGCCGGATAGCCGTGTATCCTTTCCGATCAATAGCTTTGCATGGCGCTCTTTACTGTAATACCAGCCAAGGTATTGCCCAATACGAATTGCCATATCCAATGTCAATGTGTCATTAGCACGTCCGCGTGCTCCATCTGTTCCGAAATATCTGCTCATGTGATCACTCCTTGTTCTTGAACTCCAATTTGATTGTCTGGCTCGGTAATTCATACGTTACAAGCTTGTTGGAGCCGGAGACACTCAACGGTATATCATATACACCAGGCTCGCTAACGCTACTGAAATCCGCCACAATCGTTATATCGTTTTTATTGATGCTTTCAATTTGTGCTTTCGCACCGACCAAAGTTACACGCATTGTGCTGGAACCATTGCCTACCACCCGTACATCATAATTGGCACTTGGCGCATTTTTATACTGAATCGGGATATCTGCGATTTCTTTCTTCTTCGCGTCCTCCACTTTAATATCAATCATGACATTTTTCAATGACGCTTTTGTCACTTTGGAAGGCAAATTGATCGGCATGGTAATCTTCTGATCAGAACTCAAATTGTTTACCGGAATATAGATCGGCAATTCCGTAATCGATTCCAGCACATCCTCCGGGGCATAGATCGTCACCGCCTGAGAATCCAGCTTATACGATGCGATTGCCTTACCATCCGGCATCGTACCATTAGGCACCAAGGTGATCGGAATCGGCTTGTTGGGTGTCGATACTTGCACCTTTGCCTTTACTGAGGTCGGTCGAATATCCACGTGAATGCGGTTTCCCAATTGATCATAGGCGGCAATTTCCGCATCCGTTTCAAAGTTGGCATTCACATCAGAAACATCGATCAGCGCTTTCACAAACGCGATTTTGCTCAAGGTCTCACTGCTTGCCCGAACCACAACTTCACCCTGTTCAAATTCCGGCTCGCTTAAAGCATATATAGAATCCATTTTGCTTGTATAGACAAAATCATATCCTAATGTATAGCGTTTGGATTCCTTGCGCTTGATCGTCACCACTGCCGTACTCGGCTTGATGATGACCTCCAAACGCGAAGAAAAGTTTTTCGGCTGCAGTGTCACATCGTGTGTTCCCTCGGTCAAGCCGCTTAAATCAGCCACAATTTGATAATTGTCCTGTAAATTTAACATCTGTAAATCACTGGATTCGCCGATGACCTCCACGGTCACATTTTCCGGAATACCGCTGACTTCATAAGCTTGTTCCGATACGATCGTACTGACACTCAAATCATTTAAGGTTTTCACCTCGCGGTTTGCCTTAAACAAATCAAAATCATCATTACTGCCTACCATAAAGCAGAATAACAAGGCAATAATCAATGCCACCAGCTTACCGTGCTTCTGATTGAATAACAGACGATCAATCCAGCTGCTCAGCCAACGAAAGAAACGGGCAACGCTGGTTTCCATGCTGGCATACGTTTTCGCAAAGGTTTGGCTTTTTTCCGCTATCGCCTTCGCTAACTCGGTTTTACCTTCGGAGCTTAACTGCGATTTCTTTTTCTTAGCCATCAGCGCTCACCTCCTTCACGTTCGGAGCGAGAATTTTTCTTTCTGCCGGATTTTGCCGGCTTTTCTTCTTTATAATTCAATACGATGGCTTCCGGAGAAATCACATCATCCAGCAGTTCTGCCGCATCCTTTACTTTCTTTGTGTGGGAGCGCTTGACTACCGGTTTCACACTCAAGGCAGTGGTTGTTGACTGTGCCACCGGCTTCAAATCCTGCTCTTTGGAAGACGCATCCTTTTTGTCTGCCTTCTTTTCTTCACTCTTTTTTAACAGTGCTTTTTTCCTTTTCTTGACCGGTTCTGCCTGCGGTTCTTCCAGCTTCACGGTCGGATTTAACATAGCGCTGACCGTATCATTGTTCTTTTCTTTCTCATTCGCTTTTCGAACGGGTTTGACTTCTTTCTTCGGCTTAACGATAGGTTTCTTTTCTATCGGCGCTCTGCTTTTGTTTTCTGTATCTGATACGATCGAATCAAACAGATGATCTAGCGGCATACTTTCCTCTACTAAATTGGCAATGCCGATCTTTTCCGCATTGGCGCTCTGGTGCATTTCTGCTTCCTTGGCTTTGGTGAAGCGCTTCTTTACACCTTTTTTCTTTTCCGTCTTGTTTTTGCTATGGAAGATCGACGAAACGCGATTCGTTTTATCCTCTCCACCCTTAAATGCATCATCGGATGGATCAATATCCTTTTCACTATCACTTGTCTTACTGATCTTTTCTCCCTGTACTTCATTTTGCGTCTGGCAGATTACCATTGACAAGAAATCTCGCAGACTCTTTTCCGTAACAACGTTCAGCTTGCCGCCTTCCGCAATTGAAATATTACCGGTTTCCTCACTAACAATAATCGTAATAGAATCGGTAATTTCACTAATCCCGACGGCCGCGCGATGGCGTGCGCCGTACATTGTCGGTAAGTCCTGCGTGGTTGGCGGAAAATATGCTGCTGCGCAGGCAATTTTCACACCCTGTAAAATAACTGCGCCATCATGAAGCGGGGTTCCCGGAACGAATATCGAGCATAACAGTTCACTGGTTACCACGGAATTCATCGGTGTACCGGTCTTGATAAAGTCACTTAAGGAATGTCCTTGTTCCAGTGAAATCAGCGCACCGGTTTTAGTCTTAGACATCTCCGCACATGCCTTCACCAGTTCATCCACCAATCGCTCACGCTCATTCAGCGTCAATGTGGAAATGCTGGAAAAGATATTAGTCTTGCCGATTTTTTCCAGCAGCGCCCGTATCTCCGGTTGAAAGATGATGATGATCGCAATCGGTCCGTATTGCACAAAGAGATCAGCTAAGTACTCAATCGCCTTCAAGCCCAAAACATCCGCAACGGCTTTAATGATGAAGATCAAGATAATGCCCTTGAATATTTGAATCGTGCGCGCATTGTTTTTTACGATTTTCAGAATAAAATAAAATGCTACCCAAACTACAGTTATATTACATATTAATTTTATGAATTGGATCAAATTGTTTAGAGTGAAGTAATCAAACATAGGATGACTCCTTTCATAATCTTTATTATATCATATTTCTTATTAATTCTTCCCCGTTTATTCAATTTTCTTGTGAAATCGACAGAATGTCAATGGTCTTTTTCACCAGGGTGGAAAAGCAAGAATACTCAATTTTTAAAAAAAACACGTATAAGCGTAACAGGAATAACCAGACTATCATCAGGAGGTGTTAGAAATGGCACAGAAGAAATACCGTCCGGGCATGAACTGCGAAAAGAGTGGTAAGTATTCCTGCTACAACAGCAAGGGTAAAGTTATCAACGAAGACGTAGACATGGAGAAGGACAGACGATTCCCTCCTGCACAAGAGGAAGGATGCTACTACCAGGAGCAGTAATCCTGTAGCATCATTCAAGCATATCCCATAGTCCATCGGATGAAAAGGGATATACAAAAAAGGCTGCATTCACGGCAGCCTTTTCTTATGGTTATCAGTCATATTTAACATTGGTATTTAGATACGATATAGCCAATGCCAATTTACAATATGCTAGACATTAACCGGTTGTGTAAGTGCCGTATTCGGATGCTCTGCATCCCATGACATCAGCACTTCCTCCAGCACTTGAGCAGCTACAGCTACGGTATTACGGCATTTAAGTTCCGGTTTATGGAATACCGGCTTAATTTGAGCGCATAAGCGTGAGCCCATACGCTTTTGAAAGGCTATAACCAGCTTTTGGGTTAATGGCCGGATCACATCCATTTGATCATGTGCTTTCTTTTCGATATAGCGTGCTGAAATCACACAAGCTGCACCGCTCAACGCTCCGCATACATCACCGATATGAAAACCTCCCCCAAATGCTGCCGTCATTACCATATCCCGATCATGCAGATGCAGATCGTACACCTCGTTTCCGGCACGAATGATACTTTCCGCACAGTTATATCCTTGTGCATAATACTTCTCAGCTACTTCCGATAACATATTCATTCTCCTTTTCCTTTTTCACGCTTTGTGATTCGATATGAAAATTATAGCATAAAAAATATAAGAATGTCAGTGATTTGCATATTGCTTCAATCATGATATTAAATTTGCTTTCTCAAAATCCTCTCATGCCTTTTCCATGATGATTGATAATAAAAAGACGGATTTTATTAATCCGCCCGATGGTGTTATTAAGCCTTTTGCGTAACATCGCTCTGAGTGGAAGCCGGCTCGCTTGCTTCATCGCCTGGTATCTCCACCGTTTCTGCGTTTTCTGACTTCGCTGTTGACGCTGATGTATTTTCTAACGTTTCTTTCTCTTCTTTTTTCAGCTGCTTCTGTGCTTTTTCCACCGTAGCATCAGCGTTTTTCGCCTTGCTTGTTTTCTTGCGTTTCGTCGTTGCCGTGCTTTTCTTTGCCGCCTTTGGCTTGCTTGAATCCGTTTTATCGCTTTCCGGCTTCTCCACTTTCTCGCTCTCATCACTCGCGATACTTTCCTTTGTCGACGCTGCAGGCAATGCTGCGGCATCAGCATTATCATCAGTATTTTCTACCTGATCCACTTCCTTGTTTTGGGTTTCGGGTTTCTTATCATCCATGGTAGATTCACTTTCTGCAGCTGCATTTCCTTCTACTTTATTTAAAATACAGCCAATTCCATAAGTGATAATCGCATAGACAAGCCAAGGTAAACTTTGGGTCATAAACATATTGACAATACTCTGCCACATTTCTCCCCAAATATCGCCAAAGCCCATACTATACTGATCCATGGTCAACTTGATGGAATCATAAACTAACCAAGACATAAAAATAAACACCAACAACAGTAATACAGAAATTACATAAAAAGTAATGACAATTGATGAAGCTTTCTTTTGTTTCATATTCATTTCTGACAGCTCATCCGTTTCAAAATATGATGAAGGGAAGCTGTCTTCTCCTTTCTTATTAAAACCATTATATTATGCCATAATTCTATGCCAAAAGTATAGCATTTTTTATGAATATTCTGTGAAATTTGCCTAATGTAGGCTATGCTACTCTTTCAGCTGTTTCAGATAACCACGGACTTCACTGATAAAATACAGTGACCCGGTAATGATCAAGGGCATGCTTGGATCACGAAATGCTTTCTGGATTATCTTTCGATAATCTTCTGCGATCGTTACCGGAAAATGCTCAGCCAATTGATGCGCTGACTGTGAGCGAAAATAATCAAATTGACTAACAATAATATCATGATGCGTATTACATAAGCAACGCAGCATGGCATCGCTGTCTTTATCTTCACAGGCGGCAAATAAAACCCTGCTTTTTTTCATATCGGCAATGCTCGCACACAAAGCTTCTATTCCGGCTACATTATGCGCTCCGTCAAGAACGATCATCGGATCTGTCCACACGACTTCAAAGCGCCCCGGCCATTGTGCCTGAAACAAGCCCCCTTGAATCTGCTTATCATCCAGCGCAATGCCATAATGATTGCGTAAGAGCTGACATGTTTCTACTGCACATGCACAGTTCTCACTTTGATAAAGCGCACCGCTTTTTAAATGAATCGGTAATCCATCGTATTCGAAATACAACTCGTTGTTCCGTTTTTCGATATGACCAATCGGTTTCACGGATATCATGGGCGCATGCTTTTGTGTACAGATATCCTGAAATACCGCCAGACAAGAAGGACGTTTTTCTGCCGTCACCAAAGGGATCCCTTCCTTGATAATGCCACCTTTTTGCCATGCGATCGCTTCTACATGATCACCTAAATATTCCACGTGATCCAAGCCGATATTCGTAATCACACTACAAAGCGGCATAATGACATTCGTACAGTCAAAACGACCGCCGATGCCCGCTTCAATAATAGATAGATCAACATCTTGATCCGCAAAATATAAAAATGCGATGACCGTATCAATTTCAAAGGAGCTCAATTCATAAGCATACCAGCCTTCATAATAGCGATCGTAATAATCGCGAAAGGTTTCCGCTTCAATATTAATATTATTGATGCGAATGCGATCATAATGTGTCTCCAAATAAGGCGAAGTGAATGAACCAACCCGATAATGTGCTTCCTGTAAAATACTACGAACAAAATTAACAGTACTGCCCTTTCCATTCGTTCCGGCTACATGAATGCAGCGAAGTCCTTGTTGGGGATTGCCGATACTGCGCAGATAAGCACGAAAATTTTCTATACCATGCCCATAATTACGACGACTTTCCAGTTCCTTTAATATTTCATCATTGCGATTCATGGCAGCACCTCATGCATTATTGTATCACAATGTTCATCATTTTAGAAAATTTTATCATGATCGTTGGATAACAAGCAATCTTTGAATTCGGTGCAGTTTAATAAGCAGGCAATGATTTCTTAGTGAAAATATCGATCTCATGAATAACTTAATAAGACGATCAGCGTTACATATTATACAAGGAAAAGCATGGAATCAATTCACGATAATCCATGCTTTTATCTATTCATAATTAAATCTTTTGTTTATTCTTGATGCCTTTTATACATTAGGAAAAGCATCAAACCAAAGCCCATACACCCCATTCCCATATACATCATCATATTTGTCGTATCGCCTGTTAGCGCTCCACCCATGTTAGCTCCCGGATAATAATTGCCTTTCACATCTGTATCCGGTTCTTCGCTACTCGGATCGTCTGCCTTATTGGTATCATCTGGATCATCAAATGACATCGTATCATAAGGAAATTCTCCATCTACGTTATGATCTGGTTTCCACTCAGTGATTTTCTTAATGTTTTCATCCGGCAAACCGTTACCATCTAAATCAATATTGATATCAGCCTTGCCATCTCCATCACTGTCAATCTGTGTATCTGGTATCCAATCACCATCCCAATCAATGTTAATGTCCGGTTTGCCATCGCCATCCAAGTCAAGATTAATATCCGGTAATCCATCATCATCGGTATCAATATTCAGTTCCGGTTTAGGATCATCGCTGTCCCTACCAATCGAATCATATGAGAAACTACCTTTTTTATAGTCCTTTTTGGGTTTCCAATCGTGTAAAGTTGTAATATTGATGCTCGGTGTTTTTCCATCTTTTGATATATTCAGATGCGGTTTGAAGTCTCCTTTATTGTCAATGTTTATATCCGGAATCCGATCGCCATCTAGATCGATATTAATTTCCGGCTTTGCGTTAATACCACTGGAATATTTAACACCGTCGATGTCAACACATTTGCTTGGTTTCCAGTCCTTTAAGATCACAAGATTTAAATCCGGTTTACCATCATTGTCTGTATCAATGTTTAAGTCCGGTTTACCATCTCCATTCGTATCAATGTTATAATCCGGGATACCATCATCATTCATATCTCCATTAATGGTAATTGTATTTCCTTTGTCATCCTTGATCTGAATGTTTAAATCCGGACAGCCATCATCATCTATATCCCAGAAGTCCTTGTTTCCGTTGTCCTTTACGTTTAGCTTTCCTTGCTTGATCGTAAAGGTGTAATTCGGATAGTTGTCGTTTAACTGCTTTTCCGCATTTCCTGATGTGATTGGATAAGATCCAATAGGACTGAATTTACTTGCCGTTGTGGTTAACTTAATATGACTTGTATCTACACTGTCTTTTACACCATTCCATGTGACTAACTGTGATGTGAAATCTTGATACGTTAAGGCTGGATTTTCTTCCAAGCGCTTCTTTTCTTTATCATCAATAGTAATCGTAATCGGTTTTGGCAATACTTGTATCTCGATCGTTTTAGACTTTGGCAGTTCTCCATCTG
>CANDJN010000018.1 GCA_947385085.1 uncultured Erysipelotrichaceae bacterium | reverse complement strand
CAAGCATATTACAGTATAATGATGAAAATGCATTGGCATATACGATCTATTTAGCATATATCACTGCCAAAGAGCATTATACAGTGATAAGAGAGATGCCGAGTGGAAAAGGCTTTGCGGATATCGCATTGATACCTAAAAAGGATAAACCGGCCATGATTATCGAATTAAAATATGATCAGGAAGCAGAAACGGGGATCACACGAATCAAGCATAAGGAATATCCGAAAGCGTTAGAACATTACCTTGATAATTTATTATTGGTATCAATCCATTATGATAAGCAAACCAAGGAACATGAATGTATTATAGAAAAGTATGAATAAAGGAGGATTCCGTAAGAGAAAAGGCAAAAACAATGGCAGGCAATTTAAGTAGAATTGCTGTTTTTGCGTAACCAAACCAAACAAGGAAAATAACTGAAATACTCATTGTGCCTCTTTCTTTTGTCAAGTAGCGAATTTAAGAATCAATATCTATTTATCCTTTGTTTAGAGAATCTTATTTATGATAATTGGGTCTTATTTGTATGCTTGTGTTGAATCTTATTATGGAATCATATTTAGAATGACGACGGTAATTTGTTCTTGTTCATATTTGTCATGATTGTTATAGCGAAAGCATTCAGTTTCGTGTATACTTATAGACATGAAGAAGGGAATGGGAACTCATGCGTGTAGTATTACAGCGAGTACAATATGCAAAGATAACAGTGGAAGGTAAAATACAGGGGCAAATTAATCAGGGCTTTATGGCACTGGTGGGCATTACCCAAATGGATGATGAAGAAATTGTGGCTCGTATGGCAAAGAAGACGGCAGAACTGCGAGTCTTTGAAGATGATCAAGGGAAAATGAATCGTTCTTTGTCAGATGTTCAGGGAAAGATTTTATCCGTTTCACAGTTCACGCTTTATGCGGATTGTCGCCGTGGACGACGTCCCGGTTTTGAAGCGGCGGCGAAGGGCGATCAGGCATTGCCGCTGTATGAGTATTTTAATGAACAATTACGGGGACACGGCATTATAGTAGAAACGGGTGTTTTCGGTGCCGATATGAAGGTAGAACTATTAAATGATGGTCCGGTAACGATTATCCTTGACAGTGCGGAATGGTAGGTGTAGATGATGGCAGAAGTAGTATATGGCAGTGAGATTGCTGCCGCAATAAAAAATGATTTGAAGCAACAATTAGATCAAATCAAAATGGCAGGAAAGCGAGTGCCTCGCTTGGTTGTGATACTGGTAGGGGATAACCCCGCCAGCTTATCTTATGTACGCGGAAAAGAAAAGGCATGTCAAGCGATCGGCATGGAAAATGAACTGGTGACATTACCGGAAGACACATCAGAAGAAGCCTTGTTGGCACGAATCGATTCCTATAACAAGGATCCTGAAGTGGATGGAATCTTAGTACAGCTTCCGCTTCCTCCCCATATTGATGAACATAAAATCTTATTAGCGATTGATCCAAGTAAGGATGTGGATGGCTTTCATCCCTACAATATCGGACGCATGATGATGGGACAAGCAACGTTTCTTCCCTGTACGCCGATGGGGATTATGGAAGTGCTTAAGCGGGTCGGTTATGAAGATTTAAGTGAGAAGCATGCCGTTGTGATCGGGCGCTCCAATATAGTAGGCAAGCCGATTGCCCAGCTACTGTTAAAAGCAAATGCGACCGTCACGATGACGCATTCTAAGACCAAGGATATTGAGAAGATCACTTCACAGGCGGATATATTGATTGCGGCTGTTGGTAAACCGCGCTTGATTACCTGCGATTGGGTAAAGGAAGGCGCTGTGGTAATTGATGTTGGTGTGAATCGTGATGAAAACAATCATTTATGCGGAGATGTAGATTTTGAAAATGTCAAAGAAAAAGCATCGATTATAACACCGGTGCCTAAGGGAATCGGTCCGATGACAATTACCATGCTTTTACAAAATACATTTAATGCGTATCAAATGCATGAACTGGAGGCCTGAAAATGGTAGATAAGGATTATGATTTGAATGATATTGTGGAAATGAAAAAGGAACATCCGTGTCATAAATCAAAGCATTGGCGTGTAATTCGCATGGGTGCGGATATTCGCATCAAATGCTTGGGGTGTGGTACGAGCGTGTTATTTCCACGAGTGGAGTTTGAAAAAAAGCTCAAACGTGTGATTGAACATGCGCCCAAAGTGGAAGAAGATACGGCGGTTTAATTTGTTGATTTGCAGATGAAACAAGGAGAGGGCTATGATAACTTATCGTAAACTAACCAAAGCGGATGCCCCTTGGCTGAAAAAAATCACCTGGGTCTTTCGTCATGAACAAGTGAGCGACGCCAAGGCAAATGCGATCCTGAAAAATGATCTGATTCGCATTTATATGGCTCATGATGAGGATAATGTCTGCGGTTATGTTTTGGCTTATGTGATGCCGCGTATTGATATGGGTGATGATATGTTAATGATCTATCATGTTTTTGTGCATGAAAGCTATCAGCGCAAGCACATTGCGGAAACGATGCTTCATATGGTAATCGATGAAGCAGAGACACTGGGAATGCATTATACATTCTTAATCACGCAAGCGGATAATGCGCCTGCTCATGCCCTATATCAAAAGCTGGGCGGCAAGCTTCATGATGCCAATAATTGTGTCTATTATTGGTATGGCAGCGGAAAGCCAAATTTATAAATAAGGATGAATAAGGCATACTAATGGTTTACGAAAAAAGAGGCTGTAACAGTTGATGATTCATATGAATCATTTGGCTGTTAGCCTCTTTTTAGCTGAAATAAAGATGGGCGATGAAAGACTGTTATTGGGATTTAGGCGCAATGCTTAAATAAGAATCTAGTTCTTACAAGCCGGTGAGATCTCCTTTATACTGAAACAGCTGTGATACGGTCACAAGCTGATAGCCTTCATTTTGTAAGTAGGGAACCAATTGCTTTAATGCGTCCAAGGTGCTGGGATATAAGTCATGAAAGAGAATGACCGCTCCATCACGCGCACCGGCTTTGGCTCTGTTAAAAGTAACTGCGGCATCACGATTTTTCCAGTCTTCACTGTCGACATTCCATAAAGTAATGTTCATACTGTTTTGGCTTGTTATTTGCTTGGTGAGATCATTCCATACCCCATAAGGAGGACGAATCCGGGTAGGCTCATGACCGCTCATGCGATACAACGCATCCTGTGTATCGAAAATTTCCTGTTTAATCATCTTACTGTCATCACTGGAAATGCTCTTATGATTCCAGGAATGATTACAGATTTCAAAACCACCCTCGATCATATGCTTCACCGTGTCTGGATATTTCGCTACATTTTGCCCCAACATAAAGAATGAAGCGTTTGCATGATGACTTTCCAATAGTGTTA
Organism: uncultured Erysipelotrichaceae bacterium; assembly: GCA_947385085.1. Classification (GTDB taxonomy): domain Bacteria; phylum Bacillota_I; class Bacilli_A; order Erysipelotrichales; family Erysipelotrichaceae; genus C-19. Next base: position 35,032 of record CANDJN010000018.1, on the reverse strand, counting down.
AAAAATCCTCGGTATAGGGAGATGGACCATCATCAAAGGTCAAAGCGATCATCTTTTGATCGGGATCAATGGTGAGACTGCGTTTAACACTGACCTCATTTTCAACGATCCCCTTGCCTTTAACTTTCATATATTTTGAAAACTGATCATAGGGCAATGTAATTTGTTTTTCATCAACACGACACAACAGCGCATCATCACCGATGATAAAGCTTACCTTTGATACATCCGTTAATTTGAGATCGGCCTGTTTCTGAAATTGTTCCTTTAACATGTCGCCATAGTCACGACGCAGTACATCTCCAATTTTCAACTGCTTGCCGCTTTCCTTATCGAAGTTAAAAGTCACATCCTGAGATTGGATCACCTTTTGATCACTGTCCAGCTGCTGCACATGAAAGACAATACTCCAATAGGCATTGAATACTTCCTTGCTTTCATAGTCCACATATGTAATGGCTTTATCCTTTGGCAGCTTTTGAATCCACTGTTTGATAACTTCATCCGCCTTAGGATGATTAAGCTTGGGATAATGGACGAAGGTGCGTCGTTCCTCTGTTTCCTCCACCATATGCTCTAGCTCACCAATTTGCTTGTTTTCCTTAGCGATATCCTTATATTTCGCAAAAGGATCGTCACGTTTTCCAAACAAGAGAAATCCTGTTGGAATGATGATGAGAAAGAAAATGATCAGTAAACAGTATCTCCCTTTTTTGCTCAATTTTTTCATCAATATGCCTCTTTCATTGATTCTGGTGAAACGCATTCATTATCACCTTTTGGTAATTTACAATGCATTGCTTATGATTGTTTACATTATCACAAGACTGCTAATATTGTATCATATTTTATTTCAATATTATATATTATTTCCCGGGAATAATGGCTCCTGTGCGAATGGATATTTATGGAAAAAACGATGATTCCAATAGACTAAGTAGAAAAAAGCTAACTGATATTGATCTGATTTGCGAATGATCGCTCTTTCCATTATAATAGTCTGTGAAAAAGGAGGCAGCTTATGATAAAAAATGATGTATTGGATGTGATTGGACAGCGAATTTCCCTGCGTGCTTACAGTGATGAGCCAATTACCAGTGAAGAAGAAAATGCGATTGTGAATGCGGCGATGCGTGCCCCGACGGCCGGAAATCAGATGTTGTATTCGATGATTATCATCCGCGATGCGAAAAAAAAGGAGCTTTTGGCCGAGCTTTGCGATCATCAGCCCTTTGTGGCCAAAGCACCATTGATGATTGTATTTGTGGCTGATTTTCAGAAGTGGGTTGATTATTATATAAAAAATGATGTAAAAGGATTCTGTGAGGGAAAAGATTTTCAGTTTGAAGCGCCTCAGGAAAGCGATCTGCTTTTAGCGATAGAGGATGCGATGATTGCGGCTCAGAACAGCGTGATTGCGGCAGAATCGATGAACATCGGTTCCTGTTATATCGGTGATATTATGGAAAATGGCGAGCAGATTAAGGAATGCTTACAGCTGCCCCAGTATACGATGCCCATTTCCATGGTAGTCTATGGACATTATCCCGCGAATTATCCACGCTTGCCCAAAGCGCGGTTTGATAAAAAATTTGTGGTATTTGAAGACAGCTATCATCGCTTAAATGATGAGGAAATCGATGAGATGTTTCAATCACAGAATCAACACTATCGCAGTGATAACAGTGCCGGGGCAAAAAATTATGCGCAGATGTTCTATGCGCGAAAAACCGGTGCGAAATTCTGTAAAGAGATGGCACGGAGCGCACGCTTCTGGTTGAAGCAGTGGGATGGGCGATTATTCTAAAATGAGACATTGCTCGACAATGTCTTTCACGAACCGGTGATGAGTGAAATTTCCATTTCCTCTATTACTGCCTGGATAGGACTTAATATGGTGTAGATTTCTGCGCCGCCCCATAATAATCCGACAACGCGATGACGCAGTGATCCCGATTCCATTAATACGATGGAACCGCTGTCTCCATGATCGGAAAAAGCCCTGTCGATATCGACGATGATAATTTGATCACGCTTGTCATCTGCGTCCGCATGGAGGTAGGCAATGCGTCCATAGGTAACACCGGTAGTGCGCCCGCTTTTTACGACAACCTGTTCCAGATTGGTGAGGTTAAGCGTATAAGGAGACAAGGGTCTGCCAATACCGATGATTTCATAAGGTTCAGCGTCTCCATCATTCAGCATTTGGGCAATTCCGGCATCCACATATGAATTGTTCAGTATGCGGGATGCATACGCAATGCGGTTGGAACTCTCTTGCGATTCCGGCTGAAAGATCACTTGATCGGGGCGGTAGAAACAATGAGCGTTTGACAATAAGTAAATATCATCGGGATTATCCTGGGGACGGGTGGAGTGTACGAACATGCCCAGCGTACAAAAGCCTCCGGTGGTGGGGCTGTTTGGCATATAAATCTCCGCACCTCCTGGCACGGGTCGGTAGCGCTCACGATTGGCAATTTCACTTGTATTCTGATACGGCACAAAGTGGGGCAGCTCGACAACATCGGTCGGAAATCCTTCAATAATAGTGGGAATGCGCTGTGTGAACGGCAATTGGGAAAGCGGGAACTTATTAGTAGTAAAAACGACAATCGCCGGAATGGGTAAAACATAGCCGTTCACCGTCTTGAAACCGACGGCAACGGTATGAACGTTATCCAAAACCAGCAGGCGATCGCGGTGACGATTCTTTACATCGATAATCCGTTCCATATAAAAGGGATCGCGATATGGTATCATAGTGTCACAACCTTTCCCTCTATACTATGAAAAGAGGGAAAAACGCAATAGACGTATATATTTTATGCTTCACATTTCACTATGCTTATTATCTTATGAATCAAAGCCGGATCTTAAGTAGAAAAGATGAATGGAAAATTTGCTGAAATATTAGCACTGTTTTCGTTTTTCATAATCACAACAAAACCACACAACATTTAAAGTCTATTGTGTGGTCTTTTTATATGTATAATTCAAAGATGGTATTCATTGATTATCACATATTGCTAAATTACAAAGCGAGTCTCCCCGATGCATTTCATTCGTTTGTCCTATGCGATGATAGTAATCTGACTATGGTGCAGCTGTGCATTTTCCTGTTCCTCCAGAGAGCTTTCACAGATCAAGCCGGTAAAATCCGCAATATCCGCAAATACATAATTGCCGTCCTGATGCAGCTTGGCTTTTTCAGCGACCATGTAACGCTGCTTGCTGGTGGAGATGATCGCCTTCTTGGTCAATCCGTCATTCACATCATACGTCATCGCTTTACCTTCATACAGATCGATGCCGACAACGCCGATAAAGGAAAGATCAAATTGATAGTTGTGAATCTGATCGATGGTGATGCTGCCGACAAAGCCGTCCCTGGAGCGGTTGAACTCCCCGCCGAGTAAGAGAAAGCGGGGGGCTCCACCTTGGGCAAAGACATTCATAATATCAATCATATTGGAAACCACGGTAAGATTCATATCCTTTTGATAAATAATCTTGGCGATTTCCAGATTGATGGTCGATACATCCAGAAAAATCATCGAGCCGGGTTTAATCAGGTCCACGGCTTTTTGGGCAATGATCTTTTTTTCTGCCGTGTTAAGGCTTTTACGTTCCTTGACGTGATAATGATGCAGATTTTTACGCGTGCGAATCGCCCCGCCGTGAATGCGTTTCAATAGTCCATCCTTTTCCAAAATGGCCAAATCCTTGCGAATACAATCTTGGGTGACATGAAAATCATCACTGAGCTCCTTCACCTTGACTTGCCCATCTAAGTTTAGTTTGGCCAGAATCTGGTTATGTCGTTCTTGCTGCAACATACTATCATCCTTCCTTAACGGATCAGAAGCTTGACATCAGAGATTAATGACGTTATTTCATCTCATAGGTGACATAGGTCAAATCCAAATTGCCCTTGAGGGTAATAGCGCTGAAAGCACAGGGCACGAAAAGCGTTTCGCCCGGCTTTACCGGCACATCATTGATCCATCCTGATCCGGATATCACGGTTAAAAAGTAAAATTCCTTGCGCTCATAGCTGCCCTGTTCCTGTTCAACGCGAATGCGTCCGGCACTGTAAACCTTCGGCTCACTGTGGAATACGGTAATTTCACAGCCGTCTTTGCAAAATGGCTGAAGCTCTATGGGATCGACGTGATCATTGGGAACGTTCACACATTCCAAAACCTTGTCGACGTGCAGCTCGCGCCCCTTTCCGGTTGCTTCATCAATCCGGTCATAATCGTATAAGCGATACGTTAAATCGGCATTCTGTGAGAATTCGATTAACACAAAGCCCTTGCCGAAGGCATGCAGCGTACCATATGGGATGTTGACAAAATCACCCTTTTTAACGGGGATATAGCGCAACAGCTGATCCCATTTCTGCTCCTTGGCAAGCTGTATAAATTCTTCGCGGGTTTTGGCATAGTGACCGAGCCCCATCGTACCTTCACCATCAATGAAATAAACGCCGTCCGGCTTGCCCAGCCGCCCGTCATGCGCTAAGGCATAGGCATCGTCAGGATGAATCTGAACCGACATCGGCGCAATCGGATTCGCCATCGCGGCGCGTACCGGCATTTCCTTGGTGCCGCACTGAAACAGTTTCTCATGACTGTGATAAAAATCAGATAGCTTTTCCTTTGTTTCTGCCACATCGCAATCCAAATGTCCTTTCATCGCAATGACGTTGTAGCATTCGCCTAAATTAGCCAGCGTGCAGTCATAGCCATAGCGGCGAATCAATTCACTTCCTCCCCATATGCGTTCATTGTAAACGGGTAAAATATGATATAAATGTTTTTCCATAACGTGGCCTCCTTATTCTCATTATAGAAAAAGGAACACTGTCATACAAGCCGTTTTGATCATTTTCTTCATGATTAGCACAAGCGATTCCCAAACCGCTTGTTTTCTTTGAGTAATCCTATAAATCACAAAGACCTTTGCCTTCGCCGTACATACTGTACCAGTCGGCATTAAAGTCATTGACTGCTTTTTCGATGTTCGGATTTTTAAAAATCTGATTTAACAGGGCAACCGGAGCGGTAATGGCTTGGGCGCCGTTGTTCCATGCATCGCAGATTTGCTTTACACCTTTAAAGCTTGCGGCTACGATTTTACAGTTATAGCTATCGGTATTGATGCGATTCACACATTGACGAATTAATTCATTCGGATCGCTGCCTAAATTACCGATGCGATTTACATACGGTGCGATATAATCAGCGCCGGCAGCCAATGCCATGTAAGCCTGCATCAAATCGTATACAGCGGTTGCCGTAACGTTGCGTCCCTGTGCCTTTAAGGCTTTGATCGCTTTCACACCTTCATAGGATACGGGGATTTTCACATAAACATCGGAATCAATTTCGGCAGCGATTTTATCTGCTTCCTTTAAAATTCCTTCGCAGTCCTTGGCGATGATCTGTACGTGTAAGCTGCGCTCTTTACCGATGATGGAACGAATCGTGCGCATATGGTTAAAGAAATGCTTTGGTGATGTCGCCTTCACGATGGAAGGATTGCTGGTAACACCGACAATCGGCAAATACTCAACCGCCTCCTTAATTTCGTCTAAATTCACAGTGTCAATAATAAATTCCATTTTCTTTTCCTCCTCTATTCTGTGATTAAATGGTGAATGCCTGCCTGTTTGGCGAGGTCATGGTAATGCTTCATTTCGTCTTTGCTAAACATTTTACAATTCGTATCAATGCCGTATTCGCGATCCACAAGCGGATATTTTGCCGATGCGAGCGGATTGTAATTTAAGAGCTCATAGCGAACATCGAGATCGTGTTGGCATAGAAATTCAGCGATTGCGTGAATATTATCATCATCAGCGCTATATCCAGGAATCAGTGGGGTGCGAATGATGACACGCTCTTGATAAGGTCCGCTTAAAACCTTGGCAATATTTTCTTTAATGAGCTGATTGCTTACGCCGGTTGCTTCCCGGTGCTTGTCATCATCGAATATTTTCAGATCAATATAGATGAGATCCAAATACGGCAGGGCCTGTTCAATGAGCTCATAGGGCGCATAAAATGAGGTTTCGATGGCAGTATGAATGCCTTCCTCATGACAGCGTCGCAAAATGGCGATGAGGAAATCCTTTTGTAAGAATGGCTCGCCCCCGGAAAAGGTAACACCGCCCTCAGAGCGGAAAAACACGCGATCCTCCATGATTTTCTGCAGGAGCGTTTCGATGTCATACGCTTTTGAATCATAGCGGATGGCGCCGGTAGGACATGCTTCAATCACATGATCAAAGCTCCCGGTTTCCGGCTTATGGAAATACGGCCGATCATTTTGATACGTCAGCTGATTTGCCGTATCGACCTGTTCGCAGCGCCGGCAGTGCATACAGCGGTTTTCAAAATAGACGACACGGCGCTTGGCCGATAATCCTTCAGGATTTTGACACCAGCGGCAGGACAGGGGACAGCCCTTGAAGAATACGGTGGTTCGAAGTCCCGTGCCATCGTGTACCGCAAAGCGCTTGATGTCAAATACGAGCGCCTCAGATGTTTTCATACGTGGTTCTTTCAATGATTTCATCCTGCAGCTTTCCTGCCAGCTCAACGAAGTAGGCGGTATAGCCGGCAACGCGCACGGTGAGGGAACGATGGTTTTCCGGATGAAGCTGTGCGTCCAATAAATCCTCTTTGTTGACGACGTTGAACTGTATATGCGGTACTTCCAGATCGACAAACGATCTTAAGAAATTTTCAAATTTCATCCGTCCGGTTTCCGTCTGGAAGAATTGCGGTAAAAACTTCATATTCAACAATCCGCCGTTCGTCGTATAGGAATTCCGCATCCGTGCGACACTTTTTAACACAGCGGTAGGTCCGGCAATGTCACGTCCATATACCGGAGACATGCCGCCGTCAGCTAACGGGGTTAAGGCATTGCGGCCATCCGGTGATGCGCCGACATTTTCACCCATCGGAACGTGTGCCGATACCGTATACATTCCGGTATGATAAGGACCGCCGCGATAATTGGTGAAATCCTTCATGCGTTCACGGAAATAACCGGCCCAGCGAGCTCCCAAATCATCGACCCAATCAACGTCGTTGCCGTATTTAGGGACCTTGTTTAATAACATTGCCTGCGTGATTTCATGACCCTTAAAATCACAGCGCAGCGCTTCTAATAATTCCTTCGCTTCGATGGTTTTTGTATCATAAACCAGTTGCTTAATCGCGGCCAGTGAGTCGGCGAGATTAGCTACTTGAATCATTTGAATGCCGGAGAGATTGTATTTCGCTCCGCCCTTGGTCACATCCAAACCGCGTTCCATACAGCTATCGATGACGGTTGATAAAAACGCTGTCGGCAGGCACTCCTGATGACACTGCTCCACCACGACTTCTGCCTTCATCATTTCGTCGATAAAATAGTCAATTTGTTTCTGGAAGGCAGCCTCTAAATCCTCGAAGCTCGCATAGGTTTCCAGATTGCCTAAATCAAGACCGATTTTTTCACCGTTTAACAGACACTTTCCGTTATTCAGCGTCAGCTCCAATGCCTTGTTAAAATTAAACATAGCGGCATCGGACCATCCCAGGCAATTCCCATGCGTAGTCAGTTCCACGCATCCTACAATCGCATAATTGCGTGCATCCGCTGCTTCGATATTCAAGTCCTCCTGCATGGCCTTGACAATCGCTTCATCGTTGAAGAACTGCGGCATGCCGCTTCCTCGAGCTACGACTTGAATCGCTTCCTGCATCAGCTCATGCGAAGTGCCATGGTGTAGGCGTACCGACAAGTTAGGCTGAGGCAGTCCCAAGTGATACTGCGCTTTTAAGAACAGCGAGGATAATTCATTATATACGTCGTTTCCAGCTTCATCAATGCCGCCAACCGCAATATTGAAGCCAATCGGGAAGCCGGCGAAATACTTCGCGCTGTTTTGATTGCGCAGGTAAACGATCTGATTGAATTTCAGCCATAGGCATTCAATTAATTCCAGTGCATCCTGATGATTCAAGGTGCCGTTTTCCATATCCTTTTGATAATAGGGGTATAAATAGCGATCCATGCGTCCCGGTGAGAAGGAAGATGCGTTGGATTCCATATGGAGAATGACAAATAAGAACCACAGGGATTGTAAAGCCTCATGAAAGGTTTCCGCAGGCTCATGCGCCAGCTTCTTACAGATGGCCGCAACTTTTAACAGCGTATCATGTTCCGCTGCGGCACTATCGGCGATCATCTTCATGATCATGTCGTGATAGCGCATCATGAAATGACAGGCGCCATCCAAGACGAGAATGGTACATTCATAAAATTCTTTTTGATCAGGAGAACATGTTGAAAGCTTTGCTTCCGCTTCTTTTCGCAATCCGGCAGGGCCCTTGCGCAGCCATGTAGTACAATCAGGACAGATATGTCCCTGCGCATGATCCTTTTGATTGATCTTTACGACCTTAGCCATGGCGCTGATTTCTTTGCCATAGCGAGAACGGATTACATCCTCCATGGAGCGTCCCTTCCAATAAGGGTAAATGTGTTCACGAAATTCCTTGATATCGGATTCATGTACAAGGAATTGATCCTGAGGCCGGGTTGGGAGTGTTTCCAATTCCCGATCAATCCATGAGCAGCCGCTTTCCGGGAACACCACCCCATAGCGAACGCCCTTGGTGCGATTGCCTACAATCAACTCTTCCTTTTCCACACCGATTTCCATTTGTTCTAAAGCGGCCTTCAAGGACAGCGCGCGTTTTTTGGGAATCGATAATGATTCATTAGTTTGATAAACCTCGGTGATAATTCTTGCCTGTTCGATGGATGCATATCGCGGTGCACTCAGCATTTTTTCTTTCAAGATCGCGATGCGCTTTGTTTGCGTCAGATTTTCCATTGGTTCCTCCCGTGCTCACACTTATCGTGAATATCGTTTTTCATTATTATTATAACAGGTTACAGCATGAATGCAAGAACAAAACGATAAAAAACAATATAAAAATAATGATAAACGATAAAAAACAATAAAGTGAAATAAAAAAGCGAAAAGCTGCTTCCATTATGAATTGTGCAAATAATGACGGAGTCTGTTCGCATGACTGAAAAATTTGTTATAATGAATATAGGTAATATATAGGAATTACATAGTAATCATATAGGAAAAGGATGCGAATTGATGAAGCTACAGCCGGAAGTGAAGCAAAAATTAAAGGTTCAGCCGAAGCTGTCCCAGCATCAGCGCTATGCTTTGGCTGTACTGGCGATGAATGATACCGCGTTTATGGCAGAAGCACAGCGCATGGTGGAAACAAATCCGCTATTGGAATGGGCTGGCGGCTTTAGCTGGCACGAGAGTGGGGAAGGCTACGATGCGGCATTGAATACGATTGCGGCAACAGAGACATTACAGGATGTACTGTTGGCGCAGGTTTATTGGAGCGATTTTGCCTATTCTTATGAATTGGCGGAATTTTTAATCGCAGCTTTGGATGATGATGGCTACCTGCGCATGGATGATGAGGAAATTGCGGCGCTTTGTCACAGCGATCCCATTGCGGTTAGCGAGACCATTGGCGCGCTGCAGCAGCTGGAGCCTGCCGGTGTCTTTGCGCGTAACGTGCAGGAGTGTATTTTAATTCAGCTGCGCAATCATAATGAACCCATCGCAGCGATTGGTGAACGGATCGTACGTGACCATATAGAGAAATTGGCGGCGCATCACTATGAGACGATTGCGCGTGCTCTGGGTGTGAAATTGGATGAGGTACAGGAAGCGGTAGCCCTGATTACCTCATTGAATCCTCGACCCGGTGCGCAATATGCCAAGGCCGCGGTGGAGGTGCGACCGGACGCATCGATATATGTAGAGGAAGGAATTGTCCATATTGAACTGACACAACGGCCAGATCGTTTCACCATTACCGATCACTATCATGATGTCAAAGAGGCCGAGACTCTGGCTTACATAAAGAAGATGACTCGTGAAGCAAAGCTGTTCATTGACAGCTTTCACAAGCGCTGCTCCACCTTATTAGCGATTTTAACCTTCATGTGTGAGCACCAACATGACTATTTTGTGCATCATTCCTTTTTAAAACCACTGACCATGCGCCAATGCGCTGAGGCAATCGGTTTTCACGAGTCGACAGTTTCCCGCGCTGTAGCCAAAAAAACCATTATGTTTGAAAACCGCGTATTGCCGCTGCGCAGCTTCTTTCCCTTAACAGTAAACGGAAATAGCCGTGTTCATGTCATTGCGGCGCTCAAAGAACTGATTCAAAGTGAGAACAAGCATCGGCCTTATTCTGATGCCCAGCTTGTTGCACTCCTGGAAGCACAGGGTATTAGCGTATCGCGGCGTACGATTGCTAAATATCGGAACCAGTACCGAATTGGGAATGCGCTACAGCGGCGAAAATAATGATTACCGTTTCATTATCAATGGAAGGAAGAATATTTTGGCTCGGAGATGCCTGATCGCTTTATTTTAACTGTTCTCAAATGATTTTAAGAACAACGTTCTGGATGGTTAGCTCTCAATATTTTTATCTATGGGAATCTGGTCAAACTGTTCAGATCCTATTTTTATCATTGAGGAAAAATATGTTCCGTTGATTGAGACACCCATAATGCCTCTTATTATCGTTTTTGGCAATTCCTGTGCATGGGTTTCAATGTTTTGAATGCGCTCGATATGTGCTATTTGTTTGTATACTTCGATATAGATTTCTTGAATAATATTATTAATATCTTCAATATTTTAACCTTTGTATATAAATGTACATCATGATAAGCCTGATCAAATTTGAATTCCATAAGGTCTTTTTTTAATCATCATATCTCTACGATATCATTCCTCATTTTATCAAAGTAGCTTCAATGAAAATAATGTAAAGCTCAGGTGATGTGTGGAAATAGAAAAAGGGCATACAGTGCCCATATAACACTGTTCACCCTTTTAAGCGACTATTCGTTATTTGAATGTCCGCCTTTGGGTCCGGTTGGGCCAGTTGGTCCTTGCGGGATCACCAGATTTAAGATAAAGTTCGGAGCTGTGCCGGTAATCGTAGCGGAAGCTACCGTTCCGGGAGCCCCGGTGGTGACAGTGCCGATCGTTAAAGCCGGCGTTGCGCCTGTAGCACCTGTAGCGCCAGTGGCTCCGGTTGCGCCGGTTACACCGTGAATTCCTTGCGGGCCTTGAGGACCCGTTGCGCCCATTGGTCCCATTTCACCGCGCGGTCCGGTTACGCCGGGCAGTCCTTGCGCGCCTTGCGGTCCCATTGCGCCTTGCGGTCCGGTTGCTCCGGTAGCGCCAGGAATACCCTGAATGCCTTGCATACCTTGAGCTCCGGTTGCGCCGGCCGGTCCGGTTGCGCCTTGTGGACCTGTGGGACCTGTTGCGCCGGTTGCGCCGCATCCGCCACATTCACCTTGCGGTCCGGTAATACCCTGAGGACCCATAACACCTTGCGGTCCGGTCACACCTTGCAAACCACGCGGTCCGCTGACACCTTGCGGTCCTTGCATACCTTGAATTCCTCTGGGTCCTTGCGGTCCGGTCGCGCCTCGCAGTCCGCGCGGTCCGGTCGGTCCGACAATTGTTTCCATGTGATTGCAGCAGGGATCGGGACAGCACATATCCATGCAGGGATCACAGTCACAGTCACAGCCGCAGCCATCAAAATCATCAAAGCAATCATCGTTGTAGTAACAGTTATTGCGATACATTTGGAAATCACCCTTCCTTCCTGAAACATGGTCTTTGTTTCAACACTACTATATGTTATCTGTTTTATTGCGCATGGACGATAGCCCATGAATGGACTCGTATCAATAAGAAAAAAAGCGAAAAAAAAGTTGCTAAAAATTAGGAGATTCGTCAATACTAATGTATAATATAGGGGATGTTTTGAGGTGATGCAGAAATGAAACACGATTTCATAGAGATCAAAGGTGCACGAGAGAATAACTTAAAAAACATTGATGTGAAAGTACCGCGGGATCAGTTTGTGATCATGACCGGTGTTTCCGGTTCGGGAAAGACATCACTGGCTTTTGATACGATATATGCGGAAGGACAGCGCCGTTATGTGGAGAGCTTGTCAGCTTATGCACGGCAGTTTTTAGGCAATAGCGAGAAGCCGGATGTCGATTCCATTGAAGGATTATCCCCGGCGATTTCCATCGATCAGAAAACCACCAGTAATAATCCCCGCTCTACGGTTGGCACAGTTACAGAGATTTACGATTATCTGCGTTTATTGTATGCGCGCATCGGTGTTCCGTATTGTCCTAATCACAATGAACCGATCACCAGTCAGACAATCAAGCAGATGGTCGATCGCATTATGGAACTGCCGGATCACACGCGCTTGACAATTTTGTCCCCGGCCGTGCACGGCGCTAAGGGTACGCATAAGGATTTGCTGGAAAGGCTTCAAAAAGAAGGCTATATCCGCGTTCGCATTGATGGTGTAATGCAAAGACTCGAGGAAGTAGCGCCGTTAGAAAAAAACAAGAAGCATAACATTGATGTTGTGGTTGATCGCATCGTGAAAAGCGATGATCGCTCCCGCCTTCATGATTCTTTAGAAACAGCGTTAAAGCTGAGTGATGGTTTGGTTGTGGTATTGTACGATCAGAAGGAAGAACTTTTTTCCAGCAACTATTCTTGTAAATATTGCGGTTTTACGATTCCGCGGTTAGAGCCAAGGCTATTTTCCTTTAACGCACCGTTTGGAGCGTGCGATACATGCAAGGGCTTGGGAACTACGCAAAAGGTCGATGTGGACTATTTGATACCGGATCGCAATAAAAGCATACGTCAAGGCGGTATCATCTATTATAAAAATATCATTGCCAAAGAAAATCTGGAATGGCAGCGGTTCAAGGCATTGTGCGATTTTTATGCCATTGATATTGATAAGCCGATTAAGGACTTATCGAAAAAGGAAATGGATATCATATTAAATGGATCACATGATCCGATTACGTATCATATCTATTCCAAATCCGGTAATATGACCAAGAAAACGGAATTTATTGAAGGAGTTTGTACGCTGATTGAACGACGCTACATGGAGACTACCTCACAGATGTCGCGCGAATGGTATGCGACGTTTTTGGCGGAGGCGCCATGTCCCACTTGCGGCGGGAAGCGCTTGAACAAGCAGGCTCTGGCAGTGCGAGTCGGCGGTCTCAACATTAATGAATGGACGCAGATGTCAGTCGTTCAAGCCATTGCGTTTATGGATCAGCTGACATTAACACCCCAACAACAGGAGATTGCCAAGTTGGTATTAAAGGAAATACGCGATCGCTTGCATTTTCTAAACAATGTCGGTCTGTCCTATTTGACGCTGGATCGCTTGGCGGGAACGCTTTCTGGCGGGGAAGCACAGCGGATTCGCCTGGCTACTCAGATCGGTTCGCATTTAAGCGGCGTGCTTTATGTTTTGGATGAACCGAGCATCGGCTTACACCAGCGCGATAACGATCGCTTGATTGATACACTGAAAAATATGCGCGATTTAGGCAATTCTTTGATTGTGGTGGAACACGATGAAGACACGATGCGCGCCAGCGATTACATCATCGACATCGGCCCGGGTGCCGGGGTTCACGGCGGTGCGGTGGTCGCATGCGGAACTCCTGAAGAGGTCATGAACAACGAGCAGTCATTAACCGGTCAATATCTCAGCGGCAAACGAAAAATTGAAATACCAACCGTACGGCGCAAAGGCAACCGCAAGGTGCTTGAGGTCGTAGATGCGCATGAAAATAATTTAAAGCATATCAGCGTGAAATTTCCGTTGGGAAAACTTATTGTGGTGACCGGTGTATCGGGCAGCGGGAAGTCCTCCTTAGTAAACGAGGTTCTCTCCAAGGGCATTATGCATGAATTGGGAAGAGCCAAGATCAAACCAGGCAAGCATAAGAAAATCAAGGGTTTGCAGCATATCGATAAAATTATCGACATTTCCCAAGACCCGATCGGCCGCACTCCGCGCTCCAATCCGGCCACCTACACAGGTGTCTTTGATGATATTCGCGATCTCTTCGCGCAGACGCCGGATGCGAAAATGCGCGGCTATGAAAAGGGTCGCTTTTCATTCAATGTCAAGGGCGGACGCTGTGAAGCTTGTCAAGGCGATGGCATCCTACGCATTTCCATGCACTTTTTACCGGATGTATATGTACCCTGTGAGGAATGCGGCGGACGACGCTATAATGAGGAAACGCTACAGGTCACCTATAAAGGCAAAAACATCTATGATGTATTGGAAATGAGCGTCGAGGAAGCGATTGATTTCTTTGCGAATGTTGCGAAAATACGTCATAAGCTACAGACGTTAAAGGATGTGGGACTTGGCTACATCAAATTGGGACAAAGTGCGACCACCTTATCAGGCGGCGAGGCACAGCGGGTCAAGCTTGCCAGTGAATTACAGCGCAAGGCAACCGGAAAAACACTCTTTGTCTTAGATGAGCCGACCACCGGCTTACATACCCATGATGTGAAAAAATTATTGGAAGTGCTACAGCGGATTGTCGATAACGGCGATACGGTATTGGTGATTGAGCACAATCTCGACATGATTAAATGCGCGGATCACATTATTGACTTGGGTCCGGAAGGGGGAGATGAAGGGGGACAGGTCATGGCAGAAGGAACACCGGAGACAATCGCCCAAGTGGAAAACAGCTACACTGGACAATATTTGAAGCGGGTACTGGAGGGAAGGTAGATGGAAGAAAAAAAGTTTGTGACGGTGCGCAGTCTGCAGGCATACTTCAATTTTGAACAGATCTGCGGAACGGATGCGAGCTTAGATCGACAAATTGAAATCGCCGATACCAATCGACCCGGCTTGGAGCTGGCAGGCTATTTTGATCATTCTCAGAATCGCCGCTTAGTGATTTTAGGCGATAAGGAAATATCCTATATCAAAACGATGAGTGAAAAGAAACAGCGCAAGTCATTTGATTTTATCACCGATAAGCAAACACCGGCGATCATCATTTCAAAAAGTCATACTTGTCCGCCGATCTTAAAACGCATTGCCAAACGCAAAAAGTTTCCGATCTTTTTAAGCAGTGCCTCTACTTCACGCCTGATCGTCGATATCGTTGCGTTTTTAGATGAAGGATTGGCAACCAGCGACAGTCTGCACGGCGGCCTGATCAGCATCTATGATAAAGGGGTGCTGATTCGCGGTGACAGCGGTATGGGAAAATCGGAGATTGCGTTAGAGTTAGTAAAGCGCGGACATCAGCTGGTGGCCGATGATCGGGTGGACTGTTATCGCATTCATAATAAAATTGTTGGAAAATCCCCCGATTTGTTAAGGGGAATGTTGGAAATTCGCGGCATCGGCATTATTAATGTTCAGCGAATGTTCGGTATCGCTTCGATCATTCCCAAGGCAGAGGTCAATCTGGAAATCAGCTTGGTGAAATGGGAGGATAATGCGGATTATGATCGCGTCGGCATTGAAGAAAAGAAATATGACAGTATTCTCGGAGTGGATATTCCCAAAATTATCATTCCGGTGCGTGAGGGACGTTCGATGGCGGTTATTATCGAATCGGCGGTGACCAATTATATCCTCAGTGAAATGGGCATGGACAGCGCTAAGGAATTTGAACAGCGGGTTTTGGATTATATCGAGAAGAACAAGGAACAGTGAGCGGGAGGTTATTTATGGAATTTTTTCCGAATGTGAAAACAATATTGAGCTTCGGTCCGATTACGGTCACATGGTATGCGTTTTTCATCCTGTGCGGAGCGCTGTTAGCTTATGTGATCAGTATTCGCACGTTAAAGAAGTGGGGATATGAGAAGGAAATATTTGAAGACTTTTTCATCTATATGTTGCCGATCGGTATTCTCGGCGCACGGCTGTATTATGTGCTGTTTGAATGGGAACGCTATGCCGCTGATCCGATTCGCATCTTCTATATTTGGGAGGGCGGCTTAGCCATTCATGGCGGCTTGATTGCGGCGACAATCTTCGGCTTGTGGTATTTTCGCAAACGGGCGGTGGACGGCTTGCGTTTGATGGATGCGATCTTCCCCAATGTGCTCATTGCCCAGGCAATCGGCCGCTGGGGCAATTTCATCAATCAGGAAGCGTATGGCCGTGTAGTACCTGAAGGATATTATCGCTTTTTTCCCTCCTTTATCAAGGAACAGATGTTTATTGTCGGGGAGTATCGTGAACCGACCTTCCTGTATGAAAGCATTCTGAATTTGATTGGCTGGGTGCTGATCACCTTTGTTTATCGCAAGCATGGACGCAAAAAACGCGGTGATTTGGTATTTGCGTATTTAAGCTGGTATGGCGTGGTGCGCTTCTGGATAGAAACAATGCGAAGTGATGCGCTGATGATCGGATCACTGAAAATGGCACAGATCGTTTCCCTGATTTTCATTGCCATTGGCATCCTTGGCATTCTCGGTGTTTGGAATCGGTTGTTTCAGCATATTTGGCCATTCTGTCGCCAAAAGCCGGTGGTGCTGTTTGATTTGGATGGCACGCTTGTGGATACCAAGGAATTAATCTATGCATCGTTTCGTCATACATTTCAGAAATATATGCCCAATCACCATTTGAGCGAACAGGAATTGTCGTCCTTTCTCGGTCCGACGCTGAAACAGAGCTTTGGCAAGTATTTCCCCGAGGAACAGATCGACGAAATCATCGCTTACTATCGGGCATTTAATCATGAAAATCATAATCTCTATGTACGCGGCTTTGCGGGCGCAAAGGAAACACTGGAGTATTTAAAGGAAAACGGCTATCAGGTAGGCGTGGTTTCCAACAAGGTTGAGCATACGATCAGAATGGGATTGGAGGCATTTCATCTTGATCCATACATTGATGTGATTGTCGGCGCTCATGACATGGAGCATCCTAAGCCGAATCCCGAAGGATTGATTCTGGCATGTGCTAAGCTGTATCACAATCATGATGATGTGATTTATGTCGGCGACAGCCCCAGTGATGTCATCGCCTGTAAAAACATGGCGGCATTCTCTGTGGCGGCGGCGTTTGATCCCGCGCGCGAACAAGAATTGATAGCGACAAAGCCATGTCGCACAATTCATCAATTGACAGAGATCATTGAAATTGTAAAGGAGGATATAGAATGGAGCGACAATACGATCTGGTAATCATCGGCAGTGGCCCGGCTGGAATGAGTGCTTCAATTTATGCGAGCCGTGCCGGTTTGAAAACGGTAATTCTGGAAGCTGGAGCACCCGGTGGAAAGCTGATTAAAACAAATGAAATCGCAAACTGGCCGGGAATCGTTTCCGGCAAGGGAATGGAGCTTGCGGATGCGATGTTTGAACACGCGACTGCATTTGGCAGTGAATATGCCTATGGCAATGTCGTTAAGGTCATCGCCAACGAAAGTGAAAAGGCTGTCATTTGTGAGGATGGCACTACCTATACGGCAAAGGCAGTCATTGTGGCAAGCGGTACTAAGGAGCGGATGCTCAACATTCCCGGTGAAGAAGCAAACGTCGGACGCGGCGTATCCTATTGCGCGGTATGCGACGGTGCTTTCTTTAAAAACCGTGAGGTAGCGGTGATTGGCGGAGGCAATGCGGCGCTAGAGGAAGCGGAATATCTCACCCAGTTTGCGGATAAGGTGCACATCATCATTCGCCGCGATGTATTCAGGGCTGATCAAATCGTTCAGGATCACATCGCTGCCAATGATAAAATTCATGTGATACGCCACCATGTACCAAAGCGCATTTGTGATGATGGCATCAGGGTCAGCGGCATCGTCATTGCGGATGTGAATACAAAGGAAGAAACGACCTTGAGCGTACAGGGAGTCTTCCCTTATATCGGTCAGGATCCCGCTACGGATTTTTTAGCGGACTTGGATGTTTTGGATGAGCGCGGCTATATGGTCGTCGATGCGAATTGTGAAACGCGCTGCCATGGAATTTACGGGGCAGGAGACGTCATTGTGAAATCCTTGCGTCAGGTGGTAACGGCAGTGAACGACGGTGCTATCGCAGCTCAGCATGCCTTTCATCAGCTGCGCGGGATTTAATAAGACGTAAAATCAAGCACCACAGCGGTGCTTCTTTTGTATGAATGAAAAAGAGTGCGATTATCGAACAAAGGAGTCATATGAAACTACAGAATGATGAAAAATACATTGAAATACGCATGGATTCCTATGAATTTCCATATGATGAGAACAGCGTCTATGAAGACAATAACTGGCTGAATGTGGCAGTGGCCTGGGAAGATGAGGTTGTGATCGAAAACGCAGTATCTCCATGTCTAACATGCATGGAGCTACAGGATTTATGCAAGGGATTAAGCGGGGCGTTGGTCGGACGAGCGTATACCTCAAGCTTTATCGAACCGGATTTGACGATTCAGGCAATACCAAACGGAAATCATATTGCGATGGAAATTACCTATGCCAAGCCCGGACATAACCGCTTTGTGATGAAAAGTGACGTCACCAAGGCGCAATTGGATGAAATGGTCAGTGATGTGCATGACATGTGTCTAAGCTTTCCGATTCGCACAAAAAAAAGGTATAGCTAGATTTCTAAGGCTTCGCTGTGGTAAACTTATAAAGAGGTGGTAAGCATGGCACAACAAAATATATTATTGGTTACCGGAATGTCCGGAGCTGGCAAGACAACCGCTATGGGTATTCTTGAGGATATGGGCTATCACTGTATTGATCAGTTTCCGGTACAGCTGTTGTCTTCCTTAGGTGAAATCATCAATTCTCAGCCGGATCCCCGCTATGCCAATATCGCATTGGCAACGACGGCAATGGACTATCCTAAGTTTTTGAATTACTTTGAAAACATTGATGCGAAGGTTCGGGTGATATTTCTGGATGCCAGCAACGACCAGCTGTTGTTGCGCTATAAATTCACGCGCCGTCATCATCCGATGCTCATGTTTTCCAAAGCAAATACGTTAGAAGAAGCGATTGAAGTGGAACGTGATATGTTTGAAAGCCTGAATGACCGCTCCTTAATGCGCATCGATACGTCGAAATTGTCACAGGCAGAGCTAAAAGCGATTTTGATGGATAAACTGAATATGGACTCTCATCAAGTGTTCAGTATTTCGTTCGTATCGTTCGGTTATAAATATGGGGTTCCGTTAGATGCCGATCTCATTTTTGATATGCGCTTTCTGCCCAATCCCTTTTATATCGAAGAACTGAAGGAACTGACCGGTGATGATACGGCGGTCTATGATTATGTGATTCAAAAGCCGGAAACCCAAAAGCTGTTAACACATATCACCCAGTATTTGGATTTCTGTTTTGAGTCCTATGCTCAGGAAAATAAAAATCACTTATGTGTCTGTATCGGCTGTACGGGTGGCCAGCATCGCTCCATTTCCGTAACAAACTGGCTGTATCAGCACTATAAGAATCAATATCATTGTTATAAGTCACACCGTGATAAGAAGGTGAGATAAGAATATGAAAAATGTTGTGGTGATCGGTGGGGGACATGGACTTTCCGTCATTGTACGCGGATTGAAGCAGCTGGGCAATATTCGCTTATCGGCAGTGGTAACCGTGGCGGATGATGGAGGCAGTACCGGACGCTTGCGGGCGCAGTATCACATCCCGGCAATGGGAGATATTCGCAATGTCATGTGTGCGATGGCGGAGAGTGAGACGCTCTTGTCTACTCTGATGAATTATCGCTTTGAAGGCGCCAGCAACGATGTCGGCGGTCATAATCTCGGCAATCTGTTATTGACGGCCTTAACGCAAAGCTGCGGCAGCTTCATTGAGGCGATTCAATCGTTTTCCAAGGTCATGAATGTCAAGGGTGATATTATTCCCAGCAGCAGTGAGGTCATTACCTTATTTGCGGTGATGGAGGACGGCACGATCGTGCGTGGGGAAAGCAATATTCCCAATTTTAACAACCGCATCAGCCGGGTGTTTTATCAGGGCGATGTACAGGCGACCGCCCAGGCAGTGGCGGCGATTCATCACGCTGATATTATCGTATACGGTATCGGTTCATTATACACGAGCATCATGCCCAATTTGATCATTCGCCAATTACGAGATGAATTAGCACAATCAACGGCGAAGAAGATTTACTTTTGTAATGCCATGACCCAGCCGGGAGAAACCGACAACTATTCCCTGGAGGACCATGTGCAGGCGATTTTGGATCATACCCAGCTGAATGCGGTCGATATTGTCGTCTTCCACAATAATGAAATCGCTCCGTCCATCATGGAAAAATATCATGAAATGGGAGCGAGTCAAGTCTATATCCGCGATCAAGATCATCCCTATGTGATCTTAAAACGTGATATGTTACAGTTTGAAAACGATTTGATTCGTCATGATGCGAATAAGGTACGCGATGTGATGGAAGAAATCATTAACAGTAAGGAATGAGTATATGAGCTTTACGGCAGAGGTAAAAGCGGAAATTTCCCAAAATGAGCTGCACGAGTGTTGTGCTAAGGCAGAGCTTTCCGCATTAATATTAATGTGCGCCAGCTTATCCTTTCGCAAAGAGGGCATGGCATTGGAGATGAAAAGTGAAAATGCCAATACCGCCAAGCGCATTTGGAAGCTGTTAAAGGAACGCTATCAGGTGGGAGCACAGCTTTCGGTATTGCGTAAGATGAAACTGAAGAAAAATAATATTTATATATTGCGAATTACATCTCATGTGAATGAAATCTTATATGATTTACAAATTATGGATGACAAGGGATTAAAAAATCACCCGTTAGCGAAGATGGTGAGAAAGGAGTGCTGCGCCCGAGCGTATCTTGCCGGTGCGTTTATGGCCGGAGGCAGTGTAAACAGTCCGCAGCGATCAAATTATCATTTGGAGATCGTCGCAAATTCCAAGGAACATGCGGATTTCTTACTGAAGCTCATGCATCGCTTTGACTTACCGGCTAAGTATATCAAGCGTAGAGCGCAGGATGTCGTCTATTTAAAGGCAAGCGATAAAATATCGGATTTTTTACGCTGTATCGGAGCCAGCGATGCGCTGTTCACCTTTGAAGACAGTCGCATTCAACGTGACTTTATGAACTCGTTAACGCGTTTGGATAACTGCGAGCTTGCCAATGAGATGAAAACGATCAGCGCCGGTAAAAAGCAGCTGGAGGATATTTCGTGGATTGAAACGTATCGCTCTTTGGATACATTGCCCCAAAAGCTGTATCAGGCGGCAGTCTTGCGCAAGCAGTTCCCTGAAGCCAGCTTGAATGAATTATGCGGTCAGTACAGCGAACAATACGGCGAAACCATTTCCAAATCGGGAATGAAGCATCGCTTAGCCAAAATCAAGGAGCTGGCAAATCAATATCGAAGTGAATAAAAGCATAAAAACAGTGCAGACTTTAAGTGGTGATGAATATGAAAGTATGGCTTACCCTATTGGCTGCGCTGTTTCCTTATTTACATAATCAGCGTTATCCCGTGCAGTATCAAAGCTGCG
Organism: uncultured Erysipelotrichaceae bacterium; assembly: GCA_947385085.1. GTDB lineage: Bacteria > Bacillota_I > Bacilli_A > Erysipelotrichales > Erysipelotrichaceae > C-19. Next base: position 13,530 of record CANDJN010000018.1, on the reverse strand, counting down.
ATAAGGATCATATTGTGGTCGTTGATCAAAAAACGCCGTTTGAAATCACGCTGTTCAATTTACGAATTCAAGATGATCAAGGCTGGGAATCGGTGTGCCGCATCATGGAAAATGCCGATAATTTGGAAATGGAAGTGGATGCTTCAACGCAGGTGAGAGAACCGCTGCCGGTGTATTTGTTTGCGGATGATAAGCTGATCCAGCAATCACTCATTGAGCAGCATCACGCCTATACTCTGATCCACAATCCCGAATATCGCTATGAAAAGGAATTGTTGGCTTTGGAGGAAGAAGCCTTGGTCATGGCTGATGTATCAACGGAGGAAATCCATTCAGATGCCTATTCACAGGGTCCGCTGTTCTTGTTATTTATTTTCATATCATGGATGGCAATGTTCATCATTATGATATTACGATTACGAAAAATTCACCCCAAAACCCCCTTTACAAAATCCTGATCTATGTTATGATTGGCTTATAGGAGGATGAAAACCGATGGCGATTCGCTGTGTATTGCGATTCTCATGGGGAGCCGCAGAAAGTGGGGTGGAATATTATCAGATAAGGGAAGCGGTCAGTCAAAATCCCGAGCCAATTGAGTTTCGTTTCGGCGCACGTGTTCGCGCATTGCGCATTGAGCGAAGATTGCCGCAAGATGCTTTGGCATACCGTGCACAGGTTCATCGCAACTATATCAGTGAGATGGAACGGGGCAAGCGAAATGTATCCTTACGGATCATCGAACGTATAGCGAAGGCACTCGATGTAGAAATCGCAGAATTGTTTCAAGGTATGGAATTCCGATAGAGTGGCAACACTCTTTTTTTGTGCTTCTTCATGCGGCATAAATAGTCAATATGTAGGCACAGAATTATTCGGAAAGGATGAAAATCATGGAAGATTTTACTTCTTATTGTTTTCTTGTGCTTGATTTTATATTATAATAAGAGTAAGAAATGGGGTTGTGCTATGCAGTATGTAATCGCATTTATCATTTTTTTATTGGTTATTTATATCATCGGAATATTGTTTTCTTTTTTATGGCCGCTGCTTGTTTTGCTTGTTCTTATTGCCGCGGTATTGAATTTGATTGCTTATTATAAGCGCAATAAGGCAGCCGAACAGTTTTATAAGAAAGCGGAAAACAGCGGCGATTATGATTTTTTTCAAAACAACAGCCGCAGTGATGACTCGGTGATTGATGTTGAATATACAGAAACGGATGTAGATGAGGATAGATAGGATGAGGGCAAGTGATTAAGGAAGCCAAAGTAAATAATAAAGCGGAGATCTATGAGCTTTGGAAGACTGCTTTTCCAACCCGTAGTAAGGCATATTTCAGCTTTTATTTTAAGCATTTATATGATGAGGGAAAGTGTCTGTATTTGCCCCAGGACGAGAGGATTATTTCTTCCCTGCAGGTTCATGAGCACGTGATGAATTTCTGTGGCAGAAAGCTTCAATCCAGCTTTATTCTCGGTGTCGCCACCCTACCTGATTATCGTCGCCGCGGTCATATGCGCAGCTTGATGGAAAATGCATTGGATGAGCTGAGTCATAATCATCTGATTACGTTAATTGAAGGCTTTAATCCCAAGCTGTATGAACCGTTTGGCTTCAAAAGCGTATATCAAGGCAAGACGTATACGATCAATACGCATTATTTTGATAAGGTGAATACTGCCGGTGTTTCTCATCATGTTAATGCGACAGAGCTGGCTCAGCTCTATCAAAATTACAGCAGCCATTTTGATTGCGCCTATGTGCGCGATGTTCATTATTTTGATTTATTTTTAAAACGCTCGGTATTGGATCACGGAAATGTATGCGTTTATCGCAATAAAAATCATGATATATGCGGATACGCTGCTTATACGGAAAACAGTGTTGAAGTGAAGGTCAGTGAGATCGTCTATTTGGATTCGATCGCCCTGATGAAGATGTTGCGCTATATTTCCAAGGGCTATCCGGATGTTACGGTTACTGTCTCACAGGCGGAAAAGCTGGAACGCTTATTTCCGCTGACCATTCCCAAAAAGGATACGGTAACGATGGCACGCATCAATAATTACGAGCTGTTTAACAAGCTGTACAATCAAAAGGTGAAGAATCCTCAAGAAGCCTTTGCCTTATGTAAGAAACCGATTTTTCTGCATGAGGTATACTAAAAGCTGCGCCGATGCCGCAGCTTTTCTGGTGTGCTAAATCCAAATTCATACTGTTAAATGATCGTATCAATAATGCCTAAAGATATTGCCTCTTGCGCATCCATGTAGTAATCACGGTCACATAGCGCAGCGATTTCATTAACGCTCTTGCCGCAGTTTTGCGCGAGGATATTGTTCAAGCGGTTTTTCATGCGGATGATGTGATTGGCGGCAATTTCCATGTCCTTTGCCTGACCCTGCATGCCTCCTAACGGCTGATGAATCATCACCTCACCATTTGCCAGGGAACTGCGTTTTCCTTTCGCACCGGCGCTTAACAGTACCGCTGCCATGCTGGCACAAATACCCATGCATATCGTCGAAACCTCACACTTGATGTAATTCATCGTGTCATAAATAGCAAGTCCGGCGCTGACACTGCCTCCCGGTGAATTGATGTACATTAAAATCGGATCACTGCCGGTAGAAGCGAGGTATAATAGCTGGGCGCAGATGCTGGACGACATTGTATCTTCAATCTCTCCGGTTAAGATGATAATGCGCTCTTTTAACAAACAGGAATACAAGTCATAAACGCGTTCCACACTGGCATTTCGTTCAATAATTGTTGGTACAATAACCATAAAGCAACCTCCTTATCATCATAGAGTATGCGCCAAAAGATTTATTTAAAACCACGCTGGAAAAAAAGTGCAAAGAACGGTTACGGTAATTGACTTTTAATAGGGAAATCTTTATAATAATAGATGTTAAAAGGAGGACTTTGAAGATGACAGTAAAAGTAGCTATTAATGGTTTTGGACGCATCGGTCGTTTGGCATTCCGTCAGATGTTTGGTGCAGAAGGATATGAGGTTGTCGCTATCAACGACTTAACTAGTCCTAAAATGCTTGCCCACTTATTAAAATATGATTCTTCTCAGGGTAGATATGAAAAAGCAGACACTGTGGTAGCAGGTGAGAATTCCATTACGGTTGATGGAAAAGAAATCACAATTTATGCAGAAGCAGACGCTAAAAATTTGCCTTGGGGAAAATTGGGCGTTGACGTTGTTTTGGAATGTACTGGTTTCTATACATCCAAGGAAAAGGCTTCCGCTCATATCGAAGCAGGCGCTCGTAAGGTAGTTATTTCCGCACCGGCCGGAAAGGATTTGCCGACAATCGTTTATAATGTAAACCACGAAACTTTGAAACCGGAAGATACGGTTATTTCCGCAGCTTCCTGTACAACGAACTGCTTGGCACCGATGGCAAAGGCTTTGAATGATTTAGCACTAATTCAAAGTGGTATCATGACTACGGTTCATGCTTATACCGGTGACCAGATGACTTTGGATGGTCCGCAGCGTAAAGGCGATCTGCGTCGTTCCCGTGCCGCAGCCGTAAACATCGTTCCGAACTCTACCGGAGCTGCTAAAGCAATCGGTTTGGTTATTCCGGAATTGAATGGTAAACTGATCGGTTCTGCACAGCGTGTTCCGACTCCGACAGGATCTACTACAATTTTGGTTGCCGTAGTAAAAGGCAAGGTAACGGTTGACGAAGTAAATGCCGCAATGAAGAATGCCGCAACAGAATCTTTCGGATACAACACGGATGAAATCGTATCCAGCGATATTATCGGTATGCGTTATGGTTCATTGTTTGATGCGACTCAGACCATGGCAATTGAAATGGAAGACGGAAATACTCAGGTACAGGTTGTATCTTGGTATGATAACGAAAATTCCTACACAAGCCAAATGGTTCGTACCATCAAATACTTCTCTGAATTAGGATAATCAAATGGGATGGAGTTCGCTCCATCCTTTTTAATAACTCTTTAATAAAAATGCCCTCTTTATCAGACTATTTCTGATTGAAGAGGGTATTTATTTTAACCTGATGATTTCTTACATTAATAAGTAAAGTGTCATGTATTTTTAAAGCGTATTTCAATGAAATCACGTCTAATTTTTCGTTATTTATTTGCCTTTGGCACAGTATTGTTGGATTTTCGCTATCATATCCATGTAATAGCGTTCGTTTTCGTCATGATTTTGGAATATTTTAGCCAAGCGATCCGCTACATTTCCATGGACAACCCGTTCGGTGATGGATAATTCTACTTGCTTATTATCGCATTCTTTCATTTCAAAGACAGTTCTGGTGATGCGCATATTGCTTTTGGCAAAGGGATAGCGCTCCAGAACGATGCGATCTTCACTTTGTTCCTTTACGCAGTATTTTACAATGTATTCATCTCCGTAATCCTCAAGCCAGCTATGCTCATCAAAGGGACGATACGCTTCATAGTCACGGATATTATAGGTTTCCGGATGTAGGATGATATTCGCAATCTGTTTTTTGGAATAGGGCAGCATACGGCTGTTTTGACATTGTTTCATGTGTGATTACCTCTTGATTTCTGCTTATACTGTAACATGAACCGATGCTAATGAAAAGACTTTTTCACTTTTTACCAGCGTATTTTGCATAAATATTTCTTTACGATTAAGGAATAGGAGGCTATAATGATGAATAGTAGCGGCAAGGTAATACGGAAAGCCGCATCAGGAGTATTTTAATGGAAACAAGACAAGCATGGATAAAGGGGTTAAAGGGGGGCATACCGATCGCATTGGGATATTTGTCGGTGTCGTTTACCTTTGGAATGATGGCGAGCAGTCAAGGAATACCAGCTTCGGTGGCAGTGGTAATCTCTTTGACCAATTTAACAAGCGCAGGTCAATTTGCGGCTTTACCGCTGATGGTAGCTTCCGCCTCTTTATTCGAGATGGCGTTGACGCAGTTTATGATAAATCTGCGCTATGCTTTGATGTCGCTGTCTCTTGCACAGAAGGTGAAGCCGGACATGTCACGAAGAGAACGCATGTGGATATCCTTTGGAATTACCGATGAAATTTTTGCGTTGGCAATGGCACAGGAGGGGCTTTTGTCAACCGCTTATTTCAGTGGACTGATGCTTTTGCCAATCGTCGGATGGACGTTGGGCACGCTGTTAGGAGCCATTATGGGGACATCATTGCCTGCGGATATTCGCAGTGCGATGGGGATCGCGATTTATGCGATGTTTTTAGCGATTTTGTTACCGCCGGCGCGCAAGCATATCGCTATCCGTAAGGTGATTATTCTCGCTGCGGGATTTTCCTGCATTTTGGCGCTAACTTATGAGTGGATGCCGATCAGCTCTGGATTCGCAATTATACTGTGTACATTGATTGGTGCAGGGTATGGGGCATGGCGTTATCCCGTGAAGGAGGAGTCTTCATGAATCACTACTTGCCCTATATGTTCGTAATGGCTTTGGTAACATATGTTGTAAGGATGTTGCCAATAACATTATTTCGCAAAGAATGGAAAAGTCCGTTTCTGCGCTCATTTTTGTATTATGTACCATATGCGGTGTTAGGCGCAATGACCTTTCCAGCGATTTTCAGCGCTGCGGGAGAATGTACATCGTCGATTGTCGCGGCCGGTGTTGCGATCATATTGGCATATCGAGGCAAAGGCCTGGTAACGGTTGCCATTGCCGCCTGCATCAGTGCTTATCTCATGATCATTTTATTTCAGGTATGAAAAAGGGCATCCTTAATCAAAATGATGCCCTTTCAATATTTTATTTCGGCAATTCCTTTAACATTAATAAAATAAACTTTCGCTGTCTGGGATCTAATTCCCGATATATTCGCAATAGTTCCACCTCATCTTGGGTACAGGCGTGATGGGCGTTCTTATGATGAGAAAAGAAACTGTCCGCTTCCAATGGAAATACTTCTAAAATGTGTGACAAGGTGTACAAATCCGGTGTACGCTTATTTAATATATAATTGTTCAATGTCTGTGGTGATAGGTTCAATATCCTTGCGGCCTCTTTTTGACTTAAATTGCGCATTTGGATTGCCGCTAACAAGTATTCTCCAAAGGTCGTTTCCATTCTCATCTTTCCTTTCCCCAATGATTATATTATACAAAAGGTTAAGGATAATGTAAAACGATTTTTATATCAAAGGCTAGTTGATTCGCTGCGGTTACGTGCGATAATGTGTATCAATGATGCATTCGTGATGCTTCGTTTTCGTATCATAATTGATGCCTACTAATAATACTTCCGGATAGTCCTTTACTTTATCTACGTAATTTCTTTCATGGATTTGATCGATCACATCTTTAGCGCTTTTATTGTATTTCAATTCCATGATAATCGGTGGATAGCGATCCTTTTTCGGCCGGAAGATAAAAACCGCATAGCCCTTGCCGCTTGCGGCTTCCCTTATGATATCATAGTGGTTTCGTGCATATAAATGGCACAATGTGACGACACATGCCATACTGTTTTCATCGTTATATTGAATGAAGGGGATTTCTTTATCATGTGCCGCTTCCATCATCGCAGCTACCTTTTCACTGTCTTGATTCAGCGTTGCCTCCAGCATTTGTTTGGATTGTGACACGATTTCCGCTACCTCTCCCATGCTTTCTCGCTTTAACACCTTTTCAAACTTTTCCATAAGCTCCTTGTTGGGAATACGCAATTCATTGTCATGATAGGACAGAAAGCCGAATACGACCATCGCCGATAAGATTTCGTTGCGATTATTTAAATCTAATTGAGCTGCGCCATAGCCTTCCAGTTCAATTTCAACAGGAATGCCCGAGACCATCTGCACAATATCTTCTCTTACCGCTACCACATTGTGTTCAATCACATCCGCAATCTCATTCATCGGTCCTGTCTCAGTCCAATAATTCTTACAATATCCCTTGCTTAGCGCAAAGCTGACAGAACGAGGATTGAACAAGCTAGATCCGTCACTTTTATAATAGCCGTCATACCAGTACTTCAAATCCTTATAGACAGGCTGTTTAAAATGCTTACACAATTCCTTTACTTCTGTTTCCCCAAAGCCGTAATAATCCTCATACTCACGATCATTTACGAAACTGCATTCATCAAACATATTGAGCTCAGAGCCGGCGGTATACTTAGTAATCGGCAATACGCCGGTCATAAACGCCAATTCTACATACGGCTGATCTTTTAATAATCCCTTTAAGAATTTTAAATAGCTTTCCTTGTCTTCCTCACTCATAAAGCTCTCGTAAAAGATCGCATCCCATTCATCCAAAAGAAAAATGAAATTTTGTTTTGTTCTTTTCATGACCTCTTGAATTGGTTCACCGACTTGGGCTTCCACTCCATAAGCGTCCTTCATGTCATGTTTTAAACAAAATTTTACCCATGAGATATAATCTTCATAGGTATTACAGGGATCGCTCAAGCGGCTGAAATCAATATAAATAACATGATGCTTGTTTAGATGCTTAGTAAAAGTATCGTGCTTTTCGATCTTTAAGCCGTCAAACAAACTTTGTGCATCATAGCCAACCGTATAATAAGCTCCCAGCATACTCATATTGCTTATCTTGCCAAAGTGTCTTGGTCGAGTGATACATACATAACCATTTCCTATTCCGATCATGTGATTAGTTTTTTCAATTAGCATACTTTTGTCGACATAAATGTCATTATTTAATATCCTTTTAAAATTGATCATCAGCGTATCGGTATCTAAACAATACATCATAGTCACCTGCCTTACCGCTATCTTTATTAGATCCCAATTTACTTGTTTTCTCAATGTTAATACGGTAAATCTTATGGCGCAAAAGGATCAATACGGCGAATGATTTTAAATGAAAACAGGTTAAATAAGCCATCTGCCCACACCATCAAATCATTTATGCATACCTTGGAAGGAATGTGGAGGGTGAAGCATGGATATCAAAGTCATGAAATTCGGCGGAACTTCACTGCGCAGTGAAGCGACGCGTAAATATGCTTATCGGCATATTATGGAAGCCGCCGCTTCCCATAAAGTTATTGTGGTCGTATCGGCAATGGGGCGCTATGCGGATTCCTATGCCACCGATACGTTACTTTCTTTAGGCAGTGATCTATTGAGTCGTGAAGAGCGGGCACGGCTGGTATCCATTGGTGAGCAGTTGGCAGCGATTATCGTATGCAGTGAATTACTGGAACTTGGACAGCGTGCTTTTTCTTTAAATTTTATTGACAGTGGTATTCGTACCGATAATCACTATGATTATGCCAAAGTGATAAAGCTTGATAATAAAGAAATAAAAATGAAATTGCGTGAATATGATATTATTGTAGTCGGCGGATATATCGCCACCTCCTATGAACATAAGGTAACCACATTGGGACGAGGCGGCAGTGATTACAGTGCCGTGCTGTTTGCGCATATGCTGGGGTTAAAAGAAGTGGATATTTATACCGATGTGGATGGGGTATATGATCATGATCCCAAATTAAATGAGTGTGCGGTTCGTTATGATCGGCTGAACTATGATGAAATGCTGAATATGAAAAGTCGTGTCCTGCATGATCGCAGTGTTTTGTTTGCGAAAAAACATGGAATCCGAATTCATCTAAAGGGGACGTTTTCCAATCATACAGGAACAGTGATAGAAGGGTGAAAGTATGAGGGAATATAAGGCAGGTATCATACCGGCCTCCAGTCAAATGGGCAGAGAACTGCGTGAGTGGCTGGAAAAATGGCATTTTCCGGGAACGATAATGTTGTTTGATAAAGCATCGGGAAATGAGATGTTAGGAGAGGGAAAAAAGGGGATCATCCATTGCGGTTCAGATGATTCATTATTGGAAGCCTGCGATATTTTATTTGACTGTGATGAGGAACAGCCGCTTTCCTTGCCGTTATCTCATCATGGGTATATGATTCATCTGGGAAAGGAAGCAGAGAACGCAAAAGCGTTGATCCCTTCGTTGAATCTGGATCAATTTAAGCAAAGCGATCATGAGTTACAGATTCCCTTTGCCGCTTTTATACTATTTGCGAATGTCTATGCCACAGTGACAAAATACCAGCGGGTGAAACAGGCTGTTATGACCTCCTTACACAGTGTAGCAGAAATGGGGGATGATGCCTGCCTTGACCTGTCCAAGCAGCTTCAAGCCTATGCAAAAGGAGACTCCATCGAATCCAGCTGGTTTCCGTTTTATGATATCCAACCTCATTTGCCGCTGTTGTTTCAAGCATTACCGCAAACATCACATTTCAATGATTATGGCAATAGTGAAGAAGAACAGCGATTTCAACGCTATGCCAAGGCTTTTGGCTTTGATTTAACGTTAAGTGCTACATGTGTACGCATTGCTTCTTTTCGCGGTTTGTCAATGAGTATAGCTTTTTTATGCGAGGATGTGCTGCATTTAAATCTCTTAATTGATACTTTCAGCAGTAATCCCGCAATGATCTGTTTTGATGACATTCCCCACAATATGTATCCGATTACCGCTGATGCTCTCCATGATTATCGCATTTATATTGGGCGAATGCGTAGAAGCGATGCACATACCTTTACCACATGGGCAGTATGCGATGATTTGGCAATTCGCTGCAGTGCCGCTGTAAAGCTCGCATTTTATATTTTGCATAACTTTTTATGACCCCGTTTTTGCATAACTATTGTAATGTCAAACGCTTTTGGCTATAATTAGGGGAGAAACGGGAGGAATTTAGGATGGCAAGTATCATCTTGATCAAGGATCATTTGGATGAAGAACACAAGCAGTCATTATCCGCTTTATTAAAGAGTGCGGGTATTGAACATGAGATTCCCTGTTCACATAACGCGATCGTCATCAACGGAAATAACGATGCTTTGCGGGCAGCTAAAAATCTGATTTCACAACAGGGTATTGAAATTTTATAGGAATGAAAACTGGCAGTGGATACTGCTTTTTTTGTACTTATACGCAAAAGATTCATGTGTATTAGAATTTCTAGAATTGCCTATGTTAACGGCTTATTAGAGACAGACATCGAGATAAGAATGATGGTTTTTCACAAAATTTTTTACTGAATTAGGTAAGCACTTTATCAATAACGACATTTGAAGAAACATAGCCCAATCAATATTGATTATTGGGGATCATTTTGTTATACCGATTGCAAAGATTGTTCCCCAAAGAATGAGATTACAATGGCAGTACAATATAGTAAAATACAGGAATTACTTAGGAGTCGGCCGACCTCCATGCAAGACTGAATCTGATGTTTTACGATGGTACGCCTGAAATAAAGGAGCGAGGCGACGGAAAATATCTTTATGTAAGAAAGCGTGTGTCATATGTTCCGCCTTTACCCAGCGAGCTAGATGTAAAAGGCAGAATCCGTGAGATTGTTGATGATAATGGCGAGGTTATTAATATTGCTATCAGACTTTGTCTTTATTGCGTGAAGACACAGATATTTTTAGACAGCAATAAACGAGTCAGTGATTTTTGCAAACCATTATCTTATTTCACATGGTGGTGATTTTTGGTAATACCGGAGAAAGAAGTGCCGAAGTTTAAACGATTGCTTGTAGAATACTATGAAGGTTAAGACATCAATGTTATTTTAAATATAGCTCATATTCTTTACGGTGGAATGGATATTAGCCATTGGTTGGAAGGTAACGTCAAATTTTAATATTTCGCAAAAGCATCGTTTCATGGCATTTAATGTTGTATAAATGGGATAACAATAGATAATATGAATAAATAGCACGGAAAGCATTAAACAATTAATAAATAGAATGTACTTAGTGAGTTATTATTGCTGGATGTATAAAAATCACTAAAAGCTCACATTGCTTATCAGGAATTGATGAAAGCCAAAATAATACTTTTAATCGCCAAAATATTCCAACAAATAATCAATTTACAAAATTATAATTATGGTTTATAATTAATTTATAAGCAAATGTTTTAATGCTGTAAAAAGCGTTTTATTAACGTTTATTCACATTACATATTGACAGATGTAAATTTTTCTCATAAGATAAAAAAGAAGGTGAAATTCATGGAACTGAATCAAATGAGTGATGCACGCCTGGTGGAAGAGATTCAACAGGGTAGTGAAACGGCTTTTAACGAATTGTATGAACGCTATCATAAGCTGGTTTATTATGTGGCTTTTCAAATGACGAATTGCGAAGCGGATGCGGAGGAAATCAAACAGGAGGTCTTCCTTAAGGTTATCCGTTATATCAATGACATTAAAGATGCCAAACAGTTTAAGTATTGGCTGACAACAATCACTCATAATGAATGCAAGCACTTGTTTCGTTCCAATAAGGATAAGGGAATGGATGAGCGCTCATTAGATTTGTTATACCTTCAACAGGAGAAACGGCGTGAATTTTTGCCGGAGGAACAGGCGCACTATCAAGGGGATATGGAAGTGCTCAGCATCTGTATGAAGCATTTGAGTTCGGAGCAACGTGAAGTCATTGCATTAAAATATTTTGCGCAGCTATCGATTGATGAAATCGCAACGATGTTGCAAATTCCCAACGGTACGGTAAAGAGTCGTTTAGCCAATGCCAAGAAGTCATTGCGTGTTGATGTGGAGAATTATTGCCGAAGTAATGATATTCGCATTACTTTCCGGGTGGAGAATTTGGCAGCGCTATGTGCGCTTATGATGATGTCGAATCAAGAACGCATGTTATCCATGAATACAAAGAAAGCCAATATTCAATGGGGACATTTAGGAATTGGACTTGGCATTGCGGTAAGCTGTGTTGTGGGTGGCGTGATTCTGCGTGATCATTGGATGCCCCAGCATCAAAATGAAAGTGAAAACGCAACGTTCGACGCCAAGCAAGCCTATACACAGTTAAAGCAATGGGCGCATTGCGACAAAGAGCTTCAAGAGAAAAGCGAAGCGGAAAAGGCACAAATGCGTCCGCTATATGAGCAATTAAAAGCAAATGGTAACCTTTATTATGTTCTTTTAGAACAGTATTGGAAAGGTTCTTTTGAATAAATAAAAGAAATTAATAAAAAAATTGTATTTTTATGACCTTTTCATAAACGAAGTGTATCTCATTGACGAAACTGGGGGCAAAACACGCGGTGAGATATGCTTTGTTTGCGAAAGGAAAGATCGTTATGCGAAAGAGATTAATAGTATTATTTATATGTATCATGAGCATTATTTCTTTTGGGTATATTTACTTAAATCATGGTTTTATTTCTGTATTACACGCACAATCAGCACCAGTTTTTGAATTGCCAAAAGGATCTAAAGTAGTTTTAGGTAAATATAATAATAAGGAAATCGTATGGGACATTGGAAATAACAACAATAACGGGAATTATGTGTTGATGAGCAGTAAGGCGATTAAAAAAATGTCGACCTATGATAGCAGTATACCTATCACAACCACTCCTCAAAGTGGAGCGAATATAGAAAATTATTGTCTAAAAGCAGCAAATAATACTATTTTCTATTGTCCAATGACTCCTCTTAAAAATGAAATAAGAAACATCACTTTAGATACTAATGAAAATACTATTATAAATAAAGATCCATTTTTACCAGCATTAGCAGATGTTAAAAATGGAGGTACACTTGGGTTATCGGTAACAGATCGAGCATATAAAGATAATTCTGGGTATTGGCTAGAGGGAAGAGTTGTGCCTTGGGGTGATTCCACTCCCTCATATTGGACTACAGGACAACAAGGTATGACTGTTGCTGTGGGTTGTGATCTTAAGTATATAGAAGACGGAACTTTTTTGTCGAAAAATGAACGGTTTGGGTGGTGGGATTCGAGAGCAGCGTCTGGAAATCCTCTGATAGCTGGACTTCGCCCATTTTCTCTTATGGATAAATCAAAAATAAATTTTGCGGCTAATACATCATATACAGATGGAAGCTGGCATAGCTATTCTATTGATACAAACAATTGGAATGAAAACAATGAATTAAATCCAAATAAGTTAAGAATTCAATCATCCTTAACCGCATCTTTACAGGATATTAAATATAGATCAAACAGTATCAATAAAATAACAAAAGATAAAACAGTAGATTTAACTGTAAATGCCAACACAGGAAGTAATACAAGAATATCAGTTATCTTATATAATGATAACGGAACAGATATTCAATATTATAAGTTAGGAAGTGCCACGCTAAATGGTACAAACGATTATGCGTTGGATTTAACCGGTGTTCCGGTAGGAAAATACCAGGTTGCGGTAATTAATGAAGAATACGATGCTTCATCTCAGCTAGCTGTAGAAAGTTCACCGATTTCTGATTTATTGCCTTTAGAAATTGTAGAGCCACACAAATTAGCCTATGCTCAACAGCCACAAAGCGGTGCATCATTAGGTGATTATGAATTCAGCAAAAATGTGAATGTAGGACAAACCGTAGGAAAGATCACAGTGAATCCACAAGGGGTCATGCCACTAACTTATACAGTGGAATCAAATGGAGATAACTCGTATCAAAACTTTGAAATTGATGGCT
>CANDJN010000017.1 GCA_947385085.1 uncultured Erysipelotrichaceae bacterium | reverse complement strand
CACAGGATGTATGTCAATCGGAGTTGTCTTGTATTTACTATATCAGCGTAAAAAGCATGAAGAATAGAATAAAATCGCATTCTTATGAGTGCGATTTTATGCATCGTTGTTTATCGTGTATTTAACATAACATAGTAAAGGACGCATAATTAGGGGAAAATATGCGCCCTTTACCATATTATAGGGGATAGAATGATATACGTAAATTAGGGATAGTTTTAGGGGATTCATTTACGTATCGGCAAGCTATTATCTCTTGCCGACTATAGTATAGCTAATGCAAAACAAGAAAAATGTCGAACGGTGAATGGTTAAAAGATTTTTTTCTTTTATTGATTGAACAAGGTTGAAAGTGTGTAAACCATCATTTGACGTACTATGGGGGCTGTGGTAAACTTAATGGGCTATTAAGAATGCAGAAAGAGGTCACAATGACAAAATTTAATGAATTACCAATCAGTCCTATGATTATTCAGGCTGTAGAAGAAATGGGATATGAGGAGGCAACACCGATTCAGGCTTCTGCTATTCCTGCGATTATGCAAGGACATGATGTTTTGGGACTATCCAATACTGGTACAGGCAAGACGGCGGCGTTTGGAATTCCTGCCATTGAGCTGATTCGAGAATCACATCGTTACCCCAAGGTATTAATCATTTGCCCTACTCGTGAGCTTGTGGAGCAGGTCGCAACGGAGCTAAGAAAATTTTCAAAATATAAGGAAGGCGTCAAGATTGCGCCGATTTACGGCGGTCAACCGATTGATCGCCAAATTCAGCTGTTAAAACGCGGCTGTGCGATTGTCGTGGGAACACCGGGAAGAATCATGGATCATTTGCGCCGTCATACCTTGCGCTTTCATGAGTGTAATATGGTCATTTTAGATGAAGCGGATGAAATGCTGAATATGGGCTTTAAGGAAGATATTGAAGAAATTCTGAAAGCCTTACCCGATGACAAGCATCCCCAGACAATCTTATTTTCTGCTACAATGCCGGATGCGATTTTGAAAATCACAAAGGAATTTCAGGAGAATCCGATTAAGGTTCAAATCAAGAGTGCACAGCGAACGATTGATACGGTGGCGCAAATGTACTATGAGGTTCCTCGCGGTAAAAAGGTGAATGCATTGCGGGTACTGCTTGATCACTATGAGCCGGAGCTATGCATGATTTTCTGTAATACCAAGCGCATGGTCGATGAATTGAGTGAGGAATTAAATCATCATGGTTTAAAGGCCGTGGGCTTGCATGGAGATATGAAGCAGGCGCAGCGAGATCGGGTTATGGGACAATTCCGCGACGGGAAATGCCCGATTCTCATTGCGACGGATGTCGCTGCCCGCGGTATTGATGTGGATGATATTTCACTCGTGGTTAATTTTGATTTGCCGCAGGATCATGAATACTATATTCACCGTGTCGGAAGGACTGGACGAGCCGGAAAAAAAGGCAAAGCTATTACCTTGATTTCCGGCAAAAAGCAGCGTTATGATTTAAAGGATGTCATGCGCGACACAAAGACCAATATTGCTAAACGCTTATTGCCGACAACGCAGCAGCTGGAAGCCGCTAACCGCAAAAATTTCATTACCGAAGTGTTGAATGCCTGTAACGAGGGTGTGAATCAGGATTCACTGGAAATTGCCAATGAGCTTTTGGCAGAGGGGATTGCGGTAGAAAACTTAATCAGCGCATTAATTTCCATGAATTACCATAATGAGGTGATTGATATTGAGGATAGCGATGCATTAAAACGCTATAGCAGAGACTTTGATGCGGTGAAACTGAATTTGAATGTCGGCAAGACCCATGGAATACAAACCGGCAACATTGTCGCATCCATAATCGAAGAAACGGGCATTTCAGCCGGGGCAATCGGACGCATCGACGTGCGCGCCCATTTTTCTCTGGTGGATATTGACGCTGCGAAAGTCGATCTGGTTTTGGAAAAAATGCAGGGAGCGCATATACGCGGCCAGGAGGTAATCATTCAAATTGATGAAGCACCCAAGCGGAAAAAATCAATGGAAAAGAAAAACAGTCCTAAGCGCGGACACGTTTTGGCACGACACCGTGATGGAAAATCCAAGGGGCGTGTGAATGAGCGTAGACGCGGCAGAACTGCGAAAAAGGAAACACGGAAAAACAATAGTCAAAAAAAGCGATAATTTCTCATCGCTTTTTTGTTGGCTGTTTATGGCTTCATGATAATCGTGCGGTGGGGATAAGGAATCTCAATGCCTTCTTCATCAAATCGCTTTTTTATAGCAATGCGGATATCCGACATCATGGCATAGCCCTCCGCATTGTTTTTGGAATAAATCGTCGTTTTCAGACGCAACCCGCTTTCAGCAAAATCCACCAAACGAATGATGACCGGAGGCACCCCCTTTTCTTTTTCCTGCGGTGTGCGAATATCCATATAATTGGGATGGCGCATCACCTCATCACGAATGATGTCCATCGCCTTAATCAAATCACTTTCATAGCTGATTTCCAATTCAAGAAAGTTACCCTTTTGATTGCCTACAGCGGTGATATTTTCCAACACTGCCTTGTCAATGACGCTATTGGGTACGACAATTCTTGTATTCTCATAGGTTTTTATAATTGTATGTCGAATGGAAATATCGATTACGGTACCGATGAGCTCTTCGTTGTTGATTTTGATCAGATCGCCGATTTTAAACGGCTTGAAAATGAGAATCATCATGCCGTTAATGAAATTACCGGCAGCTTCCTGCGCTGCTAAGCCGATCACGACCGCTAAAACACCGCCGCTTGCCAACACCGTCTTTAATATTGTTTGAAAGGGACGAAATAAATCCAGAATCGCATAAGTACAAACAAGAAAGATAATGACATCCTTGGTTCTTAGCCATAGCTTAATGTTTTTATGCATATGGCGTTCCATGACTTTAGTAGTAGTGACGTGCAGGATGCGACTAATCACTAGCATGACAATGATGGTACATATCGTAGTAAAGGGAGAATACTTTAAAAAGTCTTGATTGCTTCCCCATGACATCAAGTCATCGAGCAGTTCCATTGAAATCACTCCATCCTATTTATCATTATACAATATTTTCAGCGAATATCCATGAAATTATGACATTTTAGTGTTTGTAAAAATATCGTATGAACTTACCTCTCCATCAATATATGTAGAATTAAGTGGAATTATGTGATAATGTTGAAAAGCATCGGAAAAAGAATATAATAAAGTATATTAGGAGAGTGACGAGTTTGACTGTTCGCAGTAAAATGTTAAAAATCAGAAACATTCCTAAGGGACACCGGCGCAGTGGCACGATTAATTCCAAACCACTTGCACTTTTTATAGTGGTACTCGGATTGGGAATCCTGCTTGTTGCGGTAAAAAGGAATCTGTTAATCGGGATTTTCCTGATCGTATTTTCTTTATATAATATATTGTTTATTCGCGGTGAATGTATGGTGGAATTCTATGATGAATTTGTCGTATTCTATCATGTGAATTCACAAAAGGATGAATGTTATGTGTTATTTTGGGAGGATATTGCCAAGTGGCAGGTAGCGAGAAATCGTAAGGATTATGATGAGCTGAACATTGAATTGAAAAATCATACAACGATAAAGATACCCTGTGTCAGTAGAATAAAGCTCGATCGTTATTTTAAACGCTATGTACAAAGTGCGGTTCAAGAAGATGTGCTCACATCCAAGACGATGTAACCCATCTTTTTTTCTGTTCATTTTGACCAAAGGCGCGTATAATAGAATCATGTGATAAGGGAGTGTGGCAGGATGAACCAAGAAATGTCATTGCGAAAGGCATATGAGAAGATGAGAGGACAGGCATGGCGTTATGTGAGTCTGATGTTTTTGTTTGTCATCTGCTCCTCCTTGTTAACCAGTCAAGAACTGATCAACTATGCTACGTTTGAACATCCAAAGTTATCGCTGCCACTGCTAATCTTGCTTTTGGCTTTCATCGTAGGGAGAAATACGCTATTAGCGGCACTGCTCAAACAAGCGCGAAAGCAACCATATACCAAGTTGGATGCCGTCTATTCGCTTAAGAAAACTGGAATGTATTTATTAAGTCGGCTGTTTCTGTTTGGCATTGAAATGGCGCTTTTATTGGCCTTTACCCTTTTATATCAAGTATTGGGTGTATGGGCCTTGCCACTATATCAAATTGCCTCTGTCATGACACTAAGCATGGAAGCGTTTATTATTTTTGCGATCAATGATGGCGTGAAAAATGCATTTTCCATATTCCGCAATTCATTGAAGCTATGGTATCATCACTGTAATGAAATTGCAGGGGCAAGCTTTGCGCTGATTGCTTGGACGCTGCTTTCTATGGTCATTCAAAACTTCATGGTAGGCTTTTTAATACAGGGAGCGGATATGAGTGAATGGGAAATGCTGAATATGGCTTTCCGCAGTGAATCACTGTTTGGCTATGCATTGCTTTATCTTGGCTTACAGATTGCCAATGGTATCATCACCGCATTTTTGTTGACACCGACTTATCTGCTTTATGCCATTATTTATGAATCCTCCTATCGGCAGTATTATCCGATTCCGATCAAGTTTCCCATGGATGTCATCGAAGTGGATGTCATGGATCAAGAGGAATCATAGATCTTTACTATTAGGAATTAAAAGCCGTGATTTTATTTTGCATATATGCAATATTGCTATTGAATAGGAAAGAGAAGGAAGGTGCGCACATGATTGATTATCGGCTGCTCACATTTATGGATTTACATGAAACAATGAATTATACGAAGACGGCTAAGAATTTACATATCACACAGCCGGCTGTGACCCAGCATATTCAGTATTTGGAACGCAAGTATCATGTGCAGCTTTTTCGTTATGAAAAGAAGCGGCTTGCTTGTACGAAAGAGGGAGAATACTTATATCGACATGCGCTTTCTTTGGTGAGCGGCGCTGATAAACTGATTCGTGAGCTTTCTCATATTTGCGATGAGTGCGAAACACTGCGCATTGGTGCTACGATGTCCATTGGTGAAACCATTCTTCCGCAGTTTTTATTGGCACTGTATTGTCAAAAAGAAAATCTGGATGTAGAACTGTCGATAGGCAATACAGAAAAGTTGATTAAGGAGGTGCGCGAGGGGAGCTTGGATTTTGCGTGGATTGAGGATCGCTTTGATAAAGAGGAATTTCATTCACATCTGTTGAAAAGAGAAGCAATGATTTTGATCATGCCAGATGCCCACCCCCTTTTATCGCGCAAGACGTTGCGGATGGAAGACTTGCTTGGTGAGCGCCTTTTCATCCTGGAACAGGACGGTGCAGCTGTTTTTGAACAGGCACTGACACAATGCAATCTTTCCCTGCAAAGCTTTGCGGCATGTACGCAGATTCCGCAGCTATCCATGATAAAAAGGCTGGTCGAAGGCGGATGTGGAATCGCCTTTCTTTATGAGAGTGCGGTGCGCGAAGAATTGGCAATGCACAAGCTTGCGACCCATAAAGTAATGGGTTTCAAGCCAATACGGGACTTTCATATGATCGCGCAGAAGCATTCCATCTATCATCGTCAATATGATGCGTATTTTAAATTCTTCAAGCAATCGCTGAAATGAAGTGAAGCGAATGGATAAGCGGCTATTTGCTTAAGGCATGCCGCATTTTTTTTATGTTTGCCTATTTTTTTTAGCGAATTTAATCGCTTTTTGGACGTATGCCTCATATACTAGAATGTCTGAATGGTTGTAAGGAAGATTAGACAGGAAGAAGGAGGATACAAATGAACAAACACTTGTTAAAGGCTTTGCGCGCATGGGCTCACCCTGCGTTGATCCAGACGGCAGTGTCAGCGGATGATTATGATGCGCACATGGCTTTAGACATTCGTTTGATGGATTGTGACAGGGAAGGAAATCGCACATCAATCAGTGAAACGCGTTATGTGCAGATCAGCGATTCATCCGGGAATGGTGATATTTATCCCCTGTGTCTGGAAAACGGGGAAGCTTATTTACGCTTAGAAGATATGAAACCGTGTGAATATGAAATCGTGCAATGTGATGAAAACGGGCGTTCGATCCATCATGGGAATGCCTGGACGATTACTTATACATGGAACAACGAGACATCGTGTGAGGATGGCATCATCATTCCGCTGAAAGCATCAAATTCCTGCGTTGAAATCAGGAATCTGCCCAATGAACCGATCTCGCTTCATATCACAAAGACGATTGTCAATGAATTTCAGGAGCCGATGGATTTTTGTCATGACATGGAATTTTGTCTTTTGGTAGAGGGATGCGGATGCCATGAGACGGTTCGTTTGAATATGGAGAATCAATTTCATGTAATATTGGAAGGACTGCGACCGGGCAAGCTGCGGATCAAGGAAGTCGATCAGCCATGCTATCGAGCGTCGTATTTATTGGATGGTCATGAATGGGATGGCGATCAGGGCATGATGCTCATGTGCGGAGATCACAGCTTGGAAGTTATCAACCACAAGCATACTGCCAATGTCCTGTTGTTGGATCAGTTTGTTCGTCGTGAAGATGGGGAGCTGATTAAGCCGAATCCGGATGAACGCTTTGTGGTTTGGATCGGCAATGGAGATAGCGCTAAACAATTTGTGTTGGATGAGGAAAATCATTTTGCGCTGCGTCTATATGATTTACCCGGCGGCACTTATCAAATACGGGTGAATGATCAACGAGGACGTGAGATTCGCTATATTGTCAATGCAGGAAGTGAATGCGATGAAGCCATTGTCACATTACAGGAATGCGAGGAGGCCTCACTGATTTTAATTGCCGATACGCCCCTGCCTTTACAAAACAGTCCGTTGCGAATCTGTAAATATATTCGCAGCGATGAGGGAGAATGGCGCAAGCCGGATGCTCATGAGCATTTCAAGGTCATGGTAAGCGGCTGTGGCAGCCGTGAGATTTTCAACCTCAACGCCCATAACAATTTTTGTGTGGATATTGGACATATATGCAGCGGCGAGTATGAGATCAAAGAACTTGATCACAGCGGTTATGTGCCTGCTTATATTGTCAATGACGGTGGGGAGTCCACTTCGGCTCGCTTATGGATCCATGAAAACAGCTGTAATTGTGTGACGATTCTCAATGAAGAAAAGAATAAAGGCACGCTCACAATCAGTAAGGTGATTCGCGAAAGCGACGGATCTTTGGTCAAACCGGAAAAATCAGCACGCTTTTTGATTACCCTGCGTTCGTATTTTACCAAAGAGACGTATGTGCTGGATGCCGGCAATGATTTCTGTGTGCATATTCATCATCTAAAGGAAGGTAGCTATGAAATCAAGGAACAAAAGGTATCCGGCTTTGATACAACCTATATCGTAAACGGTGGTAAAGAAGAAAACAAGGCTCGTCTTGTCGTCAAGAATGATGCCTGCGCTGATGTCAAAATCATCAACAGTGTAAAACGGGAAATCAGCGGCGATCTTAGGATTATCAAATATATTGCCAATGCGTATGGTGATTATACTAAGCCGAATGCTGACGAAGAATTCGAAATTCATGTCGAAGGTCCCTGTTTGGATGCCTGTTATACACTACGCTCTGCCAACAGCTGGTGCATCACGCTGGAGGGCTTGAAAAAGGGTGTATATCGCATTAGTGAAAAGGATCAGGGAAGATATGATGCTCAATATTTTGTGAATGGCTGTGAAATGAATGAAGCGGCGCTTGTATGTATGGAACATCAAAATCAGGAGGTCATGATTGTCAATACGAAACGCAGCTACGGCAATTTGAAACTGAATATTATGGTACAGGAATGCGACTTACATTTGCGCAAACCGAATCAGACGGAATTCTTTGACGTCATCATGGAAACCGGTGAAGGATCAAGAGAACTGCATTTTGATCATCGCAATAATTTCGGAATACTGCTGGAGGATTTATCACGCGGCAAGGTTCGCATTACGCAAAAGGACAACTATGGCTATCGTGTCGTATACGAGGTGAACGGCATTTCGCAAAATCATGGGGATGTATTCATGAACGGCTCCAACAATGAGGTGACAATCATCAATCAAATGATGGGATGCAGCGGTGTGGTAACGGTACGCAAATGGGTAAAGACGCTCCATGGCAGAATCGTACCACCGTGTGCTCAGGATGTTTACAGCTTTACCTTGGATTCCCGCTGTCTTCATGAATCGTATACGCTTTGTGAGAAAAATAACTTCTGCGTCTTGTTTGATGATTTAGAGGAAGGAGATTATGAAATCAAAGAGGCGCATGTTCCCGGTATGTTTACTCGTTATCGCATCAACGGCAAGGAATGTGAAAGCGGCGCGTTTACCTTAAATCGTGAGGATGTGGAAATTGAGATCATCAACACGGTATTGCCGCTGCCCAAGCTGACGGTGAATAAACGCATTCGCCATCATGGTGAACTATCCAAACCGCAATGCGATGAGATATTCTATTTCCAACTGATCGGACGTGATATTCATGAGACGTATTGTCTGAAACAGGAAAATGACTGGTGCGTGACCCTGGAAGATTTACAGCCGCGTCATTATGAAATACGCGAACTTAACAGTGACTGCGATGTGCTGTATCAAATCGGTGATTGCCTGTATGAGCAGGGAACCTTCCTGTTTGATCATGAGGATATGGAGATTACGATTATCAATGAAGCTAAAAGCAATGCACTCGTTCATATAAACAAAATGGTTTGTGATGAACAGGGAAACTGGGCTAAACCATGCCGTGGAGAACGCTTTGACATCGTATTGGAAAGCGAATGCTTTAAGCAATGCTTTACCTTGGATGAGCGCAACGACTGGTGTGTAGAATTGGAAGGATTGCCGCAGGGAAACTATACGGTAAAAGAGTGCGATTTTGATCACTACGATCTGTTCATCAATGGCATGAACAGCTGCAATGGTGAATTCGCTTTGGCAGATGAGGATATCAAGATTTCCTTGATCAATCACACCGGTTGTGAAAATTCCTTGATCATCGCTGCCAACCGCTTAGATGGTGAAGCGATGAAAGATCCCAAAGCAGACGCCGTATATCATATTTTCGTCGAGCATAAAGGTATCTGTGATTCCTTTACACTGGATCGTGATAACAGCTGGTGTATTGAACTGGCCAACATTGAACCGGGCTGTTATACCGTTTCAGCACAGGAAAATTTGCTTTATGAATCCGATGACGCATGGTTTGAACAAGGTATTGAGGTGACGGTCGGATGTGATGAAACAACGGTGAATCTGTTTGAGGATTGTGTCCAAAAACCCACCATGGAGATTACCTTAGCGATTCAGGATGAGAACGGCAATCGCCATGAACCGCTTCCCGATTCCTGTTATTCGATCTTAGTATGTGGTCAGCAGGAGGAATGCTTCGAATTGAATGCGGGCAATGAATGGGGAATAAGATTATGCGAATATCCTAGCGGTGAATATGAGATTATCGCCATGGATGTAGCGCCGGTTTGTTATCAGGTGGATGACTTAACGCCAAGCAAGCGCGGCATCGTGCATTTGCGTAATCGCAGCGTAAGAGTAACGATTCTTGTCGGATGCGATCCCTGTGATAAAAATGAAACAGAGAAAAACGGAGCGATACTGCGGGTGCACGCGATGGTTCAAAACTGTAAGGGAGAATTGGAAAGCGCTCCCATGGATGCTCGCTTTGAAGTGATGTTAGATGGCAATCAAGTACAGGAGGACATGATTCTTACGCATCGCAATGGCTTCCAGCGTGAATTTACCCAATTGCCTGAAGGCACCTATACGATTAAGCAGCAGCCCAATGCGAATTATGGTACGATCATGTATCGAATTAATGATACACTTTCACCGCAAGCGAAAATCACTTTAGCACAGGAAGAAATTCAAGTGGATATTATCAATTATCAAAATTGTGAAACCGGCAGTATTTATGTCATGAAATATCTCAGTGATGAATCCTGCGGCTGCTTAAAGCGTCCCTGCATGGAGGAAAGCTATACCATCACGTTGTGCGGAAAGCAAGGGGAGCAGCAGGTTGTATTGAATGCGTCCAATCACTGGAGCTATCGCTTTACTGATTTAGCATCAGGACATTATACGATTCGTGAGGAAAACGCACCCAATGTCACCTATATTGTGAACGGCGGCAAGGAACAGTCCAATGCGGAGATTGATTTGGATGGGGGAGACGCCAATGTGAAAATCATTAATCCGCTTGCCTCATCTTCGAGCACGCACGGCAGTATCGAATTGTGCAAATACGTGAAGGATGAAAACGGACGGGAAAAAGAACCCGATCCCGATGAGAGTTTCTGGATTAGCGTCAAGGGTGAAAATGATGTTCAGCGCATCTTGCTTCATGCGGCGAATCATTTCTACGCAATCATTCCGCATTTGAAAAACGGTTCTTATGAGATTATGGAAGAAGATGGTTTCTCTCCAATATATCGTGTCGATGGAGGAGTGGAAAGTCATAACGGTATCGTGAACGTAAACGGCAGGGAGCATCGTGTGGATATTATTAATACGTCGATGATGCGTGGCAATATCACATTGAGCAAGTTCATAAGACAAAATGATGGGACATTGAAACAAGCAAACAGCGGCAGCTGGCAGGTTCATATTAGCGCACCTCATTATGATAAGGCGGTAACTCTGGATGCGTCCAATCATTACAGTGTCGTACTGGCAAATTTGCAGAAGGGCAAGTATATCGTAGAGGAAGTAGGAAACGAACAGGTATCTTATCAAGTGGACGGCAAGGAAGAAACTGATCAGGCCATTGTAGAAGTGCGCTCCAATCATGATGTGGTGATTATCAATCCTCATCATGTATCGTCCAAGGGGGAAATACGATTAACGAAATATTTGCGCAACACTGACGGTCAACTGATCCGTCCAACCGGAACACTCACTTATATGTTCCATATTTCTAAACCCGGTTTTGAGAAGTTTGTGACCTTAAATCGGGATAATCAGTGGCAAACGACCTTATCCGGTTTGGAATCTGGCAATTACGTCATTCAGGAATTGGGAGAACAAACGGTTAGTTATATTATCAATGATCGCTCTGAATGTGACTTTGGTATTGTTGCGGTGGCACAGGACGTCAATACCGTCTCTATTATCAACCATGAAGGAGAACGCGGCGGCAGCATCATAGTTACCAAATATATGCGGGGTAATAACGGACAGCTGGTTCGGCCCGATTCACAGGAACGCTTTCAAGTCCATGTGAGCGGATCACAATATCATGAAGTTTTGGATTTGAATGCAGAAAACCAATGGACAGCCCAAACACAGAGCCTGGCCGATGGAGATTATGTCTTGGAAGAAATCGGTGCGCATCATGATGATGTCACTTGGCGCATCAACGGCGGCAGTGAGGTTAGCTATGCACTGGTCAGCGTCGATCACAACGAAAATCATGTGGACATGATCAATCATTCAGGTAGCGGCGTAATCAATCGCATCATCATAGAAAAGTGGTTGCGAAACAGCAGCGGCGAGCTGGTAAAGCCAAGTGGCAACCAAAGCTTCCTGTTTCAGTTAAGTGGTCCTCATCAGGAACAGATCGTACTGAATCGGGGCAATGATTGGCAAGTTGAGTTAACCAATTTGCCAAATGGAAATTATCTGCTCAAGGAACAGGGACAAAGCAATGTGGTTTATACGATCAACGGCGGCGCGCCACAGGATCAAGCATACTTCGCTTTACGTTCACAGACGGTTACGATTCAAGCGATCAATCAGAATCAAAACGGACATAATATTCTTGATCTATTAAAATATGTTCGTGATGCTCAAGGGGAATTGCGTCCGGCAGAAGGAAATGAAGCATATGAGATAGAGGTTACAAGCACTGGCTTTAGACAAACCTACACGCTGAATGCGCAGAATCATTTTCATGAGCGAGTGAATGATTTACCCAATGGCACGTATGAAATCCGCGAGGTAGGAAATCATGGTCAAGTCATGTATCGTGTGAATGGCGGCGCAATCGAAAACAGTGCGCAGATTACGGTCGCAGATGGGCGTTATTATGCGGTGGAGATTATCAACAGTATGCACACAAGTACAAGTACGCTGCATCTGTATCAATTTGTGAGCGATGCATCAAACAAGCTTCATAAGCCGGCAGCTGATCAAGTATTCAGGGCACTGTTGACCGGAAATAATACCCATCAGTTCTATACGCTGAGTCGTAATAACGACTGGCATGTACAAGTGGATAACTTGCGCACCGGTGAATATGAAATCGTCGCGCAGGGAAATGATGGAATGGTAAGGTATATGGTGAATGGCGCAGACTTTAGTGAACTTGCGGAGTTTACCGCTGTACCGGGACGTGAAAATACGGTGGAGATTGTGTCGTTTACTACCGCTCAAAATAATGGATCCATCGTTTTAGAAAAGCGGGTTCGCAGCGGCAGCGGTGAACTCACCTTGCCAACCAACGGGGAAGGCTTTACCATTCGCATCTATCAACAAAACGGCAATTATGATGAGACCTTTACGCTGGATTCTCTCAACAATTACACGCTGACTGTTTCCGATTTGCCATATGGCACATATCAGCTGGAAGAAATCGACAACAATGATTATGATGTTAGCTTTATTATAGATGATGGCAAAGAAAATCAAGCGGGAGTTGTGACGATCCAAGATGCGTCAGATCATCATGTGATGGTCATCAATACGGAAACCTCGATGTTCTTCCACATCTCGGAAAGTGAAGATCTTCACGTGGTCATTGAGTAGGGGCGATAAGCAAGAAACAAACGACAGTGATCAAAAGCCAATTTCAGATAAGGAAACTGTCTGAAAGAAAACAAAATCAGCATAAGCAAGCAAACGGTGAAAAGTACAGAAATGTATTTCTCACCGTTTGTCTTTATATTAATATTTGTGATTTGTTTATTGTTTGTCGCACTGTAGCTGATATAAAAAATGAAGATTTTAATGCTTATATAATGCTTATATGTATTTGTGAAAATGGAATTTTACTGCTATGACAATGAATGCATTTAACAAATCAAGACACCGGATAATGTTTAAGTAACTCCTCTTATCCAAAAACAATGTTGCTTTCCTCAATAGCGTATTTATGCGTAGTGTTCCACTCATTCATTTTTTCTTCAAGGAGAGCATAATTACAATATGCAAATTTAATATTTTTTGTTGTCTTTTGATGATGAATAATCCTTATTGTTTTCTACAAATTGTATTCTTCTTTTGTTTGCAAAATTCATATTCTTTAGCAAGCAAATCTCGATCTTTATGATTTCTTATATCTATTTTATGATAACATCCTTCAGCAACAGGAATTGCTTTTTTTAAATCTCTAATAGATAATAACCTTTTTGAATTCACCGTTGCTCATTTTTTTAACAATATCCTTTTTATGTATTTCTGGTGGTTTTATATTTTCGTAAATAACTAAATAATCAACACCAGTATTTTTGAGCTTTAGATGCTTTGGCTTTGCCGAAGTTAAAGGAATAAAATAAGGAATTGTGTTATTATAAATAAGAATGCCTAAATAAGGTTTGCCTTCATAGTCATGCCGCTCTTTGTTAAAATAAACTTCTGTATCAAAAGAGTATAAATATTTAATATATTCTATATCAATGGTATAAAAATGCAAATTAATCATATTTCCTTTCCCAATAAAACAAAAGGAAGGATTTGCATCCTTCCACACTTTAACGCCCTACACTTATGGCGGTAGGAGCCGTACTGTTTCGGTATTTCTACCTTCACCCATATTATATATTTTTAGGTGCATAAGTCAAGGAAATTATGGCTTTATTTGATAAAAGTTATGATTCAAAGTTTTTCAAATATGTGCAGAAACTTAGGCGCTTTCCGGCTTAAAATTCCCGCTATTCCACAATATTGCGATCACATAAATCGATTTCATGATGATCTGCGACATACAGCATTAGCATGTGCTCGTTTAGAGCGAGGAAAAGCCAATGCGGAAAAGAGGATAATTGTGTCATTCAATATCCACATATTATCTTTTCTTTCTGTAGCGCACTTCGTCTACAAGTGCCTAAATATTTTCCTTATTGGAGATTCACATGGTTTCAGCAGACCCTGTAAAATTGCCTGTGCTTTTCGAATTGCTTTGGAAGAAGCGTTGCTTACACCTTTTCTCCATCCTGCTAAAATTTGATCTCTGGATTAACGTTTTTTATGTACTTAGATTTGCTATATTATGAGTGTTGATATTACATTGCCAAGTGTTCAACGCTACATAAGATAATAACTTATAAGCATTAAAACGATTCATGACTATGTTATGGAAAGGAATGGCGCTGTTTTATAGCTTGAATGGCGCATTTTGTGTGGTGAAAAGCACGAAAAAACAGTGAAAACACTTTAAAAATATACGATTGTGGATTATAATATTTAGGTAATGTTTTTACGCAAGGAGGAAAACAGAATTTATGGCAAAGAATTTCATGTCAATGGACGGTAATACCGCTGCGGCTCATTGTGCCTACGCGCTTACCGAACTGTCTGCGATTTATCCGATTACCCCTTCTTCTCCGATGGCAGAAGTAGTGGATCAATGGGCAACACAAGGCAGAAAAAACGTTTTTGATACGGTTGTAAAGGTTGCTGAATTACAGTCAGAGGGTGGCGCTGCCGGTGCGGTTCACGGTGCTTTGCAGGCTGGTACGCTCGCAACGACCTTTACCGCTTCACAAGGGTTATTACTGATGATCCCCAACATTTACAAAATGGTTGGCGAATGTCTGCCGGGTGTCATTCACGTGGCTGCCCGTGCACTGGCTTCTCGAGCACTGAACATCTTCGGTGATCACGAGGATATTTATGCTTGCCGTCAGACCGGTATTTGTATGCTGGCATCCCATTCCGTACAGGAAGCAATGGATTTGGCCGGTGTTGCACACTTATCGGCAATTGAAGGCCATGTACCGTTTATCCATTTCTTTGATGGATTCCGTACTTCCCATGAAATCCAGAAAGTGGAAATGATGGATTATGATGTATTGAAGGGCTTGGTTAATCAGGAGGCGTTGGCCGCTTACCGCAAGCAGGCATTGAACCCACATACCAATCCGGTTACACGTGGTGGAGCTGAAAATGATGATATCTTCTTCCAAGGTATGGAAGCTCGCAACAAGCATTACGATGCTATTCCAGATATCGTTGCTCGCTATATGAAGGAAATTTCCAAAGTAACAGGACGTGAATATGCGCCGTTTACTTATTACGGTAATCCGAATGCAGAACGCATTATCATCGCAATGGGTTCCGTAACGGAATGCACAAAAGAAACGATTGACGCATTGAATGCGGCAGGCGAAAAAGTCGGTATGGTGAAAGTTCACCTGTATCGTCCGTTCTCCGTAAAATACTTGTTGGATGTACTACCGGCTAGTGTAAAACGTATTGCGGTATTGGATCGTACAAAAGAAACCGGTTCCTTGGGTGAGCCGCTGTATTTAGATGTATTGGCCGCATTGAAGGACAAAGACATTGAAATCATCGGCGGTCGTTATGGCTTAGGCTCCAAGGATACACAGCCAAGTCACATCAAAGCTGTATTTGATCACTTAAAGGGTGACAAGCTGATTCATGGCTTTACGATCGGCATTGAAGATGATGTAACCAATTTGAGCTTGAAACCGGATGAAGATTTCACTGTGGAATCGGATTGCACAAGCTGCCTGTTCTGGGGTCTTGGTTCTGATGGTACGGTATCAGCGAATAAATCCACTATCAAGATTATCGGTGACAATACCGATCAGTATGCACAGGCATACTTCGCATATGACTCCAAGAAGGCCGGCGGTGTTACGCGCTCTCACTTACGCTTCGGTAATACCCCTATTCATTCCACTTATTACATTAACAATGCGGACTTCATTTCCTGCTCATTAGATGCCTATATGTTTAAATATGATATGGTGCGCAATTTGAAGAAGGGCGGTACATTCCTATTGAATACGACCTTCTCCAAAGAGGAAATCGTAGAGCACATGCCAAATCGAATGAAGGTGCAGTTGGCGAAGAAAGAAGCAAAATTCTATATCATTAACGCCACAAAGATTGCTCAGGAAATCGGTATGGGTCGTCGTACCAATACGATTTTACAGTCCGCATTCTTCGCATTGAATGAACAGATCATGCCATATGATACGGCAGTGGATCTAATGAAAGCGGCAGCGAAGAAATCCTATTCCAAGAAGGGTGATGCTGTAGTACAGTTAAACTACAAGGCGATTGATGCCGGAAAAGATGGTATCGAACAGGTTAATGTAGATCCAAGCTGGGCAGAATTGACTTACAATGCGAATCGTCAAATGTCCGGTGATGAATACTTTGATAAGCACGTTGCGGTTATCAATGGCCTGGAAGGCTATGATATGCCGGTCAGTGCATTTGCGAATGACTTCCTGTTGGATGGCTCGATCCGCAACAACGTATCATTTGAAGAAAAACGTACCATTGCGGTTCAGGTACCGACATGGCATCCGGAAAACTGTATTCAGTGCGGTATCTGTTCCTTCGTATGTCCGCACGCAACAATTCGTCCGTTCTTATTGACAGATGAAGAAGTAGCCAATGCGCCAATGGAATTTGAAACAATTCCGGCGATGGGCAAAGGCGTAGAGAATATGAAATATCGCATTCAGGTAACTCCGGCTAACTGCGTTGGCTGTGGTTTGTGTGCGGTAGAATGTCCGGGTAAAGCCGGAAATAAGGCTCTCGAAATGGTTGACATCAATGAAAAATTGGCTGAGGAGCCGTTGGCAGATTACTTGTTCAAGCATACGGAATATAAGAGTGATTACTTCCCGAAGGATACGGTAAAGGGATCTCAGTTCTTAATGCCGTACTTTGAGATTTCCGGTTCATGTCCGGGCTGCGGTGAGACACCGTATTACAAGCTGATTTCACAGCTGTTTGGCCGCGATATGTTAGTTGCCAATGCGACCGGATGCTCTATGATCTATTGTTCTTCCACACCGTCAACACCGTTTGTCAATGACAGTAACGGTGAGGGTGTTGCTTGGGCAAACTCCTTATTTGAAGACAATGCGGAATACGGCTATGGTATGGCGCTTGCCAACAATTATAAAGAAGCACGTATATTGAAGACGATGGAAGATAACATGGATCAGGTTGCGCCGGAATTGAAGGATGCCTTCGCGAAATATATTGAAGTTCACGGTGATCGTGATGCCGAGCGTGAAATCGCACCGACGATTAAGGAATTGGCTGCGAAAGAAGCCAACGCTGACGTGAAAGCATTGGCGGATGAAGATCTGATTTCCAAATCCATTTGGATCATCGGCGGCGATGGCTGGGCTTACGACATCGGTTACGGTGGCTTGGATCATGTATTAGCCAATAACCTGAATGTTAACGTATTGGTACTGGATACAGAAGTATATTCTAATACCGGCGGTCAGTCATCGAAATCCTCTCAGGCAGCTTCCATCGCGAAGTTTGCGGCCGGTGGCAAGACGACAGCGAAGAAGGATCTTGGTCAAATCGCAATGGCATACGGTCATGTTTATGTAGCACAGATTTCCATGGGCGCTAATAAGGCACAGACGCTTAAGGCATTGAAGGAAGCAGAAAGCTATGATGGACCATCCTTGATTATCGCTTACTCACCATGTGCAGAGCACGGTATCAAAGGCGGTCTGGCAAATCATCAAAGAACGCAGGCCAAAGCAGTGGAATGCGGATACTTAGATCTGTATCGTTTCGATCCGCGTAAGGAACAGCCGTTAACAATTGATTCTAAGGAACCGGATTACGATAAGATGATGGACTTCCTGATGAGTGAAACACGTTATTCTCAGCTGCCGAAGTTGAAAGGCGAGACCGCATATGAAATGTTTGAAAAGACAAAGAAAGATGCGATCAAGCGCCACAAGCGTTTAGTAGCGTTATCAAAAGAAGAATTCTAAAATAAACAAAAAAGATCATATCAAATATCATGATATGATCTTTTTTTGCGCATTGGCGTGGCCATTGGCAGCGCTCTTATGATTCTTTTTTATGAAGTAATCTTGTCAGGGCTAATACTGCCGGAAATAACAATCCCGCAACAACCCATATGATCCAGCTGTGTTTCCAGTCATCGGTGGTAAAGCTGCAACCCAAATAGATGGCTGTCGCAATCAGCCAATAGGCCGTTCCTACTGCGTCAGTAAGTGATGATTCTTTCTTTTTTTCTTCGGTGTAGTCGCCTTCCTGTAAAAGCTTTTCATAGCTTGCCCAGATGATGCCGTTTCGGATCAGGAGAACAACGCCGATTCCCGCCAAAACAAGTGTAGCGGAAAGCATGATCGTTAATAAGATGTCATTTTGTTCATCCCACATCACACCGATAAATAAGGGGATGATGGATACAATGCACAAGCTAACACCGATTATATTCTTTCTGGTATAGGTACTTTCATATTGACTTTTCAAATTATTTACCATTTCACTGACACCGCTTTCGATTTGAAAGCATTCCTTTTCTAAATAGGCAAAGGGAGCGGTTTTAGCACCACTGGAAATATAAATCATAACGGCGATGGCAACGATGATGAGTAACACAATCAATCCGACGCCTGCGGCGATATTCTCTGATAAATCATATTCCTTTGATTCACTAAGAGCTGACAAAATAAACAGACAAATCGGAGAGAGAATACATAAAAACGTCGCATAAGCAATAGATTTGGCAGTTCGGGCTTTGACTGTCAAAAAGCTATTCGCTTCTTGTCTTGTGACAATTCTTTGATACTCTGCGCTGCTCTCCTTTATCGATTTATTGAATTCGATGTTATCCATTTCATCCTTTAATAAATAATCGGTACTGACGTGAAACAGCTTAGACAGCTGAACCACCTTTTCAATATCAGGAACAGACTGCTCACCCTCCCATTTGGAAACAGATTGCCGTGTGACATTCATCTGTTGGGCTAAATCTTCCTGAGACCATCCGGCTTGTTTACGAAGCTGAATGAGTTTATCTGCGAAATTCATACTACTTTCCTCCTATTTCTATATATAGTTTATCAATTTATGCAGTATCTTACTACCAACCGACATCACACAATTTGTCAACTGATGGTTGCGATTGGCCGCTTTTTCTTATGATTTATAAGTTTTTGTCTGTTTATGACATGTTTTTATTATAAACGTTCTTACATACTGTATCAATATAATAAAGCTTGATCTATTACACAATGAAAGGCTTCAAGATTACAGTAGAGACATGAATGCATGCTTGCGAACATAAAATAGGACAGAGGTGATGGAGTCATGATTCGTGGTAAAGTGAAGAGACGCATTATGACAATTTTTATTTGCTGCTGCTGCATCTTTGCTCTGATTTTGGGAAAATTAGGCTATGAACAGATTTTTCATCATGACGAAATCATGGAAAAGGCGATGAATTTATGGGAACGAGATTTTACCGTGGCAGGGCTGCGCGGTAGTATTTTAGATAAAAACGGTAATGTGTTAGCTCATGATATTCCTTCGACTTCGATTATGGTGGTACCGGCGCAGATTGTGGATGCGCACTCTACAGCGCAAAAGCTGGCGGAAGTGTTAGGGGCTGACGAAGATAAAATTTATGAGACGATCACTAAGCGTGTCAGTACCCAGAAAATCCAGCCAGAGGGGCGCTTGATTTCCGATGACAAGGCGATTAAATTGGAAGAAATGGATTTGCCGGGTGTATATTTGGTTCAGGATTCACTGCGTTATTATCCCAATCAAAGCTATTTGGCACAGGTACTGGGATTTACCGGGATTGACAATCAGGGGCTGGCTGGTTTGGAACTGCAATACGATGAAATTCTAAGTGCGAAAAGCGGGGCACTGAACATCCCTTTTGATGCGAAGGGTCATAATGTGGAATTATATAATGAATCATATGAGGCACCCGGCCGCGGTATGGATGTTAAACTGACGATTGATTCACAAATTCAGGACATTGTAGAGCGGGAATTGAATAATTTAATGCAGCGCTATCATCCTGAAAATGCGCTGGCTGTTGCGATGGATCCAAAAACCGGGGAAATTCTGGCCATGGTATCAAAGCCTGATTTTGATCCGAATCATTATGAGGATTATGACAGCGATATTTATAATCGCAATCTGCCGATTTGGAAGAGTTATGAACCGGGATCCACCTTTAAATCCGTAACATTTGCCTCTGCCTTGGATCTGAATTTATTTGATATGTTTAAAGATACTTATATGGATAAGGGCTATGAAATGGTCGGCGGAGCGCGGATTAAATCATGGCGCGCAGGCGGTCATGGATTACAGACGTTCTTACAGGTGCTGGAGAATTCATCCAACCCCGGTTTTGTGGAGATTGGACGTCGGTTAGGCTTGGATAACTTGTATTCTTATGTGACAAACTTTGGCTTTGGATCAAAAACCGGTATTGATTTGCCCGGGGAATCAACCGGCATCATGTTTAAAAAAGAAGTCATGGGAGAAGTGGAACAGGCGACAGTGGCCTTTGGACAAGGTCTTTCCGTAACACCGATCCAGTTGGTGACCGCATTCAGTGCGATTGTGAATGGAGGAACCTTGTATGAACCCTATATCACCAAGGCGATTGAAGATCCCTTGACGCATGATACGATTGTAGAATTTCAGCCAACGGTAAAACGGCAGATTATTTCCAAGGAAACAAGTGATAAAATGCGCTATGCCCTGGAGAGCGTCGTGGCCAATGGTGGCGGTAAGCAGGCTTATATTGAGGGTTATCGAATCGGTGGAAAAACGGGAACTGCACAAAAGGCGGTAAACGGCGTTTATTTATCGAATGAATATATTCTGTCGATGATCAGCGCCGCTCCGATGGAAGATCCGCAGATCGTGTTATACATTGCGGCCGATGCGCCGAAAAACGATATTTTATATGGTGGAACGGTCATCGGGCCGATCATTAAAAATTGTATGGCAGACATATTGCCTTACTTGGAAGTAGAAAAAACAGAAGATCAGCTGCCGAAGAAGTACGTGTGGGGAGATGTGAATCGCATTACCGTTGATGATTTTATCGGCAAAAGCAAAAAAGAAGTCTCGCAGGAGGGATTGCTTTTTGAATTCAGCGGC
Source organism: uncultured Erysipelotrichaceae bacterium (assembly GCA_947385085.1). Taxonomy (GTDB): domain Bacteria; phylum Bacillota_I; class Bacilli_A; order Erysipelotrichales; family Erysipelotrichaceae; genus C-19. Next base: position 18,095 of record CANDJN010000017.1, on the reverse strand, counting down.
GAGGGGGATACAGTGATTGATCAGCTGCCCGAGGCAGGTACGGTATTGGATGAAGGTGGAAAGGTGTGGATTACCCTTGGCAATGATGACGTTGGCGAAACTATTGGCGCAAATTGATGTACCCTGTCAAGATGAGCGGATCATTGCGGGGATCAGCGATGATAGCCGCATGGTAAAGCAAGATTGGCTGTTTTTGGCACGCAAAGGTATCTATGATAATGGCGAACAGTATGTAAGCGAGGCGCTGGCAAAAGGAGCGGTGGTGTTGTGGGAACAAAAGCCGCGTCAAGACTGTTATGAGTGTTGCGATATGACGAAGGCACAAACCGTGTTACTGCGCGTATTTTATCGCGATCCCTGTCGTCATTTGCATGTGATAGGGGTGACCGGCACCAATGGAAAAACAAGTATATCCCATTTGTTGGCGCAGATGCTTGCGGCCGTGAATAAAAAAATGATGGTGATTGGAACGGGACATATACGCTATGAGGATCAGGACATTGCCATCGATAACACGACCCCTTCTGCCAGCATGCTCGCTTATTATTTCCATCTGGCACAGGAAATCGGCTGCTTTGGTGTGATTATGGAGGTTTCATCACATGCGATCGATCAAAATCGCATTGGTTTACTTCGCTTTGATGAGATTATTTATACCAATATTGCCAGTGATCATTTGGATTATCACATTACGCGGACTCACTATCAGTATACTAAGCTGAAATTGCGCAATTATTTGAAACGCACCGGCATCATTATCGTCAATCACGATGATTCTTCGCTGCATCCGCTGTATTCCTTTCATGACCGCAAGATCGTTACCATCGGACAAGGACAGGCACATTTACAGTTGAGTCATTGTGAAGGAAAACCATCCGGGAGTTCCTTTCAGCTTCAACAGGACGCCTATACAATTCCTTTATTGGGCTTTCATAATATCATGAATACCGCACAATGTTTGGTGGTATTGGCACGTCTGCATGTTTCCTTGGCAAAACGTCAGGAAATTGCGGCGCAGCTTCATTCTGTTAGTGGACGAATGGAATTTCATGAATGGGCAAATCGCTATATCGTCATCGACTATGCACATACGGCCAGCTCCCTACAAACGCTTTTGCATACCATTAGTGAGATCAAGGAAAAACGCATGATTGTGATATGCGGTTGCGGCGGAGATCGTGATCATTCTAAGCGAACCAAAATGGCTGAGGTCGCTATGAATTATGGTGATAAGGTCATTTTTACCAGTGATAATCCGCGCAGTGAGCATCCGGCTGATATTCTTAAGGATATGACGGTTTTGCTGGAAGGTGGATATGAAGTCTTTGAAAATCGTTTCTATGCAATTAAATATGCCGTGAAAATTGCGCAGGAGCATGATATAATAGTTATCGCCGGAAAAGGGGATGAAACGTTTCAGCTGATGAACGAGCGAAAATATCCGTTTTCCGATCGAGAATGTGTCAGACAAGTGCTGAAGGATGTGAAATTATGAACATGAAATATATGATCGCCCTAATCGGAAGTTTATTGGTCACTCTTGCGGTGATGCCGGTATTGATTCCGTTTCTACATAAGATTAAATTTGGTCAGGTAGAGCGGGAAGAAGGGCTGGCATCACATAAGGCCAAAGGCGGTACACCGACAATGGGCGGTATTGTCTTTGTGTTGACGCCGGTAATCGTTTCATTGTTGCTACAGCCCCAATCGCTTTATAATACCGAAATGATGATTGTGATTCTGGCTTATCTTGGCTATGCTCTGATCGGTTTTATTGATGATTTTATTATTGTAGTGAGAAAGAATAATGAAGGACTAAAGCCTTCCTATAAATTTGCACTACAGTCTATCTTGGCAGTTTTGTTTTATTTTATTTATCAAAGCATTGCGGCTACGACTCTATACATTCCCATTCTTCATATTACATGGGAAATGGGGCTTCTCTATTTTCTGCTGATCTTCATTATGTTTACCGCAGAATCCAATGCGGTTAATTTCACCGATGGTTTGGATGGTTTATGTGCCGGAACAAGTCTCATCGCGTTATTTCCGTATATCATCTTTGCCTTATTACAGGAAAAGTATGAATTGGCGATTTTTTTGTTGGCGGTGTCAGGTTCATTACTGGGATATTTGAAATTTAATATGCATCCGGCAAAAATTTTTATGGGCGATACGGGAAGCTTGGCGTTGGGCGGCTTACTGGCGGCAAGTGCGATGATTTTAAAACAGGAGCTGTTATTGGTTGTCATCGGTGGCGTGTTCTTGGCGGAGATGCTTTCGGTGGTTATTCAAGTAACGTACTATAAGCGCACCAAAAAGCGCATTTTCAAAATGGCGCCGCTTCATCATCATTTTGAAATGTCCGGCTATCGGGAAACTCAGGTGGTGATCATGTTTTGGGGAGCTGGTTTGTTATGTGCCATTTTAGGTTTAATTTTGGCATTTATTTAGCGTTAGCATTTAACCGCTTCGTTATACAATAGATGATAGAAGGAGAAACGTATGGATTTTTTTGAGATATGTAAAGCAGTGATTTTGGGAATCATTCAGGGAATAACCGAATGGTTGCCCATCAGCAGTACCGGTCATTTGATTTTATTTGATAAAATCATTCCCATGACATCCTCACCGGAATTTTTTGAAGTCTTTAAGGTCGTGATTCAGTTCGGGTCGATTTTGGCGGTTGTGATGTTGTATTTTCACAAGCTGAATCCGTTTTCGTCCGCCAAAAGTGAACGAGCAAGGCATGAAACGCTTGCGTTGTGGCGGAAGGTCATCATCGGGTGTATTCCAATTGTCATTGTTGGTTTACCGCTGGATATGATTTTGGAATCTTATTTATCAGGAGAATTTGTGATCGCAGCGACATTGATTCTGTATGGTATTGCATTTATTGTGATAGAAAGCCGGCCACAACGTCCCAGCATCCAGAGCTTGGAGGAACTGAGTAATCGAACTGCTTTTCTGATCGGATGTTTTCAGGTTCTGGCGGCAGTCCCCGGAACTTCACGAAGCGGCGCAACGATCTTGGGTGCCGTGCTATTGGGCTGTTCACGCTATGTGGCAAGTGAATTTTCTTTCTTTCTGGCAGTACCGGTCATGGCAGGGGCAAGCGGCTTAAAATTATTGAAATACTTTTTGAAGGTAGGAATGTTCACTTTCGGTGAATTGACATTGCTTTTGATTGGAACCTTTGTGTCATTTGTTGTTTCGGTTTTTGCGATTCGGCTGTTATTAACCTATATTCGCAAGCATGACTTTAAAATTTTCGGTGTCTACCGTATCATATTGGGTGTTATCGTATTGATTTATTTTGGTTTTGTTGCTTGAAATGTTGCAGAAAAGAAACTAGTGAGAATAAGCGTAATTAAAAAGCCTTAAGGAGTTAACATATGCTGTATCTTCTTCAGGCTTTTTTATGATTTTATGGTTTCTATTATTTTAGCACATTTAAACCAAGCTTACGTTTAACTTTGGCTACTTTTCTATCGGCGATTCTTCCTGCTTTGGCATTTCCTTCGGCAATGATGTCATCGATTTTTCCATCAGCCATAATCTGTCGATATTTTTCTTGCAGATCGGTAAGAAAATCAAAGACGACCTGTCCGACTTCCTTTTTGAATTCTCCGTAGCCTTTTCCTTCATAGCGTTTAACAATTTCATCGATGGGTTCTTTGCTTAGACGGGAGAGAATCGTTAACAGATTGGCAATCCCCGGTTGATTTTCCACATCATAGCGGATAACACCAAGCGAATCAGTTACAGCGGACATAATTTTTTTGCGGGCAACGCTCGGCTCATCTAGCAGATCAATCGTGCTCTTGGGATTTTCATCTGACTTGCTCATCTTTTTGGTGGGATTTTGCAGGGACATGATTTTCGCTCCGATTGTCGGGATAATCGGCTCAGGTACGATGAAAGTATCGCCATAGCGATGATTAAAGCGCTCTGCCAAATTGCGTGCTAATTCTACGTGCTGCTTCTGATCGATGCCAACCGGTACGTAATCGGCATCATACATTAAAATATCGGCAGCCATTAATGAGGGATAGGTGAATAAACCGGCAGTGATACCGGATTCGCCTTTCGCTGTCTTATCCTTATACTGAGTCATTCGCTGCAATTCTCCCATATAGGAATGGCATGTTAAAATCCATCCCAGCTCCGTGTGCTGGGGCAAGTATGATTGGGCAAACAGAGTAACTTTTTGCGGATCTAATCCACAAGCCAAATACAGGGCGATTAGATCACGAGTATTCCGCCGTAATTCCTTTGGGTCTTGGGGTACGGTGATGGCATGCATATTCGCTATGAAGATATACAAATCGTATTCGTCTTGATAATGGACAAATTGTGAGATGGCACCGATATAATTGCCTAAGGTCAACCGTCCGGTTGGCTTGACGCCGCTTAACATTCGTTTCATGATATTTCCTCCTTTATTCTACCTTGTTAATTTTTCCATAAAAAAAGCCCGTGACTGGGACGTGTTTTAAACGTGGTGCCACCCGGCTTCCTGCAATGCAGCTCTTTGTGATAACGGATCAATCCGCGGTGAATACCGAAACTATAAAGGCCCAATTCGATATGATGACTTTGTTGAATTCTCAGCACGGTTTCAACTCTCTGTGAAGGAAGACAATCATTCTACTTATCCTTTATTTAACGTATATCTGTTTATAATCATACAACGAAAGCGGCAGGGATGCAACCTTTTTATGATGTGAAATCCAATATGTATGAGAATTTTTGCTTTCTTGAGGATCATGGTATTCGAATGAATTTGTTCGCCGTGGAGCATGAAGTCAAGTGCTTTTTTGAGTTACTAGCGCAAATCTTTTTCAACACAACGGGAACAGGCATGAAGAAGGGCGTACAACGCCGTATGGACGTTTAGAAGCCGTTTTTGGAAATAGGTGATATAAAACCTTACTCTATCGATTTTCGTTCCTGTGACGCTGTAAAAATCAAACCATTTCGCACTTTTGTGAATATATGACTCGTCGCTTGATGGTCTGAATAGCAGAACAGGATGTGATGGAGATTGCCTTTCCTTGTTTATTGTGATATACTCTTCGCTAGTACAAACCGACAAATCGGGATTTATGAGTAAGTGGTGAGAAAGTTATGAAAATCGACATTCAACGTTTTTCCGATCGTTATCTTGTGCGGCGAGTAGAGAAAAATGATTTATCTAACGTGTATGCTCTATGTAGTAAAAACAGCTTATATTATCAATATTGTCCGCCGACTGTGACTGAACAAAGCATTATAGATGATATGAATGCACTGCCGCCAAATAAGAGCCTCAATGATAAATATTATCTAGGGTATTTTGACTCTGATAAGCTAATCGCTGTGATGGATTTCATCATGGCATATCCTGATGAAAAGACAGCATTTATCGGTTTTTTTATGACGGATATATCGGTTCAGAACTGCGGAATCGGAACCAGAATCATTGATGATTTATGCGTATATCTGAAAACTCTTGCGCTTTCAGAGGTACGACTGGGCTGGGTAAAAGGAAATCCTCAGGCAGAGCATTTTTGGCATAAGAATCAATTCAAAGAAACCGGCATCTCCTGCGATATGGAGAACTATACGGTTATTGTGGCACATCGAGTTCTATAAATTACAGTTTGTGCAGCTAATAAAACGAAGACAGGAGGTGTGGCTGGTGTAACTATCCCATCCGCCTGTTTTTACGGTTTCATATCCTTTGACTAGTGGTGTTTCCATCGAAGTGTTCATGTTCATTACCTCCTATGTTCATATAGTTTCCCTTTATAATTAAGACTATGCACTTCAAGGTTAATGAAGAGATTTTGATTTGACATTTATCCATATATTGTTATAATAAACGCGATTATGAGTGGTAGGAGGATGATTATGAAAATAGCAGTTTTAACAGACAGCGGTTCTGGAATGAATCAGAAAGAGGCACAGGATCAGGGAATTTATTATCTTCCTTTGCAGGTGCTGAAACAAGAAGAACAATATTTGGATGGCATCACCATTGATTTACATGAGGTATATCATTATTTACATGAGGGAGCAATGATGTCCACCTCCATGCCACCGATGGGAATGATGGAAGAAATGCTTCGGCAGATGAAAGAGGATGGTGTGGAGGCTGTCATCTGTGTGCCGATCACCTCAGGTTTATCTTCTACAGCATCCGTGATGACGGCGGTGGCTCAGGATGTAGGAATCAAGCTGTATATCGTGGAAACCTACACGACTTGTTATTTACAGCGTTATCTTGCGGAATGTGCAAAGAAACTGGTAGATCAGGGTCTGGATGCGGAAACGATCGTAAAACGTCTTGAAACAGCGATTGAAGACAGCGATACTTTGATTATTCCTGATGATCTGCAGCATTTGAAACGCGGTGGACGCTTAACGCCGGTCGCAGCGGCTCTGGGAAGCTTGTTAAAGATTAAACCGATATTACAGCTGAATCGCAAAAGCGCGGGAAAGATCGATGTGTATGATAAGGTACGCACGATGTCACGAGCCCAGCAGAAAGCCATTGATACGTTTATGAGCGCGATGCAGGATGATGGCTATGTGGTTTCCTGTCTGCATACCGATGCTCAAGATGCCTGTCACACACTATATGACAAGATGAGCGGTTTGATGCCGGGACGTCAATTCTACTTTGGATATATTGGTGCGGTTATTTCCGTACATACCGGAATCGGCTGTCTGGGAATTCAATATATTCGTAAAGTAGCGGGATGCGAATAAGAACTTTTGTTTATATCACAGTAGCAAAAAAAGAGCTTACATCATGTAGGCTCTTTATTGCATTCATGGGAAGAATTCAAAATAATAAAGATAATAGGGAAGTACAAGCATTAGTGAGAAGAGGTGCTTTGAGTATCTAATGTGACTGCTTTTTGTAAAATGTAATCCTCCATGACAAAACCATGGCCTATATCGTTATCGGCACTGTCGATGATTTCAAAACCCTTGCGGTGATAGAATTCTAAACTGCCCCTATTATATCGGTTACAAGTCAAATAAATTGCTTCCAAATGATGCTTTTGTGCATAATTTGTCATTTTGGTAAGCAGTGTGCTGGCATATCCGCATCCTCGCCATGGCTTTTGTACATATAGCTTACTTAAAAATAAGCGCTTTTTCTGTACCTGAAAGCCACAATAGGCAATGACATTCTCATCATTACGTAACATATAATAAATGTAATGATCTTTTTCAATCGAATTTTTAATTGCTTCATAGCTTTGAAAGCGTTCTACCATATAATCAATTTGTGCTTGTGATAGGATGGAGGAATAGTGTTCATTCCATACGATTTCAGCGCAGCTTGCCAATGCTTTGATATCTTTATCAGTGATACATTGTTTCCATTCCATGTCATTTCTCCTTCTTTTTGATATTATATCGTACATGATACTTTCTTACAAGGTGATCACAGATAGAAAAACGCCTGTGCAGATGTTGTTTTGCGACAGGCGTCCTTATAATTATTTTTCTAATATATGTCGATAGCCGAAATAAGTGAAGAGGAAATAGGCACCATAGATGAGAATAATGATTCCTCCGGTGATCAAAGAGGATAGGAATATGGCGCTTTTGCCAAAGACAACGACAATCGCATTTACCACCTGAATGCCTACAATACTATGAATAATCGCCAATAACAAAGGCATGAAGAAATAAATACTCAATTGAAATAAAACCGATTGGGAAATCATTCGCTTTTCAGCACCGATCTTATTTAAAATCTGATAGCGCTGTTTATTATCGGCAGCCTGTGATAGCTGCTGGAGGGCTAGAATCACAGCGCTTGCCAATAAGAAGATCAAGCCTAGATACAAACCGATATAGGTCATGATTACCGATAATCCTTTGGAGTTATCCTGAACATCCTTTGCGGTAGCTGAAGAGAATGAAGAATAAATCGGACTTTCCGTCATACTTGCATTTTTATTGTATTCATCTCTTTTTGATGTCACCATTTCAGCGAATTGATCCTGATCAACGCCCTCATTCAAATTAACATTCCAAAACATGTTGTAAAGTGTGGCGTCAGCGGGAATGATTTCATCTGCCACACATACGCCGATCACTACAGTGGAGGTATTCACAGTGGTGCCCAGATTGACCATTTCCGGTTGTTCTCGGCGCAGTTGTAGGGAGTGACCATACAGCGTGAAGTTAGGCTGATTTGCGACAATATCGTCAACGGTATTTCGAACCATTTCATTGCTGGTAAACATGAATGCCTCACCAGGATCCAGTGTTAAAGGCTCTAATCCATAAGCTTCTCTCACGATATTCATATCCGATAAGGGGATGACATCGAATTTTTCTTCAGATTGATCATCTGGTATGAAAGAATCATCAATATAGGACATAAACTGTGCGAATGTAATATCAGAGAAATAATCGTGGATATAGTACTCTTCTTTGATATCGGTACTATCAATATGAAGCTTTTCCTTGATATCAGTAATATCCATTATATAATCGCTTTCTTTATCCATAAATTGATAGGAAGCGTAAGAATAGTCGAATGGTGTTAATAGTTGAATTGTACTGTTAATCGTTCGATTCAGATTGGTTCCGGTTGCCAAGGCACCAATGGAAAACAAAAGCATAATACAAACGACGCTCATGGAAATAAAATTGCTGTTGATTGAGGCGTTGACCTGCCGTAATACAAACATATTCAGCTTGCGGTAATAAAGCTTCTTACTGCTTTGTACGAATTTCAACAGAAAGCCTGACAGAGCCATGAAAAACAGCACCGTGCCAATGATTCCGGCAGGAGCGATAATGTGCAGCTGCATAAGTGCATCTATACCCTGGGATAATGCAAACCAATAAGTATAGCCCAAAATCACAAGGGATAATAAGAATAGTAAAATTGACAAATAGATATTTTTGGTCTTTAATGTTTCATTCTTTTTATCGGCAGTTAATAAATCAATTAACTGATAGCGATTTAAAGTGAAGGTATTAAAGATCATGATGATAAAGAAAATCAGCGCAAAGGCAATGATGGTCAATCGAGTCGCATCCATAGAGAAAATGAAGGTATAATTGAGCGTCGCTTCAAATAAGTTCGCTGTCACTATGGTCAGTAATTGGGATAAAAACAGTCCGGCCAATAGTCCAGCAATCAGTGATAATAACCCAATCATGAAGGTTTCATATATCAATACGCGGGAGATGTGACGTTTTGGCATTCCTAATAATGTATATAAACCCAATTCTTTTTTACGTCGTTTAATTAAAAAGTTATTGGCATAAATAATTAGAAAGCCCAAAATTACTGCGACAAACATGGAGAGCATTTGCATTAGATCTTGTATGGATACAATAATCTCATTCTGACTTTTGCTTAAATCCATCACCGCTTGTTGCGCCTGGAAAGAATTAAAGGAATAAAACAAGCAGATCGAAAACGCGAGAGTTAAGAAATAGATCATGTAATCGCGAAAGCTTTTCTTTACATTTTTGATGGCGAATCTAAAGTACATTGGAAGAGTCACCTCCCAAGAGGGTTACTACTTCAATGATTTTATTGAAGAATGTTTTACGAGAATCATTACCGCGAATCAGTTCATTGAAGATGCGGCCGTCTTTAATGAATAGGATGCGATGAGCATAGGAAGCAGTGAAGGCGTCATGAGTAACCATCATGATTGTCGCATGATACGCTTCGTTTAATTTTTCCATGCTGTCTAACAGGATGCGGCTGGCTTTGGAGTCCAAGGCACCCGTCGGTTCATCCGCTAAGATTAGGGAAGGGTTGGTGATCAGGGCTCGGGCACTGGCGACGCGCTGCTTTTGTCCGCCTGACATCTGGTAGGGATATTTGTTCAAAACCTCTTCAATGTCCAGTTTCTTTGCGACATCTTGTATGCGGGCTTTAATCTGCGATGGCTTGACCTTTTGGATGGTCAGCGCCAATGCGATATTTTCATAGGCGGTCAAGGTATCTAACAAATTAAAATCCTGAAAGATGAAGCCAAGCTCTTCGCGGCGAAATTTGCTTAAAGCGTTTCTTTTCAGCTTGGTGATGTCACGCTGATTGATCGTAATATGGCCGCTGGTGACCGTATCAATGGTAGAGACGCAGTTTAGCAAAGTGGTTTTTCCAGAACCGCTGGGGCCCATGATGCCAATGAATTCTCCTTCTTCCACTTGGAAGGAGATGCGATCTAGTGCTTTGGTGAGATTCCCTTTACTGCCGTAATACTTTTCGATATTGTCTACTTGTAATATTGTTGTCATTCTTTTACCTCCTAATAAAATTTATGCTTGAGCTTAAGCTCCGCTTGATGAAGCCAATATAGGATCGATATAAGTAATAAACATGATAATATGATTTTATCAAATCCAGTAGGAAAAAGATATGGAAAAAAGATACAAAGACTTTCCAAAATCATCATGATACCGATGATCCATTCTGTTTTAAAATCGCTTCTCATTTTCATATACATCGCTCCTTTTGACAATGTCATTATAAGAGAAACGATAATAACGTGCCATGTGATCGCGTGACAATTCACTAACAAAGTTGTAAGTTTATGATATGAGGACGTTAATAGTGGAGAGATGCCATCTGGATATTTTGGTAATGATCAAGTATAATGAATGCAAAAAGAGGTCAGGTGGGATTAAGGGCGAGATTTTCTATAAATGTTAGGATGATAGAAGGTGAATGCGATGAGTAATGTTATTTTTGATATCGGCAATGTTCTGGTGGATTTTCATCCGGTGGAATATTTTAGCAAGTACTTTGACGTTGAGCATATGGCTGAGGTATGTTCACTGCTTTTTGATGATATATGGGCAGGAACAGATCGAGGCGATTATCTGTGTGCAGAGGCAAAGCGTTTGCATGATGCACGTTATCCGCAGTATCAAACGCAAATTGATCTGGTTTATGCGCATTGGATGGAAATGATGACGCTGAAGGAGGACAGTGTTGCCTATTTACAGGAATGTCGTAGGCATGGTTATCGGGTTTTTCTGCTCAGCAATATCGGAAAAGAGAGCTACGATTATTTAAGTAAGCAATATGCGTTTTTTGAGATGGTGGATGGGATGATACTGAGCTTTGAGGAACGCTGTATAAAGCCGGAGCCACAGATTTATCAAGCCTTGCTTGAACGCTGGGGACTGGTCGCATCCCAGTGTGTTTTCTTTGATGATCAGCCGCAGAATGTTCAAACAGCGTTGGATTTAGGAATGCATGGAATTGTATTTGAGAATCTTGAGCAGGCGCGTAAGGAGGCTGCTTTATGGTAGCGATTCATCGCTGTTATCCGCTGACGATCAGTGAATTGGGGGAGAATGGTTATGGGATGGGAATGGTTCAGGGAGAACGCGTTTTTGTGAAGCAGGCATTGCCGCAGGAAGCGGGGACGGTGCGGATTCTCAAAAAGCGCAAGGATGGTTATGTCGGGGAGATGGTGCAGTGGAAGCGTCAAGACGGTAATCGGGTAAAAAGTCCTTGCGCTATTTATGATCGCTGCGGCAGCTGTCATTTGTTGCATTGTCGCTATGATGCGCAGCTTGCGTTAAAAAAAGCACAGCTTGAGCGGTGGATGAAGCAGGCAGGATTGGTGTTGCGAGTTCATGATGTGATGGGGATGGAGAATCCTTATAAATATCGCAATAAGGTTATCATCGGATTTACGCGTGATCGCAAAGGCCGCATTCAGGCCGGATTTTATGAGGAGTTTTCGCATCGGATTATTCCTTATAAAAGTTGCTTGTTACATTTTGAGGAAATGGATCAGATTGTAGAAACAATGGTTCGGTTGATGGAGAAACAACGAATTGAGCCTTATGAGGAAGCGCGCAGACGGGGGTTGCTGCGTCATGTGATTTTGCGGAGAAGTTCGCTGAATGGGGATGTCATGGTGGTGCTTGTGGTGAATGCGCCCGTGTTTCCCGGCTGCCAAAATTTTGTCAGTTCATTACGGAAGGCGCATCCCGCCATTCGCAGCGTGGTGATGAATGTGAACCAACGGCATACGAGCGTGGTGCTGGGAGAGCGGGAGCGCGTGGTCTATGGAAGCGGGTGGATTGAAGATGAGTTGTGCGGTTATCGTTATCGAATATCGGCAAAGAGTTTTTTTCAGATCAATCATGCGCAGTGCGAGGTGTTGTACGCTAAGGCGTTATCGCTATTAAATTTGACAGGGGATGAAACGGTTTTGGATGCTTATTGCGGGATCGGAACGATCGGAATGAGTGTTGCAAAGCGAGTGAAGCAGGTGATCGGGGTGGAGAATAATCGCGATGCGGTGCGGGATGCGGTGGCGAATGCGAAGCGGAATGGGGTGAAGAATATTCGCTTTGTCTGTGCCGATGCGAGTGAGTATATGGAACGGATGGCTCAGGAGCATAAGCATATCGATATTGTGATCATGGATCCGCCGCGCAGCGGAAGCACGAAGGAGTTTATGGATGCGTGCGCACGGCTGAGGGTACGGCAGATTCTTTATATTTCGTGTGATCCGAGAACGCAAGTACGAGACTTGGGATATTTTCAGCGCTTGGGATATGTGGCAAAGGATATGTATCCGGTTGATATGTTTGCGCAGACCGTCAGTATTGAAAGCATAGTTTTATTAGTGAGAAAATAGAAGTGCAAATAAGCCGATAACGAAAGGTTGAAATGCACTTTTTTTTGTAGCAGATATTTTGTGTTTTGACAAGGTGATAAGCAATGTTTAATGAAAAGGCAGTCAGGAAAATGTATATATTGTCTAAATGGAACATGCCAAACTAAGTAAGTCTTAAAGGATAAAATTCTTTAATAACTATATCACTTTTCTATTTTACTTTGGTATAATATATGCAAGAGAATTGAAGGATGATATAACAAACAAAGTCATTAGATTGAAGATATAAAATATAGATATTCTTCGTAAAGACAAAAGAAGATAATTCCAACAATTCTAATGTTCGAAAAATAATTCGAGAGGGCATTGAGATAGGCGAATAGAACAAAGAATAAGCGATGGTTCGGCCAATGTTCAAGGATGGATTACAAGAACCGAGCAGTAGTTATTTAGTAACTTGGTACATAATAGAATCAGAGAATAAGACATAATATTCCAAGAATGATGAATGTAATTCTCAATGGTACTTGTAGAGACAGTTGATTTTTTGCAGAAATAAAGAGAGAGCAGCGAGGTGGTATTTAGTGAATAAAGATCCTTTTAAGGAATATATCAAAGAATCCGAACCGACCAAACGGGACAAAGGCTATGCTTGGCATACCGCTATTGGCTTGCAGGCGGTTGATGGACTTGTAACATCAGAATATTTGGTGAGAACTGCTGTTCGTAATATCGAGGGTGAGATAACATTTGAAGAAGCAAATGCGCTTTTGCAGTCTTACTATAAGGAAAACCCCACTTGTGGCGCATCAGATCGCACTGAGGAGGCAGACAAGGTTTCGGCAAGAATCGCAGCACTCTTGTCCGAGCGTGCCTTTAGCTTTACACCGAACGAATATCTTTCTATCCACAGAAGATTATTTACTGGTATCTATTCCCATGCAGGGTGCATCAGGAATTATAATATCACGAAAAAAGAATGGGTACTAAATGGTGCGACGGTACTTTATGGCAGTGCCACAGAGCTGCAGGCAACGTTGGAGTATGATTTCTCGGAGGAGAAGAAGTTTTCCTATAAAAATCTATCGATGGATGAGATCATCCATCATCTTGCGGTATTTATATCCAGACTTTGGCAGATTCATGTATTCGCTGAGGGTAACACTAGAACAACTGCAGTTTTTTTCATCAAGTATTTGCGCACACTGGGATTTGATGTGACAAATGATATTTTTGCTGAAAATGCATGGTATTTTCGAAATTCACTTGTCCGGGCAAATTATAATGATCTGATAAACGACATTCATGAAACGACAGAATTTCTTGAGGTGTTTCTCCACAATCTCCTTTTGAACGAGAATCACCCTCTTTATAATCGGTCAATGCACATCAGCGATACTTTCAAAGAACCGGAAAAAGCGAACATTGATATTAAAAAAGCGAACATTGACTTAGAAAAAGTGAACATTGAAAATGCTTTTACAGCAAAGACCGTTGCTCATATTCAGACGTTACGGGATGCTTTAGGTTCTCTTATTACATTTGGAAGGTCGGATGTTCAGAGAGTGCTAGGATTGAAACCGACAAGAAGTACTGCGCTTTTGCGTGAAATGGTAGAGCAAGGGATTATCGAGCCAGTGATGGGACATGGAAAAGGAAAGTATCGTTTCCGGAAGTAGGAGAGTTGAATTTTGCTGGTTGTTGGAAACGGATTTTGAACCAAATTTCAAGAGTTGATATTAATTTGGCGCAAGCATATGAAGCGAAAATGCGGATGGATGACTCGTTAAAGATTCTCACTCTAGGTTTTAGGTGTATGCAAGAGTATACGAAAAAGTATGGCATATTATCATTGTTACAGCAAAAGATCGTTTAACAAAAACTGATATAACTTTTTATGAAGATATTGTATGGTTATCCATTTAGCAAATGACTGAATTACCTCAAAGAGACAAGTCAATAAGAACTAGGCATAAAACTTTGCAATGAATATCAATTTAAGGAATTAAAATGATAAATATAACGAAAAGGAGGGTTTGCATTGGCACGTGGAAAAAGTATAAATCTCTTTTTGATGGATGGAGATGCAAACGGACGAATCAAATGTACACTTGCTAACTGGACAGGAATTGCTTATAAAATACCAAGAACAGAATTAGATAAATGCAAAGATCGAGATGATCTTAAACAAAGCGGAGTATACTTTCTTTTTGGTATGTCAGATCAAACGGAAAAAGGCATAGTTTACATTGGCCAAGCAGGAGCAAGAAAAAATGGTGAAGGAATTCTAAACCGTTTGCAGGAACATAAACGCAATCCTGAAAAAGACTACTGGACTGAGGCTATTGTATTTACTACCTCAAATAATTCTTTTGGTCCTACTGAGATAAGTTATCTAGAAAATCGTTTCTGTAAGCTTGCTATCGAATCTAATCGCTATGAAGTGAAAAATGGAAATGATCCTACTCAGGGTAATATCACTGAGGAAAAGGAAAGTGAGATGGAGGAATTTGTCGATTATGCAAAAGTAATTATGGGAACTTTAGGCCATAAATTATTTGTTCCTTTAATTAACAAGTCAAATTTTCAAAATTCAACTTCAATTGCTATGGATATGATGGAGACCATTCCATTATATCTGGTGCGAACAATTAAAAGGATCGGCAAGGTTGAGGCAAGCGGAATACAAACTTCAGATGGTTTTGTCGTCTGTCGTGGTAGTCGCATTTCTTCGCAAGATGACAATACGATTCCTGCTGTTATTAAGGAACGCAGAAGGAATGCCCCTATTGATGAACAAGGGATTTTACAAGAAGATATTCTATTCTCAAGTCCCTCTTATGCTGCAATGTATGTGATTGGCAAAAGCGCTAATGGATTGACGAGTTGGAGGACTGCAGATGGGCGTGATCTAAAATCCTTTGAAAAAGAAAATGGATGATGTGTTCGTTGGATGCATTGTTTGTTACTATTCAACCACTAATTGCTATTCACTTAACTCTTTTTTATGCCATTTATTTATCTGGCGGATATGTAGAAATATAAAAATTGCCGCTGTCGTTTTCTGAATTTTTGTAATTTTGATTTCAGCAATGTAACAGGAAGTATATGCAAACAGGTATTTGGTAAATTTGGTGCGTATTGCAAAATCAAACGATTAGAAATAAAGGATAAACCAGTAAATAGGATTCCGCAATTTCAATGTAAATATTGAGTTTAAACACAATAAATGTTAATATTAGATTATACTAAATTAAGTAAGTCTATAAGGAGCAAAGAAAATGATTATTTCATATAAAAGATTATGTAAAATATCGTAATAACATTGAACATTATGGTTAAATCAGGGAAAAACGAGTTTGTACAATTATATGTTAGAAGAATGTTGAAATTGAAAATGTGATTCGGAAATATTTGAACATTGAATGAAAGACTATTTTTTTTTGTTTCATAACTTCATATAATAAAAAATTATACAGTTATGTTAAAGTGTATTTTAATATATTATTTAAGACGCAATGTATTATAATAGTAAGCCAAAAACATCCGTTCGTTTTTTTATTATTTTGTTTATAGGTACAAAAGCTGAATAATATTAATTTATTACATCCGTAATAGTGAAGAAGGCTTTGATTAAGACTAAATAACAAATGATTTTCTATGATAATGGATAATAAAGTCATCCTAAACAGCCTTGATCACCCTGATCCCTTCCTGTTCCAACTCCGCTGTAACCGCATCATCAATCCCTTGATCTGTAATCACCGTGGAAACACGATCCTGCACATTTAATGGTACCGTCCCATGCTTCGCAAACTTTTCGCTCTCTGTCAGCACAACAATGCTTTCTGCCTGAACCGCCATATCGCGCACTGCCTGAGCTCTTAATTGATCGCGATTGGTAAATCCGCTCTTTTTACTGTAGCCGTCCGTGCCGATAAAAAACAGATTCACACAAAAATTCTGCACACACTGGCGAATCATCGGACCGACCATAATTTGTGCATCATGATCATATATCCCCCCCAGAAGGAGAATTTGAAAGTTACACTTGTTGCGAATGAAATCGGCGATAAACGCGCTGTTGGTGATAATGCTCAAATCCCTTTTGGTTTCCGCCAGCGTATCCGCCAACAAAGCACAACAGCTGCCACTCTCAATCATGACCGTATCGCCATTAGAAACTAAATCTGCCGCACAAGCGGCGATTTGCTTTTTCATCTCATAATGATAGGCAATACGCCCGCTGGTATTATCGCGGCTGCGCAAAGCGGCATAGCCATGAGCACGGACAATAATCCCCTTATGTTCCAGATCATCCAGATCCTTGCGCATGGTAACCTGTGATACGCCTAAGCGATCCGCTAACTGTGATACTTCCAGCTTTTGTTCTGCCATTAATAACTCCAATATTTGATTTGCTCGTTTTGTCATATTGATACCTCATAGTGACGACAATCCTCATCGTCGCTTTCTTGATGCTTAAATATACATTATATCACTAAAAGAATGCATGAATGCCTGCTTGAATTAAAACTTCCAGAAACTCCTTGACATCTGATTCGTGCAGGGCGGGAACCTCCGCATACGCATATGTTTGATGCAGCATCTCATATTTTTTCTCCCCAAACTGATGAAACGGCAATAATTGTACCGAATTTGCTTTTGCTTCTTTCAATCGCTGCGCAAATCCTTTCGCATCTTCAATACTGTCATTATAACCGGGAATGATCGGCAGTCGGGGAAGAACTTCATGACCATTCGCAATTAGATATTTCATATTAGTCAAAATTTGCTCATTGGATACGCCGGTACCCTCGATATGCTTTTGTGCATCCCAGTGCTTAATATCAAACAAAAACAAATCCACATAGGGACGAACCATATCCAATAGTTTTGTATCCACATATCCGGTGGTTTCGATCGCTGTATGAATGCCTTCTTCCTTACATGCCTTTAACAATACCAATGCAAATTCCGGTTGCGCCATTGCTTCTCCTCCGGATAACGTAATGCCGCCGCCGCTTTCCTCATAAAACACGCGATCCTGAAGACAAACCTTCATAATCTCCTCTAAGCTTTGCTTTTTTCCTTCGCTTTTCAATGCCGCTTTGGGACAATGATTTACACAGGACAAGCATCCTTCGCATTGATCATGATTGATGACAATGTGCTGCCCCTCCATTGAGATTGCCTGAGCTGGACAATGCGCGATACAGCTTTGACAGCCTTGGCATTCTCTTTGGTCCCACAGAACTTGCATTTTGCTTAATTGACTTTCCGGATTGGCACACCAACGGCAATGAAGCGGGCAGCCCTTGAAAAATACAACAGTACGGATACCCGGTCCATCATGAATACTGAACTTTTGAATATTGAAAATAATTCCGGACTTTTCATACTTATCCATGATTATCCATCCTGGTATATTATAGATGACTCAAATAACAGTCATCTGATAGTATACCTTTT
>CANDJN010000016.1 GCA_947385085.1 uncultured Erysipelotrichaceae bacterium | reverse complement strand
TATGAATCGTTCCATCACTATCTACCGATATCACATCCGTTGGACTTCCTGCCTTTAGCTGATAGGTCACATTACTTCCGGTTGGATTGCCTGCCGTGTATACGTTGAAGGTTTTACCTGATGCATATGTTTCTGTTAGAACATCATAGTAATTACCTGTCTTTGGTCTTTCTGTAGTATGGGTAGAATCGGTGGTATAAATGAAATTTTGTGCCCCTGCGGTTACCGTAAAGGTTAATTCTGCTTTGGCATCGGCTTGTCCGCTTGCGCCTTGTTTCTCTGCCACGATCGTTACCGTTCCGGTTCCTGTGATTGTGACTGCGCCAGTGTTTTGATTAATGGTAATCACATTCGTACTTCCATCCTGTACCTTATAGGTCACCGGATTTGTATTACTGCTTCCTTTTACGGTGGCGAATACACTCACATTCGTATCGGTGAACTTCACTGTTTTTGTATTGATCACCGTATTGAAAGTACTGTTCTCATAAAACTGCAGGTTCTCTGCCGGTGCCAATCCCACATCAATCATTATCAGAATTTCCTTCGTGCTCCACTTATCACTCACCGTTACGGTTATATTGTAAGTTCCTGTGGTTGTGGATAAGTCCGCTGTCGTTGTAATCTTCCCGGTACTGGCATTCACACTGAAATAGTTATAATCATCGACATTCTTAATGCCATATGTGTATGTCGTTTTTCCGGTTGTCGATGCATCATCCGGTGTACCCAGTATTCCGATAATTTCCCCGATTTCTCCACCCTGTTTCACATTGGCTTGACTTGTTTGAAAGGATGGCGATGTGGTACTGGAAGAAGCTTTATGAGGCTTTACACTGCCATCGACTTCACGATAAATCACAATGTCTTTGGTTGTTTCCACAGAATCATAATCATCATAGCCGCTTTTCGGATCATCATCCGCCGTAGCTTTTAAGGTAACTTTGCCAAAGCCAGTTCCACCGGTATATGAGATTGCCCCAGTATCCGGATCATAGTTGATAAGTCTGACGCTTCCTCCGCTTTTTGCGTAGGTAATCTTTGTGCCATTGTTTGGAGTTGCCGTTGCGGTTTCACTCCACCCTGCCGTTGCCTCTTTTATGCTTTTCTTTGTAAGATTGGGATCATCAAAAGTTATGGTCGGCGATTCTTTGGTGATTTCTACATGGAGTACAACGGTTTCTATGGTTCGAAACGGATCTTTAGTGAAATCAGACGAATCATAATACAACTTTTCATTTTCACTTTTATCCATAACTTTTACTTTAAAATAATAATCGCCAACAGATAATTTTTTAATCAATTTAACTTTTGTTTTACCCAGCGTAGAATCCGATTCCAATGAGAAATAATCTGATGGTTTGGTATCGACACCATTTCCGCTAGCATCGGTATCATACACAGAGAAATCATATGGTCCTTCTCCATCAGTGGTATCGATATTAAAAATAGTACTATTTGCGGCATTAACCGCATCTGTAGATGCTTTTGTGATACTGGTCTGATCCGATGTGATTGTTTTAATAATACCTTTTTGTGGTAAGTTAATTTTAAATACTGCAAAAAAAGCACTTTTGGCACTTAAATCCTGGAATACATATTTGTAACCCGGATATTTAGTGCCTGAGCTGGCAGTTGTAGGATAAAAATACAAACGTTTTCCAGCACTGTTATGTGCGTCTAACCAAACACCACCATTACGAATAGATTTAAGAACAGCTGTATCTGTATCGTTTCTTGATATTTCGTTGTATTCAGCTAAAGTCATTAAACGAAGAGTAGAAAAATCTATACTAGGATTAATAGACTCAATTAATTTTCCAGTTATATCCTTTGTATCGTTGGATGAATAATCCGACTGTATTTTTGCAAAACAGTTATCTGCGTTTCCTCGCAAAGCAGTCATTATACCATCAGATGCTGAAATCTGGTTTGGACATGTAAACTTATTAATCAAACTCTCGGAAACAATGTATCCTTGATTGCGCGTATTATCAGAATAAATAAATTTCCATTTTATTCCATTTATTTTGAAATATTGCGTATTGGTTCTTTCAATACTATCGCCTGCCTGATAGTATTGAAAATTTGCCGGCGCTGCATTCATCTGAAAGTTATAGTAATGATGTCCAGCCACGGTTACGCCTATCAAAGATATACTTAATAAGCAAAATTTAAATAAACACCATTTCTTTCGCATAACCAATCGCCCTTTCTTTGATCTATAACCACCACGAAAAGCTGTCTTCCAAAATTTGGATACAGTCCCCCTATAATAAAAATCCTCTAATCTCACCCTACAGACAAGATGAGATTAGAGTCGGTTCTGTTTTTTTTCATAAATATATTATTTTTTTATTTTTTTCATAACAATGCAAGATAAGCTTTTTCCCAGCCCATCTCCTGCAACTGATGATAGTAAGAACCATTACTTGCTTTTAACGCATCATAAAGCGGTTTAAAGTGCAATAGCTCATCCTGCGACATCGCTTTCATTTCCACTTCGCAATGCGCAAATACCAATAAAGAATAATAGGCCTCATAAGGGGTCATATAAGTTACATCGTCCAAGATGACCGGTTGAAAGACTTCTTCATTTTCCAAATAGTGAAACGATGTGCTTGAATTCTGTTCAATGGGATTCGCTGAGATTTGCGTATAGATGAATCCTGCCGCCGAGATCCCCACCGCCGCAGATAAGGAAATCATTGCGCCCTTCGCAAATTTCCCGCTTTGTGCAAAACGATGAAGCCAATTTTTAGCAGAGCCAACGAGAGCGCTGATGGGAACGGTAACATTCAGACTCTGATAAGCCGCCGCATAAGCCGCAATGAGCAGCATCGGTGACAGCTCGTGAAAATTCAATTCCATGCCGGATAATTTCTCATATTCAATTACCTTCTTTTTTAGTAATGAACGTGCAGCAAATAAACGTGATTTTACCGTTCCAACCGGCATATCAACAATATCAGCAACTTCCTCCATACTGTATTCGCAGTAATACGTTAAGATTAATAATGTCCGGTATTTCTCCGGTAATTCATCAATCATCTGATTCAATATATCCAAATCGCTTTGACGACGACTCGCCGACTGCGGTATTAAATAATCGCGATATTCGGCTTTATTTTTTAACGCGACATTGGTGTCTGGATCCATCGTAACATCCTTGCGTTTCGCAAACAGGTTGTAGCATTTATTCACCACAATGCGATGCAGCCATACATCAAATGTATTGGGATCATTGAGTGATTTTATAGAACGATGAACTTGAATAAAGGTCTGTTGTGCGACTTCCTTTGCGTCATCATCACTTTTACAAATACGATAGGCAGTATAATAGACAGTCTTATAAAGCGATGAAAATAGCTCATCAAAAGCCGTCTCTACGCCCTCTTGAACCTGCTTGATCAATGAGACACTGGTCTTTTCCATAACATCACTCCTGATATAAGGATACAAATAATTAATTAATTTGTCAATCAAAATAAGCGAATATAATTAAATAAGACTATGATTTGTCATAAATGTGTTATTTATGCTTTGTATATATGCTAACTTTTACCATTTATAGGTGATGGTTGCTAATCATAATGGAGAAATAGCAAAAGGCACAGAGGATAGCAAACACGACCGTCTCCATCTTGGAATGGATGTATGTTCTCAAACTTGGCGTGGAACATCGCTATATCTTCTATGGTTTTCAATATCCTTGGTACGAAAGATAACATCATTGTCATCTGCGTACAGTGTACCGGTTTCAAATATAGATGCAGTCTGACGTTGCGTTAAAGCACTCCCCTCTATTTTATTGGAATGTATGCCATTAAACGCTGCGTAAAGCCATAAACACCGCTACGATCTTGTTTTTCAAATTCAATAAGCATCCGCTCTTTTAATCGTTTCACAAAATCAATCGGTCCCATTTTTCATAGGACTCCTTCCTGCAATTCTCGATAACCTTATTATACTTGATTATATTAAGAAATTATAGTACAAATGATTGAGTGTTTATGTAAAATCATTGAGGGAGAGTATTTTTCATGCATACGAAAAGAGCGCTTTCGCACTCTTTGTCGTTTGTTATTCTTATTTAATGATTTCTGTTACGTTACCGGAACCAACCGTACGTCCACCCTCACGGATTGAGAACTTCGTGTTGTTTTCGATAGCGATCGGAGCGATCAATTCTACGGTCATTTCTACGTTATCGCCAGGCATAACCATGTCAGTGCCTTCCGGCAAAGTGATAACGCCGGTAACGTCAGTTGTACGGAAGTAGAACTGCGGACGATAGTTAGAAACGAACGGAGTATGACGTCCACCTTCTTCTTTAGTCAGGATATACACCTGTGCTTTAAAGTTGGTATGCGGATTAACGGATCCCGGCTTTGCCAAGACCTGTCCACGCTGAATTTCATCGCGGTTAATACCACGCAGCAGGGCACCGATGTTGTCACCGGCCTGCGCTACATCCAACTGCTTACGGAACATTTCCAAACCGGTAATAACAGTTTTACGAGTTTCGTGAATACCAACGATTTCAACTTCCTCGCTCAGCTTCACTTCACCACGCTCAACACGTCCGGTAGCTACGGTACCACGTCCGGTAATCGTCATAACATCCTCTACGGACATCAAGAACGGTTTGTCAGTTTCACGAACCGGATCCGGAATGAATTTGTCAACAGCATCCATCAATTCCTTGATAGCGCCTACGTAGTTAGCGTCACCCTCTAATGCCTTCAATGCAGAACCGCGGATAACCGGCGCATTGTCACCATCAAAGCCATATTCGCTTAACAATTCACGTACTTCCATTTCAACCAAGTCGATCAATTCATCATCATCAACCATGTCGCATTTATTCAAGAATACAACGATGTAAGGAACACCTACCTGACGAGCAAGCAAGATGTGCTCACGAGTCTGAGGCATCGGACCATCAGAAGCCGCAACAACCAAGATAGCACCATCCATCTGAGCAGCACCGGTGATCATGTTCTTTACATAATCGGCATGTCCCGGGCAGTCAACGTGTGCATAGTGACGAGTTGCCGTCTGATATTCTACGTGAGCGGTGTTGATTGTAATACCACGCTCTTTTTCTTCCGGCGCACCGTCAATCTGATCATAGGCAGTAGCCTGTGCCATACCTTCTTTTGCAAGTACGTTCGTAATTGCAGCAGTTAAAGTTGTTTTACCGTGATCAACGTGTCCGATCGTTCCAATGTTAACATGGGTTTTCGAACGGTCAAATTTTTCTTTAGCCATTTTCTAAATTTCCTCCTTATTGGTTTTTTTCCATCAAGTATATTTTAATTCAAACGCCTCATAAAAGCAACAATTAATTGTCGGAACTGTTGTTTTTAATGATCTTTTCCGCAATGCTCTTCGGCACTTCATAGTAATGGTCGAATTTCATCGAATAGTTACCGCGTCCCTGCGTAAAGCTACGCAAATCCGTTACGTAACCAAACATTTCTGACAACGGAATCATCGCTTTCACAATGATCGCATTTCCGCGTTCTTCCTGATCGGTGATGTTACCGCGGCGGGAGCTGACATCGCCCATGACAGAACCGAGGTATTCCTGCGGTGCCGTTACTTCGACTTCCATAATCGGCTCTAAAATCACAGGCTTACATTTCTTGGCCGCTTCTTTCAGTGCCATGGAAGCCGCAATTTTATATGCCATTTCCGAAGAATCGACATCGTGGTAGGAACCATCAAACAGTGTGGCCTTAATATCAATAACGGGATAGCCGGCTACCATACCGCGATCCAACGCGTCTTCCAAACCTTCCTGAGTCGGTTTGATGTATTCACGCGGCACACTGCCGCCTACTGTCGCATCTACGAATTCAAAGCCTTTGCCTTCTTCATTCGGCTCAAACTTAATCCATACGTGACCGTACTGACCACGACCACCGGACTGTTTAATATATTTACCTTCACAATCGGCAGTAGCACGAATCGTTTCTCGATAAGCAACTTGCGGCTGTCCGACATTGGCTTCTACCTTAAATTCGCGGCGCAGACGATCGACGATAATATCCAAATGCAATTCACCAACACCGGCGATAATCGTCTGTCCGGTTTCCTGATCGGTATAGGTTTTAAAGGTCGGATCTTCTTCAGCCAATTTGGATAAGGCAAGACCCATCTTGTCCTGATCCGCTTTGGTCTTCGGCTCCAGTGACATACGAATCACCGGCTCCGGGAATACCATGGATTCCAAAATAACCTGTGAGTTCTCATCACAAAGCGTATCACCTGTTCCCGTATCCTTCAAACCAACGGCTGCCGCAATATCTCCGGCATAAACCATATCGATCTCTTTACGCGCATTGGCGTGCATCTGTACAATACGACCAAAACGTTCTTTTTTGCCCTTAGTTGAGTTATAGATGTAGCTTCCTGCTTTGGCCGTTCCGGAATATACGCGGAAATAAGCCAATTTACCGACGAATGGATCGGTTGCGATTTTGAATGCCAAAGCGGAGAACGGTTCTTCATCACTGGAGTGACGAACGATCTCATTGCCGTCCATATCCGTACCCTTGATAGCCGGTACATCTAACGGTGAAGGCAAGTAATCCACTACGGCATCCAGCACCATCTGTACACCTTTGTTTTTGTACGCGGAACCACACAATACCGGGAAGAAATCACCGGCACATACAGCCTTACGCAATACGGTTTTGATCATTGGAATATCGGGTTCTTCTCCTTCCAAGACCATCATCATCATATCTTCATCATAATCTGCCAGATATTCTAACAGCTTACTGCGGTATTCTTCGCAAAGATCCTTCAAATCCTCCGGTACTTCGCTTTCCTGAATCTCTGTACCGAGATCATTGGTATAGATTTCTGCCTTGCGCTCAATGATATCCACGATGCCGGTAAAGGTGCTCTCTGCGCCGATCGGTAATTGGATCGGGCAGGATTTCGCTCCTAAGCGATCCACGATCGTACCGCATGACATCAGGAAGTCCGCACCGGTCGCATCCATCTTGTTACAGAATACGATACGCGGTACACCATAGGTGGTTGCCTGACGCCAAACGGTTTCCGTCTGCGGCTCAACACCGGCTTTGGCATCCAATACCGTTACGGCACCGTCCAATACACGCAAGGAACGCTCTACCTCAACGGTGAAGTCCACGTGTCCCGGAGTATCGATGATGTTAATGCGATGTTCCTTCCACTGCGCCGTTGTCGCCGCAGAAGTGATGGTAATACCACGTTCCTGTTCTTGTGCCATCCAGTCCATCGTAGAAGCACCGTCATGGGTTTCACCGATTTTGTGGTTAACACCGGTATAATACAGAATACGTTCAGTCGTTGTGGTCTTACCGGCATCAATATGAGCCATGATACCAATATTACGAGTTTTCTCTAATGAAAATGCACGTCCCATTATTCATGACTCCTTTCTTACCAGCGATAGTGTGCAAACGCTTTGTTTGCCTCTGCCATCTTATGCGTATCCTCGCGTTTCTTCACAGAGGCTCCGCTGCCGTTTGCAGCATCCATAATTTCCGCCGCCAAACGCTGTTCCATCGTTTTTTCATTACGCAGTCTTGCATAGTTGACAATCCAGCGCAATCCCAAGGTTAAACGACGCTCCTGGGATACTTCCACCGGTACCTGATAATTGGCACCGCCGACCCGGCGAACCTTCAGCTCCAGCATCGGCATTACGTTTTCCAACGCTTCCTCGAATACTTCCATCGGTTTCCGTCCGGTTTTTACTTCAATAATATCAAACGCATTGTACAGTATTTTCTGTGCAACTCCTCTTTTACCATCAATCATGATTTTGTTGATCAGACGAGTGACCAGCTTGGAGTTATAGATCGGATCTACTAATACATCACGTTTCGCAATATGTCCTTTTCTAGGCATCTAAATTTCCTCCTTTCATCATGACTGGCTATTTTTTAGCATTTTTTGGTTTTTTGGCACCGTACAAAGAACGGCTCTGGTTACGGTCCGCAACACCGGCGCAGTCTAAGGTACCGCGAATAATGTGGTAACGAACACCTGGCAAATCCTTAACACGACCGCCGCGAATCAAAACGACGCTATGCTCCTGCAGGTTATGTCCCTGTCCCGGAATATAGGCGGTTACCTCCATTCCGTTACTCAAGCGTACACGGGCATATTTACGCAATGCTGAGTTCGGTTTTTTCGGGGTCATCGTTCCGACACGCGTACAAACGCCGCGCTTCTGCGGTGCGCTCAAATTCGTCGGACGCTTCTTTAATGAATTGTACCCACGATTCAGAGCCGGAGATTTTGAAACGTTCACGCTTTTTTCACGGCCCTTGCGAATTAACTGATTAATTGTTGGCATAATATCCTCCTTTCACAAACACACATTTCCGGGTGTGTCATTTTACAGTGTAAATTGAATTCCCCTTGCGGGGAATCATAAAATCCACTTGCCTATATATGATAAATCAATCGAAATCACTTGTCAATGAAAATTTTCATTTTTTCATATCTAGTAAAAACAGACTTTATGATAGGTAGAGTCCAACTATTAACACAAGCATTTCCTTATGATAAAAGGATGCAAGATTGCAGATCATATGCCTATCCTTTATTTATACGCTATTTTTCTTTTTTATCATCCTGCGAATTCATATTGCGCTTCGTATAAATACGTCGTGAAATCACAAAGCTTTTATTGCTTTTAAACTGCTTATTCAGAAAATCAAAATAGGATCCCGGTGATACGACACCGCTTAACTCCAATAAGTTCAAACCGATACTGCCAAGCAAATGACGAATAAAAAACACACAGTTACTGGATAACACAAAAAACGTCTTAAACTTTCCGCTGCGATATTTATAAAAATGTGCATCGGAAACATTTCTCGTCACTCGTGATAAATAATCGCTGCCATCGCCCTTTATCGGTTTGTTTGCGCGCATCAATTCTTCATCGCTATGAAAGTCCTCCAGCTCATCAAAGGTTTCCAGCAGCCGTTGATTAAATGCCTGCTTACGGGCTTCATTCATGACGATGCCGAAGCTTACGAGCACCTTGTTTTCATTATTTAAACAATTTTCAATATACTCCTTTTTCGGCGCGACTAGTAAAACACCATCACCCATCGTACCGAGCCAGCGACGTTCATGCGGATCATAACAGCCGTAGGAAAACATGAAACCGCGGTATGCCAAATCCACATGTCCCATCATCGCCGGACCCTTGAGCGCCATATGAACGAACACTTCCAAATCAATCGGAATCTCCTGCTTGATCATCGCAAAATCAGCGCGTGCCTGGATATCCTGATCTTTGTTTAAAATGGTATGAAGCAGTGTCGGTGGAATCCAAGCAGCCAGAAACGGCGGTAAGGCGAGCTGAAAATAATGATCCCACTGTTCCTTGCGAGACGCTGGAATAATTTCACGTATAAAATCCAGTAAAACATTACCGCCATAAATGATAAAATAACATCCGACTACTACATTCACCAACTGGGGAAACTCATTCGGTCTCCATAACAGTATCGCTGCCATCAAACCATCACCGATTAAAAAGATCAGGGAATGAATCCAACCAGGTAAATGATCCTTGATCTTTATCGTAATGGTAATGAGCTTCACCAAGGCATGTAATAAAATCCAACCGCCGATGAGCCGGGGAAAAAGGAAATAAAACAAATCGCTGTTTGTTAATGCCAAAATAAATAAAAACAGCCATAGAATCACATCGGATAACTGCTTAAGCCGTCGTTCTACTTTATGAAAATTAAAACAAAAGTTTAATATCCGCAATAGTGCCGCAATCATCATTCCGAAGATCAACGTAACATACAGCCAATTCCATGGCGTCCATGTTTCAAACAGAAAGGAAATGCCTAAGATACAGAAAAAAAGTCCGGTAACCGCCATTGAAAAGTAATTGAACGTTCTTTTCAGCATTTATGCTTCTCCCTTCTTGATGTGTAACATTATACTGGTATTTTATAAAATCCGCAATCCAAATCATGATCAATGACCCTTCACCCTTATGATATTTTTAAAAACATTGTTTATGAATATAAAGGAGAATTGGATCAACATATAAAAAGGAACTGTAGCTAAATATGCCGCAATTCCTTGTTATTATGAATGATTAGAAGCTTACTTTACTTTGCCATCCGCGGTACTCACCGTTGAAGGCATATGCCTGATCTGCCAAATAGAGAATATGACTTACCAGTTTTTCTTCATCAATCGATGAAATATGCAGAACGATCAAATCACATTCCGCTTCACCTTTGGTAATCACAAAGCCTTTGTTAATGACGCGGTTCTTGAAGCTTTCCATATCTTCCTTGTTGTGGAATGATACCATATGCTGAACCGGTCTTTCATGAGAATGTACATCCCCATCTCGTGCCAGCGCCTCAATGGCTTCCTTTGTCATCATATTAATATCATCAATCATACGGTTTGTTAAATGCGGATAATGTGTATTAAATATTGCTTCATCTACCATATCTTCAGCTTCATCCTCTGCTTCTCTTTCCGTTGTTTCCTCACTTTCCGCATTCATTGCGGCTTCGTTCTCCCTCATCATTGATTCCATCTGTTCGCGCAATTCTGTTTCCTCAGCTGCTTCCTTTAACAGCTGCCGAATATCGCTTACGGGAATATCGATACTCTTTTCCGTTGTCGCAAAATCAGGTTCTTCTTCCTTGATGATCGGTTCTTCCTCAGGCTCAGGGGATATTGGCTCATCCGGTTCATTTTCCGGTTCACTTTCAGGCTCGGATGCTTCTTCTTCGGCTACTTCCTCATGATGAAAATCGACATTCTCATCCTCCAACAGTCCTTCGTCCAAATCCAGCAGTTGTGCCTTTTCTTCTTTTTTTAGCTTATATACCGCAAAAGCTACGGCACTTCCCAATACGGCTAAAACCGGTATGACTTTCTTCATCCTAAATCACCACTTTCTTATTATTATTGTACCACATGTTACGGTCTTTTTAACCCTTAAATTCAATATTTTTCAGCTTTTTTTCGACTAATCGCAATCCCATCTCCGACATTGATCAGTTCAGTGTCCAGTTTTTCGTCTGTTGTTAAAAAATCACGGTAGGCAGTGATCTTTCTTACCATCTGTTTCAAATGGCGGGAGCGAATGATTTCCGGGTGTTCCACAAAACCATGAAAACTTAAATTATCACTGACAATGTAGCCGCCAATTGGAATATTTCGTTCATAGCGATCATAAAACTTCAAATACTGCGCCTTGGCAGCGTCAATAAACAAAAGGTCAAACTTTCCCTGTGCTTCATATTCCAGTGCATCCTGATGAATCAGGGTAATACGATTCTTTAAACCGGCTTTCTGTACATTTTTGACTGCCTGCGCATAACGCTCATCGTCACGTTCTACACTGACTACGCTAATTTGGTTATCACATGATGCCATGCAGATCGCAGAATAAGCAATCGCTGTGCCGATTTCCAAAATCCGCTGTATCGAGTGCTTTCTAATCCAATCACATAGGAAAGAGACGCTTTCCTTCTCCATAATCGGTACGCTATGCTCATGCGCGTATGCTTCCATTTCTCTTATTAATATATTTGTATTCTTCACATTAATTCACTCCCAAATATTCCTCCAGAGTAATACCGCGCTGATAAATTTCCGTTGCCGCTTTCACTCCGACATAACGAATATGCCATGGCTCATACATATATCCGGTGATATTTTCCTTTCCTTGCGGATAGCGAATGATAAAGCCAAACTCATGACAGTGTTTCGCCAGCCACTGTCCTTCTGCGGTATTGCCGTAATTATTATCGATCGAGCCGACGTCAAAGACCATTCCGGTTTGATGCTCACTGAAGCCCGGCCGTGCCGAATATGTGTCCGCGGCAGCTTGTCCATCCTGAGCTACATATCGGTTATACAAAGAAACCTGATAATCATAGGTACGAAAGCCGCTCACCGTTGGAATGGCATAGCCGACATCCAGCGCCGCATCCTGTAATTGTGCCAAGGCCGCGGCAGCCGTTGAATCCAGTGCACCGAAGCTTGGAGGAAGCGGATGTCTTTTATTCACCAGCAAGATGCCATTCACATAAAACGGCTCTGCCTGATGCGGATCAATATTCTCATCGTAGCCGCCGTTATTGTTTGCGGGCACAGAATCACTATCATTCGGTTCTTCCTTCGGCTTTGAATCAGAGTTCGATGTCTGGGAGCGCTCCTTTACGGTAACCTTGATTGTTTGTGAAGTCATGGATTCATCCTGATCCATCGCAATAATACGCAATGTATACTCCCCAGCCTTGCTTATATCCACATCACTGATATACCAGTAGCTGCTTTTTGCCTTACCGGTATCACTTTTTTTCAGCTTGCCATCTTCAAGATCCTCCACAGATTGAATATAGGAGTCAGGATCCCATTCGTCATCGACATAGAGCGAAACCATTTCACTCTTTAATGTGATTCGCGGTGGTTGATTCTCCTTTTGATTATCAAGAAACCACCATATGCCAATAATAACCAATAGAATCACAAGAATAATGCCGATGATTACTAGGTAAATGCGTCTTCTTTTTTTCATAAACGCTCGCTCCTTTATTCTATCTTAACATTATATGAAGTCGCTATTAGAATTCATTCAACGTTATTATAACATATTTCACTTTATCTCATAATGAAAGTCAGTCAGTAAGGATGTAAAACATCATAAAAAATCTTGGTGATAGAATTTAACAATATCACTGCTTCCTGACATAAAAAAATCCGTTTGCACGGATTATTTTACGAATTCAATAATTGCCATCGGCGCACTGTCACCGCGGCGTAATCTTGTTTTTACTACACGAGTATATCCGCCGCTGCGATCAGCGTAAAGCGGACCGATTTCAGTGAACAGCTTCTGCAGTGCTGTCTGTCCTGTCTTTTCATCCGCTACCACATCGCGTACATAGCTTGCGGCCTGGCGACGAGCATGTAAATCGCCGCGTTTTGCCAACGTAACCAACTCATCCGCTACCGCAGAAAGTTCTTTGGCTTTCATCTCCGTCGTTTCCATTTGCCCGTGAATGATCAGAGATGTTGCCATATTGCGCAGTAATGCTTTACGATGGTCGGCAGTACGTCCTAATTTACGATTCCACATTGGTATTTAACCTCCCTTTTGCGCTATTCATATGATTTGAAACTCAAACCAAGATCATAGATTTTATCTTTGACTTCTTTTAATGATTTCTTACCTAAGTTACGAACACGCATCATTTCATCTTCGGTTTTCTGGGTTAATTCCTCAACCGTTTGAATGCCGGCCCGTTTCAGGCAGTTATACGAACGCACTGACAAATCCAGATCCTCGATCATCATAACGAGACCTTTGTTCTGGGTTTCTCCTTGTGCTTCCTTCATCAGTGATTCCATCTCATTCACCTGTTCGTGAACATTTGTTAAAAGTTCCAAGTGATCGATGAGAATCTTTGCCGCTAAAGCAATGGATTCCACCGGAGTGATTGAACCATCGGTCCAGATTTCCAGCTCCACTTTATCGTATTTTGCATTTTGTCCGACCCGAGTCGGTTCTACATTATATGACACCCGATCAATCGGAGTATAAATGGAATCCGTATAAATAGTACCCAACGGCTGATTCTGGGACTGATACAAAGATTTATTCGTATCGGCGCTGACATAGCCGCGTCCCACGCGCGCCTGCAGTTCCATTTCCAATGATCCGCCTTCTTCCAGCGTACAGATATGTAAATCCTTATTCAGGATTTCCACACCGTCCGGACAGATAATATCCGCACCGCATACTTCTCCGGGGCCTTGCTTGGAAATACGAAGCGTATAAACCTCATCATCCTGAATTTTCATGATCAGCGTCTTGATATTCAAAATGATGGCTGTGACGTCTTCCACAATGCCCGGAATCGCTGTGAACTCATGATAAACACCGTCCACTTTGATTGAGAATACGGCACCTCCCGGTAATGAGGAGAGCAAAACACGTCTTAATGCATTTCCAATCGTAACGCCAAAGCCTCTCTCTAAAGGCTCTAATACAAACTTGCCATAATGCTCAGACTCTACATATTCTTTGACTTCAAAATTTGCACGTTCGAATTTTTCCATGCTGTACCTCCTCGATCAAAGTTGTTTTATCCACGCGGACGTTTCGGTGGACGGCATCCGTTATGCGGAATCGGCGTCACATCGTTAATCATGCTGATTTCCAATCCGGCAACCTGCAATGCTCTTACCGCTGCTTCACGTCCCGGACCTGGACCCTTTACGTTTACCGATACGGTTTTCATACCGTTTTCAATCGCTGCTTTCCCAGCCGCTTCCCCGGCCATCTGTGCAGCGTACGGAGTTGATTTACGAGATCCTTTGAATCCGAGCGCACCGGCACTGGACCAAGCAACGGCATTGCCGCTGTCGTCTGTAATCGTAACGATCGTATTATTAAAAGTTGAATGTATATGTGCTACACCGCGCGCAATATTCTTGCGGACACGACGCTTTCTTGCACCTGTTTTACCTTTCGCCATTGTCGTTTTTTCCTCCTATCGTCCTATTTCTTCTTACCTGCAACAGCACGAGCCGGACCCTTGCGGGTACGTGCGTTGGTTTTGGTACGCTGTCCGCGTACCGGTAAGCCTTTACGATGGCGGATACCACGATAGCATCCGATTTCCATCAGACGTTTAATGTTTAAATTCACTTCACGGCGCAGATCACCCTCGACTTTGATCTTATCCACTTCACCGCGGATGGCGTTTACCTGCTCATCAGTCAGATCCTTTACGCGAACATCCTCACTGATTTTGCATTTCGCCAAAATGCTCTCAGCCGTAGAACGGCCGATGCCATAAATATACGTTAATGATACTACGACACGCTTATCGCGTGGAATATCAACACCTGCAATACGAGCCATTATGCAATTACACCTCCATTAATTTCCTTGTCTTTGCTTATGTTTTGGGTTTTCACAAATTACCATAACGCGACCTTTTCGTTTAATGACACGGCACTTATCGCATATTGGTTTGACAGACGGTCTTACTTTCATGCGTTTCCCTCCTTATTCACGACTATTTGTGTCGGAATGTAATACGCCCACGTGTTAAATCATAGGGTGAAATCTCTACGGTGACACGATCACCCGGTAAAATGCGAATGTAATGCATACGGATTTTACCGGAAACGTGAGCCAAAATTTCGTGTCCGTTTTCCAGTTTCACTTTAAATTGTGCATTTGGCAAAGTATCTTCGACTACGCCATCGATCTCAATAACATCTTGCTTACCCATATGATGGATGTTCCTCCTTATTGATTTCTGCCAGTCTGGCAATTAGAAAGATATCAGTTAGATACTTCCCCGGCAGACTGCGCGTTAAACACGAAAAAACCTGCCTTTGTATATTGTATCAGATTTTATGCCTGTTCGTCCAGTATTTCTCAAGCAGAATCGTCAAGAAATCCAAAATATTCATGAGTATCGCTAATATCTGTTGTCGATCGGATCATATATCATACAGCTTCATCCGAAAGCAGGAAGGCAGGTGCATTGCACCTGCAATCTGTTTTCTGATGAGATTCGATCTTAAACGTAGGAATGACAGTCTAAGACCGATGCCACATCCGCCCATACTTTTTCAATCGGCTGATCGGCATTGATATGTTTTACCAGTCCCTTTGCTTCATAGAAGTCTAAAACCGGCTGTGTCTGTTTTGTATATTCCTCCAGACGCACATTCAGGCTTTCCACCGTATCATCCTTGCGCTGATAGAGTGGTTCGCCGCATTGATCACAGATCCCTGCTTTGCGAGGCGGCTGTGATTCGATGTGATAAATTGCGCCGCAGCCCTTGCATAAGCGGCGGCCGGTAATCCGCTTTGCCAATACCGCAAACGGTATTTCCATGGCAATGACAATATCAATTGCCATCATCGTACCGACAGACAACTTATCAAAAGCGACTGCCTGATCCAATGTACGCGGATAACCATCCAGCAAAAAGCCGGATTTTCGATCACTGAGATGTTCCAGATAGTTCTTTACCATTCCGTTGGTAATTTCATCCGGAACGAGTAATCCTTTTTCGATATAGCCCTTCGCTGCTAAACCCAGCTCGGTGCCCATACCGATTTCACTGCGGAAGATATCTCCGGTGGAGATATGATTGACGTGGTATTTCGTTACGATTCTGGCTGACATGGTGCCCTTTCCGGCGCCAGGCCCCCCCATAATCAGAATGTTCATAAGTTTCACCTTCTACCTTGTGATAAAACCTCGATAGGATTTCTGAGTCAATTGCCCTTCCAGTTGTTTCACTGTTTCCATTGCGACACCGACGACAATGATGACACCGGTTCCGCCCAGTCCCATGGACTGCGGCAATGAGGTAAACAGCGGCAAGGCATGCGGCAGTACCGCGATAAAGGCAAGACCGATCGCACCCAAGACGGTGATTCGGTTCAAGACCTTTGTAACATATTCTTTGGTTTCACTGCCCGGACGAACACCGGGAATATAGGCTCCCGATTTGCCGAGATTTTCGGCGATTTTTTCCGGATCCACTTGCAGCTTCGTGTAGAAAAAAGTAAACAACAGAATCAAAATGACATAGATTGTCAAGCTTTCCGGCGTTGTCAACCCCATGAAGCGCGTCATTGTTACAAGCACGTTATCTCCTTCAGCGAAGAAGAAGCGTGCGATCTGTAACGGCGCTACCATCACAGCGGAGGCAAAGATCACCGGAATGACGCTGGCCGAATTGATTTTGAGCGGCAAATATGTCATATCGTTCTTGCGTGTCTGTACCGTACTGCTTGTATACTGAATCGGTATTTTGCGTTCTGCCAGCTGCATGAATACCACAAATACCAAGATTAATACATAACAGAGGATAAACAAGCCGAAATTCAACAGTCCGCCGAACATAGCGCTGCTATCCTGTGAACCTACTAAGGACTGATATACAGTGGTGAACTGATGCGGCAAGCGCGATACGATACCCGCCATAATAATGATGGATACGCCGTTGCCGATTCCCTTCATGGAGATGCGATCACCGATCCAAAGCAGGAATAATGAACCTGCCGTTAACAGTGTCGAAATATAGAAACACTGTGCGAATATGGCATCAGTTCCTAACAGCGTTGGATAGGTTTTACTGAAGGAATACACCATCGTAAAACCCTGTACAAAGGATAAAAGCACAGCTAAGTAGCGCGTATAACGATCTAACTGCTTGCGTCCGTTCGCCCCGCCTTTGCTTAATTCAGTCAAAGCCGGAATGACATCCATAGATAACAGCTGAATAATAATGGATGATGTGATATAAGGGCCAACACCCAGCGCGAAGATGGATAGCTGTTCCAAACCACCGCCACCCAGCAAATTCATCATCGCAATGAGTGAATTATCATTGGCGCCGCTCAACAGCTCTGCAGTATTCACGCCCGGAACGGTGATGGCCGCTCCGAAGCGAAAGATGAACAGCATGGCAAGGGTAAAGAGTATACGATTGCGTATTTCTTTATTTTTGAGCATGCTGATGAATGTGGCGAACATATTAAATTACCTCGGTAGTACCGCCTGCTTGTTCAATCACAGCGACAGCGCTTTTGGAGAATTTGTTTGCCTTCACCGTCAGCTTCTTCTCTAATTCGCCCTGTCCCAGAATTTTGATTCCGTTCAATTCCTTTTTCACAAGACCGCATTCGATTAATAGTTCCGGAGTTACTTCGGTGCCATTCTCAAAGCGATTCAGGCTTTCTACATTAACGATCGCGTATTCCTTGCGTGCGAAATTGGTGAAACCGCGTTTTGGCAAACGACGTGCCAACGGTGTCTGACCACCTTCAAAGCCCAAGCGTACACCGCCGCCGCTGCGAGCGTTCTGACCCTTGTGACCTTTTCCGGCCGTTTTGCCGTTGCCGGATGCAGGCCCACGACCAACACGGTTGCGTTTACTGCGGGCTCCTTCATTATACTTCATTTCATGTAATTTCATGTCTAATCCTCCTATTAACCGCGAATTTCTTCTGGTTTTTTACCACGGAGTGCTGCTACATCCTCAATTGTTCTCAAATTCTTCAACGCATCAATCGTTGCGCGGACCATATTGATCGGCGTACGACTGCCGATGCATTTCGTCAAAATATCATTGATTCCGGCCAATTCCACAACGGCACGCACAGCGCCGCCGGCAATTACACCGGTACCTTCGGATGCCGGACGGATGAACACTTCACCCGCACCGTATGTTCCGGTAATATCATGAGGAATCGTTCCGTTGATAATCGGTACGGTAAAGACGTTTTTCTTTGCGTCCTCCACCGCTTTCTTAATCGCATCGGGAACTTCGTTTGCCTTACCGGTTCCAAAGCCCACGCGGCCTTTTTTATCACCGATTACAACAAGAGCGGCAAAACGGAAACGGCGTCCACCTTTTACTACTTTTGTTACACGGTTGATCGTCACAACGCGTTCTTCGAATTCTTTTTCACGCTGATCTCTTCTTGGTTTACGTTCCATTTGCGCTACCTCCTAAAATTTCAGGCCGGCTTCTCGCGCCGCCTCGGCCAATGCCTGTACACGACCGTGGTAAACATAGCCGCCACGATCAAATACCACATTGGTAATATTCTTTTCCAAAGCGGCTTTGGCAATGGCTTCGCCTACTTTTTTCGCCGCTTCTACATTGCCGCCGTTTTCCAGTTTCAGAGAAACACTGCTTGCGGCTGCCAGTGTTGTTTGATTCACATCGTCAATGATCTGTGCATGAATGTTGGCATTTGAACGGAAGACATTCAAGCGGGGACATTCAGGAGTACCGCTGATTTTTTTACGAACACGTGCATGACGACGAAGTCTTTCATCATTTCTTGAAGTTTTCTTAAGCATTGTTCAATTTCTCCTTTCCCACTATTTCTTACCGGCCGTTTTGCCTTCCTTACGGCGAACATATTCGTTCTTATAACGAACACCCTTGCCCTTGTAAGGTTCCGGCTTTCTGCTGGCTCTCACATTTGCAGCGAATTCACCGACTAGCTGCTTGTCAATACCGGAAATTTCAATCTCCGTTGCGGATTTGCATTCGGCTTTCAAGCCTTCCGGAATGATAAATTCCACCGGATGAGAATATCCGATATTCAAGGTCAGTTTATTTCCGGATACTGCAGATCGAAAACCGATACCGACCAATTCCAACGATTTCGTAAAACCGCTGGAAACACCTTCAACCATATTGTGCAACAAAGCACGAGTAGTGCCGTGCAATTGCTTTGTGTGTTTTTCGTCATTGGGACGAATCACTTTAATTTCATTTTCTTCCTGTTTGATTTCCATCAAATTGGAAAACTGACGCGTCAAAGTTCCTTTCGGACCCTTCACAGTCACCTCGTTCCCGCTTGCGATGCTTACTTCCACACCGGCAGGAACGGTAATCGTTTTATTACCGATACGTGACATTTCTTATACCTCCGCTATTCTACCATACATAGGCCAGCACTTCGCCGCCTACGTGTTTTGCTCTTGCTTCTTTATCGGTCATTACCCCTTCAGAAGTGGAAATGATCGCAATTCCCAGACCGTTCAGCACGCGTGGAATGGCATCCACTTTGGCATAGGCACGCAGGCCCGGTTTGGAAATACGCTTTAAGCCGCTGATGACCTTTTCACCGTTTGCACCGTATTTCAAGGTAATCGTCATTGTTTTCTTCACATCGCCGGACACGGCATAATCCGTGATAAAACCTTCGTCTTTCAAGATTTTAGCGATGGCTAATTTTTCTTTGTTTGCGGGCATTTCAACCGTTTCGTGACGTGCCTGTAAGCCGTTACGAATTCTGGTGAGCATATCCGCAATCGGATCTGTCATAATCATTTGAAGTTTCCTCCTTCTTACCAGCTAGCCTTCTTTACCCCCGGGATCTGGCCTTTATAAGCCAACTCACGGAAGCAAATACGACATAGTTTGTATTTACGCAATACGGAGTGAGGGCGTCCGCATCGTTCACAACGTGTGTACTCACGCACTTTGTACTTCTGAGGACGGTTACATTTGTTAATCATTGCTTTCTTTGCCATATCATTGTCCTCCTATTTCTTGAAAGGCATACCCATTTCGGATAATAATGCCTTTGCTTCTTCATTGGTATTGGCACTTGTCACAATTACGATGTCCATGCCGCGAATTTTGCTGACTTTATCGTAATCAATTTCCGGGAAGATCAGCTGTTCTTTGACACCCAGCGTATAGTTGCCGCGGCCGTCAAAGGATGTATCGCTGATACCGCGGAAGTCACGCACGCGCGGCAGGGAAATGTTCATCAGCTTATCTAAGAAATCATACATTTTCTCAGAGCGAAGTGTTACCTTGCAGCCGATCGGCATCCCAGCCCGCAGCTTAAAGTTCGCAATGGACTTTTTCGCTTTCGTCACAACGGCTTTCTGACCGGTGATCTGTTCCAGTTCCTTTACGGCATCTTCGAGTGCCTTGGCATTCTGGATGGCATCGCCGACACCGATGTTCACAACCACTTTTTCCACTTTGGGAACTTCCATTACATTTTGATAATGGAATTTTTCCATCATAGCAGGAATCACGGTTTCCTTATATTTCTGTTCTAGGCGGTTCATATTCGTCCCCTCCTACTTCAAGACAGTGCCGCTTTTTTTGTAGTAGCGCACTTTTGTCTGATTGCCTTTTTTGTCTGTTTCAATTTTATATCCGATTCTGCTTGCGGTTTTCGCCTTGGCATCATATGCCATGACATTGGAAACATGGATCGGCATTTCCTTTTCAATAATTCCGCCGTCCGGATTTTGCTGGGTCGGCTTCAAGTGTTTTTTCGCCACGTTGACGCCTTCCACAATCACCTTATTTTTCTTCGGCAGAACCTGAAGTACCTCTGCGACTGTGCCCTTATATGCACCGGCAATGACCTTTACTTTATCACCTTTTTTAATTTTCATCGGACACACCTCCTATAATACTTCCGGAGCCAAGGATACGATCTTCATGAAATCCTTGTCACGCAGTTCTCTTGCCACTGGCCCGAAAATACGAGTGCCGCGCGGCGTTTTATCATCCTTAATCAACACAACAGCATTATCGTCGAATTTGATATAGGTTCCGTTTTCACGACGTACACCGCGTTTGGTGCGGACGATTACGCCTTTTACCACGTCACCTTTTTTTACCGTACCGCCGGGAGCAGCCTGTTTCACGGTACAAACGACAATATCACCGATATTGGAAAATTTGCGTACGCTGCCGCCTAAGCAACGGATAACCAATACTTCTTTGGCACCGGTGTTGTCGGCAACACGCAATCGACTTTCATTTTGAATCATGATTGCTTACCTCCTGTCGGCTTACAGCTCAACGGCCTTTTTGACGATTTCCACCAAACGGAAGCGCTTTGTCGCCGACAACGGACGTGTTTCCATAATCACTACGGTATCGCCGATTTTCGCTTCGTTCTTTTCGTCATGAGCCTTGAACTTTTTTGAATATTTCACCCGTTTTCCATAAATAGGATGGGTTTTCTTTGTTTCTACAATTACCGTGATCGTCTTATCCATTTTATCGGAAATGACGGTACCGCGGTATGTTTTACGGTTCGATCTTTCCATGCTTCAATCCTCCTATTCCTGGGACGCAAGCTCACGCTCGCGCATCACTGTCTTAATGCGGGCAATGGTTTTCTTCACTGTACGCATCCGGGCGGTGTTGGTCAACTGACCGGTGGCTTGCTGGAAACGAAGATTGAAAAGTTCATCCTTAAGCGTTTCGATCTCTTGCTGTAATTCAGTATTGCTTTTTTCTCTGATCTCTTTCGCTGTCATCATTACTGGTCTCCTTTTCTAACAAACTTTGTTTTCACCGGTAATTTATGAGAAGCCAGACGGAATGCTTCGCGAGCGATTTCTTCACTGACTCCACCGATTTCAAACATCACACGTCCCGGTTTTACAACAGCGACCCAGCCTTCGGGCGCACCTTTACCGGAACCCATACGAACTTCCAACGGCTTTTTGGTAATTGCCAAATGCGGGAAGATGCGAATCCATACTTGACCGCCACGCTTCATGTAACGAGTCATCGCAACACGGGCCGCTTCGATTTGGCGGTTGCTGACATAAGCACCGCTGTCGGCCATCAGACCGAATTCACCGAAGTTCACTTCACGGCCTGCTTTGGAACGTCCTTCATAGCTTAAACGGTGAGGACGTCTATATTTGGTTCTTTTTGGCATTAACATAGATTAGTTTCCTCCTTCCGTTTTCGTTCCTTCTGCTTTCGGGGCAGCACTGCGGTGATTGCGGCCTCGGTCGTTGCGGCCGCGATCATTGCGGTTACCGCGATTGTTGCGACGGCGACGATCACCCATCGGATTTTTCGGCGCTTCCGGTTCGCTTACCATCTGACCCGGCAATACTTCACCGCGGCAGATCCAAACCTTGACACCAAGGCGTCCGTAAGTAGTGTGTGCTTCCTCAGAAGCATAGTCAATGTCCGCACGCAGCGTATGCAGCGGAACCACACCTTCGGAATAGCCTTCACTGCGAGCCATATCGGCACCGCCCAAACGACCGGAAACGCAGGTTTTGATTCCCTTGGCACCGGCACGCATCGTGCGCTGAATGGCTTTCTTCTGGCACGTACGGAAGCTGGCACGCTGTTCCAGCTGATCCGCAATGCTTCGTGCAACCAAGCGAGCATCCAAATCCGGGTTAGCAATTTCCAACACCTTGACATAGACGTTTTTCTTCGTCATCTTTTCAAGTTTCTTTTTCAAATTCTCGATATTCTCACCGTTGGTACCGATAATCACACCGGGACGAGCGGTACGGATCATGATTTCCACACGGTTTTTGGAACGTTCGATTTCAATGCGGCTTACGGATGCACCCTTGCATTCCTTGGCAATGAATTCACGAATTTTTACGTCTTCTAACAGTAAATCGGCATAATCTTTATCGGCATACCATCTTGACTCCCAGTCACGAATGATACCGACACGCATACCGATCGGGCTTACTTTCTGTCCCATGGGCTACCTCCTTAATCTCGCTCATCAACCACAACGGTAATGTGGCTGGTGCGTTTGTGGATCGCGCTTGCGGATCCTTTCGCGCGTGGCATGAACCGCTTCAAGGTCATTCCCTCGTTGGCATAGCACGCTTTTACATATAATTTTTCTTCATCCATATCGTTATTGTTTACGGCATTGCTTACCGCAGACTTTAACACTTTGGCGATGGATTCCGCCGCAACATTCGGTGTGAATTTCAAGATTGCGGCAGCTTCTTCCGCGTCTTTCCCACGGATCAAGTCAAGCACTAAACGAGCTTTTCTAGGTGGGATACGCAATGTTTTCGATGTAGCTTTTACTTCCATTTCAAACTCCTCCTAGCGCTTCGCTTTTTTATCATCGTCACCGTGAACCGCATATTTGCGGGTCGGTACGAATTCACCTAATTTGTGTCCGACCATGTCTTCCGTTACATAGACCGGCAAATGCTCTTTACCGTTGTAAACCGCAAATGTATGTTCGACAAAGCTTGGGAAGATGGTGGATCGACGGGACCATGTTTTGATCACTTCTTTTTTACCGGACGCATTCAGCGCTTCCACTTTTTTCATCAAGTGGTCATCACAGAATGGGCCTTTTTTCAAACTACGACTCATTTTATCATTTCCTCCTTTGCCTATTTGCCGTTACGACGGCGTACGATTAATTTCGTAGACGCTTTTTTCGCCTTGCGGGTTTTTACGCCCATTGCTTTCTTGCCCCACGGAGTCATCGGCGATTTACGTCCGACCGGGGTACGTCCTTCACCACCACCGTGCGGGTGATCGTTCGGGTTCATAACGGAACCGCGAACCGTAGGACGAATGCCGCGCCAGCGGTTACGGCCTGCTTTACCGTAATTGACTAAGCTGTGGTCTTCGTTGCCGACAACACCGATCGTTGCGCGGCAGTTGCTCAATACCTTGCGCACTTCACCAGAAGCCAAACGCAGGGTAACGTATTTTTCTTCAATACCGAGGATCTGTGCGGAAGTACCTGCGGAGCGTGCCATCTGACCGCCCTTACCCGGCTTCAATTCCACGTTGTGTACGAACGTACCTTCGGGAATATCGCGCAGCTCCAGTGCGTTGCCCACTTTAATATCGCTGCCCTTGCCGGAGGTTACCACCATGCCGACCTTCAAATCCTTCGGAGCGATGATGTAGCGTTTTTCACCATCCGCATAATGCAGCAGCGCAATATTTGCGGAACGGTTTGGATCGTATTCGATCGTCGCTACTTTAGCAGGAACGCCGTCTTTGTTGCGTTTAAAATCAATGATTCGATAACTTCTTTTATGTCCGCCACCCTGATGACGAGTGGTGATGCGACCGTTATTGTTGCGGCCGCCTTTGCTTTTCAGCGGTGCCAACAAGCTTTTTTCCGGTTTGTTCGTGGTGATTTCTTCATAGGTCAAGCTCGTCATGCCACGACGACCCGGTGTGGTCGGCTTATATTTCTTAATTGCCATTTGTATCCTCCTTACGCATTATTTATTCAGGAAATAGCGTTCTTCTCCCTGATCTTATTTGGTTTCTGCTTCACCAAACAAGTCGATATCCTGTCCGGCCTTGATCTTGACATAGGCTTTGCGGATCGCTTTGGTCTTGCCGACATAGCGACCCATGCGTTTTTTCTTCGGACAGATATTCATAACATTTACTTTTTCCACATCGACATGGAAAATGTTTTCCACTGCCTGTCTGATATGAATTTTATTGGCGCCCTTTTTCACTTCAAACGTCACAACATTGTTTTCATCCATATACCGCATCGTTTTTTCCGTGATGATCGGGCGAATGATAATATCCTTATAGTTATTCATTTCCCAATGCCTCCTCAACGCGTTTTACCGCTGCTTCCGTAAAGACAATTTTGTTCGCATTCACGATATCGTACACGTTGATTCCCTCGACGGTCAACATCATCATCGTCGGGATGTTACGCATGGATTTGAATGCGTTGTCAAAGTCTTCATCCGGTGCGACCACAAACAGAGTTTTGTTGCATGCGTGAATCGCATCAATAATCTTCACAAAATCTTTTGTCTTCGGCTGTGCCATATCGAATTTATCCACAACGATCATGTTGTTTTCCGCTACTTTTTCGCTCAATACGGATTTCAACGCCAAACGGCGTACTTTTCGATTCAAACGATAACCGTAATTACGCGGTTTGGGACCAAACACCGTACCGCCGCCGCGCCACTGTGCTGCACGAATCGAACCCTGACGAGCACGACCGGTTCCTTTTTGACGCCAAGGCTTGCGACCGCCGCCGCGCACCTCGCTGCGTCCTTTGGTGCTATGCGTACCTTGACGCATGGATGCCCGCTGCATCACGATAGCGTCAAAGATCACTTGCTGATTTGGCTCGATGCCAAATACTTCGGGGCTCAGAGTAATTTCATGCAGCTCCTTACCCGCTTGGTTTAATACGACCATGTTAGGCATCTGTTATTCCTCCTCGCTTCTGCTGTAATCGACCAATGTCGGTGCCGGTTTTGCCTTTTTTGCACATTTCGCGCTGCGTACCAGCACCATGCCGCGTTTCGGCCCCGGGACATTGCCCTTAATTA
Organism: uncultured Erysipelotrichaceae bacterium; assembly: GCA_947385085.1. Classification (GTDB taxonomy): domain Bacteria; phylum Bacillota_I; class Bacilli_A; order Erysipelotrichales; family Erysipelotrichaceae; genus C-19. The sequence goes on along the minus strand of CANDJN010000016.1, from coordinate 18,556 downwards.
ATAAATAGTTGTTTTCCGCATCGACTTTTACTATCTGCAGGTTTTTGTTGGTTGTGCGATAGCCGCCTTCCTGACCTGCCATAATCGTACCCTTCAAAATTCTACCTTGACGGGATGTAATACCGTTGGTAGCAAGGGAACCGATGTGGCGAATATTCTTGGAACCACCGTGGGTTTTAGGACCTTGATGCGCATTGTTACGAACAATCGTACCATTATATCCTTTTCCCTTGCTGGTTCCGATAACATCAACGATATCACCGGCCTGGAAAATATCAACCTTCACTTCTGCCCCCATGTCCAAATTGCTCAGCTCATCAGCCTTGATTTCTTTTGCGAAACGCTTGGGAGCCGTATTGGCTTTTGCCGCATGACCCTTGCATGCTTTTGTGGCACGGCGTTCCTTTACATCCTCGAAGCCAAGCTGAATTGCCTCGTAGCCATCGTTTTCTTTGTTTTTCTTCTGCAATACGATATTGGGAGTTGCTTCCACTACCGTTACCGGGATCAATACTCCATCTTCAGTGAAGACCTGAGTCATCCCTAACTTGCGTCCTAAGATTCCTTTCATGCCGTCACCTCCTAAAGCTTGATCTCAATGTCGACACCGCTGGGCAGTTCCAAGCGACTGAGGGAATCAATCGTTTCTGCCGTCGGTCCAACGATCTCGATTAAACGCTTGTGCGTTCTGATCTCGAACTGCTCACGTGAATCTTTGTATTTGTGCACCGCACGCAGGATCGTAACGACCTGTTTTTCAGTTGGAAGCGGTACCGGTCCAACAATCTTTTTTGCACCGTGAGATTGTGCAGCCTGAACAATCTTTTCTGCGGATGCATCCAAGATTCTGTGTTCATAAGCTTTTAAGCGAATTCTTACGCTGTTTTTTGCCATGAATATTTCTCCTTTCGTCTATATCTTGATAGACTCGCTCGATGCGAATTCCCCGTCACCCACGCGTTCATGACAACGCTTGTCGGTGTGTCGGCAACCTCGCACGTCCACGCGGTCGTGCAAATATTTTACCACAATCAAAGCGTGATGGCAACCCCTATTTTTCATTCCCGTTTTTACATATCAGCGCAAGAAGCGGTGTTAGAATTATATATATTTGCCTACATTAAGCGGGTGTCGGCAGTAAATAACGGCATAGAGAGACTTCGTTCATTGCCGTATAAGAATAATGCTTTATCAACCTTCAAATTTTTTTGATCAATGTACACTTTACTGTCGCTATCTTAATTATATAAGGAAAAGAAATTGCTTAAGCATAGTACAATGGCCTATCTTTTAGGACTTATGCCTTTAACCAAAAGAAAACAGAGCGATTAAATCCGTTCTGCTTTTCTATATGATAAAACATTTATTTGCGTATGCTCTTTGTCAAATCAAGGAAATGATGAAAGGTTTGATTTAATTGATTCTGTGCTGTTGTGAAGCTCACATGCTTAATTTTAGCAATTTCCTTTATGCTCCTAATTAACAGTTCGCGATATCCATTCATCGTCACTTTTCTGTTTTCACACCACGACAGAGCGTCAAGTCCATCGCTTTCGATCATGAGATGATTCAGTGGTACAAGCTCGGCGACTTTCCTTACCGCCGCATCGTTTACTATAGACGGTCCGACTGTAAAATAGCAGCCGTATTCCATGTAATTTTGAATATAGTTTTCACACGAATACCAGTGTACTAAATAAGTATTTGGATACCTCTTTATATAAGAAAGCACTTTTCTTTCCATGCCCTTAGTATGCAATATCACCGGTTTATGATGCGCACAGGCATACCGTAATGATCGATTTAATATTTCTGTTTGCGTATGAATATCGCTCTGACACCATACGTTATCCATTCCCACCTCACCGATAACCGTTGCTTTTTCCATGATTGGCAAAAGATCTTCCCAGCGCACTGTATTGACATCCCAAGGATGAATACCGGCGCTCATCCAAATGCCGTTACTATCCGTGATGTATTGTTTCAGTTTTGTATATTGTAGCGGATTTTGGATATTCACAATACCGCTGATTTCATTTGCTTTCATATGCTTTAAGAAGGAACTGTGCTCACAGTGGAAGTGCGCATCATGAAGCATGGGGTTCCTCGCTTAAAATTGCATAAAGTTCCTTGCGCAAAGCACCTTGTTCAAACAGCCAATCACGGGACTTTTCCGTTTTTTCTAGAATGATTTCCTTCACGATGTGAGCCGGTTGTGAGCCCAATACAAGAATGCGATCGGACAAATACAGCGCTTCGTCGATATCATGAGTTACCATTAACGTCGTCTTCCCTAATTCACTACGCATCCGCAACAGCCAATCCTGCATTTCATGGCGGGTAATGACATCCAAAGCACCAAATGGCTCATCCAGCAACATGATTTGTGCCTGACAAAGCGTCGTACGCAAAAATGCCGCCCGCTGTCGCATGCCCCCCGATAACTCATGGGGATATGCGTGCTCATAACCGGACAGACCAAAGGCCGTCAACTCGGATATTGCCTTTTGTTCTGCATTTTTCTTATCATGATGAAGTTGTGCATATAGCGTTACGTTGTCCAATATGGTTTTCCATGGCAATAATAAATCATCCTGCGGCATATAGGCAAAGTGAGCAGAAACACCATGAATCAATTGTTCATCCACAAGAAATTCTCCCGCATTTGGTTTAATCAATCCTGCCAGCACATTAAGCAAGGTGGATTTCCCACAGCCGCTGGCACCGATCAATGACACAAATTCGCCGTTTTCCACCGACAAATCCACATGATCCAGTATTTTCTTATCTGCAAAAGAAACCGACAATCCCTGTATTTTTAATTTCATCCTATCGCTCCTATCATCGTTTTCTTTCATCGCGTTTCATCACTGCGGCAAGAATTCATTCGTATATTGATCAGCGGCATCCACCTTATGGTCAATTAAGCCATATTCAACCATAAAATCGGTATAGCGATCCCATACTTCATCCTTCATAATTCCCCAGCTCGGCGCATCATTTTGATATTCCTTACTCAAATATTCCTGACTTTTCAAAATGAATGCAGGATCAGTATCAGGTATCGCCTTCGCTAAAATACTCGCTGCTTCCTTAGGATTGGCAATCGCATATTCATACCCCTTTTTTACCGCAGTGAGAAAGGCTATAATCGTTTCGGGATCATTTTGCATCATTTCTTCATTGGTAATGATTAACGGTGTATAGTAATCCAAGCGATCGTCCAATTCGCGCAGCGGCAGATAATTCAAATCATAGCCGTCCATTCTGCCCTTGGTTACCGCCCAGCCTTCATAATCCCACTGCAAGTCCACTGTCTTGCCAAATGCCGCAAAGCCACTGCCATCCGCGCCGATCATGGTGACCTTATCAAAGTCAGCTCCCGCCTTGTTCATTACCGCACGAATCACCGCCTCCTCGCTGGGTGCCTGCCATCCCGCATATACCTTGCCTTCAAAATCCTTTGGTGTGTTGATTCCGGCGGATTTTAAAGACACAAAGCCGCTTGTATTATGTTGAATAATGGTCGCAATTGCACGAATTGGCAGCGGTTCTTCCGCGCTTCTGGCATAGGTCACGTCCTCTTGATAGCTCACGCCAAACTGTCCTTTTCCTACCGCCACCAATGTTGCGCTCGTTTCATTATTACCTGGCTCCACAATGTTCACCGTTAATCCCGCGTCCGCAAAATAGCCTTTTTCCTGTGCCACATAAAAACCGGTATGGTTTGTATTTGGAACATAATCCAAAATGAGTGTTACTTCCTTTTTAGCGGTATCTTGTGTGGTAGATGACGATTGGCATCCCACCAGCAACAAAATCATCGCCGTAAAAATCCATAATGCTTTTCGTTTCATGATGTACTTCCTTTCCGTTTGCATTGATAAGGGAATACAAGGCGTTCAAGCCATACAAAAATCGAATGTAAAAGCAAACTCCATAGAATGATCACTACTACACAAGCAAAGACCTTATCCAGCATATATCCGTTTTTTACCCGAATCATGTAATAACCAAGGCCTGCCGATGCGCTCAGCCATTCACCGACAATAGCGCCCCCGATACAATAGGTCGCAGCGACTTTGACGCCGGAGAATAATGCGGTCATGGCAGCGGGTATTTTCACATACCGATAAATCTGCCATCGATTCGCCCCAAAGCTTTTCAACAGGTTGATCTGATGAGCGTCAACCTGTTCCAGTGCATCCGCAAATGCAATCACAATTGGAAAAAAGCACATAAAAATCACCATGACAACCTTTGGCGCCATCCCAAAGCCAAGCCAGATCGCAAATAACGGTCCCAAAACCATGACTGGCACAGTTTGCGTTACTACCAGATGAGGGAAAATGCTATTGCGAAAAACGATTGACATATCCATTAAAACGGCAATGATCACTGCCAAAACGATCGCCAGCAACAATCCCAGCAGTGCTTCCTGCAAGGTCACAAGCGAATGCATCCACAGCACCTGCGCATTATCAATGATCGCAGTCATAATTCTACTGGGCGCAGGCAGCACATACAAACTGATGTTAAACCAGCGAACGCATAGCTCCCATACCAATAACGTCAGTACCAGCGTTATGATTGGCATGGCAATTTTTTGTACTGTTTTCTTTTGTGATAAAATAAAAACACCTCCGCATTGAGGCGCAAGTGAACCAATCTAAAACATCCTAGAATGACTCCCTACGCTAGTATTACCTAGGTCAGGTCAAAGGGTATTATCTCAGCTTTTTAACAGCACCCCTGTCTTGACGTTCCTATTATAAAATAAACGGACAAAAAATGCAATCATTCTTAAATTCATTTGACAAGCACTAATTAAACATGATATATTATGGACACAAATCATATGGGCTGTTAGCTCAGCTGGGAGAGCACCTGTTTTGCACGCAGGGGGTCAGCGGTTCAATCCCGCTACGGTCCACCATCTAATAAATGATCTCACATCGGTGAGATTTTTTTATGCCTTTAATTATATTTTTTTATTCTTTCCAACAATCCCATTCATTCTGCTCGAAGATAAATATATCAAACCAATTTATTGTCATGTACACAAGCATCACCATATTAAAAAATGTTCCATTAACCTCTTTCATAATGAAAACGAAAGTATCATAGAATGGTTAACGTTAGGAGGAAATTGTATGAGTGCAAAGCATATCTATTTCAGTAATGTGCCGTTTCAACATAACCCCATCGTTGAAAGTATGATGATTGAGGTAGCCGATCAATTACAACAGGAGATTAGGATCGCTGATTTTAGCACTGATCCTATAAAGGAAGAATACACATCCATTATCATCTTATGTGACGGCATTAATACGGAAGAAACAAAGGTGCTATCTTGGATTCAGCAGCTTTACTGGGCAAATCAAGCCGTGATTCTTATGAACCCCACCAATAATGAGGTAAATCGAATTTATCGTTATTTAGAAGGAAAAAACTTATTTCAAGCGGATAAAAAAGGGCATCGCCATACCTTATTCGGATTAAAGCGCTGTGAAAGAAATCTATGCCATATATTAGAATGTCATCAGGAGGATTCCACTTCTATCTGTGAAAGTCTCATACAGTTTTTAAAGCCAGAGACAGCAGAAGCAATACAATATCAAAGAAAGCTAAACGATCAAGCCGCAAGCCTATGCCAAGAAACTGGAGTAAACCTTGCGTTGTTATCCAACCAACATGTCGTAACTCATAAATTTTCAGCAGGCGGCAAGGACTTTTCTTTGAGCTATTATATTGTGTCCGCTCATAAATATGATGGCAAAGGAGCCGATGGTGGAGAGGATTGGTTTTTTATTCAGCAGCACGGCATCTTAAACGGCGGCAGCGGCTATGAAAAGAAATGGGCTGGTACCAATCAAACAATAAATAATGAAATGTATTATGTCGGACAAGGCGAAGTATGCTTAAATTACGTCGATTATTACATGATGCAAAATTATATCAAGCCGGTTGATGATGAGGACGAGCTAAAAGTGGATCTTGAATATGCAGAACCGCAGGCTATTAATCAAGTCACATCCTATACGATTTCCGAGGCGGTTGATATTGGCGGAACCGTTGGCTTTGAGGGTGGCATAGAAGGAAATGATCCGACTGTCAAAGGCAGCGGCTCTTTCGCTGTCGGTGCGAATTTCAGTTCCTCCTATTCCTTTGAGGTACAGGACTGTGGCTGTGAGGGCACATCTTTAAGCACTCAAAACGCCGCAGCTTCCTGGACTTATCACTTTAAGCGCGCATCACAGAATCGTTCGATCGGAAAATGGCAGCGGCTTCATGATCCCGCATTGCTTTCACATTCTGCCTTTTCTCCATGGAATTCATGGATTTGGCGATTTCCTACCAATAAACGTGATGATTATAAAAGCTTTCAATCATTGTTTCGCGTGGGTGTTGTGAACACCATTTCTCGCTATAGCGGATCCCAAGCACCAAAGCATATCACATCAAAATTCACCGTAGCCAATAAAATTGCGGATTATGATGAACAAAGCTTTGAAATCACGCTGCCAATGCCGCCATTGCTCGGTGTGGATAAAAGACATCTTTTATTATCAAAGGATGCACAAACGCAGCCATTAACGGTTATCGCTCAAGGAAGCTGGGTTCTGAAAAAGAAAGCAGCGGCTGACTGGCTGCGAATTGACAGCACTGAAGGAAACGGTGAAGCAACTGTTTATTTGTCAGTGGATACGCTGGCAAGTGGTAAAGAGCGATCCGCCATATTACAGCTGATAAAGGATAAGGGCTTAAACGATCGGGAAGAAATGATCGAAATTAAGGTCATGCAAGCAGCGGGTAAAGTTTCCTCCGATAAGGCATGCTGAAATCATTCGGAAAATCCCCTTAATAAATTATTGCCAAAATCAAACCCGTAAAGCATGAATCAATACGCTTCGAAAATAAATAACGATTTATCTCACATCATACCTAAAAAAGACTCCCGTGAATTTTAACGGAAGTTTTTTATGATGGCATCACATATGGTATCAGATCAAGCAAATCATTGATAAAGGCATCTGCCTTGCTTTGATTGAGATGAAAGATGTAGTCTTTTCTGGCGATGACCTTCATCCCGGCACTTTTCCCTGCCTGTATACCGATTTCACTGTCCTCTACGACAAGACATTCATCCGCTTGCAACTGAAAATAATTTTGACAATACAAATAAATATCAGGTTTTGGCTTGCTTTTTTTAAAATCATCACACGTTACGATTAAATCAAACCACTTCCGCAGATCATCGCTGTCCAGTACCCGCTTGATATAATCCATATTACTGCTGGAAGCACAAGCGATCTTGATGCCGTTTTGTTTTAATATCTGTAATACTTCCTTCACCTCGGGAAAGATATGTTCACGATAATTTACGTTTGCCAAACGTGGTTCTTTATAGGCACGCAGACGCTGACGCAGTTCATTCGCACTCATATCAATGTCCAAGCCTTCCAGAATTTGTGCCCAAGGATTTAGGCTCTTGTGAGAACCGATTAGTAAGTAAAAACGCTCCGGAGGGATAGGAATCTGTTCCTCCTTTAAAAAATCTTCCGTCATCTTTTGATGCATAATTTCAGAATTGACCAGTACCCCATCAAGATCAAAAAACACCGCTTTTATTTGTTTCATAACTACCAGCCTTTCTTCAGAATATGATCGATCCGTTGCTTCGCAGAACCATTCGCTGATGCATATGCCTTTTTCAGCTCCTGTCTGCTTTCCTTATGCTTACCGGCAAAATCATACAGCCGTGCCAAGCGAATCCGATGTATCACTTTAAATTGTTCCGCTTCGCAAGTCTCCACCATTTCCTTTAATGGTTCGATCTTAGTAATATCCTTTTTGATATAAATATCATACAGTAGTTGACAATCCAAGTAAAGCATAACCAAATCATTATCCTTGGAATGATCGCATTTCTCCTTTAGCTCCTTTACCAAAGCAAGAGCATCCGCTCGGCCTTTCTCGCAATAGTAGTCAATCGCAGCAAATAAAATGCCTTGGTATTTTTTTATCCAAACGGACATTTCTTAATCTTTCACACGTTTTGACGACCTTTTCCTCATCTTGATCGGCAATATAATAATTTAGCTTAATGATCTGACGTGCGCCTTCTGACATTAGCATTTTCGCTTGTGGAGAATTAATGTGTAGCAAAAACAGTTCCTTGTCCTTATCCGCATATGCACTCGTGTAGATTTCTTTTAACAGTTTTTGAAGCGTGCGCTTGCGCATATTGCTCATTTACTCAATGTGTAATTCATCATTGATAAACCTAAACCGCTTCGATTTATCCAATTTTTGCGATAGCGACAAAGAAAAAAAACCATGATATAATATATAAGGTTTTATACTCATCAGGAGGACGTATGATGGAATTCAAAACAATCAGCGAACAGGAATTTAATACATTTTCACTCAATCATCCCAATGCCAACTTCTGGCAATCGGTAAATATGGCGCATCTGCGGGAATGGAACGGTTGGAAAAGTGATTATGTGGCGGTATTGGATGAGGGCAACATACAAGCTGCGCTCATGCTGTCGTATCGTGATGTGTTCCTTGGGTACACGTATGTCCAGGCACTGCGCGGCTTCCTGATTGATTATCATAATTTTGATTTGCTGGATTTTTTTCATGAACATTTAATAGCCTATTTAAAAAAACATCGCTGTATGTATTTTAAAATAGATCCCTATCTTCCCCGCCTCCAGCGTGATATAAATGGTGATGAAGTAGAGAATGGCTTCAATAATGAGGATATCGTTGTGCATTTAAAGCAGCTTGGCTATCATCATAGCGGGTATTTACGTGGGAATGACAGCGAGCGGGAACCCAATTGGATGTTTGTGCTGGACTTAAAGAATAAAGATGAAGCTACGCTGTTAAAGGAATTTGATCATCAAACGCGTTGGAGTATCAATAAAACACGGAAAATGGGTATTAAGATAAAAGAATTCACTAAGGATGATTTGCCGTCATTCAAGGAGATCATGGAACATACGGCCAAGCGGCGGGATTTTTCCGATCACAGCTATCATTATTATGAAGGATTGTTTCACTGCTTTCAGGAGGAAGGTAAAATGCTGGCGCTTCATGCCCAGTTGGATCTGAACGACTATGACGAGATTTTGAATCAAGAGGAAGAACAGGCACAGGCACAGCTTCAGGAAACAGAAGCCAAGCTCGCAGAGATCACCAACAGTAAAAAGTTTAATAAACGCAAAAAAGTGCTTCTGGAAGAATTGGCGCTCATTGAGAAAAAACGCACCGAAGCAGCGAGGCTGCGCGCGGAGGAAGGCGATGTGGTGACGCTCGCTACCGCTACCTTTATGTTATATGGCAAAGAAGTGCTGTATTTATACAGCGGCGCTTACGATAAGCATCTGAAATACAATGCGCCTTATGCGCTTCAATGGTACATCATTCGCTATGCGCTCGCCCACGGATATGAACGATATAATTTCTATGGCATCAGCGGCATTTTTGATAAAACGGCAGAGGATTACGGTGTTTATGAATTTAAAAAAGGCTTTACCGGTTCAGTGGTTGAATTGGTCGGTGATTTTTATTTCTTTATAAGACCGCTGCGCTATCGTGTATATATGCTGTTACAGGGAGTATGGCATAAAGTAAAAAAGGATCATGTAAATGGATAGTAAAAGTAAGCGGCAGAGAGAATTCTCTGCCCTTTCTTTATGGTTCGACAATTTTCGCTGCGCGTTTGATGCAAATTCATTGATGAAGCGATGATGTACCCAGCGATCATTTGCCATTGAACACCGACAAGCACTTGCGTTCTTTTCTTCCTACATTTTTGAGCGCATAGTTTAATGCATAAAATGCAAAAATATCGATCGGCACCATTGACCTTTATCGTGCATATTGGTATAATGGAAACGTTTTTGAAAGGATTCGTTTCCATTATGAGAGATCAAATTATTTATGCGTCAATACTAAGCCTACAATGCGAAGGATTAAAATTTTCGGTTGATTCGTTAGCGAAGAAATTAAAAATTTCAAAGAAAACGATTTATAAATATTTTCCGAATAAAGAACAGCTGGCCTTGGCGATATATGAGCGCTATTATTTGGATGCCGGCAAACAAGTACAGGCGATACTGAATGCACATGAAAAAGACCGCAATTCAAAATTACTGCACTTGTATTATGAATCCATGAAAATGATTCGCAGCGAAATTTTTAACAAATATCAGCTGAACGAAGTGGTGCTGTCCTATGCCAAACAACAGAATGCCGCGCTTTGGGCAATCATTTCCGATGCGCTTTATCATGCGGAATCTGAAAAAACGAAGCAGGCGCTGGAAATCATCATCAGCGGAGCATTTGAAAAGCTTTATGATCTGCAGGATGATCCCGACGCCGTCATAGAAAGATTGGTGATGTTATTATGATAATTTTGCTTTTACGGCTTTGCGCAATTCTCTGCACGGCATTGATTTGCGGAAAGCTCGTTGCGAAAATCAAGCTTCCTGCGATTCTTGGATGGCTGATTGCCGGAATCGTATTCGGTCCGTATCTTGCCGGTGTTGTCACATTGGAGATGATGGATGCGGTTGGTTATAAAGTGTTAATCAAATTTTTTGAATGCTTTGCCGGGGTGATGATCGGCCGGGAAATTGTATTGAAAAAACTGGCTGAATCGGGAAAGCAGATCATCGGTATTACCTTTGTGCAGTCCATCGGGACTTTTTTGGTGGTATCGCTCGTATTTTCTGTCGTCTTCCTTTTAACCGATATTCCGGTTTGGTTATCGTTTGTTTTTGGCGGAATTGCCCTTGCGACAGCTCCGGCTCCCGCTTTGTCGATAGTCAACGAGTACCGTACCGATGGGCCGGTAACCAAAACGCTCATCCCGCTGGCGGCGATTGATGATGTCATCGGCGTCATCGTCTTCTTTACGGTGATTTCCATTGTGAGCAGTGCGGTGAGCGGTGCACAGTCCTCATGGCTTTCCATTGTCGGCATGATTTGTCTGCCGTTTCTGATCGGTATCTTCACCGGTGTGGGAGCGGCATGGCTGATGAAAAAAGCGAAAAGCACCGTCATCAGATTTGCGCTGTTGATCGGTTTCCTTTTATTGTCTACCGCACTGGGTTTATGCGTTGATTTCTATGTCTATCATGCATTTAGCCTGAATTACCTTTTAATCGGCATGGCTTTCAGTGCAGCGGTTGCCAATCTGGTGAGTGAAGCGGATTTACAGGAAGCTTTGAAATATTACGATCCTTTGCTTAACCTATCACTCGTTATCGTCATCGTGAATCTCGGTATGCCGCTGGATTATCGTCTGATTGCGGGCGCCGGTCTTTTCACCGCAGTATACATCGTTTCACGGGCAGTCGGAAAAATCGGCGGAGCGTATTGCGGCGGGAAAATCACAAAGGCGGAACCCGTCGTCACGAAATATCTTGGCTTTACCCTATTGCCGCATTCGGGCGTATCGCTCGTATTTACCGGCATTGCGGTTACGACGTTGACACCGCTGGATCCTTCGCTTGCGGCGGTGGTATCCGGAACCATCGTAGCGGCGGCGATCATCAATGAAATCATCGCTGTTGTGATCGCCAAATTTGCGTTCAAATGGGCGAAAGAAATCAAAGAATGATAAAAACGGTTCTATGACCCCGGAATAGCAAGGTGATGTGTCAGCGCAGCCGATCAAGAAAATGATTATGGTTTTAAGATCGCAGCCCCATTTTAAAACAAGCCTCCGTAACGGATGCTTGCTTTTTTTTATCACTGCTTGATTCTTTTCTTATTTCCTGTTTTCTTTAGCGGCAAATCTTTACACGTTTCGCTCACAATTTCCGCTAACAGCTCTCTTTGATCCACCGCTTCCACCAAATACATCGCTTTGGCGCCGGGATAGGGAATCGCTTTCGGCATTTGATATTTTTGGTTATGCGCAACGATTTTCACCAATAAACGATTGTTATATATTCCACCGAATAAAATCCCATCATAATACAGTAAATATTCTCCCATCATCGGCCTACACGTCACATTGCCCAAGAACGCAAGCTGTTCTAAAATATAATCCTTATATTCCGTTGTGGTTTTCATATTGTCACACCCGATCCATTTACGGTATTAACACGATATGGTTAAGATATTGCCGTTATTGTCAAAGACGGCAAATTCCTGTTTGCCGTAAAAGGTTTCATGGAGTTCCTTTGCCAGGGTTGCTTTACGGCGCAGCTGCTCGTACTCTTCTTTGACGTCATCCACGGTAATAAACAACGTAAAACAAGTATGAATATGATCCGTTGCCAAGCTCTCATATTCCTCAATCAGAGATTTCTTGGACTGCACCATCAAGGAAATCTGATCCTTTTGTAAAATCGCAAATTGTAATGCTTCATCGCTGCCGGGAACACTGCATACCACTTCAAATTCCAGCACCTCATGATAAAAATCCACAGTTTCTTTTACATCGTTTACCATAATATTAGTTGTAATTGTTTGATACATACGCTTTACACCTCCAAGCAGCATTATACGGAGGGTTAACGATTTTGTATTGTAAAAATACGACAGACGCTACGACTGTTCCCATAGCTGTAACGGCGATATTCCCGTATAACGCTTGATTTCCTTAATGAAGTGGGATTGATCATAAAAGCCGCAGATCGCCGCAATATCACTGAGCTTTTTATTTTCCGTTAACATCATTTCCAAGCTGAAATGCAGCCGCAAAATATTTAACAGCACCTTGGGAGAAATGCCGTACCACCGTTTGAAGATGCGCACGAGCTGGCGCTGATGGTAGCCGAATTCCGCCGCAATGGCACTGACTGTTTGATCGTTTGGATGCTCATATAGCCGATCCGCCACATGAATCATCGGATGATCCGCAACAGAAGCGCATTTTTCACTCAGATAATTTTTCAGCACGGAAATGCGCTGTGCTTCCTCACACTGAAAAAATAGCTCAGGATTCACTGCCGTTTCAATTTCCGTAAACGGAATCATACGATCCATCACTTGATCCGCTTCCACATGAAAAAGCGCATAGAGAGCGCCCGGTTTCATCCGCACTCCCAGATAATCAACTTTTCCCGATAGGACAAAATGTTCTGTTTCCTTACTGAACCCGGAGAAACAAATGGTTCGGGATTGAAAGTCAATGACGATATCAATGCAGGCATCCGGCAAGATTTCATTATAAATCGCTTGTTTACATTCCCGCTTGGATTTCATTTCCCATATGCACATACACCAGTCATTCAATTCTTGAAAATGATATTCGCGATATTGTATGTGTTCCTGAAATGCAGAATTTAACAGATAAGGAATTTGTTTGGGTTCATACATTGCCAATACCTCCTGAGTCGCCTTCGACGATCAATGATGATACACTTCTTTCCCCATCACAAACGTACTGATTAGCTGTAAATCATCATCTAACAAGATAAAATCCGCATCTTTTCCTGTTTCCAGCGTTCCTTTTGTATTTTCCACACCGGCAATCACAGCGGGATTGACACACGCCATTTGAACCAATTCTTCCAATGTGCAGTTACAGTATTTCCGCATATTTCTTATGGCATCCAGCATCGTAATGGCGCTGCCGGAAATTCTTCCGGTGCTTTTTACCTGAACGGTATTGCCGCGTTTACGGCACTGAGCATTGGCAAACACATAGTCACCGTCTGCCATTCCTTTCGCCAGCATCGCATCGGTAATCAGAATGATGCGCTTGACACCAAGAATTTTCCATGTGGCCTGAAGTACATAGGGATCCACATGAAAGCCGTCCGCAATCAATTCACAATAGGCATGATCGGCCAAAAAGGCGGCGGTGACACAGCCCGGCGAACGATGCGTGTGCTGACTCATCGCGTTATAGAGATGGGTGAAACCTTTTGCGCCATGAGCCACAGCGTTCAGCGCTTCCTCACAAGTTGCGGCAGTATGTCCGATCATAAAGGTGATATCGGGAAACGCTGCGATGAGTTCTTTCGTATGATTCTTTTCCGGCGCAATCGTCATCACCTTGAGCCGTCCGTTTGCCGCTTCCTGCATTTCAGCGCATTCTGTTATGGAGGGATCACGCAAATATCGCTCATCCATCAGCGCTTTATAATCTTTGGACAGATAGGGGCCTTCACTGTGAACGCCTAGAAAATGCGCACTGTCGGCAGGCTGATTCACATGAGCGTAACCATCCAGCAAGGAACAGAGCTCCTGATGAGAAACCACGGTCAATGATGCTAAAAATGATGTTGTTCCTTCCTGCACTAAGCCCTTTGCGACATAATCGATCGCTGTTTGCGGATCACGGATGAAATCATAGCCGTAGCTGCCATGAATATGAATATCCATCAAACCGGGAAACAGGTTCTTCCCTTCCCCTGAGATCACCTGCACATTTTCAGTATTCACCGCCGCAAGCTCCGCAGCTTTTAATACCCGCTCAATTTTACCGTCTGCGATCATCATACCGCCGTAGAATCCTTGTTCACATCCGTTGTAAATCTTAACATCTTTTATCAATATACGCATAATCCAACCTCCATTCGCATGATGAAACGTACTGATGTAAGCCATGATACCGATCTCCAACGGAATCATGGGAAAGCAGTGCTGAGATTTTTTCGTTGCTTTTTCCTATCTTATTATATCAAAGAGCGCAGAAAGTAGCGAGCAGACTCGATCATTTTCATCGCTTTTGGATTGGGACTGTTCCTATTCCGCAAGTACATAGGTACGGTTTGAGTATGAGCTTGTTTTTCCTATCCGGTCTCTTGATACTGTAACGGTATAGAACCAAAACCACTGAAGGGTCGCCGAAACACAGCTTTTTTCGCGGCATTCTAAATGACACGAAATAATAATTTAAAAAAGTTGGAGAATTTTTTGGGATTCACATTTTTTCCGTGTATATAAATATGAAGGATGATTGTTACCCTTGTGATTGGGATGGCGATGTACTTCATGAGGAGGTGTGAAAATGAAATGATAGGAAACCATTACGATAACGATTCATAGTGTTATGGCACATTTTAATGCAGTAGATTGGGAAGGAGGAGAATGATGGCAGTTGCCAATTTAAAAATCGCCGATGCGATTGACAGGAATAAAAACAGCAAAAACTACGACGAGGTTTGTAAGGAAATTTTAAGCAATAAACAAATACTGGCGCATATTATGAAAGCGTGTGTACCGGAATATCAGGATGTTCCCTTATCAGAAATACCGTCTTATATTGAGCATGACCCTTTGTTGAACGTATCCATGGATGAGGATGGCTTATCGAATGGGTCTACGAATGAATGCATCAAGGGGATGAACACAGAAGATCACTCGGTGAGCGGTGCGGAAATCCGCTATGATATTTTATTTGATGCGAAACTGCCGAATACCGCAGAAAATGAAAGAGTCGGCTTGTTTATCAATGTGGAAGCACAAAACGCCGAAAAGCTTCAATACCCCTTATTAAGCCGGGCGGTGTATTATGACTGTCGGTTAGTGGCAGGGCAAAAGAATCGCAAAGATGGCTTTGATCATTCTGATTTTAAACATCTAAAGAAAGTATATTCAATCTGGATCATCATGGATGCCAAAAAAGAACAGGAGAGTATATTCAATGTGTATACCATCAAAGAAAACTGCATATTGAAAGAATATCACTTTCCCAAAGAGCACTATGATAAGCTGTCGATTGTTATAGTCTGTCCCGAAAGCATTTATGATGTGAATGATGAAGATCATAGCTTTATGGAGCTGTTACATATTTTATTCAAAGCGAAGATGTCGGCAGCGGACAAGAAATATCATTTAACTAAAAATTATGGTATAATGATGACGAGGAAAATCGCAGAGGAGGTCGATGAGATGTGCAATTTGAGTCAGGGCATTAAAAACGAAGGCATTGCGGAAGGCTTAACCAAAGGCCGCGCCGAGGGGCGTGCGGAAGGACGCTGTGAAGGAAAAACAGATGCCACAATTTTAAACATCAAGAATTTAATGGAATCCTTTAATATTGATGTGGATAAAGCTTTGGACGCATTAAAGATTTCCGATGACCTGCGTCCCATCGTGAAAGAAAAACTCTCATAGAATTAAAAGAACCACTGAATTTATTGTTTAAAGTATGTTCATATTATCGGGTTTATCATGCTTCATTTTTAACATCAAGATAAAACAGGTAGGAATCAACCTTTGACTAAGGCGATTTCTACCAGTTTATTTGACCTTTTGTTACGATCCGCTGAGTACAATGATTCAACATTCCACTTTCTACCAAGCCGCAGGTGTATCATGGGCACAATTAGAATCTTCGATGGTTTATTAATTTCTTCCGCTTTCTACCTGTCGCCTTTCATTCATCGTCCCTCTCTCAATAAATATCGCATTCCGGTCACAATGACTGCCGCCGCCAAAGCGATATAGAAAGATCCCCATAAATAAGATTGTGTTAAGGCAAACTCCACTGTCTGATTGAAAAGCGGGAAAAAAGACAGCCATTGAAAGGAAGAAAGCCCCATGGCGTACAATATCAAAGGAATGACTAGCACGAAACCGGCGCAAAATATCGTATTCAATTGCTGCTTCAATCGTTCAGAAAGGACAAGAACGATGATCGCAATCGCAAAGCTCACCAACAATTCTATAAATACCATACTAAGCAGCCATATGATTATCGGCACATCAATGGCATTTGCTTGAAAAAAGGGCAAGCTGCTTGTCGATGCCAGCATCTGATCCATCGGACAGGTCTGAATCAATGCAACATACTTCATGACAAAAGAAGTGATACTGACGATGCCGATACTGATTGCCGTAATCAAAAGCTTATTTTTCGTGATCGCGCTTTTCCCTTTTTGTGTCGCAGAGAGAAGCTGCCATGACTTATTTTGATATTCCCATGCGAACATGGAATGAAACATTAAAACGGCGCATACAGCGATGAGAATATAATCCATGATCTTATTGTTGTCGTAAATACCGCTTAACAAGGCATAACCCGTTTCATAAACAAACGTACCCTCATGCGCCTTCACATACTGATATTGATCGTATATTCTCATAAAGGATGGATAAAAATATGTTTCGCTATATAAATTCATTTTCATTGCTTCCGCTGTCTTTTCATCCATTTTGCCTTCTTCCTGCATCGCATCAATTTGTTTCATTTGCGCAAATGCGGAATCAAAACGTTTTTTTTCCTGCTGGATGACTGTCTCCTTTGCCGGTGTCAGCTCCCCTTCCAGCTCCATCATCATATTCTGATAATAGTATTCATTGGAAGACAACGAAACCTTTTGGTTACAATGCCAATATCCCATAAAAAACACGAACACGATCAGAACCACAAGCGCCTTATTGGTAATCATCATTTTGTATAATTCATGATAAAGCAAATGGGAATGCGGCTTCCATTGGAAAAATCTTATCGGCTTCATTCTTGAAATTTCAAAATTCTTCATATGTTGAAAAGCATAGAGCGAACATAGGATTCTACTCATGACAAATATTCCCAGTATTAAAATGGAAAACGATAAGCGCGAAACGGGATAGCCCATAAAATTCATATTCAAATAGGAGCCCAATAAATCATGACTATTTAAAAAGCCAAACAGATTCATGTATTTCAACCAATTAAAATTGGATTGTGCCGGTATCATCATATAACCAAGCGCCTGAACCCATATAATGCCGCCGATCATCAAATACGGTGTAAACGTATGCTTGGCTTTCAGGGAAACATAGACAACAATCAGGCCAATGACAAACATGACAATCGCTTTTATGAATAAGGAAAACAGGAGATAAGCAAGCACGGTGATCGGCAGTGTGCTTTCCACAAACGGAGCCAATGACTGTATGTCGCTAAACAAGCTTGCGACCCCGCTTGTCATAAAATAAAACAAGCAATTCGACAAGGTGAAACACAAGGAAGTCGCTGCACAATGAATCCACAGCGCAATCACCTTGGCACCGATATACGATCTTCCGCCGTATTGCGTCGCTTTTGTCACGTAAAAGAGTCGCTTTTCTTTTTCATCGAAAACCAAATGACAGGAAAACAAAATAACGATAAGCATCATCAGCACATCCGTGATCGTATTTTGGGTTGTGCCCATGATTCCTTTAGCGGGAAAAAATATGAGTGAATCAGGATTGATTTTGGCATAATCCGCTGCTTCTTTGATGATATTTCTGCCGGAAAATGTCTGATCATCTTTTGAAAAAATGGCGACTTGATTCAACACCGCTTTTTTCGCTTCAATCTCTTTTTTATAGGATGAATAATGAAACACCTTCTGTGCTTCCTCATAGATTTCATTGATAAATGCCGTTTCTTTAGCCAGAGAATCCGTGTATTTTAAATAGTCACCGGATTGAAAGCTGCGATGATATTTTTCAAATACCCCCTCATGATCCTGCATGAGTTGTTTTGCCATCTGTTCCCCCGATCCATCCGACATTTTCTGGCAGTTTACGATGTCATTCACAACAATGATTCCTTGAATGTCATCATATAATGTCTGAATGTATTCTTCTTTTTCCTGTT
>CANDJN010000015.1 GCA_947385085.1 uncultured Erysipelotrichaceae bacterium | reverse complement strand
AAGGAAAAGGTATACTATCAGATGACTGTTATTTGAGTCATCTATAATATACCAGACTAACTATTGAAGAAAAATTTAAATCTTTTGAATCTTTAGAAAATAGAGAAGATAAATTAAAATCACTTAAATCTATTATTCATAATAGCGAAGAATACAATAAAACAGAAAAAGCATATTCTGAAACTAAAGATTTTTACAATGAAACAATCCAAAAAATGAAAGAATGTTTTAGAAAAGACTATGGAGAAACATATAATTCTAAAAAGATTGAGAAACCAGAAGAAGCGGATAAAAAGACTTTAGAAAATGCTAAAAAAGAATTAACTAAATTATTAGAAAATATTGAAAATGAAAAAAGTATTATTTATGATATTAAAAATGATTCAATTGAAAATAAAGATTTAAATGATTTAAAAGAAAAAATTAATACAACTATTTATTCTTATGATGAAAAATTAAAAAAGATTAAAGAAGAAGAAGAAACTGAAGCAAAAAAGGAAGCTGAGGAAGCAGAAAGAAAAGCTGCTGAAGAAGCTGCAGCAGCTGCACAAAAAAATAATTATAGTTCTGGAAATCAAAGTAGTCAAAGTGGAGGACAAAATAACACACAACAATCAAATAGTTCAGGCAATTGGAAAGATGGATTAAGACATATTTGGGAAAATAATCCAGATACTGGAGAAAAAATACCAGGAACTGATAGATATATAGATCCTCGAACAGGTAATATGTATGATGAGAACAATAATTATATAACTAATATATGGGATTATTAATTAAAAGAGGTAATATTTTATGAAATTTTATACTGATGGTTCAAGAATTGGTTTACAAAAAAATAATCCAATTATAGGTTGGGTTGCGGTTTGTGATTGTGGCGTTATTTGTACAGGATCTCAAATTGGTAGTTCAAATATTAATGCTGAAATTTTTGCAATTCGTGATCTTTTAGAATATCTTTAGAAATGAAAAAAATTAATGGAAAAAGATAGTGAAATTATAATCGAAACTGATTCTTTAACATCTATTCGAATCTTTAATAGCTGCTGTCTTCCATCATTGCACACAAAAATTTTCTTGCAAATATTGTATCATTGGCTATAATATAGGTGTAAGCAGAAACTGCTGATGTGGTGATAACCGTCCTTCTCCGCTCCTGGAAGAGAAAGAGAGGACGGCTATTTTTTTATGATTAAATCAAATATTTCCTTCATCTTTGAGATGATCAAGAAATATAGATATAGCTTCATAAAACCGATCAATTCTTTTAAGAAATCAATCATGTTCATAACAACCGACATCCTTTCTTTCATCCCATATGGGTGGAAAGGAACATTGATATATCCATTCACATCAACAGTACTGCCTACATATTGCTTATACACGCTTTTTTCATGAATTCCAGATTTTTCTTTATTTTTTTGATTTTTCTATTGGTGAAGTGATTGGTGCACGTAAATAAAGCCTAAATCAAGCCGTTTAAGCATAACACCATAGCTATGATAGCTCGTCACTTATCGTAAAATCTCCTTGCAAATCCCACATCATTGGCTATAATATAGGTGTAGGCAGAAACTGCTGATGTGGTGATAACCGTCCTTCTCAGTCCCTGGGTAGAGAAAGAGGGAGGACGGTTATTTTTTTATGATTAAATCAAATATTTCCTTTATCTTTGAGATGATCAAGAAATAAAGATATAGCTTCATAAAACCGATCAATTCTTTTAAGAAATCAATCATGTCCATAACCATCATCCTTTCTTTCATCCCATGTGGGTGGAAAGGAACTTTGATACATCAATTCACATCAACAGACTGCCTACATATTTCTTATACACTTTTTTATCGTGAATCCCAAAAAATTTTATTGATTTTTATAAGAAAGTCATCGGACATATAAGCGATTCATCGTTTCATGCTTTGGACATATGATTTTTAAGAAAACAGTTTATTATTTTCACTATTTTTTGTATAATGTTGGAGAAAGTATTTGAGGTGGCAATCATGTATCAGCAATATCGCGAGGGGTGGCTGGAGGTGATTTCCGGCTGTATGTTTGCCGGAAAAACGGAAGAATTGATACGCAGAATCAAGGTGTTACAATATGCGAAAAAGAATATCGTAGTATTTAAGCCGCGGATTGATGATCGTTATAGCGATGTGGATGTCGTATCTCATGCGGGAACAAGCGTCAAAAGCATTGCGATCAGCACTGCCGCAGAAATGATGGATTGTATTACACCGCAAACGGAAGTCGTCGCGGTGGATGAAGTACAATTTTTTGATGAAGAAATGGTGGATCTATGTAACCGGCTAGCGGATGAAGGAAAACGGGTGATGGTTGCCGGATTGGATATGGATTTTCGTGGAGTACCCTTCGGGATTATGCCTCAGCTCATTACCCATGCCGAATTCGTAACGAAGCTCACCGCGGTATGTATGAAGTGTGGAGCCCCCGCAACGCGTACGCAGCGCCTGGTCAATGGGAAGCCAGCCAGCTATCATGATCCGATCGTCATGGTCGGTGCCAGTGAAGCCTACGAGGCACGCTGTCGCCATTGTCATGAAGTAGCCGATCGCCCCCATTCCCGCCAAGAAGTGAAGAAAGGATGATTTTATGCCGTTAACCGCAGGAATTGTAGGACTTCCCAACGTTGGGAAATCCACGTTATTTAATGCTATTACCAAAAGCCAGGTGGAAG
Source organism: uncultured Erysipelotrichaceae bacterium (assembly GCA_947385085.1). Lineage (GTDB taxonomy): Bacteria > Bacillota_I > Bacilli_A > Erysipelotrichales > Erysipelotrichaceae > C-19. Next base: position 48,985 of record CANDJN010000015.1, on the reverse strand, counting down.
CCGCCAACTATCCGTTCGCGACAATACAGCCCAATGTCGGCGTGGTAGAAGTGCCCGATGAGCGCGTAGATCGGCTTCGGGAGCTGTTTCACCCGAAAAAAACGATTTATTCTACATTTGAATTTACCGATATTGCCGGATTAGTCAAAGGCGCATCCAACGGTGAAGGCTTAGGCAACCAGTTCTTAAGCAACATTCGCTTAACTGACGCGATTTGTCATGTCGTGCGCTGCTTTGACGATGCGGATATCACCCATGTGGAAGGCAGTGTGGATCCGCTGCGCGACATTGAAATTATCAACTTAGAACTGATTATGGCAGACCTGCAGACAGTGGAAAATCGCATTGCGAAGATCGAACGGAAAGCCAAGACCAATAAAGATAAAGATGCGTTGAAGGAATTGGCACTGATGGAGCGCATCGCGGAAGCCTTAAAAGCGGGAAAAGCGGCGCGCAGTGTGGAAATGGATGAAGATGAAAATGCGATGATAAAGGCATTTTCGTTGTTAACGATGAAACCGATGATCTACATTGCGAATATGGCAGAGGATCAAGTAAGCAATCCGGATGATAATCCCTACTATACGCAAGTGAAGGAATACGCTAAATCCGAAAACCATATTGCGATACCGATTTGCGCTAAGATTGAAGAAGAGCTTTCACAGCTTGATGCGCAGGAAAAACAGGAGTTTTTGAATGAGCTGGGAATCGGAGAAAGCGGTTTGGATCGCGTTATCAAAGCGGCTTACCGCATTCTGGATCTTTGTACATTCTTAACGGCAGGCGAGGATGAATGCCGAGCCTGGACATTTCATAAAGGCATGAAAGCGCCGCAGTGTGCAGGGGTGATCCACACTGACTTTGAAAAAGGCTTTATTCGGGCGGAATGCTATCACTTTAACGATATTGATCAATATGAAAATGAACAAGCGATCAAAGAAGCCGGAAAGCTGCGTCTGGAAGGCAAGGACTATATCGTACAAGACGGCGATGTACTACACTTCCGTTTTCACGTATAATGCATGGTGAAAGCGAAGAAAGGGTGATGAACGATGTTTGATGGAAGCATCGCAGAAAATATCAGTGTCATAACAGCGTTTGTGGAAGGATTGATTTCCTTCTTTTCTCCGTGTGTCCTGCCTCTGTTGCCGATCTATCTTGGTTATTTGAGCGGTGGACTGGAAGATCATAAGCCATCGACACGGAAAACGATCGGATTCACCCTGACGTTTATCGCCGGTATTTTTACGTCATTGCTATTACTGAATCTATCCATGACCGGCATCTCTGCTTTCTTCAAGGAAGCCGGAGTGTGGTTCATGCGCTTGGGTGGTATACTTATTGTGATATTGGGTGTTGTTCAGCTAGGCATATTAAAAATACCGCTGTTGGAGCGCACCTTTCATATTCAATATGATTTTGCAGACAAGCATATGAGTATGCCGATTGCTTTTATGATGGGCTTCACGTTCGCATTCTCATGGACGCCGTGCATCTCGCCGACCTTGGCGTCAATTCTAATCATGGCGTCTGCCTTCGATAGTCTGTGGATGTCGCTATTGTTAATCATCGTCTATGCGATTGGCTTTTCCCTGCCGTTTTTGGTACTGAGCTGCTTTGCGAAACCGGCGGTGAACTTCTTCCGCACTCATGATACGCTCATGCAGGTCATCGTTAAAGTAGGTGCGGTGATCTTAATCATCATGGGAGTTGTGATGGGTATGGGCGGTTTGAGCGCAATGGGAGGAACAGGTGGCAGTGCTTATGAAAGCGAGCCAAGCAATGATGATAACACCGCAGCCATACCGTTTGCGCTAAAGGATCAAAACGGTCAGGAAGTAAGCCTGTCCGATTATGCAGGCAAGATTGTCTATATCAACTTTTGGGGCACGTGGTGTCCGGTGTGCAAGCAGGAAATCGGCGATATGCAAAAGCTGTACGATACGTATGCTCAAAGTGATGAGGTGCAGGTGTTAACACTCGTCTATCCCAACAACAATCGCGAAGGTAGCGTAGATGAAATTAAAGCCTTTATACAGGAAAACAACATCACCTTTCCGGTGCTGTTTGATGAAGAAGGATCACTGTTTGCGCAATACGGCATCAGCGCGTATCCGACCGTGTTTGTGATTGACAAAAATCAGAACATATACGGATATTTATCCGGCGGCATCTCTTATGAAACGATGGAAAATATCCTCGAACAAGTACGAAATGATAAGAATCCACAGTAACAGATAGGGGGATTCAGATGTTGGAGTTTATTGAAACGGATGGAACGTGCGCAAGACTAGCGGAAAAAACCGGTATTATTGAATTGGTAAAAAGACAAGCAGACTATGAACAGATTTACGCTGTCGTTATCAATGGCAAGCTGCACGATTTAAACTATGTTCCACGACAAGGTGGCACGCTTGCCTATATCCGCAGCGATAGTAAAATCGGAAAAATGATTTATGAGCGAACGCTGTCGTTTGTTTTTATTGCGGCTGTACACGCTTTGGATCCTAAAGCTCACGTGAATATGGAACACACCTTATCCTCAGGACAATATTGTGAGGTGGAGCGTAAACCGTTTTTTACACCGCACGATGTATCACAAATTGAAGCGAAGATGCATGAAATCATCAAAGCCAAGGCAAAAATTACAAGACGCGTTATGGATACCGCAACGGTAATTGATCACTTTCGCTCTCATGGAATGATGAATAAGGCAGCGTTGTTAGAATGTCGAAAAAGCAAGAAATCAAGTCTTTACGAGCTTTGCGGCTGTGAGGATTACTTCTATGGCTTATTGTTGCCCAATGCCGGATACATCTCCCGCTTTTCCTTACGCTATTATGCGCCTGGAGTATGGCTCTCTGCCCAGCCGCAGTTTATCAACCAAAAGAAAATGTTTGCGGTGTTTCAGGAATATGAGCGATGGGGCAAAGCAATCGGCGTGTCCAACGTTGCCCAGTTGAATCAGAAAATCAGTGCCGGAAAAATGGATGAACTCGTGCTGATGTGTGAAACGATGATGGAAAAACAACTGACAAAGCTTGCCGCGGAAATTGTCGAACAACATGCGACAACCAAATTCATTTTAATTGCCGGGCCGAGCAGTGCCGGGAAGACTACCTTTTCTAAGCGGCTTGCCATTCATTTAAAAATTCTCGGTGTAGAGTCCGAAGCCATTTCCATGGATGACTTTTACAAGAACCGCGAGGATACCCCTAAGCTGCCGGATGGTTCTTATGATTTTGAAAGCGTTCATGCGATCAATCTTGAATTGCTTGAACAGATGATGAACCAGCTTACCCAAGGATTACCGGTAAAATTACCGCACTTTAATTTCAAGACGGGGAAATCGGAAATGAGCGATCGCATCGTTTGTCTCAAAGAAAAACAAGTGTTAATCATCGAAGGCATACACGGCTTAAATCCCTACATCAGCGATGCTTTTGCTAAAGATGCGGTATTTAAGATTTACATCAATGCGCTGACCCATTTAAATCTGGATGAACACAATCGCATTCCTACTTCGGATTATCGCTTGATTCGCCGTATTACCCGTGATCATCAAACTAGAGGCTGGAGTGCTGCGGATACGATTTCCTTCTGGGCAAATGTACGTACAGGAGAGGATCGCAACATCTATCCCTATCAGGAAAGCGCTGATTACATTTTCAACACGTCGATGGTTTATGAACTCGCCGTGCTAAAAAAACTCGCCTTGCCATTGCTTAATGCGATAAAAAAAGACAGCGAACACTTTTTGGAAGCCAATCGGTTAAAGAAATTGCTTGCTTATTTTGCGGACGGCGCATCTGACGCCATTCCCCGCTATTCTATATTGGCAGAATTTGTCGGTAACAGTATTCTGGATGTATCCTGAGCCAATTCATATTCAAGAAACGAAAACAGACCGTGATTCGGTGTGCTTGACAACGTGGATCAATTGGTCTTTTTTCATTGAATTTAAGTATTGATAAAGTCATGTGTTCATTTCATCGTCGCTTATTTATATCATGATATTATCACATCATATATTTGCATAAAGATATGGAAATTTATCGCTGTTAAGGTTTCATAATGATGAAATTTATGGTATCATAGAAACGAGTAAAACATCAAAAAATATTGCGCTTTTGATTATATTACTCCAAAACGATAAAGCTAACATTTAATTGATAATAAAAATGGAAAGGGAATCTATGAAAAACGTTACTTTTTATTATGTACGGCATGGAGAGACGATCTTCAATGTCACCGATCGCGCACAGGGGGCATGTGATAGTCCATTGACTGAGAATGGGATTGCGCAGGCCAAGCGCTGCGGCGAAAATGTAAAGAATATTCACTTTGATCACGCCTATTGTTCTACCTCGGAAAGAGCAGTAGATACTGCCGAAATCATTTTAACAAATCGTGATGTGTCTTTAACACGAGTAAAGGGATTAAAGGAAATGGCGTTTGGTTTGTTAGAAGGTGTCAAGCTGGACATGAATGGGGCGGCCGGACAGTGCTGGAGGAAGAAGGACTATACGGAATACGGCGGTGAAAACAAAGCGCAATTCATTAATCGCATTCAAGCGACCTATCAACAGATTGTGGATGAGTGCAATGATCATGATACGTGTTTGATTGTCAGTCATCGCGGCTATTTCTATTATATGCTGGAAGCGCTGTTTAACGAAAGCCTGGAAACGTTAGAAAAAGAAAATCCTAACATGATGGCAACGTTAATACCAAATGCATCGGTGGCGAAGTTTCAGTATCTGGATGGAAAATGGATTTTATTGGAAATGCCAAAATAAATGAAAGGAGAAGTTTTATGGGCTTATTTTCAAAATGGAAAAAGGAAGAAGTAACGTATGCGGACAGCGATATTGTCGCGATCGCCGATGCCAAGGTGATTCCGACAAATGAAATCAAGGATCCGGTATTTGCCAAGGAAATCTTGGGGCAGACCATTGCGTTTGCATTAAAGGGTGACACGATTGTGGCACCTTGTAACGGTATATTAGAGGTGATGTATCCGACCGGACATGCCTTTGCGGTACGCCGTAAGGATGGCATGGGCATTCTTGTTCATGTCGGCATCAACACGGTAAATTTGAAAGGGAGAGGCTTTAAGGTCTATGCCAAGCAAGGGGAGACAGTAAAAGCCGGACAGCGACTATTAAGAGTCGATCGAGAAATCATTGAGGATGCCGGTTATGATTTAACTACCATGTTAATCATTACCGAACAAGCGCAGGAGGGTGAAAAAGTGAATTTCATGTGCGCTGATAAGGTGGAAAAGGGACAAGTCATTCATTCATAATAAGAATATGATCGATAAAAGCCAAGGATTATGGTGAAAGAAAAGGAAGTCTAACAATTGAGATGATCAACTGCTTGACTTCCTTTTCTTATCATCTATATATAATTGACTTGGCTTGTTATTATTTATAGATTCTTTTATAGATTCTTTAATACCTCTGCCATATCCAGCAGTACTTCTTCCGCCTGAGGCAAGACGCCGACCTTTTCCATAAAGCCGTGATCACAGCCCAGGTAACGCAACGAGCGTACCGATACTCCTGCTTCTGTGGCTCGTTTTACGAAGGCATCGGAGCACAGTCGTAAAAAGTCATATTCACCGCATACTACACTCATATCCGGCAGCCATGAAAGATCATCGCAAGACATGATGGAAACCATCGGATCATCCTTGGAAACCTTTCCCTGTAAGTAGAGATCACCGGTACTGCCGCTGTAGCGAATGCGATCAATGCGATTTTGTGCATATACCTTATGATCATCAATCACCGCAAATAAGTCATCGGAATAAATCGCTTCATATTTTTCAAAGTTGGTATCGAACGCCGCATAGTATTCATAGGCATAATGAATGTGATGCTTTTCTTTATCGAGATACAGGCAGGAATTGGTTAAGCCGCCTCCGGCACTGTCACCGCCAACCATGATTTTATTTCGATCTACGTCCAAGGAATCGGCATTTTCATAAACCCATTCTACGACGGCATGGCAATCCTCAATACCGGCAGGATAGGGATTTTCCGGAGAAAGACGATATTCGGGGAAGATCACCTTACATCCTGACTGTTCACAGACAAAGCGCATTGCCATGCGGAATTCTGCGACATCACCGGTCATATAGCCGCCGCCATGTAAATAAATCAATACAGGGCGTCCGGTTTCGTAGTTTTCCGGAGTAAACGTATAAACATCAATATAGTGATCATCGTTGATTCTGACAAGATCCTCATCCTCATGGACATCCGTGGTTGTGATATCGTAGCTTACCTTATCCGGACGAACACGCTGTCCATATAAGGAAAATTTAGAATTGCGATCTAAACTTTTTACGTTCATTTTAATCTTAGTCGTCTCCACAACGCGAGGATCCACAACGTGCTTGCGATTATCATCCGGCACCGGCTTCATGATAATATCAATGCCGTCGATTGTTTCCGTATAAGCTTTCTGTTGGATGAGCTTAACTAGATTTTGATCATATTCTCTCATTTCTGCGCCTCCTTTTCTAAATTTGCTTGTAAGTGATTTTTGATGTTATAAATGTTCCTGTAGCCATGGCACAACTTTGTCTAATAGCTCATATACCTTGGTAAAGTCCTTGGTTTTAGCATTAAAGGTATGATTGGCTTTCTCAATGACAACCATATCCACATTCTCCATTCCGCACGTTTCGACAAACTGATAGCTTACTTTCGGGTCTAATGTAGGATCATCCGCTCCGACACAGACAAGAATCGGATTGGTATATTGGTAAATGGCATCAGAATGTATTTGTAAATCCTCAACAAATTTAGGGAACAGTAGCTCCGATCGCCCGTCACTGGTTAGATAAACTGTATAGCCTTGTCTTTCAATATCGTGCGCATTCAAGCCTTTAAGTGTTAAAGCACCGGGTTTGTCAACATTTACGGCGCCGTTAAAGGTAACCAGACACTTTGATGGCAGTTCTGAACTTAAAAAGGTAATTCTTCCTCCCATACTGTGACCTAAAATACCGATGCGATCATGAATGATGTCTTCACGCGTTTGTAAATATTCAAAAGCTGCCTTTGCCTCCTTAATACAGATCTCTGTACCGTAGTGGATTCGGGAATAGCGGTTTTCACCCATGCTGCAAAAATCAATCCGAGCGCTGGCAATGCCGGCTTCGGCTAATTTCTCCGCTGTTTTTGTGAATAAATAGCCATCCCCTTCTTTATAGGACATAAACCCATGTAATAACAACATACACGGAAATGGCCCATCTCCCTGCGGATAGGCGATCACCATTGGAATATCATGATCCTCACAAGGGATAAACAAACGTTGTTCTAACATCGCGATCACCCCCTTCTTATTTATATAGACCTATTCATCACCCTTGGCCTTTAAGCCTTCGTGATGTAAATTGGTTGCGATGGTTGTAGCACGTTGAATTTCATCAATTCTTTCCGGATCTTTTTGCGAATAGGCATTGAAGACCATCTCTAACAGAAATTCCTGAATGATGATACCCAGCATTCCGCCATAATAGGTTCGATCACTAAAGGAAATCGGCGCATGAAACAAATTGATATCGCCATATGATGATAAAGGTGAAAGAGAACGTCCGGAGATGGTAATGAGCGGACAATGGTTTTTCTTGACACGTTTGGCCGCATGTACCATATCGGAGTTATCGCCGCTTTGAGAAATGGCGATTACCAATTCATCTTCCCTGACTAGGGCTGATTTCATGGCCATCATGTGAATATCGGTGATGGCTTCACAAGAGACGCCGGCACGGAAAAAGCGATAAGCAGCCACTTCTGCGCCATATCCGGATGTTCCGTTGCCGAAGAAATAGATATGTGAAGCCTGATCAATAAGATCGGCAATTCTTTGAATATCTTGATCGGCATTGGCTTGAATCGTATCATTCATTAGCTTAAAAACCTTTTTCGCATAGGCTTCCGGTGATTCATCATTATCATTGCTTTCATGATTTACAACATTTTCCCGTACTACGGAAATTTTGAATTGGGCGATATTCTCATATCCCAGCTTATAAATGAAACGCATAATTGTCGCTTCACCGACGCGAGCTGTTTTCGACATTTGCGCCAATGTCTGTGCCGCAATATCATCAATATGCTTCATGATATAAGTCGCTACTTTTTTCTCTGATTTTGTTAAATTCGGATATACGGATTGGATTTGACTGCCTAAACTCATTGTTGTTGCCATAAATAAACCTCCATTAAGATATATAAGTAAGTATATCATATTATTTGGAGTGAAATAAAGAAACATTACATATAATGTTATAACATCTTTTATATTACAAGGAAGGGCTTGAAGCATCCTTCAAACCCTTGACCATTTCTTATTTCTTTTTGAAGAAACTCATTGTAGGAACACTTCCGGCTTCATCATCTTCTGAGTATTCCCATTTGGTAAACATAACACCGACGAAGGTTACCACCGCTACGATAGCGACGCCGATCAGTGCTTTATACAGGTTACTTGGATCTGCTTCAGAGTAGAATAATGGTAAATTCGTTAAATAATATGCGCCATATGCATAAGCCTTGGTTCCAACGATACCGTTGTAAAGTGCCAATACGAAACCGGCTACTGAGTTCACTACGTACAGAATCGGAACCTTGTAAAGGATACCATAGGTTGTCGGCTCAGAAATACCGCCAAACAATGCAGAGATTGCGGCAGGGATACCGACGTTGCGTCCTTTGACACTCTTGGTTTTGAGAGAGAACCACAGAGCGGTAAAGCCGGGTACGGTCGTACCGGAGAAGAACCAAATGTTGATAACATCATCATACCCTAACGCCGCAAAGTTTGTCGTTGCGATCGGAATTAGTGCTAAGTGGAAGCCCGGGCAGAATACACCGAGAGTCACAGAGAACAAATAGATCGCAGGAACGGTTAGCCATGGCGCAGTTTCACGGATGAAATTGATACCGGCAGCGATATAATCGGTAATCAAGTAACCCAGAGGTCCGGTTAATGCCAAGGTGATGAATGACATGATGAAGATTAAGCATACCGGTTTCAAGAAGTAACGAATCGTATTCGGAATGATACGTTTTAAGAAGCCGTCAACCTTGCTCATGATCCAAACAGATAATACAATCGGAATCACGGAAGAGCCATAGGAGCACAGATATACAGGAATACCGAAGTAAGAGGTAAAGCCTGTTTCACTTCCAGCAGCTACCAATGCTTCCCAGCCCGGGTATAGCAGCACACCGGCCAAAAGCATTGCCATCGGCGGTTCTACGTTAAACTTCTTAGCGGAGGTATAAGCAACCATAACCGGTAAGAAATAGAACGGTGCCTGTGAGATATTATACAGAATCGTATACGTAGAGGTTGTCGCATCCAAATTGAAGAAGGTCGTACCTAACGTAAGAATCAGCGAGAAGAAACCTGCGATAATCAACGTTGGGATAACCGGTGACATGATTCCTGCCATCAGTTGCAAGAAGCCCATGAACAGAGCCAACGGTGACTTGTTTCCGCCTTTTAATCCGGGATCAAGATTTTCATCCACAACCCCGCCTTTCATGCCGGTAACCTTTTCAAATGCGAAGAATAAATCTTCAATGATCTGACCGACAATGATCTGCGTTTCTTCGCCGGCAACTTCAACACCCAAAACGCCGTCAAGCTTTTTCAATTCCGCTTTATTGGCCTTTTCCGGATCTTTCAGCTTCAGGCGAAGTCTTGTCGCACAGTGGTTGATATTGGCTAAGTTTTCCGTTCCGCCAACATTGTCAAGAATACTCTGCGACATTGCTTTGTAATCCAATTTTGCCATGTTAATCTCCTTCCTTTCAGCAATTAGATTTTATCTAATTTTGTATTGAAGCTCCCTTTATTCATCAATACAAATATTAGCCAAGAACATTATGTTACTTTTTAGAGCGCTTTTTGCTTTTACGAGCATGCTTGCGATTTTGACGATCAATATGTGATTGATAGAATTGATCGACAAAATGACTATAGGATTTGGTGCCGATCATCATGAGCACAAACACCAATGCAAAGCCAAATGTTTCTATCCACAAGGAAGCATCCATACTGCGTTTCATAATGAACAGATATATGAGCAATACGCCGATAAAGCTGAGGGTAAACCAAATAGCTACATCCTTTGCCTTGATTTCTACTTTGAAGCGTTCAATCAGTGAGTGAAACATCGCAATCGCAACCTTTCTATTGGTGTCTATAAAAGTATCAGTGAAACAGAAGAATCGTAATGTTTTTCTGTATGTTTTTTGCTTCTGTGCTCCTTTTTAATTGTTTATTTTGGAGTTTTGCCCCATAAATAGAATATCATGTTCTGGAGCAAATGTAAACCTTTTCATACAACTTTTTGGAGTTTTTATTCAAAAAGAATTGTATGCGCTGTTTGTTAAGAGCATTCATCTCCCTGTTTCCTGAATGCATGCTGAACAGAAAACTCCAAAAAATCTGAATCCTTTATATAGATGTATTATCACTGATGAATCAGAGAAAAGATTGGAGTAAATAAAGGAAGGATAAAAAAATCGCTGTCATAGACAACGATCATTAGTTTTATGCTTCAAGATGCATCCGATAGGAAGTCCATCATGGACGGATAACGATTTTTGGCATCGTCATAGCCTTCCTGATAGAGCGCTGTTAGTTTATCTATATTTTTCTCGAGGCGCGATATGGTTACCGGCTGACTTGGCTGAATGATGAATACCTTATTCTCTCGCTCCATTTGTTTTAGCTGATCAAGTGTTTCATTATAATGCAGATGGCGATTCTCCAATGCAGTCACAAATTGCGGATAATCGCGAAATTGATGGCAAATGATCGGCATTAGGTTGTTTCGTCCTTTGCGATAGCCTTTGCATTGAGTTAGGATCACGATATTTTTTTCATAACCGCGTTTTTGCATATAAAGGATTGGAATGGAATCACTGACACCGCCATCTAACAGCTTCCGTCCTTGTTTTTCTACCATCGGAGATAACAGTGGCAAACTACTGGATGCCTGGATATAATCAATATCTGCCCGTCCGTCCTTGATGATATGATAGTAAGGCTTACCGCTTTCCACATCCGTAGAGACGGCGATAAAATCTATCCCCGCTGTATCAAAGCTCTGATAGTCAAAGGGATCCAATTCTTCCGGAATGCGATGAAAGATAAAATCCATTCCGAATAAAGAACCCGTTTTTATTAATGAACGAAGGCTTAAATAATCCTTTCCTTTAAGATAAGCAGTATTGATGCGGAAACTACGTCCCCTTTGTTTGGATATGTAACTACATGCATGACAGGCACCGGCAGATACACCGACAATACCATTGGGATAGAACCCCTGATCCATGAAATAATCCAAAACTCCGGCAGTATACAAACCGCGCATTCCTCCACCTTCTAATACCATACCGCATCGTTTCATCTAATCACTTCCTTTTAGAGGATATTATAACACAAGTCATAGAATGATGAAGGCGAAAAATGGCGAATTTTGTTTCAGTAGATATAACGATATGGCTAGGAAAAAAGAACCGTTTGGCTAAAAAAATCGGTGCTTTCAGTTGAATTTGCAGAAACAGACATATATCAACACGAATGCTTCAAACTCTTGTCTTGTTAAAATCTAATCGATTACCATAGCGACCGCTTACATAATATCGTGTGCTTTATAACACTTTAATCTGTTTTTTTAAAACAAGATATTTAAAATGGCAAAAAAACAAATCAATAGCTACGCAACATTCCCACTTAGGTATGATTTTTTGCTTATATACATTCAAACGGTTAGGTGATATAATTGATTTAACAAATCGGGATTTTCGAGGAGAACTGGAATGGCACAGCATATTGTTAAACAGAATATAATCTAATCTATAGTAGGCGAATATGTTTGCGAAGGAAGCAGTGAAAATAAAACAGCTTCTTAATGAATACTGTGCGGCAATTCATCATATTAGCAATACCGCAGTATATGGCCTTTCCTTCTGGATCAAAAGATGATTCGCTGTATTGAGCATAAAAGGAGAAACTATGAAACTATATGTAACGCGACATGGTCAAACCGATTGGAATTTGGCCGGAATTATACAGGGAAGAAGCGACATACCATTAAACGATACCGGCAGAAAACAAGCTCAGATGACACGCGATATATTAGCGAAAGAACGGATTGATTACATTATCACTTCACCACTGATGCGGGCAAAGGAAACTGCGACAATAATCAATGAGGCACATCAAACGACGATTTTTGAGGATGCGCGGATTATGGAACGCGGCTTTGGCTGCTTTGAGGGGCATGGCTTGGATCAGGTAGATTTTAAGCGTTTCTGGTCGATTGCGGATGAGGCGATGTTTCCCGATTGTGAAAAAACATCGCTGTTTTATGCGCGAATCTACGATTTCATTGATGAATTGAAACAAAAGGCTGCCGATTTGTCGCTGTTGATCGTTGCGCATGGCGGAGTGTCCTTGCCCTTTTATACGTATTTCAATGAAATGCCGCAAGCGGGAGATATGCGAAAATATATGCTGAATAACTGCGAAGTAGCCAGATATGAATGGATTGTGCAAAAATGTTAACAATTTTTACAATTTTACGCTTTTATCACATATTTTGTGATTATTTTAAGCGAAATATTGTTTCTAATTGTTACTTCGACATTGCGATGAAACGCAAAACGTGATAAAATAAAGGCAGATCAAAAACAGACGAAAGGTGTGATCACAATGAAATTAATTTTAGCGATTATGTCAAATGATGATAGCCCGGCAGTATCCAGTGCTTTGACCAAAGAGAATTATCAGGTGACACGTTTAGCAACGACCGGAGGCTTCTTGCGTGCCGGGAATACGACCCTGATCGTGGGTACTGACGATGATAAAGTAGAAAAAGCGATTGAGGTAATCGGCGAATACAGCCGCCGCAGAACTGAAGTGGTTCCCAGCACAGCGTCGTATGACATCGGTAGATATGCGTCATTCCCGGTAGAGGTACAGGTAGGAGGCGCAACCATATTTGTCGTAGATGTGGAAAAGTTTGTAAAGCTGTAAAACAACAAGAAAACAGTCGTGCCAGTGCACATGTCTGCGCTGTGAATCGGACTGTTTTTTCTGTTTGAGAAGACTATTGTTTTAATTTGAGATGCATGGCGATTATTATTGTAAAGCATCTGAAAATAAAGTAAAATAATAACATATGAGTAGTCGCGATAATAGTAACAAAAAGATGATGTATGCGGCTAAAAAACGATTAGGAGGAACGGGTATGAAGGTACTTGTCATTGGTAAAGGCGGACGGGAACATGCTATAGCGGATGCGTTTCACCGCAGTGTGCGCGTGGATAAAATCTATGCGGCTCCGGGTAATCCGGGCATGGCGAAAATTGCGGAATGTGTCGATATCGCGGCGGAAAATGTCGAAGAATTGGTGCGATTTGCGAAGGAAAAAGCGATTGATCTGACAGTGGTCGGACCGGAGGCAAGCTTAGCATTGGGTGTTGTCGATGCGTTCTTAGCTGCCGGCTTGAAAATATTTGGGCCAACCAAGGCAGCGGCGCAGATTGAATCTAGCAAGGACTTTGCGAAATTATTAATGAGTAAATACAATATTCCTACCGCATCTTATCAAACCTTTACAAGCTATGCGAACGCATGGGATTATGTACAAAAACAGGGCGTTCCAATTGTCATTAAAGAGGATGGCTTAAAGGCGGGGAAGGGCGTCAGTGTTGTACATACATTAAAAGATGCCGAAGCAGCGCTCAAGGAAGCCTTTGCGGTTGCGGATAATAAAGTCGTCATCGAGGAATTTTTAAGCGGCTTTGAATTTTCGCTCATTTGTTTTGTCTGTGATGATATGGTGATTCCAATGGAAATTGCCCAGGATCATAAATGTGCCTATGATAATGATCAAGGTCCCAATACCGGCGGTATGGGCGTTTATTCCCCGGTTCAAACGATCACCCCAAAGCTGGTGGATGAGGCGATGACGCAAATTATGATACCGGCTGCCAAAGCGATGGTACAAGAGGGAACACCGTTTACCGGATTCTTGTATGGCGGCTTGATGGTCACTGATTCCGGCATTAAAACGATTGAGTTTAACGCACGCTTGGGTGATCCCGAGGCAGAGGTGATTCTACCTAGACTCAAAACGGATATGGCCGATGTGATTGAGGCGATCATGCGTCATGAGCCGATGAAACTGGAGTGGGATTCGCAGGTAACGCTTGGCGTCGTGATGGCATCCGATGGCTACCCTAAATCCTCAACCAAGGGCGTTTTGATCCACGGCTTGGAACAGGTGGAAGGACAGGTGTTCCATATGGGAACGGCTATGGTGAATGATGAGTTGGTAAGTGACGGCGGTCGCGTACTGCTTATCAGCGCAAAGGGTGATACTTTGCAGGAGGCATACGATAAAGCATATGCGGATGTCGCAAAGGTAAAGTGCGATGCGTTGTTCTATCGTCATGATATTGGAAAAAAGGATATGTAGGAGGAAAGCTCATGGCAAAAACAGATTTGGAAATTGCGCAGGAATGCGTCATGGAGCCGATTGCGGAGGTTGCGAAAAAAGTCGGCATTGCGGAAACAGATTTAGAATTTTACGGAAAATATAAAGCAAAGCTGAATGTGGATTACACGAAACAAAAAGATCTACCGGATGGTAAGCTGATCTTGGTGACGGCGATTAATCCAACTAAAGCCGGGGAAGGCAAATCGACCACGACGGTAGGCCTGGGCGATGGCTTAAATCGCATCGGCAAAAAAACGATGATTGCCCTGCGTGAGCCTTCCCTGGGTCCGGTGTTTGGACTAAAGGGCGGCGCGGCCGGCGGCGGTTATGCGCAGGTAGTGCCGATGGAGGATTTGAATCTGCACTTTACCGGTGATATGCATGCGATTACCACAGCCAATAACTTGATCTCGGCTTGTCTGGACAATCACATACATCAAGGCAACGAGCTGAATATTGATATTGAACGCATTATGTGGAAGCGCTGTTTGGATATGAATGATCGTGCATTGCGGCGGATTACAATCGGACAAGGACCGAAATCCAATGGTGTTGAGCGGGAGGACGGCTTCCTTATCACCGTGGCTTCCGAGGTCATGGCGGTGCTTTGCTTAGCAAATTCACTGATGGATTTAAAGTGTCGCTTGGGTGAAATGTTAATTGCGTATAATACAGAGGGTGAACCGATTTACGTAAAGGATTTACATATTGAAGGCGCCTTGGCAATGATCATGAAGGATGCGATCAAACCGAATCTCGTACAAACATTAGAACATAATCCGGTCATCGTTCACGGTGGGCCGTTTGCGAATATCGCCCATGGCTGTAATTCGATCATGGCTACCAAAACGTGTCTGAAATTGGCAGATTATGTCGTAACGGAAGCTGGATTTGGAGCCGATCTGGGAGCGGAGAAATTCTTAGACATCAAGTGCCGCCTAGCTAATCTCAACCCCAATGCGGTGGTTATTGTAGCGACGATTCGTGCCTTGAAGCAGCATGGCGGAGTCGCGTTTGACCAGCTGAAAAAAGAAAATGTGGAGGCGATGTTAGCCGGGTGTGCAAACCTGGCGAAGCATATTGATACGATTCAATCGTTTGGCCTGCCGTATATTGTGGCAATCAATGAATTTGCGGATGATACCGAAGCGGAAATCACGGCGCTGGAAAATTGGTGCAGGGAGCATCATCATCCTCTTTCCTTATCTCAAGTTTGGGCTAAAGGAGGGGAAGGAGCGATTGACTTGGCACAGAAGGTAGTTAATCTGTGTGAGCAATCTAATTCCTTCCATCCAATTTATGATGTCAATGATTCGATAGAACAGAAGATCGAAACGATTGCGCGGGTATGTTACGGCGCAAAGGGTGTGGAATTCAGTGAACAGGCAAAGGAACAGATCGCCGATTACAATGCCCATGGCTGGAATCATCTCCCGATCTGCATGGCAAAAACGCCAACCTCATTAAGCGATCAGGATCAGTGGTATGGTGCACCGAAGGACTTCACAATCACGGTGCGAGAGCTGCGTCCTTCCTTGGGAGCAGGCTTTATCGTTGCCTTAACCGGCAATGTATTGACGATGCCGGGCTTGCCAAAACAGCCTGCCGCACTCAATATGGATATTGATGAAAACGAACAAATCAAAGGTTTATTTTAATTCAGGGATAATAAAGACAGTAAAAGCCGGGAGGAATGAACATGCTTGTATCAATGAGAGAAATTCTGGATAAGGCAAGCCGAGAAAAATACGGTGTGATTGCGCCGAATGTGATCAATGAAGGAACGGTACGCGCTTGTATCGATGCCGCAGAGGAAATGAGAGCACCGCTGATTTTGGATGTTGTTTACGATTTTCATCCGGATATTGTCGCTTTGGGCAGAATGATTGAGGAATTAGCTGTTCGCTCATCTGTACCGATTGCGGTGAACTTAGATCACGGCGCAGATTTTTCCCAAGCCATTTGGGCGATTCGCGCCGGCTTTACTTCCGTTATGGTGGATCGCAGTATGAAACCACTGGCAGATAATGTGAAGGAGACAAAGGAAATTGTCAAGATTGCGCATGCCGTTAATGTGAGTGTAGAAGCGGAGCTGGGTCATGTCGGTGATGGCTTTGCCTATGAGCAGGAGGGTCAAAAGAATCTCACCGATCCTCATGAAGCTGCCTATTTTGTGCGGGAAACGGATGTGGATGCACTGGCGATTGCGATTGGCACGGCACATGGGGCATATCAGGGAACTCCGCATCTTGACTTTGAACGCTTAAAGGAAATCCGTAACAGCGTAAGCATTCCCTTGGTTTTGCATGGAGGCAGCGGCAGCGGCGAAGCGAATTTACAAAAGGCGATCGCCTGCGGCATTTCTAAAATTAATATCGGAACCGATAATTTCCGCGGCGCAGTAGAAGCAGGGGCAAAAGATGGCGAAACACATATGATTTATCATCGGATGCAGGAAGGCTTTAAAAACATGGTAAAGCATTATATGCATATTTTCCATCAAGAAGGCAAAGCTTAAAACCGTAAACGGCTCATCTTTAAAAATACTTAAGGTGAAAAAAATATGTTGAGTCATTATTTATTTCTATAATTAATAAGAGAGTATCCTGAAAGGATGCTTTTTTGATGGTCTTTGCCATGATAACAGTGACCTATCAAGCAGCATAGAAAAAGGAAAGGACAGAGTCGTATCGTGATTCTTGTCGATGAACGTGTTTTTTTGTCAAACATCATCATAAAAGGGCATTCGCATCATGTATTCATACGGCATCGTCGCAAAAGCAGTAAAAATTTATCATCAAGCATAGAACGAGAGTTTCAGTTGTAGTATAATAGAGAGTAGAAATGCGAAATCACGTAAAGAGGTGAAGACTTTGGAGCGACGAATGACTCATCTGAATAAAAAGCAGATGGCGGCGGTTTTTAGTAAACGGGAGTCACGCCAGTACGAACAAGAGGGCTACCGTTATGCCTTAAATATATCCAATGCGTTTTTGTTGGAGCGAATATTTGCGTTTGCGCTGGATACAAGCATCATGTTTTTACCGATCGCGCTATGGGAATTGTGCATATTGCTTATCTTTATCGGCATTTTACCGATCTGGCTATTAGATCCTTTAGAAATTGGAACGTTAATTCTATTAGCGATCAGCACGTTGAGCTTCAATGCAATTTTAAGTGTGAAATCAGGAGGCCAAACGCTGGGAAAATATTTTTACGATTTAAAGGTGGTAAAGAAGAATCACCATGAAGCAAGTGCCGCAACCTTGGCAGCGCGGGAAATCATCGGTTTTTCCTTGCCGACCTTTGTACTGTTTCTGTTTTTTAATATCATTGGTGTCGGTGCTTATTGGCTTATCAATTTGTTGTTTTTGCTTGTGCATCCAAAGCATATCTCCATCATTGACTTATTCTTAAAGACACGGATTGTCGTTTTACGACAAACTTTGCGCTTTGTTGACACAGTGGCGGAAGAAGTTGAACCGCTTGTTCCTGTGACGACGATTGACTTGCATATTCATTCTCAGTTCAGCTACGATGGTCAATATAATGTCGAAGAAATATTTCAGATGGCAGCGAGAAGTGGCTTGAAGACCATTTCCATTTGTGACCATAATAGCGTTAAGGCCAATCGCATCGCCCGACAGATGGCGCCGCTTTATCATGTGAATTATGTCGATGGCGTGGAACTGGATTGTCGTTACCGCGATGTTGATCTGCGCGTATTGGGCTATTTCATCAATTCCTCGAGCGATATATTCGCACATTTGGAAAACGAGAGCTTAAAACGCGAAAAGAACGCATCGTTAAGGCGTGTCGAAGCATTCCAGCATCATACGGGAATCCGCGTCGATGTGGACGCACTGCTGGAAAACAATCGCTTTCAGCGTATTAATGGTGAAATGATTGCCGAGCATTTGTTAGATCACGAAGAATTGCATGATCGACCGATCCTGAAGCCGTATTTATATGGTGAGAAAAGCGATGATCCGATTGCGCATATCAATGAAGACTTTTTTGCGGAGGGCGCGCCGTGCTTTATTCCGATTCGCCATCCCAAGCTGGAGGATATATTGGATATTATCCATTTAACCGGGGGAATGGCAGTGCTTTCATGGGCGAAGGAAACTTTGGAATATGATGAAACATTCTTTACGGAGGTACTCGATCAAGGAATCGAAGGTATAGAAGTCTTTACTCCTTATTACAGTGAGGCACAAATGGCGCGCTTGTTAAGAATTGCTCGTGAACATCATCTGTTTGTGACGGCAGGCAGTGATTTCCATGGCGCACATAAGCAAGAGATTGCCATCGGAGAGACTAATTGTCCAAAAGAAGCGGAAAAGCTGGTTCAGACATTGCTGGATGTGAAAGGAAAAACACCGCAAACGGGCGCATAACGCATTGATTCACGAAAAAAATCACAATAAGCCTTGAAAGCCGCATTATTATTCTATATAATGATGGGGAAAGGCAATGATGGAAAGAGTAGTGAAGCGATCATTATGTAGAGAGTCTGTGGCCGGTGAAAACAGATTGATGATGCTTGATGAACATGGATCCGGAACCGTTTTTCTGAACATACAGTAGGAAAAAACGTCGGCACAGCGTTATTTGTGCGGAAGGCATACGATGTATGCGAATAAAGGTGGTAACACGAAGCTTTCGTCCTTTGACGGAAGCTTTTTTATAGGAGGAAATGATTATGTGTGAACAGTGTAAAAAACCGTATTATATTACAACGGCCATTACTTATACCTCAGGGAAGCCGCATATCGGCAATATCTATGAGATTATTTTAACCGATGCGATTGCGCGCTACCGCAGACTTCAAGGCTACGATGTGTTTTTCCAAACCGGAACCGATGAGCACGGCATCAAAATTGAGGAAAAGGCAAAGGAAGCCGGTGTAACGCCAAAGGAATATGTCGATCAAGTAGCGAAAATAATTCGTGAGAACTTTGATATGATGAATACATCCTACGATTATTTTGTTCGTACCACCGATGAAAGTCATGAAAAGCAAATACAGAAGATTTTCAAAAAGCTTTATGAACAGGGCGATATTTATAAGGGAACCTATGAAGGAATGTATTGTACCCCTTGTGAATCATTCTGGACAGAAAGTCAGTTAGTGGATGGGAAATGCCCCGATTGCGGCAGAGAGGTGAAAAAGGCAAGTGAAGAAGCGTATTTCTTCAAAATGCAGAAATATGCCGATCGCTTAATTCAGTACATAGAGGATCACCCGGAGTTTATACAGCCGGAAAGCCGCAAGAATGAAATGTTGAATAACTTCTTGAAGCCGGGATTACAGGATTTGTGCGTGTCTCGTACTTCCTTTCAATGGGGGATTCCGGTAGATTTTGATCCTAAGCATGTCGTATATGTTTGGATTGACGCTTTAAGCAATTATATCACTTCATTGGGCTTTGACGCGGATGGCAAGCATGGCGAACTCTACTTGAAATATTGGCCAGTTGATGTGCATGTAATCGGCAAGGACATACTGCGCTTTCATACGATTTATTGGCCGATTATGTTGATGGCGTTAGGACAGCCCTTGCCTAAGCAAGTATTTGGTCACCCATGGCTTTTGGTCGGCAATGGCAAGATGTCAAAATCAAAGGGAAATGCGATTTACGCGGATGAACTCGTACATTATTTCGGTGTGGATGCGGTTCGTTATTTTGTCCTCCATGAGATGCCGTTTGCGCAGGATGGTGTGATTACCTGGGATTTGATCGTTGAACGAATCAATTCTGATTTAGCGAATATTCTCGGTAATCTGGTTAGCCGTACCTTGTCTATGGTGAATAAGTATCAGGGCGGTGCAATTCAAAATCCGAAGGTCCATGAGGACGTGGATTACGATTTGATCAATACAGCGCTGGAAAGCGTGAAACGAGTAACAGAAAAGATGGATGAATTGCGCGTCGGCGATGCGATTGATGAAATATTTACTTTACTGCGGCGATCCAATAAATATATTGATGAAACAGAACCATGGGTATTGGGTAAGGATGAAGCTAAGCGCGATCGTTTGGCGACGGTGCTTTACAATTTAATGGAAAGCATTCGTTATGCGGCGGTATTGTTAAAGAGCTTTATGCCGGAAACAGCCGATACGATTTTGGATGAGCTTGGAACAAAGGCGCGTTCTTTGGATTCATTGAATGAATTTGGCGCGCTGGAGTGTGATCATAATGTTGTTGAAAAGCCGAAAATTCTGTTTGCGCGCATTGACGCGGAAGCGTTCGCTAAGCAGTTTGAAGCAGATCACACTCAGGTAAAAGCTGAGGAAAAGCCGACAGAAAGAGGCAAAGAAACGATCGCGTTTGAGGATTTCGCAAAGCTGGAATGTAAGGTAGGAACGATTATAGCCTGTGAAAAGCATCCTAAAGCGGATCGGCTGTTGGTAGAGCAGATTGACTTGGGCGATGGGGATATCCGTCAGATTGTCAGCGGTATTGCGGCGCATTATACACCACAGGAGCTGATCGGCAAACGGGTCGTTGTCGTTGCGAATTTAAAGCCGGTGAAGCTGCGCGGTGTGGAAAGTCAAGGAATGATTTTATGCGCACAGGCAGGTGAAGAATTGGATTTGGTTACCATATCCAAATCACTTCCCGATGGCGCCGCCGTAAGTTAATGAGCAATGGGATGGCATATGGTCATCCCTTTTGGTTATAAAAGCTTAGCTTACAGGATGTGAGAGAGGGTGAAAGGTAATGCAGAAACAGCGTTTATCGGCATTGATGAATCAGGCAGTGATGGCATTGTTCGGCATCATGTTTTGTGTTTTGGGCGTGAAAAAGGACTTGCATGAACAAGCAGGCTGTTTGTTTTTTGTATCAGGACTACTGTTATTAGTGGTGGGCATCTTTCGGACTTGGCTGATCGGAAAGCTTATGAAGAAGGTGGATTTTGAAAAGGACTCGTTTTGACTTGAAGCGATTAGCAGGAATAATGGATAAAGCACATGGTATTGATAAGGGATACGGATACGATAAGCAAGCATAATGGAGGCAAAGGAAATGAAGGTATTATTGGTTAATGGCGGTCCGCATAAGACGGGCTGTACCGATGCGGCATTGCGGGTTGTGGCAAAGGTTTTACATGAGGAAGGAATTGAAACAGAAATATTTTGGCTAGGCAATCAGCCGATCGGCGGCTGTATTCACTGTAAAAAATGTGTGGATTTAAAACAATGCGTTTTTGATGATGCGGTGAATGTATTTCGTCAAAAGGCATATGAGGCGGATGGGTTTATTTTCGGCAGTCCGGTGCATCATGCATCTGCGACTGGAAATATTACGGGATTTTTGGATCGGCTGTTTTATTCCGAAACCAAAGCACATCAGAATCAGGCGTTTTATTTGAAGCCGGCAGCGGCAATTGTGTCAGGGCGCAGAGCCGGTACGACTGCGGCACTGGATCAGCTGAATAAATACTTTGCGATTCATGAAATGCCGATCGTTTCTTCCCGTTATTGGAATATGGTACACGGGCAGACACCCGATCAGGTAATGCAGGATGCGGAAGGGCTGTATACCATGCGCGTTTTGGGACGCAACATGGCTTATTTACTTCGCTGTATGGAAGTCGCGAAGGCAGCCGGTGTTGCATTGCCAAAGAAAGAGGCGGCGGCACAGACGAACTTTATTCGCTAAAAGGCATCGTCACTGCTTACAAACGATAGATGTTTTTTATAATGATTTCTATGTACTCTGTTGTTTGTCAACAAGCAATCTTTTATAGGTGTGTTCGATAGCGAACGCACCCAAGGGCGCGGTAATTAAAATTGCCGTAACAGCGATGGTTAATACGATATTGCCGCAAGCTAATCCCATAGTCAAGGGAACAGCGCCAATCGCCGCCTGTACCGTTGCTTTCGGGGTATACGCTATCATACAGAAGATGCGCTCATTTTTGGTCAGCTTTGTTTTAATCAGGCACAAAAACACTCCCAGCATTCTGAATCCAAGGACAGCGAAGATCAATAGGATGGGCATCCATCCTGCGGCCGCGGCATATTTAATATCTACGGTAGCGCCTACCAATACAAACAGGATAATCTCGGCAACAACCCAAAGCTTGTTAAATTTCGTTGATAAGCGTTTCGCAACATCCGCTTGTCGCTTTTGTAAAGCAGCAGCGATCATCATAACAGCGATCAGTGCCGCAAAGGGAATGATCGTCGCAAAGGCGTCTTCAATCGCTACTAAGATAAAGGAAATGCTCAAAGTGATTATCACCTTATGTGTGTCTCTCATAGCGATGTTGCCAAATAACTTTGCCACCAGCAATCCGATAACAGCGCCTACAAGAAAGCCGATAATAATAGCCGTAGGAATGTTGATAAAACTCATAATAGAGATATGATTACCTTGCGCAAGTCCTGTCATTGCGGAAAACAGTACGATGACAAAAACATCGTCGACCGATGCTCCGGCAAGAATCAACTGGGGAATTCGGTGCGTTAAACCATAGCCTTCCTCCATAAGCTTTAACATTTTGGGGACAATGACAGCCGGTGAAACTGCCGCAACAACCGTTCCCATAATCGCCGCGTCTAAGGTCGTTACTTCCAATAATTTTGGCGCTAATAAAATCATTCCCATCATCTCAAAGCATGCCGGAAGAAAGCACATCAAAATTGCCGGACGGCCGACTTTTTTTAAATCATTAAGATCCAAAGAAAGACCGGCTCGTATCAGGATGATGATCAATGCGATTCTTCTTAAATCTGCGGAAATCGCTAAAAGAGAGTGATCCAGCAGATTTAAGCAATAGGGACCAAGAACGATACCGGTTAAAATCATTCCGGTTAAACCGGGGAAATGAATTTTTTTACAAACCCAGCCCATGAACATTCCTATCAATAAGATCAAGGCAACACTCAATAACATTTTTTAACCCTCCTTATTATCAAGCAGAAACAAAAAAACTGATGAGCTCTGCTTAAAAATGCAGAAGTCATCAGCTAAGATTAGCGGTTCTAGTTTCATAACTAAGGGAGAACTTCATTCCCATTGTGTAAATAATAACAATATATTGCTGGTTTGTCAATTTTATTATAGCCTTATCTACAGGCTCTATGACTATTCACAGATGCAACAATTTGCAAAAATACTGTTATCGTCATGAGATGTTTATGTTTCCGGTATGAGATCGTCGGTATTTCTTGGTTATCTTTGCCTCTGTAAAATTCCATTAGAGAACATATAACAAAATGCCCTCATATCCGAAGATACAAAGACATTTCATAATTTCTATTAGGCACAGAGATAATTTTTCATCTGTGCCTTTATCTTTTCTCTTGCGATAAATGACAGACCGCCGTACCGCCTGCGGTGTGCAATGCTCCATTGCTCCAATCTGATAGTAGTTCAAATCGTATTCGTGATAGAGCAGAAAACGCCGCCTTTGAATTTCGGGCAGGGCAGCTATCGCTTTGTGAAGCAACTCTGCTTGTTCTTCCTCAATGATAAGTTCATCAACATCTTTCGGAAGTCTTAATGCTCGTCTGTTCAGCGTTTCATCGTAAATCTCTGAAAACTCTCTGTGCCGCCAATCCCAATTTTCTAATTTCCGATTATCAAGCTCTAATCTGCGAAACGCCATATAAAAATCATAGGACACATTTAGTTCGTAGGATATGCCTTGCCCGTCTTTGAAACTGATAAAATATCTCGTTCCGTTCTCTGTTATTTCTTCCCGAAGTATATATGTTCTGCTCCGATACCACATTCTTTTTTCCTCCTGCCGAAAAATGGGTGAGAGGTTTTACCCTCTCACCCAACAGCCCATAAGGAAATGGGGTTTTCTCCCTTACGCCTTAAATTGTTTCAGCTTTTTCCGCAGGTGGTCTAACCTTGCATAAATTGCCCCCGTTGTTAAGCCGACAAGCGGAGCAATTTCCTTTGTGGAATACCCCTGCATTTTCAGCAGGACAAATTGCAGGGTACGCTTGTCCACTGTGAGCAATGCCCGATACAGATTTTCGTTTTCAATCTCATTCAATAAATCCGTAACGGTATTGACCGCTTTTGGTGGTTCAATGTCAGACATTTCCTCAAGGTATTCCGCCACATCGTTTAAGTAACGGTAAAACCGTCTGGTTGAATTGAAATCAGCCCTGTCATAAATGCGGAGTTTTTCAATGGTGCTTTCTGAAACACCACAGTTCCTCAACACCTTTTCCTCGGCTTCTTTCCAAAGCCGCCATTTTCTCTCTGCCTTACCGTGGTTATATGCCATTTTTATTTTCCTCCAATCTGAATTTTTTGAAAATCCAGATCGTGAGGTGGGGAGCGACAGCCAACACCAGAAACAGCTCTACGGCGTATTCCTGCAAATAACGAGAAAAGAAAAACCGCAAAGGCTGTCATACCTTTACGGTTTAAGGCAAGTTTGTTTCTATTATGTAGAGATTTGACTTCTACTTTTGAGGTACAAAGCCCCCATGTGTTGAAGAGGATTTTTTTAACAGATTATCCATCCATCCTCGATATGGTTTATGTAAATGCAGGTAAAGGCTACTTGCAGGCAATAAAAATCCCTCCAAACTTCAAAAAGCGAAGTCAGAGGGTATTCAGAGCATAGCAAATCAGCCCACCCGAACATCGTTTTTTTATTAGGTGGGCTTGTCCTGCCTATGTGAAAAAGAAAACGCCGACAAACTTGTGATTGCTCACTTGTTCATCGGCTCTGCGTCTTATGCGTCTGGCTCTTTAATAACTGCTATTTGTAAATGCTTTGCTTCAATCAAACTTTCCTGCTTGCACTTCGGGCAGTAGAGGGGAAAGTTTTTCAGTTCCGTATCTTCCCGTATCTGCAACCTTGTTTTGTTGCCGCAGACAGGGCAGTGTATCCATTCTGTTTTCTCCATAAAAACCTCCCAATTTATTATTTGCAAGTGAAACGGCTATTTCAGCAAACTTATTTTTTGCTCAATTTTCCTCCAAGAACTGTCGGACTTCATCACAAAATTGCTCTGGGTTATCTAAAAAAGGCGTATGCCCCGCATTATCAATCACAACAAATTTTTTAGAACTCGCAGAAATAGTATCGTAGTAACCTTTAACCATATCGGTAGGTGTAATCCAATCGCTTTCACCTTGAATAAAGCAAATTGGTATAGAATATTCGTTGCTCATTTTTTCTGCATTAAATCCAAAATACATATATTCTACAAGCTCTTTTTGGCAATTCATAATATTTTCAGAATCACTTGCCGCTAAAAACCACTTTAAGTCATTCCACGAAAATTCGGGCGAAGTAACAGCTAAATACATCTGTTTCATGGGAGAAAGCTCTCCGCTACCTTTTAGATACTTTGATGAAAGAAGTATCATTTGCTCAAGCTCTTTCACATTCAATTCATCAATACACCCTGTTCCTTGAAACGACCGTATATAGTTTTTAAGAAGCTGGTCATCTTTGTCGCTGCTTTTTTGCATTGCTGTTAAAGCGGCATAAATTTTCCCTTGCTTAAAATCAGTGACCTGTCCAATACCGATATAGGCAGCTACTTTTTGTGGATTCTTGTTGAGGTACTCCATTCCAAGAACAGTTCCCCACGACTGCCCCATTATAATAATTTTATCTTTCTGAAAACGCTCGCATAAATAATCCACTAACTCGTCCATATCTGAAATAAGTCGCTCTATTGTCAGTTCTCCGTTATCTCCGTTCTGATAATAGGTTCGTCCGCAGCCACGCTGTTCCCAACACACGATTGTATAGTCCACTTCCAACCCTTTTTGATAATAACTTGATAAATAGGTAAGCGGAAAGCCGGGTCCGCCATGAAGCCATAATATAACAGGATTATCTTTATCTTCACCACGGATTTGCAGATATTGTTCTATTCCTGCAATTTCAACATAAATGTTTTCCTGTATTCCGTTTGGCTGTGATATGCGGTTTTTATTTGCGTTAATATGCCGTATAGTTACAATGGCAATAAATATCAAAATTATTGCTATACCTAAAATAAATAAAATGATTTTTGCCACTCGTACCACCTTCTTTAGTCTGGCTCTTTTCATTTAAGCGTCACCTTTCGGAGAAGTGATATTAGATAAGACTTTCTGAAAATCTATGTCTGCGTTCAGCTTCGATAGTAAGTCTATCCCCATTTCAGAAATCATCTTATCCACTTCTTCCTTTGTTCCTTGTAACACGCCTACTGCAATCAGTGACGCTATTCCATGTGTGTAAACAACCATTCTTTGTACGAATTTCCCGACCTCGTTTTTATCAGCATGGAGATACTGTGACAGCCCCTCTATAAGAGCAGCATTGCCCTTGTCCGTTAAGATTGAGCTAAACCCTCCCCGACAATACTGTTTGCTTTCACCCATGTAAATAAATTGAAATAGATTTGGTTCATCGAATGCCATGTTGACATAAGCGAAACCTATCTGTAAAAACGCCTCTATAAAGTTTTCGGATTGTGGGGTCAATTTCTGGTTGGCATAATATGATGCTTTCTGTACCAACGCTTCTCTCAAACCGTCCATATTATCAAAATGCCATACAAGCGGCTGCGTAGAGCAGCCAATCTCTTTTGATAGTGTTTTTATATTGACCGAAGAATAACCGTCACGAATAAGTAGTTCCAATCCTTTTTGTAATATGACTTCTTTTGAAATTTGCGTTTTCCTCGCCATTCTAATTCCTCCAAATTCCATAATTAAGTTTATATAAATCAATTTATATTATACTCCTGCGTTTCAAAAAGTCAAGAGCATCCTAAATTTGTTTTCAAAAATAATACATTTCAGTCTTTTAATCTCTGCAAACAAGAGATTATATATCCTATTACAAGAGATTACACATCGTTTTATAATCACTTCCCGAAAAAGAAAACGGCAGAGCTTTTACCCTCTGCCACCCTTGTTTGCTTATACAAAAATGATTTTCTCATTCACAATCTCCCTTGCACACGCCCGAATGTTATTCATTCTTCCAACCCATTCTAAGGCGTTTTCCGCCTTTAACTGCTCCGTGATACCCTGTGCCTGTTTCATCTGCTCTGTGAGCGTTTCAAAGCGTTCCTGTGCCTGTCTGTCGATGTCGGCAAGGTAGGAATTGAGCCTGCCGCTTGTGAGAAGATTGGTGTATGTAACCCTGCGGTATTCTTTCAGATACCGCAAGTGCCGTTGCCCCCAAACGCCGATAATTGTTTCTTTTTCGGTTGGTAAGGTAAGGCAGGGGATAAGGTAATCTCCCTGCTTTTCGTATCTGCCGCCTGTTTCCTCAAAGAATGATTTTGCCATTTTTCTGTACCTCCGTTATCGTATTTTTACTTTTACTGTTTTTGCTTTTGCCGCTTTTATCAGCAGTTCGTCCACACAGTCGGTATATCTGCTCTCTGCTATGAGTTTGTTCCTAAGCTCATTCAGACAGTAAATGACTAACCGCAGTTCGTTTTCATCAAAATACAAATGATATTTTTTCTCCCTCATTTTCTTTCCTTTCCAGAGGACAGCCCTTTTTCCTGCAAGGGTGCTTTAGCACCTTTGCCTTGAAAGTCCGTTCCCCTATGTAACCGCCGAAGCGGTAACAAATACGGATAGCCTGCAAGGCTTCTCCGTCTGTTTCCGGTCGGTCAAATACCTCGATACGCTCTATCAGAAGATTGAGGTTTTCGGCGGTCAGTTCCTGTATTCCCACATATTCAGCCATTAAATCCGCCCATTTCACAGCGTTTTGCTGATTGTCCTTGACCTCCTGCAAGGCGTTTTGAAGTGTTTCAATCTGCTTTAAAAGCTGTTCCTGCTCACTCTGGTATTTCTCAATCAGACGGTTAAAATTATCGTTGGAAATACGCCCCGAAAGAGAATCTTCATAGAGCCTATCGAATAATCTCGTTACTTCGTCATAGCGTTTCTTTGTTTGCTTCAGCTTGCTTTCGTTGGTTTTGCCCTTGTTCCCGTCCGCCTTGTCGTTCATCTTGACCGCCAGAGCCACCGCCTTATCCCTGTCCTCATAGGCAATTTGGGTGTGATACTGAATATCCGCAAGCACCGCCTTATATAAATCTTCGTAGTAAATGCGGTGGTCTGTGCAGGATTTTGTATTGTGGGCGTAGGTGGTGCAGACATAAATGCGGTGTCTGTCCTTCCCCCAATATCGCAAACACAACGCCTTACCGCAAGTGCCGCACTTCACAAGCCCTGCAAATGGAGATACGGAATGCTCTGTATCCTCACGCCTGCGGCTTAAAATCTTTCCGTTTGCACCGTCAAAGATTTCCTGTAACACAAGCGGTTCGTGAGTATTTTCCACCCGTATCTGCTCGGATTCAGGCACATTTTTGTAAACGCCTACCTTGAATACAACTTCTTTCTTGCACATTACCGTATGCCCAAGATACAGCGGATTTTTGATGATGTTCCGAATAACCGTATGCGACCATTCGTATTTGTTTTCGGGATTTTAAATCGTTTGGAGTAGTCTTTTTCTCCCCTTGAATGAAGCCACCAAGACGGGCAGGGTACTTGTTCTCTGCGAAACTGCGTGGCGATTTTGTGTGCCCCCATTCCCGCATTGGCAAGCTCAAAAATACGCCGAAATGGAATGCCTGTCGGCAAAATCCTTTATCAGCGATATATCCCCATAATCGTTGGCGTAGGCGTTGTCTTTGGAAGCGGTGCGTATCTTTTGCAGTGTGTCAATGACGATAAGCCTGCTGTCGGGGTATGCTTTGAGATAGTCCTCAAGCTGTACCATAAGACCGTCCGAGAGCTTGCAGCTCGCCACGGCGAAATGAAGTTTTGTGTTAGCTTCATCGGTCAGACGGAACAATCTGTCCTGTATGCGGAAAAAGGTATCCTCCAGACAGAGGTACAGCACATCGCCCGCCCTTGTAGGCATATCCCACAGGGGAAGCCCCTGCGACACGCACAGGCAGAGCTTAAGCATGAGCCAGCTCTTGCCGATTTTCTGTGAGCCGCAGAATAATGACAAGCCTGTTGGGATAAGACCGTCCACCACAAAGGAAGGCTTTTCAAGCGGCTCGTAAAGAAGCGTTTCCGCTTCCACCAGATTTAACTTCTGCATGGGCGTCCTCCTTTCGGCGTTTTCGTTTGGTTTTACTGCACATAGGCGTTTCCTCCTTGAAAATAGATTTATCCCCGACTAAAATAAAGACGGGGATATGTAAGCACAGCCAGTCCATACAGTTCCACGCTTCCCTTAAAGCGGCGTTCTCTCTGTCGGTGCTATGCACTCATTAAGCAATGGGCAGGCTCGTATCATCGCCTGCTGTCCGTTGCGGCAGGTATCCCTCTGGCGGCTGCTATTCAGTTTTCAAGGAGTGCAACAAGCACTAAAAAAGGGCGGGAGGTTTTTACCTCTCACCCAATAGCCCATAGGGATAGCCTGTTTTCCCCTTGTGTTCTGATTTTTTGAAAAAGTAAAAGCACCCGCCGCTTAACCGTTCCTTTTCGGTCAGTGACAAGTGCTTGTTGCAAGTTCTATATTCAATTCTATGAAGTAGTTATCTGTTCGTGTTCTCTAAAACAATTTGACATCAATGAAGCTGCCGCTTTATTTTTACGGATACTTGCATCACGATATATAACAGGAATGTGTCGACCGGAAACATGACTAGATTTTTAAGCAACCGGGCGGAAACCATGGCAAGAAAAGCCTCATCATACATGATATACAGCCATAATGGCGTTAAAAACAGATTTAGTATCAATACTATGGTAAGGCGGGCAAAGATACAGCGTCGCAGTGAAATCTTATTACGGTGATAAAAGAAACAGCCGTAAATCATTCCGACCAGAAATTCATTCAGCGTATAGCCGATAAAAAACGGTCCGTTGGGATGCGCAATATATTTTAAAATATCGGCAATCGCGCCGGCACAGCCGCTTAACAATGGACCGCAGAACATCGCACAGGATGCGCTGGCCAAAAAGGAAAAAGAAATGATCAGGATTCTGGGAATTAGCGTAATGGTGAACATTCCCAACAGCGTGTTCAAAGCCGTCATCATTGAGGCAATGCAAATGCTTTTCACCCGTTTGAATTCCTGGGCACTCGCTTTCCAGAACGAATTCGTTTTTACAAAGTCTTCCATAATAAAAACCTCCTTTTCCATCATCGCATATGAAATCAGAGGTATTTTAAAAGACTCTTTCCATAGGCAACAGTGGGATGCGAAATATGCACCGCAAACAATAATGTTTTTCGCCAAACTGACAACTCCCCGTTCAGGATGTACTTGACGCGCATATTTCTACTCTGTAATACCGATATTATAATATAAAGCAATGGAAATTGCTATAAGGATTTTGCGATTTTTTATCAGTGAAATATAATGGAGACAGGATAATAATATAAGTGCAATTATAGTATTATGTTTGTAGCGTTAATTCTAGGAGGAATATAAAAATGATTGTTTTAATATCAGGGGCAACACATACCGGCAAAACGCTATTGGCGCAAAAAAATTGGAGAAATATCACTTTCCCTACTTGTCAATCGACCATCTAAAGATGGGACTTATAAGGAGCGGAAACACTCAGTTAACGGCAGAGGATGATAAAGAATTGGTTGATTATCTTTGGCCGATTGTTCGCGAGATGGTAAAGACCGCAATAGAGAACCGGCAGAACCTTGTGATAGAAGGTTCGTATATTCCATTTGATTGGAAGAAAGATTTTACGCAGGACTACTTGAAAGAAATACAATATGTTTGTCTTATTATGAGCTAGCAATATATCAAGACGCATTTCTCTGACGTTAAGAAATATGCAAGGATGATTGAAAACAGAGGGGATGATTCATGGTGTACTTTAGCATCAGTCCTTAAAGATAATACGGAAAATCTCCGTATGTGCAAACAATATGAATGTAACTACATCTTGATTGAAAATAACTATGATGTAGATATTAGGTCTCTCTTTTGTTAAGCGAATCAGTATAATCATCACAACTGCGCACAGTGATAGCATTTGTAGAAACTTAGGCCGGTGTACTTCGTATAAATCTAAAGGCGAGCAGAGCATCCCTTGTCAACAAAATTCACGAATTTATCAAAGAAAGAGCTCGGTCAAGAATGGAAAAAGCAAAAAAAGTATGCAAGCCAATAATAAAGAATTGTTGACAAAATTTTCTTTGTACTGACTATAAATTCCTTTTCTTGGATATGGATTTGGGTGTATAATATGATCTGGAAAGCGAGGATTAGCAAGATATGATTTCAAGTCTGATTGGTAAAATCAAAGGAAAGGGCATTCGTATCGTTTTTACGGAAGGCAGTGATCCCCGGGTATTAAAGGCAGCGGTCCGCTTACATGAGGAAGGAATTTTAAATCCCGTATTGTTGGGAAATCGCGCTGAAATTTACGGCTGTGCCAAGGCGAGTGGACTCTCTGTGGACGGTATTGAAACGCTGGATCCGCATGAATATAAAAACATGAACGAAATGGTTATAAAAATGGTAGAATTGCGCAAAGGAAAAATGGATGCGGAAACATGCCATAAATTATTATTACAGACGAACTACTTTGGAACAATGCTTGTTCAAATGGGTTTTGCGGATGGTCTGTTGGGTGGAGCGACTTATTCTACAGCCGATACAGTAAGACCGGCATTACAGCTGATTAAAGCACGTCCGGGACATTCTCTGGTTTCCAGCTGTTTTATTTTGTTAAAGGATGAAAACCAGCTGGTAATGGGTGACTGTTCGATTAATATCAATCCCAATACGGATGAATTGGTTGAGATTACATTACAGACGGCCAGCACAGTGCGCCAATTCGGTATTGAACCGAAAGTTGGTTTATTATCCTATTCTACCTGCGGTTCTGCCAAAGGTGAAAGCGTTGCCAAGGTACAGGAAGCAAGCGAGCGCTTGAAGCGTATGCCGCTTGATTTTGAGGTGGATGGAGAAATGCAGTTCGACTGTTGCGTATCGGAAGAGGTCGCAAAGTTGAAGGCACCTCATTCTACTGTGGCGGGTAATGTCAATACGTTTATCTTCCCGAATATCGACGCCGGTAATATCGGTTATAAAATCGCGGCACGCTTAGGCGGTTATGAGGCTATCGGTCCGATTTTACAAGGCTTGAATGCGCCGATCAATGATTTATCACGCGGCTGTAATGAAGAAGAAGTCTATAAGATGGCAATCGTGACGGCAGCACAGAAGGGCATGGATATTTAAATTCATACATAAAATGATCCGGTAAGGATCATTTTTTTAGCTTGTAGTTATGTTGATAAGGCTAATGAAAGATTAACAAGAGAAAATAAAAAGGCAAAAGCGATATGGCTTTAAAACATATCATTTGTCTTTTCGTTTTTTTGTGCTATGAGTGATGGTACGCTTGAGTATCAATCTTTAACCACAGCGACATTTTTACCACTAAAGGCGACACCGAATTTGATGATGCTTGTGATTCCATCTGCCTTTAAATCAGTATCGTATTGCTTGTCCGCTATTTGTCGCAGCGCATCCTGTGCAAGCTGATGCAGTTTCTTCATGGAAGCGTTTTTTTGGCTTTTAATTCTATGATAACGCAGGGTAAATGTTGCTTTTTCGGAGTAAGCTGAATATCATAGCGTCCTGCACCGGATTCTTTATTACTAGTTTACGGAATTCGGAATAATATCAAAAACAAACTCACATCGTTCTGTAAAGAAAGGCTCGTTATGATCATATGTGAAAATCATAATAAATGTGAAATAGGCCATCCTATTCATGAGGCAGCACAAGTACGAGAATATCATATTTATGATAAATTTTTTTACTTTATTGTTGTCTGTCTTTTCTTTTACTTTGTAATTATAGTATAATGAATAGGGTGAAATTCATGTCCTATAAAATCATAAATTTTAAACGAACAATTCTGTTATTAATAAGATTCTGCAACTTGGCAGCCTTGACTGCCGTTTTTGCATATACGTGGTATTCAGTGTATTCCCAGCCGGTATTACCCGGGGCGGCGACAGAATTTTTCCGTAAAGGACACTGGCTGGTAGTCATAATTTATGGATGTCTGTTAATGGCCTTTACCCAGCTAAACGGCGGTTATCGAGTAGGTGATTATCGAATTACGGAAATGATTTATTCTAATTTCATCTCCATTATCTTTATCAATATTATTTATTATTTTGTGATTTCATTGATGTGGCGTGCGTTTCCGCAGATGAATGCGATGCTCATCATGAGCCTTGTTCAATTTGTATATGTATTCTTATGGTGCTTTTTTTCTAATAAGCTGTATTTTAAAATATTCAAGGCACGCGAGGTATTGTTTTTATATGAGGCAGAGACGCCCAGCATCGTGCTGGATAAAATGAACCGGCGCTATGATAAATATCACATCAGCGATGTAGTGCGGATTGCGGATGGGGTTCGCTTTCAGGACGTGATCAAGGGGTATGATGCGGTGGCGTTAGACCGCGTCAATCCGACGTTGAGAGAACAATGTATCCGTGAATGTTATGCGCAGAATGTCCGTTTGTATTTGGTGCCGTCCAGCGATGATGTGATTTTGGAAAGCAGTATGATGATTAATCTGCTTGATACTCCATTGTACTTGATGAAAAACCGCGGCTTATCATTTGAACAGGAATTATGCAAACGCTTCTTTGATTTACTGATCAGCCTTGTTATCCTATTGGTGCTTTCCCCGCTTATGCTAATCGTGGCGGTGATGATTAAATGTGAGGATGGCGGTTCAGTATTTTATCGGCAGGATCGTTTAACCATAGGTGGAAAAGTATTCCGCATTTATAAATTCCGCAGTATGAAAGAGAATGCGGAGGCAGATGGCAAAGCGGTGCTCATGCAAAAGGACGATGATCGGATTACCCATGTAGGAAAAATCATCCGCAAACTTCGATTGGATGAATTGCCGCAGCTTATCAATGTCATTCAGGGCGATATGTCACTCATCGGACCACGCCCGGAGCGGCCGGAAATTGCCGAAAAATATTATAAAACCATGCCGGAATTTCGCTTTCGTCTTACCGGCAAAGCAGGTATTACCGGTTATGCGCAGGTCATGGGCAAGTACAATACCACTCCCTATGACAAGCTCGTATTTGATCTCATGTATCTGGAAAACTATTCGCTGTTATTCGACATAAAAATTGCTTTGATGACTTTGAAGACAATCTTTAATGCGGATGCGACTGAAGGGGTACATAAGGAAGAAGTGTCCAATGTGGATGAAGATTACGAGTGACATGGATCTTTAAATGATAAGTATCCATGTATGAGGCTGTATATCAGCCTTTTTTATGTTGGATCAAGCTAAGCGGTTAAATTAA
Source organism: uncultured Erysipelotrichaceae bacterium (assembly GCA_947385085.1). GTDB lineage: Bacteria > Bacillota_I > Bacilli_A > Erysipelotrichales > Erysipelotrichaceae > C-19. Next base: position 14,127 of record CANDJN010000015.1, on the reverse strand, counting down.
TAAGCGGTTGACAAAAATAAAAATATCGCTAAAATATATATAGCACGCTAATATATAGTACGCTATATATTATTGGACGCCATTTTATGACAGGTTGATAAAGGAGGATTGGATGAAACAGAGGAAAACTGCACTGTTAATCAAACAGATCTATTATATGAATCAGGCAAGGTTGAATGCGATGTTTGCGCAATATGATTTAACCGCAACCCAAACCTTCACTTTGATCTATTTGTTTCGCGCCCATGATGAAGGAAGAACGATTAATCAGCGCAATATTGAAAAGGATATGGATATTTCCAATCCGACCGTTACCGGCATCTTAAATCGTTTAGAAGCCAAGGGACTGATTGAGCGCAAGATTGATGTTAAGGATGCGCGCATGAAAAACATTGAGGTAACGCAGAAGGCGTGGGATTTGGATAAAATTTTGCGCAAGCGATTTGCGGAAAATGATGCGGCATTAGTTTCGTGCTTGGATGAGCATGAGCAACAACAGCTTTATAATATGCTGGAGCGGATACTGAAATCATTTGATGCAATGAAGGAAGGCGATGCTCATCATAAGAAAGCTATCGCAAAGGAAGATAAGGAAGGAGGACACTCATGATCAAACGATTATTACAGGAAGTTAAGGAATTTAAAAAAGCATCTTTCGCCGCGCCGTTATTTATGGTTGGCGAAGTGCTGCTGGAAATCAGTCTGCCGTTTTTAATGTCATTTATCATTGATCAAGGTGTGAATCAAGGTGATCTGGGAGCGGTGGTTCGCTATGGCGCTTTGATGGTTGTTGCGGCGTTCGCATCGTTGTATTGCGGCGCGATGTCAGGTAAAAATGCGGCTTATGCTTCAGCGGGAGTTGCCCGTAACCTGCGTAAAGCGATGTTTGCCAACATTCAGGATTTTTCCTTTCAGAATGTGGATCATTTCTCTACCGCCGGTTTGATTACGCGAATGATGAGTGATGTGACCAATGTGCAGAATGCTTATCAGATGGTGCTTAGGATGTGCGTACGAGCGCCGTTGACGTTAATCTGTGCGTTGACGATGACCTTTATCATCAATGCGGAATTAGCCAAGGTATTTTTATATGCGGCACTGTTTTTAGGCGTTGTACTAACCTTGGTGGTGCGCTTTGCCCATCCGATTTTCTTAAAGGTTTTTGAACGCTATGATGATTTGAATGCCAGCGTTCAGGAGAATATCACCAATATGCGCGTGGTGAAGGCATACGTGAAGGAAGAGGATGAAATTGAAAAATTTCACGGCGCTTCTTATCAAATTTATAAAATGTTTAAAAAGGCAGAGAATATCTTGATTTTCAATTCACCGAGTATGCAACTGGCGATGTATGGATGCATCATCACCATTTCATGGCTGGGTGCCCAGCGTATTGTCTCCGGTAGTTTAACAACGGGAGAATTGATGAGCATGATGACGTACACGATGAATATTTTAATGTCGTTGATGATGTTATCGATGATCTTTGTTATGCTGTCGATGTCGATTGCCTCAGTGAAACGAATCCAAGAGGTGTTGATGGAAAAAAGCGACATTGTGAATCCCGATCATCCTTTGACGGAAGTCAAGGATGGATCGATTACTTTTAGCCACGTGTATTTTGATTATGGCAAGGATGCGGAAAACGCCGCTTTGCGTGACATCCATTTGAATATTGCCAGTGGTCAAACGATCGGTATTTTAGGCGGCACCGGCAGTGGGAAATCCTCATTAGTTCAGCTGCTGCCGCGTTTATACGATGTAACAAGCGGAGCGCTGTTGATTGGCAATCACAATGTAAAGGAATATGATTTGAAGGTACTGCGCGACAGCGTTGCGATGGTTTTACAAAACAATGTACTGTTCTCCGGTACGATTAAGGATAATTTGCGTTGGGGCAAGGCGGATGCAAGCGACGAGGAGATGATTTTGGCATGTAAGATGGCGCAGGCGGATGAATTTATCCGTCAGTTTCCCGATGGCTATGATACGTATATCGAGCAGGGCGGCAGTAATGTGTCAGGCGGACAAAGACAGCGTCTGTGTATTGCGCGGGCATTGTTAAAGCAGCCGAAAATTCTGATTCTGGATGATTCCACCAGTGCCGTGGATACGCGTACTGATTATTTGATTCGCAAAGCATTCCGCGAAGATTTGGGCAATATGACGAAATTTATCATATCGCAGCGAATTGCGTCGATTGAGGATGCGGATATGATTGTTGTGATGGATGATGGTCAGATTGCAGGTGTTGGAACGCATGAGGAATTATTAAGGAATAATACGATATATCGTGAAGTCTATGATACGCAGGTTAAGGGAGGTGAGGATCATGCCTAGAAGAACGAGTGTAAGGGTGAAAGCGGATGAACAGTCTCTGGCGGTGTTAAAGCGGCTAATGGGCTATGTAATTCATTCTTATAAAGGAACCTGTATCATCGTATTGATCTTATTGGTGATTTCCTCACTGGCAACGGTGATAAGCTCACTGTTTATCAAAAGCTTAATTGATGATTATATCCTGCCCTTGTTAAATCAAGCCAATCCTTCCTTTGAAACGCTGCTTGAGACCTTGGGTAAAATGGCGGTGCTGTTTTTGTGCGGGGTGGCGGCGAACTATGGCAGTAACAAGCTGTTAATTGAAGTATCGCAGGGAACGATGAAGCGGGTGCGTGATGATTTGTTTGCGCATATGGAAAAGCTGCCGATTCGCTATTTTGATACGCATTATCACGGCGATATTATGTCCGTGTATACCAACGATACGGATACACTGCGCCAGGTAATCTCCCAGAGCTTTCCGCAGTTTGTATCTTCTATGATTACGATCATTGGTGTTTTTGCGTCAATGTGCGTATTAAGCTTGCCGCTTACTTTGATCGTGGTGGTTATGGTTTTTGTGATGAAACAGGCCATGAGTAAAATTACCGCAAAAAGCAGTGTTTATTTTCATCGCCAACAAAAGGATCTCGGCAAGGTGAACGGATATATTGAAGAAATGATGAGCGGAACTAAGGTCGTAAAGGTATTCACCCATGAGGAAGCAGTGAAAAAAGAGTTTGATGAAGTAAATGATATGTTGTTTGAAAGCGCCTATCAAGCCAATCAGTTTGCGAATATTCTAATGCCGGTGTTGGGTAATTTGGGAAATATTTCTTACGTGTTTACGGCAATTGCCGGTGGTGTATTGGCAATCAACGGCGTAAATGGTTTGACATTAGGAGCGCTGGCTTCCTTCCTGCAATTAAATAAGTCATTTACCAATCCGATCACACAGGTGTCCCAGCAGTTTAACTCCGTGATTATGGCAGCTGCCGGAGCCCAGCGAATCTTTGCGCTGATGGATGAACCGCTGGAAGAGGATCACGGTCTGGTGACGCTGACACATGCGAAGGAAGTCAATGGCAAATGGGTGGAAAGTGAATCAAGCGATGATTCATGGGCATGGCGGCATCCGCATACCGATGGATCGATTACCTTTGTACCATTGGTTGGTGATATTATTTTCGACCATGTGGATTTTGGTTATCGCGATGATAAACAGATTTTATATGATATAAATCTGTATGCGCACCGTGGTCAAAAGGTTGCCTTTGTCGGCGCTACCGGAGCCGGCAAGACAACGATCACCAATCTGATCAATCGCTTTTATGATATTCAGAAGGGTTCCATTACGTATGACGGCATCGATGTTAAATTGATTAAGAAAGCGGATTTGCGTCGTTCCCTCGGTATCGTTTTACAGGATACGCATTTGTTTTCAGGTACGATTATGGATAATATCCGCTATGGGAACCGTGATGCCAGTGAGGAAGCGGTGATTGCGGCCGCAAAGCTGGCGAATGCGCATGGCTTTATCCGTCATCTGGAGCACGGCTATCAGACGGTCATTCATTCCGATGGCGGCAGTCTTTCTCAAGGACAGCGGCAGCTGTTGTCGATTGCCCGAGCCGCCCTTGCCAATGCGCCGGTGTTGATTCTGGATGAGGCAACGAGCTCGATCGATTCACGAACGGAGAAGATCGTACAGGATGGCATGGATAAGCTGATGGCAGGACGAACCGTATTTGTGATCGCGCATCGCTTATCGACAATTCGCAATTCTGATGTTATCATGGTGATGGATCACGGACGCATTATCGAACGCGGCAATCATGAAAAGCTTATGGCAGAAAAGCAGGTGTATTATCAGCTTTATACCGGCGGGTTGGAGCTGGATTAGTAAATGGAGAGCTACACTTATCAGGTGCGGCTCTTTTTTTTTATGAAAATGATAAAAATTTTTGGAATGTCCCTTTTTTTCGTGTATATATAGATAGGAGGGATGTAAATGAAATGTCAAAGATGCGGCAATCATGATCCGGCGTGGTTTGCCTATGATCCATTTCATAACAATTATTATTGTCGTAAATGTATCGCGTTTGGACGCATGAATGTGGATGAACCTCCGAAGGCCGGTGCGTATTCTGCACGTGTTGTGGCTGCTTCCTATGAACTGAAATATCCTCTTACTCCATCGCAACAGCGAGCCGTTGCCGATATTGCTTACTATCGCAGACAAGGCAGGGATGTATTGATTTATGCGGCTTGCGGGGCAGGAAAGACAGAGCTGGTGATGGACAGCATTCAAGCATCACTGCGCGAAGGAAAAAAGGTCGGGTTTGCGATTTCACGCCGTCAAGTCGTACTGGAAATTCGTGATCGCTTGGCCAAGGCATTTCCAATGATCAATGTGGTCGCGGTTTGTGAAGGGCATACACAGGTCGTGGATGGTGATCTAATCATCTGTACGATGCATCAGCTGTATCGCTATCCGCAGACGTTTGATTTATTGATCATGGATGAGATTGACGCTTTTCCTTATCGCGGTAATGCGTTGTTAGAAACGATTGCCTCGCATGCCTGTAAGGGACAGCGACTGTACTTGACGGCAACACCCGATGAAACGATGTTAAATGAAGTAAAACAGGGGAAACTGGCGATGGTGGAATTGTTTCAGCGTCCTCACGGCAAGCCTCTAGTCGTACCGCGCATTATTCATACGCTGCCATTGTTTCAGCTATGGCATTGCGCACGCTTTTTAAGACAACGCAAAAAAGCAGGAATTCCTGCTTTGGTGTTTGTGCCGACCATTGCGGACGCCCATCGCATCCAACACTTGTTTCGCTGGCTGATTCGCTGTTGCGCGTTCACATCCAAGAGTACAGAAAAGGAACAGATCATTTCCGATTTTCGTGCAGGACGCTATGACTGCTTGTTTACCACAACCATTTTGGAGCGAGGCATCACCATTCCCGGGGTAGATGTGGCAGTGCTGTATTGTGATCATGCGGTGTTTCAGGAGGCAAGCTTGATTCAGATCATCGGACGAGTCGGCCGCAGCCAAGAGACGCCAACTGGTACCGGCTTGTTTTTGTGTCGCCATGTCAATCGGCAAATCAAACGCTGTGTTCGAGCGATTCAGAAGATGAATGAAACAAAATTACCGGAAAAGACGGTGAAGCTAAATGAAGCGATGTCTGTTATGTGACCATGACATCTCGTATCATCAGGATTTTTATCATTGGCTTCACAGCGACACCTTGTTATGCGGAGACTGTCAAGGTCAATTAAAGCCGGTAGAAACAGTGCGAATGCTTGAGGATATGAAGGTACATATTTTATATGAATACAATGATTTTTTGGAGAATCTGCTTTTTCAGTATAAGGAAGGCCAGGATATCGCATTGCGTCGTTTGTTCTTTTGGGATTTTCGTCATCGTATCGCCAGACAGTTCAAGGGCTGGACATTATTATTGATGCCCTCCGGCGCAAAGAAAAATCAGGAGCGGGGCTTTCATGCGTTAAAGGAAATGTGCGAGGTAATTTCCTTGCCAAGGCTTCAACCATTTACCAAACGATCCGATCACAAGCAGTCGCTGTTATCTTACGAACAGCGTCAACATATCAGTGAAATTATGGACTGGCACTGTGATGAGGATTTGTCCAAACGCAAGGTGCTATTGATTGATGATGTGCTCACAACCGGAGCCACACTGCGCGCCGCCTATCATCTGTTGCCCAAAACGATAAAAAAAACGGAGGCGCTTGTCTGTTGTGCTCATCCGCTGTTTCTTGAACAACAACCACATGCAAAAGGCTTTTTTCTCAATCGTTGACATCCACTGATTTTATGAGAGGCTGACGCAGTATGGATTCTCCGATCGCAAAGAACAGAAACAATAACGGGGTAATAATCGGCTGGTTTAGAGAGGTAAGCGCCTGTGCACCATATGTGATAATGGCAGCGGCGATGGCTTTGGTATAGGGCTGATCACAACGCGAAGAAAGACGAACAAACAGGGAAGCGCCTAGGACAAGATAAAGCGATAATCCAATAATTCCGCTGGTTACGAGATATTGAAGATATTCATTATGCGCATTATCGAAAGGAAGATAAGAATTGCCGAGATTCTGAGTTAATATCAGACGCACACAATCCAAGCCTTGTCCAAACAGCTTCTGCGGCAGAGTAAATTTATGAACATATAAGGAAGTAAGCTGTTTCCATAACAGCCCACGCTGAGAACCCCAAGCATCGTCAAAGCGCAGGTAGGAAAGCAGCGGTGAATCTTGTCCGGGTGGATAAAGGGTAAAATAAGCCATAAAGAACAGTACAAGGAGGATGGCAAGCAGGGCAGAAATCAATACCGCTTTACGGATTTTTGAATAGGGCAAGGCGGGAAAATGCGCATTGCTTAACCGACTGCAAAATACTCCGAGTAATGATAGGGCAAGGGCAATCCAAACCCATGTACAAGAAAGCAGATATTGAGAAATGCCCTCGCTGGGAAACACTGTGATGTTATGAATCATTTGTCCGGTTGCCGCAGCGGCGAAAAACAGGGTAAGCACGATCAAAAAATCATGAAGTCCTTTTTGGTTGGTAACGTTTTGGTTAAAGCAGAAAAGCAGAAAAGCGATCAACCCTAAATAGGCGCTGTCAATATGCGCAATCACAAGTGCGTAAAAGCCTATAAAAAGGAATGCTTCATAGCCATAGCGCAATCTTTGCTTGTTCGTATTCATCAGTAACATCGCCGCAATAGGCGCGCATAAGCACATGAGCTGGGCAAAGAAGGTGACATTGCCGATGGTGGATAAAAAGCGTGTTTGATCTTCCATACTAAGGTGTTGAAAAAAATGAAGCGGATCCCATCCTAAGGAATTGCCGATACCCAAAAGGATTACAGGCGTGGAAGCAATCAGGAAGCAATGAAGCAGCGTCTTATGATGCACAAGCTGACGGGATATTAAAAAATAGAGGATCACTATGATCATTGTAAAGCTATACCCCAAGTGCCGTCCAATCGTTCCACTGAATGCTTCACTTGGATAAGGGGAAATCATCAGTGTTATCGTATGGGAAGCAAGCAGTCCCAGCATACACCAGTCACTGATCGATAAGCTGTGAATGAGATGATGGAAGTGACATGCTTTTTGATGATAGAAAAAACGAATACAAAGACAGGATAAGCTTACGGCTATGAAAACAAGAGACAAGAAAATAAAGCAGTGATATTTGGCATCGGTGATATGAAAAAAACCTTCTTCTGTGTAAAACAGAAACAGCGTTAACATCATAAAGCAGTATAACCATGTAAATACTTCAAGGATGCGAGTCCATGGCTCACGTTCTTTACTGATCATGTGTAATCCCTCATTTCGTCATTTTTCGCAGTGGTAAAGGAATTCTATGGCAATGAAAACCGTCTTTTGCCGGCATTTATTTTTAACCTGTCGTAGAATGGAAAAATTTATGAAAATCCGATGTATATCCCTTGCATTTCTACAGGAAAGCATATATAATGAAACCATGCATTAAGATTAGCTAGAAAGGTATAGGACTCTAATGAAAGGTAAAGTAAAAATGTTCAATCAAGAGAAAGGATACGGATTCATCACTAAAGAAGATGGCAAAGATGTATTCTTTCACTATTCACAGCTGATGATGGAAGGTTTTAAGACCATCGACAATGATGTGGAAGTTGAGTTTGATGAAGTGGAGACCGATCGCGGACCGCAAGCTCATAACATCGTAAAACTGTAAGAAACAACAAGATAGACTGCGAAAGCAGTCTTTTTTCATGGCCTTGCGTATGACTTGGATCGCAAGGGCATTATACCACAGATGGTCGGAAAGCGAAAACAATGGATTTTCCTATTCCATTTTTGGGAAGTCAAAAGCGTTGTTAACAGCACTTTTTTATGCGATCCGGCAGTTAAGCCTCGTCTTTAACGCGAATATGTGTTAAAATAAAGAGTAAGTATCGAAAGAGTAACGATGATGATCGGAGGATAAATCAATGGCAAATTTCTTGGAACGCCTATTCAGCGGCGAGAAAAAAATATTGGGGCGATTAGAGCAGATTGCCAATAAGGTGGATGCATTAAGCGAAACAATGCGCGCACTCAGCGATGATGAGCTGAAAGCGAAAACGGAAGAATTTAAGGCTCGCTATGAACAGGGCGAGACATTGGATGATCTTCAGGTAGAAGCCTTTGCGGTTGCGCGTGAAGCATCACAGCGTGTCATTCACGAATATCCCTATAAGGTTCAAATTATGGGTGCGGCAGCGATGCATCAGGGCGATATTGCCGAGATGAAGACCGGTGAAGGTAAGACGTTAACCGCCGTTATGTGCGTATACTTGAATGCGTTGGCACAAAAGGGGATACATGTCATTACGGTGAATGAATATCTGGCAGGCCGTGACGCGGAATGGATGGGCGAGATTTACCGTTTCCTCGGCTTAAGCGTCGGTGTCAACATGCGGGCAATGGACTCGCGGCAAAAACGCGCGGCGTATGCATGTGATATTACATATACGACCAATTCCGAGCTTGGCTTTGACTATTTGCGCGACAACATGGTAACCGATGTCAAGGATCGGGTACAGCGTGGTCTGCATATGGCGATTGTCGATGAGGTGGACTCCATTCTCGTTGATGAATCGCGGACTCCGTTGATTATTTCCGGTGGGCGTAAGCAAACCGCTAATTTGTATTTACAGGCCGATATGTTTGTCAAGCGTCTGCATAAGGATGAATATGAAATTGATGAAAAAACGCGCCAGATTCAGTTAACGGAAAAAGGCGTCAGCGTTGCGGAACGCAAATTCAAGATCAAGAATCTTTATGATATTGAGCATACGCAGCTCGTTCATCATATCCAACAGGCATTGAAAGCCAATTATATTATGATGAAGGATGTCGAGTATGTCGTACAAGAGGATGAGATTGTCATTGTCGATCAGTTTACCGGACGTACGATGCCGGGACGTGCCTATTCGGATGGTCTGCATCAGGCAATAGAGGCAAAGGAAGGCGTAAAGATCAAAGAGGAAACGAGTACGCTGGCAACGATCACTTATCAGAATTTCTTCCGTTTGTATGAGAAGCTGGCAGGTATGACCGGTACGGCAAAGACCGAGGAAGAAGAATTCTTGGAAATTTATAATATGCGCGTTATTGTGATACCGACCAATAAGCCGGTTCAGCGTGTGGATTATCCAGACGCGATTTGGGGCACAAAGGCATTGAAGTTCAAGGCGCTGTGCGATGAGGTGGAATCGCTGTATGAACGTGGCCAACCAGTGCTTGTGGGTACGATTGCCGTAGAAACAAGCGAATTGATTTCGCAAATGTTAAAAGACCGCAAGATTCCCCATGAAGTGTTGAATGCCAAAAACCATGCCCGTGAAGCGGAAATTGTAGCGAAGGCGGGCCAGGTGAAATCCGTAACAATCGCCACCAATATGGCAGGTCGTGGTACCGATATTAAATTAAGTGAAGATTCCCGCGCGCTGGGTGGTTTAGCCGTTATCGGCAGCGAGCGTCATGAATCACGCCGCATTGATAATCAGCTGCGCGGACGAAGCGGTCGTCAAGGCGATCCGGGATATTCTCGTTTCTATGTGTCCTTGCAGGATAATTTGATGATACGATTCGGTGGAGAGCGATTGGAAGGACTGTTTGCGACGATCGGTGATCAACAGGTGGAATCCAAAATGGTAACCAAGTCCATTTCACAAGCGCAGAAGCGCGTAGAAGGCTATAACTTTGATGTGCGTAAGCAGTTATTGGATTATGATGATGTATTGCGCAAGCAGCGTGAAATTATGTATGAACAGCGCAATTTCGTATTGGAAAATGACGATGTTCACAGTATTGTCCGCGATATGTGTGATCGTGTGGTAGACAGTATTGTCGCAGCCAATGTTGATCAGTCTCATCATGAGGATACGGTGAATGGTGAAAGCATCGTTCAAGGCTTGAATTTGTTAGGACTAGAGGAAGGCATCATCAAGGCGGATGACTTGCGCGGCTTGAATCAAGATCAGGCAACACGCTTCTGTGCTGATAAAATCTTTGAGATCTATGAAGCCAAGATTGCCCCGATCAAGGAACAATTCCTGCCGTTTGAGAAAACAATCGTGTTGCGCAACATGGATCGCAACTGGATTGAGCATATCGATATGATGGACAAGCTGCGCAACGGTATTCATTTGCGTTCTTATGCGCAGAATAACCCGCTTCAAGCATACGTATCCGAAGGTTATGAAATGTTTGAAGAAATGATGCAGCGGATTGCCAGGGAAGTTGTATTCTTTGCTTTAAAGGTTGAGATTAAGCGTCAGGAGCAGGAAGAAACCAAGGAACCGTCGGAAAAAGACAAATAAAGGAATTAATGCGTTTTGATTAAGATTTGTTATTGACGAAAGATGAAAGGTATGGGTAATGATGGAATTATATGAAATAAAGCAACGATTGGATACTCACTCAGCGAAGCTCGCTTCGTTGGGTGAGTCACTTTGACTACGATGAGAAAAGCTATAAGATTGAAGAATTAACGCAAAAAACAATGGAGGATAATTTCTGGAGTGATGCGGATCAGGCTCAGCGAACGATACGTCAATTGAATTCACTGAAAGAGGTCGTAGATGCGTATGATTCCCTGAAACAATCCATTGCGTCATTACAAGATACGGCGCAGATGTTGAAAGAGGAAATGGACGAAGAACTGTTTCCTTTGTTTGAAGAAGAATTCACAGAGATGTGCACGGTCTTTGCGGACTTTGAAATCAAGGTGCTGTTGTCGCATGAATACGATCAGTCTAATGCGATTTTAGAAATACATCCGGGAGCCGGCGGTACTGAATCGTGTGACTGGGCAGAGATGCTTTATCGCATGTATACCCGCTGGGCAAACAAAAAAGGCTTTAAGGTCACGGTGCTGGATTATCAAAACGGCGATGAAGCAGGCATAAAATCCGTTACCTTCTTAGTTGAGGGCGACAAGGCATACGGCTACTTAAAGGCGGAAAAGGGTGTTCATCGATTGGTGCGGATTTCTCCCTTTGATGCCGGAGCTCGTCGTCATACAAGCTTTGCGTCATTAGATGTCATGCCGCAGTTTCAGGATGAAATCGAGATTGACATCAAGCCCGAGGATCTGATCGTAGAGACCAAGCGTGCCAGCGGTGCCGGGGGTCAGCATATTAATAAAACCGATTCGGCAGTCCGAATGGTTCACAAGCCGACCGGGTTGGTTGCGACATGTCAAAACGGTCGTTCCCAACATGAAAACCGTGAAGAAGCTCTGCGTATTTTAAAGTCTCGTCTGTATCAGCGAATGATTGAAGAACAGGAAGCCAAACTGGCAGAGATCAAGGGCGAGCAAAAACTGATTGAGTGGGGCTCACAAATTCGTTCTTATGTTTTCCACCCGTATTCACTGGTGAAGGATGTGCGTACCAATCATGAAACAACGCAGATTCAAAATGTTATGGACGGCGATTTGGATGACTTCATCTTTGCGTATTTAAAAATGCAGATGGCGTAGAGCGAATGAAGCTTAAAATAGATGGATTATTCTTAAGAAGAATGCCATCTTTTTTTTGAATTATGAAGTAAGTGTGGATAAATGGAAATAAATTGCTGGTTAAGAAAATTATTTTTTTCAGTGAGTGCATGTTATAATATAGAAAAATGAGGTGTAGAAATGAATTTTATTTTTGATGTGGATGATACGTTATATGATTTAACGCAGCCGTTAAAAAACGCAATAAAGACGCTTTGGGGCAATCAATTTTCTCTTGATGTAGAGCAGCTTTTCACATTGACACGGAAGCATGGGGATGCCTTGTTCCCTAAAATCATGAGGGGTGAAATATCTTTAGATGATGCAGGAGCACTACGTGTTTGTATGGCTATGGAAGAAATGGGATATACCATTGATCAAAAAGAGGCGGATCGCTTTCAGCAGTGTTATCGGCAAAGTGAATATAAGATTAGCTTGTCAGCAGAGATGAGAAATCTTTTGGATTTTTTAAAGGATCAGCACCAAACAGTGGGAATTCTAACCAATGGGTTAACAGCGCATCAGCAAAAGAAGATTGACAGTTTGAAATTAATCCAATGGGTGGAAAAAGAAAATATTTTCATATCGGAGGCGATTCATGCGTCAAAGCCCGACCTGAAGGCATTTGATCATGTGGAAAAGGCTATGGATTTGAATAAATCGGAAACATATTATATTGGTGACTCTCCCCAGCATGATGTAAAGGGAGCCATTCAAGCCGGATGGCATATGATTTTTTTAAATCGTCGTCACCGCGATGTCACCACATTGCCAAAACGACCGGATTTTATTGTCACATCAGAATCAGAATTATCAAAGCTGATCAAAAAGATTACCATGATTCGATAATAAAAGCAGTTTCGGTACGAACAAAACAAAGAAAAGAATACTCTATATAGCGAAAAATGGTACAATATGTACAAGCAATTCGGGTGGAATTGCCATTTTTGCGTATATGCACAGTAAAGAAAAAACATACAAAATAGGGAAAAGGTGTATTACAAGGTACACCTTTTTAAACATGCGAATTTATCGTTGAAATATAAGTTTTAGCGCCATAATACCTACATTTTCTATCACTTTTCCCTTGTCTTGATAAGTGTACTTTTATAGACAAAGCAGGGAAAGGAAGAATTATTATGTGGAAGAAAATTGGTATTACCGGACTAGCACTAATAGCTACTGTAACTGCTGCTTATGCGTACTTTACAAATCAAATGAAGGCAGCATCTAATTTTACACTAGACATAGGCACAAAAATTGTTTATGGTGAACATCAAGGCAGTGATATGATTTGGGATATTGGCAATAATAATGGTGAATATGTGTTAATGGCTTCACGGTCATTTCGATATGGTGAAATTTTGCAAAGCTTAAACAGAAGTGTCATCAGGCAGGAAGCAGCGGATGTGACATTGAACAGTAAAGAAGCTTCGGCATGTAATAAACTACCATTTCTTCCAACGTTAGAAGATATTCAATCTGTAAGAGTTCTTGATCGAATTTATAAAGATAATTGTGCCTACTGGCTAGACAATACTGTATCACTACCCGGTAACAGCACGTTATATAATGTAGCACAATGGGATGTGGCAAATGCTCATACTGTTATCGATAGTGTATCAGGAACACAATATAATAAATCACAAGGCGTTATCTCTATAAATCCCGGCTCAAAGGGTGCGTCTATCAGATCATTTGCCCTTTTGGATAAGAATAAAATTGTCTTTGCGGCAGATTCAGGCTATCAGGATGGTAATTGGCATCCCTATAAATTGGCAAAGGGTGTACCAAGTGATGGAACATCGAGTCCTTTTGTAAGAATCCGTATTCTTTCCTCAACTATGAATGCTTCACTGGTAGATATAAAAGCAATGAAAGACAATCAATCTACCAGAAAGACAGTCTTAGATAGTACGGTTAATTTAGAGGCAAACGCTAGCGGAAATGGAACAATTGCAGTGCTGTTATATGATGCAAGTGGATCGACTATCAAATATTATCGTAATGTGGGAAGTGCATCCAGCAATAAGCTTGCATTAAATTTGAGTGGAATACCTGTGGGAAAATATAAGGTGGCAATTATAAATGAGGAAGTTGATCCATCTTCTAATCGCCCTTTATCTAGTTCAGCGATATCTAACTTTCTGGATTTAGAGATAGTTAATAAGCATGAAATACAATATACGAAAACACCTGGATCGGGCGCAAGTGCCGGTGTTGAT
>CANDJN010000014.1 GCA_947385085.1 uncultured Erysipelotrichaceae bacterium | reverse complement strand
ACGATGAAGGAAACACGATCACAATCAATGGAGATCGCAATGAGGATGGAATTCCGGATTATAACATCGACACTGATGGTGACGGCAAACCAGATCTAAACCTAGACACAGACAATGATGGCAAGCCGGACTTGAATCTGGTAATGTTAAAGGATTGGAAGCCAAGCAAGTGCGTAGAGATTGGTGACATCAAATATTCCACAGGTATCAACGCAAAACCGGAAATCAATGTAGATTTGGATGATGATGGCATTCCGGATATTAACATCGACAATAAGGGAGACTTCAAACCTCATATCAATATCTCAAAAGACGGAAAAACACCGCTGGTGAACATCATAGCGCTCCATGAATGGAAACCGGGAAAAGACTATAAGAAAGGCACATTCTTATATGATTCGATTGGTGATACGATTAAACCGGAAATTAACATTGATACCGATGATGATGGCTATCCTGATATTAACTTAGACCTTGATGGTGATGGCAAAGCCGACATCAATGTGGATATTGATGGAGACTGGATACCGGATATCGACATCGACAGTACGGGAAATGGCAAGCCGGATACCAACATTGACAATGATGGAGACGGCATACCGGATGAGAACATTGTGAAGATCACGGAATGGAAGCCGGAGCATAATGTAAAGGAACCCTTTGCTTATGACACGATGTCATTTGATGATCCTAAAGAGCCTGATCAACCGGATAATCCGAATCATCAAGAGCCGGACACAGATGTTAAAGGAGCTTACTATCCCGGCGCAAACACCGGAGGTGCGCAGAGCGTGGGCGGCGCATTAACCGGCGATACCACTAACATCATGATATATATGGGCTTTTCATGCATGGCATTAGGGATATTGTTATTTATCACATATGAATATCAGAAAGAGAAGAATAGGTGATGTAAAATAGGCAAGATCGTTAAGATTCTGCCTATTTTGTTTATCCTATATGATACGTTGACATAACAAAAGCATTTGTATCATGAGTAATTAAGAAACTCACATCGTTATGTCTGTCCAATCACTAATAGAAAACCGATGAAAAGGGATGCGTTATCTGTCAAAACACATGAAAATCTAGTATAATATAGACGAAAAGAGTGTGATTTTATGACGGCTTATATTGAATTTCAAGATGTCAAAAAAATATATCATATGGGAGAAGTGGAAATCGAAGCCCTTGCAGGTGTGGATTTCGCGATTGATAAGGGAGAATTTGTGGTCATTGCCGGCGCCAGCGGAGCCGGAAAAAGTACCATTTTGAATATACTGGGCGGTATGGACTCATGTACCAGCGGTAAGATTTTTGTGGATGGCACCGATATCAGTCAATTCCAAGCGAAAGAATTAACAACCTATCGCCGTTATGACATCGGCTTTGTTTTTCAATTTTACAATCTTGTACAAAACTTAACCGTCAAGGAAAATGTAGAATTGGCAACGCAAATTTGTAAGAATCCGTTAAACATTGATGAAACCATTGAAGCTGTCGGATTAAAGGAACGTGCTTCTAACTTTCCATCGCAATTATCCGGTGGTGAACAACAGCGTGTGGCTATAGCACGAGCATTAGCGAAAAATCCCAAACTATTGTTATGTGATGAACCAACCGGAGCCTTGGATTATAATACCGGCAAACAAATATTAAAATTATTACAGGACACATGCCGCGAGCGCGGTGTCTGTGTTGTGGTAATAACCCATAACCTGGCTTTGACGGCGATGGGAGATAAAGTGATAAAAGTGCGTAACGGACGCATCGAAAGCATCGAAAAAAATGAACATCCGCTCCCGGTAGAAAGGATCGAATACTAATGGGATCCTCGTTATTGAAAGATACATTACGAGAAATCAAAGGATCACTCGGTCGCTTTATTTCGATCATGATGATTGTGGCGATCGGTGTCGCCTTTTTTGCCGGTGTAAAGGCAGCGGTACCGGATATGAAATATACCGCGGATCAGTACTATGATGATTATCACTTAATGGATCTGCGTGTGATGTCCACCTTTGGTTTAACCAAGGAGGATATTGATGCGATACGTGCCGTTGATGGCGTTGAAGGTGTCTTTGCGACCCATACCCAAGATGCGCTTACTTATCTGGACACGACACAGCTGGTGCTGCGCATACATGCTTTACCACAGGATCAAAGCGATCAAAATTTGGATTATATGAATCGTGCCCAGGTGATTGAAGGACGCTTGCCAAATAAAAGCGGTGAATGCGTCCTTCAAATGGGGCAGCTTCATCAGCTTCCGATTGCGATCGGCGATACGATCAAACTGGAAAGTGGAAATGCAGAAAAACTTTCTGACAGCTTGCGCCATGAAGAATATACGGTGGTAGGCAAAGTGTTGACTCCTTATTATCTGTCCACAGAAATCGGCAGTTCTGACATTGGTAATGGAAAAGTGGATTATTATATTATGGTATTGCAAGAGGAATTCAAATCCGATATTTACACGGAAGCCAATATCACAGTTTCTAATGCTCGTGAGCTCAATTCCTATGATGATGATTACTTTGAACTGATTGATCCGATTAAAAATGCCTTTGAAAACATTGCGGTGGAACGGGGTGATATTCGCTTTGCGCAGATCAAAGAAGAAGCCCAAAAGCAGCTGCGTGAGCATGAAAAGGAATATGAGGATGGAAAGAAAACCTTTGATTCGCAAATCAATGCCAATGAATTGAAATTAGATCAGGCAAAAACGGAATTGATTTTAGGACAGGCTGAGTTAAGTGCGACAAAGCAGCGCTATGCGGAGCGTTTTGCGGATTATAAGGTACAAATCGCCCAGGGCAAAGAACAGTTGGCGAAGGCGAAAATCAGCTATGAAGAAGGTATGGCAAGCTTTGAGACGACGAAGGCAAGCTTGGAAAAACAAATCGAGCAGCTGGATCAGCGGATCGAACAGGTGATGAACCAGATCGCTGCCAATGATGCGGAAATCAAGCAGGTGGAGGAACAGCTGAAAAATCCTGATCTAACCACTTTAGAACGTACGCTACTGGAAGAAAAGCTAGCGACATTAAAACAAACCAAACAGATTGCGGAGGAAACGCTGCCTTATATAGAACCGGCCAAGCAGGCGCTTCAAATGCAGCTGGAACAGGCAGAAAAGCAGCTGAAGGATACGAAGGCATACATTGAGGAACAGGAAGCGTCATTGGCACAGAAAGAACAGGAGCTAATCGATGGCGAAACAAAGGCAGCCGCGGAATTTGCGGCGGCTGAACGTAAGCTGGCGGATGGTCAAAGTGAATACGCATCAGGGAAGGCACAGTTTGAAGTGGCGAAGGCAGGCGGTGAAGCAGACTTGGAAATCGCTGCTGAAAAGCTGGCAAAAGCCAAAGCGGATATGGAAGAAATGGCGGCTCCTGAGTGGTATGTACTGGATCGTCATTCCCATTATTCCTATATGGATTACGGTTCGGTGGCAGACCGTATGGCTGGCATTGCCAAAGTATTCCCACTGTTTTTCTTCTTGGTGGCGGCACTGGTATGTTTGACCACAATGACGCGGATGGTTGATGAACAGCGTGGCAACATCGGAACGATGAAAGCATTGGGGTATGGTAAAAATGCCATTGCGTTTAAATTTATTTTCTATGCCTTCATCGCCAGCGTGGTTGGCAGTATCCTTGGTTGTACGATCGGTATGAAGATATTCCCGGCGGTGATATTTAATGCGTGGAATTTGATGTATACACTGCCATCAATTCAATTTGTCCCGCAGCTTCCCTTGGCGCTGACTGCCAGCGGTATTGTGAGCGGAATCACCGTGTTTGCGGCATTTTTGGCGGTATATAAAGAATTGATTGAAACCCCGGCTTTATTAATGCGCCCAAAGGCACCGAAGGCAGGTAAGAAAATATTATTGGAGCGTATTCCGTGGATATGGAATCACTGCTCATTTACACAGAAAGTTACGGCACGAAATTTATTTCGCTATAAAAAGCGTTTCTTGATGACGGTGATTGGGATCAGCGGATGTACCGCACTGCTGGTGTCTGGCTTTGGCATTCAGGATTCCATCTCTACTGTCGTAAACAAACAATACGGTGAAATTCTGAAATATGACGTTTCGGCCAATATTAAGGACGGCGCCGCCACTAAGGACTTACAGGCATTTCTGAATGAGCTGGAAAAGGATGAGCGAATTTCAGAAGCGATGGCATTGACTATGAATCAAGGCAATGTTTATGCGGATGGAGAGGAAATGAACGTCACAATCGTGGCGCCGGAGGATACGCAACAATTCAAGCAGTTTATATCGCTTCATTCTCGAGGCAGTCAAGAGGAACTGGCATTGCCGGGTGATGGTGTATTGATTTCAGAAAAGCTGTCGATGAATACCGGACTGCACAATGGTGACATGATGGAAATTGCGGAAAATGACGGCATTAAGCGCCAGGTGAAAATATCCGGCATCGTAGAAAATTATGTCGGTCATTATGTTTATATGTCGCCCAGCTATTATAAACAAATCTTTCATATTCGTCCGTTGGATACCGCCGTGGTTGCGACGATGAAGGAACCGGGTAGCAGCGTGGAAACCACCTTGGGCAATGAATGGATGGAAAAGAAATTTATCACGTCAGTATCGTTTTACAGCGGCATTGCGAACAGCTTTGCGGATACGATTTCCTCACTGAGCATTGTCGTAATCGTATTGGTTATTGCGGCCGGCATGCTGGCATTTGTAGTACTGTACAACTTGACCAATGTCAATATATCAGAGCGGTTGCGGGAAATTGCGACAATCAAGGTGCTTGGGTTTTACGATTTGGAAGTGGCAGAATACGTTTATCGCGAAAATATCCTGCTTACGATGATTGGCGCATTCTGCGGCCTAGGCTTGGGCATTGGTTTACACAAGCTGATCATGAATTTAGCCGAAATGGAAAACGTCATGTTTGGACGCAATATTGATGCCTCCAGCTTTATAATTTCTTTTGCGATTACGATGCTTTTCGGTCTGATCGTTAATCTTGTCATGTATCGGAAACTGAAAAAGATTCCTATGGTGGAATCCTTAAAGTCAGTCGAATAAGATTACTATACACTTACCCGAAGGGAGGCTCCTTTCGGGTATTGCTTTTATCAAATACTTCTGTTGTTAATGGGATAAGCGAGTCAATCAATCTGTATATCATTACATGTTCGGGTAATAAAAAACGTCATTCATTTTCATTCATGATATGACGTTATATTCATTACTCTAAATTTGCATGAAACTGCCACAGCGCTTTCATATCTAGCTGTTTTTGTTCAATAATCATCTTGGCAAGAATATCACCCACCAGCAGCAGCGATTGTTCAAATAGTGATGTCATCGGCTGGCAGGAATCAATTTCATCATCGAGATAATACTTCGTTCGCACGGGTATGCGTACCATAAAGTCCGCAATATCTTTCATTTCACTATTGGGATTGGAGCCAATATGAACAATTTTACAATCCACAGCGGCTCTTGCCTTCTTTGCGATGCCTAAGGGGAACAGTGATCCGCCGGAACCGGAACCCACAATCAGCAGATCATTCTTTTTGATTGCCGGTTCGGTAATTTCACCGACATAATGAGCGTTGATGCCCAAATGTGCCAAACGTTTGCATACACACTGCAAAGCCAGCATGACTCTTCCTACTCCGACAAAAAATACTTGATCTGCCTTGAGGATTTCCTCTGTAAGCTGTTCCAATTCCTCGCTGCGGATGCTTTTTAACGTTGTATCTAATTCTTCCACTACCTGAGTGCTTGCGAATTCATAACGCTCTTTAAAACTTGCCATAATGCTTAACCTCCTATTACTGATGTGCGCAATGCGTTTAATTTGTCAAAGCTTTCTTCCATATGATTACGATCAATACAAGTGCTTCCGGTAACGAAAATATCAACCAATCCGCTGCCATAATCTTGGATATTCTGTGGTGAAATTCTTCCATCCACTTCAATTTTCGTATCAAGACCCATGGCATCAATTTTATGGCGCAGCTCTTTGATCTTACGATCTGCATACGCAACCTGCTTTTCTCCCTTTACAAAAGCATAGCCGGGATTGATCAGCATTAACAATACCGTGTCGCATTTTTCCAGCACATAATCCAAAGCTGATAAGGGCGTTGCCGGTTTTAAGGCAACACCGGCTTTCACCCCTCTTGCATGAATCCGATTCAGCATACCGTCGATATGCGGCTGTGTTTCCGCGTGAAATACAATTTGTTCTACCCCAATATCAAGCAGTTCATCCACAAAATAATCCTGCTCGCTGACCATCACATGGCAGTCAAACTGCAAATTCGTTTTAGCGCGTAATTGCCTTACGGTATCCAATCCCAGTGGCATACTCGGGCTGAAATGCCCGTCAAGAATATCCACATGAAGCATCTTGATTCCTGATTTCTCCAGCAGCTTTACCTGTTGTTCCAGATTACACATATCCAGACAGATTAAAGAAGGGGAAATGATACATTTTTCATTCCAAACACTTTGCATTTTTGTCCTCCTGTTTTTCTTACAATTTCTATATGGAATAACGTCATATTACTAACTAGATTATAGTGGTAATCCCCAGGCTTTGTCAAATATCAATGAGAAATGGTTCATGCTTTATTATCCTGTAGTGATGTGATGAAAAGTAGTTTGTTTATTTGTACAGCAGAATACACAAAATATATAAAATATTTAACCTTTGCATTACAATGCATAAACATATTTTTTTAAGACTTTATGCTATACTATTATTAGTATGGATCATAGATGATAAATTCTCATAGACTTATAAAAAAAGAGCTTTATTTAAATCAATTGATTGCCTTTCAAGATAGTGAACCATTTAAGGTAGTCACAGGTATTTGGTTGCGGTAAATCAAGTCTTCTAAGCTGATGGTATTGCATTTGAAGGAGACAGGCATAACAGACGATCAAATCATTGAAATGAACTTTGAATCTAATGCATCCAAGAAAATAAGCAGCGATGAATCTTATAACTATGTAAAACAGCGTATTCATCCTAATAAAGAATGTACCTTTTCTTTGATGAAGTACAACGAGTGGTTAACCGGGAGGACGCTGTTAATTCTTTTCGCGTGGATATAAATTGGATATTTATATTACCGATTCTAATGCTTATCTGCTTTCCTCTCAGTATTCCACTTATCTTTCGGAAAACTATGAAAAAATGATCCTGTCACTAGATTCAGGATTGGACACATGTTATGAAGGAATTAAATCACTCAACCTCATTGACAGGCTGCTTAAAAATTAACATGATGGAAAAGCTTGGCAATAATAAGCCGGGTATTGTAAAATAAAACAGGTGATTGTTATGTATATTGGTTATTTATCCACACCGATTGGTGAATTGAAAATTCATGGTGATGAGATCGGAATCACCCGCATTGAATTTGTGAACGCACCGGGATGTGAGCGTATGCATTCTTGCATCATACAAGCAAAAAAGGAATTACAGGAATATTTTGAACATAAGCGCAAAGCCTTTTGCGTTCCTGTTCATATCGTTAGTGGCACGCCTTTTCAGCGTAAATGCTGGGAGGCGCTGCGGCATATTCCTTATGGTCACACATGGAGCTATTATGAGGAAGCGTGCTTTATTGATCAGCCTAAGGCGGTGCGAGCAGTTGGTCAGGCAAACCATCATAATCCGATTTTGATTATCATTCCCTGTCATCGGGTGATCGCAAAAAACGGATTATTGAGCGGTTATGGCGCCGGAGTAGAGCGCAAACAATTTTTATTGGATTGGGAAATGAGTGATGGACAATGAGTAAAGCAGAAATATGGATCGCTGCGAATCCAGCATCAAAGACACAAGGTATCTATCGCCTATGGCTGGATCGGGTGAAAGGAAAGCTGGAAGGACCGTGGCTATATTATGAATGTGCCGGGATAGAAACACTGGATGCATATCGTTATGAACTGGCAGTTGGATGGGACGGTAGGATGCAGGATGGTGTGAGTGGTGTGACACTGCTTGACACCCATCAGCCCACTCCCTTTGTCGTGGCGTCACGAAAACAGGAGAATCATGCACCGTGTTCGTTAGCGCAGGATCGCAATTTCATTTATACGGTGAATGGAGACACGGGTAGGCTGATCGTTTATCGCAAAGCACATGGTGAACTCATCATAGAGCATCAAGTGAAACTGGGCGCGGATGCAAAGTGTCGGCAAGTGTTCCTGCTGGACGATTATCTATATGTTGTATGCGCTGGATGGGATCGTATCCGCATCTTAAATCCTCACAATGAATATTCACTGGTACGTGATCTGTCCCTTCCTAAAGGCAGCATGCCTTGCCTTGTCAGAGTTGATGCGGCGCATCAGTATCTTTATGTGCTGTGTGAAGCCGTCAACGAGGTGTATGTTTACCAAAAGCGAGCTCACCTTGACTTCCATTGTCATCAGATCGTCGCTTGTGTGCCAAAAGGCGGCTGCAACACTTGTATGAGCCGTGTAGTGCGCATCAGCCCTGACGGAAATTTTCTGTATACTGCTGCAGCGGGTATGAATATCATTACCTGTTTCGCGATCATCAACGGTAATCTGTCTCAACAGGAAATGATTGAAAGCGGTGGTGTCTGTCCTTGCGATTTGTGGATGGATGAATCGCAGCGCTGGATGCTCGTATTAAATCGCGACAGCGACAAAATCACTTTATTCCAATGCGAGCCGCAAAGCGGGAAAGCGATTGCCGTGTGCGATGAAGTCACGCTGCCCCATGGAATTTCAATGACCTTTGCCTATTATCGCTAAGCTCTTTACCTCAAAAAAACTCTCGCCGATACATGACGAGAGCTTATTTCTTATGCGGTTAATTTCTCATAGACATCGAGTGGCTCCAATA
This sequence comes from uncultured Erysipelotrichaceae bacterium, assembly GCA_947385085.1. Taxonomy (GTDB): domain Bacteria; phylum Bacillota_I; class Bacilli_A; order Erysipelotrichales; family Erysipelotrichaceae; genus C-19. Next base: position 44,346 of record CANDJN010000014.1, on the reverse strand, counting down.
TTTCAATATTTTCAATCGGATTATCTACAAGGCGCAGCTCAATCAGATTGCGCAGCTTTAACAGCGGTGTTACATCGGTAATATAATTCGCCTTTAAGGTTAGTGAGGTGAGATAAATCAATGATTCCAGCGGGGACAAATCATAAATGCCGTTATGATCCAATCGCAGTGAAACCAAATTGATCAAATTGCTTAGTGGTGTTAAATCAGTAATAACATTAGCATACAAATCTAATGTACCCAAGTTGGTAAGATGCTCGAGGGGCCTTATGTCCTTAATATTATTATTGGCAAGACCCAGACCCTCCAAGTTTTTCATATTGGTCAAGCAGCGAATATCACCAATGTGATTATTTCCCACATCTAGGTTGGTCATTTCCACACAATTTTGTAAGACGTCAATATTTTTAATATTATTGTTATAGAGATTCAGTTCCTTTAAATGCACTGCCGTTTTCAAGAAATCAATATTATCGAGAATACAACTGCTGGCTTTGAAATAGCGTAGCTTTTTCATTTTGCGCAATACTTCTGTATGCGTAATGCGATTATGGGAAATATCCACCTTTTCTAAATCGTGGTAATCTGACAGAATTCTCAGATCTTCAAAGCCACATTGTGACAGGCGTAAATCCTTGATCTGTTTCAATGGTTTGAGAAAGCTGAAATCCGTTAGCGCGTTATACGAAATATTCAAGCTTTCTAACTGTGGCAGGGAAGAGAGAATATGATAATCCTTTAAATAAGTGTTGTTGGACAAATTTAAACTGCGCAGGTGCTTCATGGAGCTTAATGGCGATAAGTCAGAGAATAAATTGGTCGACAGATCTAATTTCTCCAACTGATTTAAATATGTCAGATCGGAAATCTCATACATCCACATTTTACTTAAATGCAATTCTTTCAGTTCTTTTAACGTTCCGAGAATGCCAAATGACTGAGCCGGTCCTTCAATACCCAAACACAGGCGTTTTAAATGGTGACAGCCTTCCAAATAGGTGATGGAATCAACCTTACAGCGATCTAAATTACACTCTTCCAGATTTGTCATCGTATTGATTGCGGATATATCCATGACATACAAATGATTTCTTGATAGATCCAGGCGCTTCAAATTGCGGAAATCACGCAGTGCTGAAATATCGCGCAGCTGATTTTTGCTTAAATTGATTACTTCCAGATTATGGAGTTCACGTAGTGGATCCAATACTTCAATATGATTCTGTGAAAGATCCAGAAAGGTTAAATTTTCACAATATTCCAATCCCTCCAAAGACTGAATTTCCATGCCGCGGGCATGTATCTGTGTTAAGGAACGTAAATCCTCTTGCGTAAGCTCCTCATTTTGTTTATGAAGTGAACGCTGAATGGCTTTTGCCAGCATTTCATCTTTAATCAGCATCATGTTTCCTCCTTATCCCTTATTAATGATATTATACTCTTATTATGAAAAATAAGGAATGGCAATTCGCGGTTTTATCGATTTCTCTCTCATATCATTTCTGAAACAAAGATGCTATAATTAGAAAAAAGGGAGTGATGAGTATGGATCGACTGGAAACGGTGCGGATGCGTGTGGATGCGATCATACAAACTTTGAATCAGGAAGAAGATCGCAAGTTTGCATATCTTCACTTATATGGGGTATCGCAGTGTGCGACAATGTTGGCACTGATGCGTGGTTTGAACGCAGAATGGTGTGCCATTGCGGCAATGCTTCATGATATTGCGACCTATGCTTTGAACATCGGACATCGTGATCATGCGCAAAAAAGTGCTGCGATGGCAGAACAGCTTTTACATGAATTGGGTTGCTTTCAACAAAAAGAAATAGTATGTATTGTGTATGCGATTGCTCATCACAGTGAAAAGCGACGGAAAGATGATGATCCCTATGCGGAGGTCTTAAAGGATGCGGACGTGCTGGAACATTATCTCTATCATCCTCATCATCCCTTGAGCGAATCTCAGCGCTGGCGACTGGATTTGCTTCATATTTCATCGTGCGCGTTACAGCATATAGACACTTGAAAAGGAAGTGATGATAAAGCCTTGACAACCTCGATTGCTCGGCTGCCTTTCATTACAGTAGGGCATAAGCATAAGGGTAATCAGGGCAAATATTAAGAAAAAGAGGATAAGGGATATAAAAAGCATCCATAACATAAGAAAAACGCGATCACTCAAGCCATTATGAGAACATCGCGTTTATTTACTGCTATCACTGGATGCCTTTTTTTTAGCAGGCATCAAAGCCTTCGGTTTCGCTGATTTGCGATACAGTGCTTTTTTTATCGCGTTCAATGAGCCTTCCAAGCCATTCATCCAATAGATGACGGACTGTGCCTCCGCGTTGGGATGAAAATACCATGGCGGTGCCTGCAAGGGAATCGAGGTGAAGCGCTTGCCCCAGATATCCGTGATATCGAAGATATACGCATAGGGCAGCATATCTTCAAAATAATATGGATCTTCCTGTAAACGGCGCAGCAGCTGATCGTTACTCGCATGACGGATGAATTGCCGCAGCGTTAGCAGTTTTACATAGAGATTGCGACCATAAATGGTTCGATGATCCATGAACAGAATGACACAGCCAATCAAAATGGTTAGCACATAATTAATTGCTACATAGACCACCGGTGTTTGATGTCCCAGTAAATAGCTATAAAGCAAGGCACCGCAGATGAAATTGATTAACATGATCAAAATACGATAAACGTCCGTAGCGTTTTTGGAAAAACGATATTGATTCTTTAGCAGCCAGATCCACGGCAGACAGTTGATATAGACAATACCCATCACTGTCAATGCCGGCTTGAGCGCCTGACCTATCAAAAACTGTTCTTCATAGACGCAGGAAAAGGTGATCAATGATAGGGGAATCACAATAAAAAGCGCCGACAACAGCTGAACGGAATAGGAGTGATTGGCATAGATGATGCGGCTCTTTTTCCGTTCTTGATATAACAGGATTTCCTTTTCAATATCCTTCATCTTACTTTCTAAGCGACGCACTGCCAATTCATCAATCGTAACCATGGTGTAATCGGTAAAGATCAAATTAAACAGGCGCTTTTCATAACCCTTGGCGGATGTAGGAAGCTCATGAATAATATGAATGGAAACCGTCTGATTTTCATTATGAATGTGAATATAATTCTGATTTGCCCAGTCAATTAATATCGTCATAATATCGGGCGCATCGACCACACCGTCAATGATGTAGCCAAGCGAGCCAGCATCAATGTCACTGAGCGGATAGCTGGTTTTGCCCATATACTTCTTATGAAAACGATTGCTGTAGATGATGCCGAAATAAACCCCCATAACAAGGATGATCGAAAATATCGTAAAGAACAGATGGAAGGAAAAGGGATGAGAATAATTAAAGAAAAAATTGCGCAATGATGCGAAAACCGCCAAGCCGGTTCCTTCCTTCAACGGCGATGTACCGCTGATGGTCAAGGTTTTATCATTCAGGGCGGTATTGATGGATTGACCGCGTCCCATGCTTTGATCTACCTCATAAACATCAAAGGCGGTATCGGGGCGATTGGGCAGCGTCAAAGAAATGCTGTAATGATCAATCGTTCCCTCATGATCCGGAGAGATGAGCTGATATAGCAATACATTGACTTCTTCCTTGGTATCAAACCGTCTTAGCCGTACCTTATAATGCAAAACGATCTGCGCATCCGGCTGATCCAGTTTGAACGCAACGCTGTATTTGCCATCGCTGTGCGTGGTGGTATACGATGCCCCTTCTGCTTTGATATTGCTGATTCCATAAGCATAGTTTTCAGCGGTGCCATCTTGATTCGCATCATAGGAATAATTTTGCAGGATGCTTTTGGTGAATTCCAGATTGCGGCAATCCTTTATCGTGATTGCTTCTTCCACACTCATTACGGCGCTTTTATCCACGTCAATATGAATTTGATAATCGCTGATATGATAAGCATCATAGGCATGAATGGCAGGAATTGTGATCATTAGGCATAGAAAGCTTAGCACGATCAACAGGTATTTCATTGTTCGCTTCATATGCCTTGCTCCTTTCATTTTAGCCTTTTCTATTTTGGTAAAATATGATAAAATGTAGGTACACGTGCCCGTGGCGCAATTGGATAGCGCATTTGATTCCGATTCAAAAGGTTGCAGGTTCGATTCCTGTCGGGTGCGCCATTTTTATGCCCTCTTGGTGAAATGGATATCACAGGATCCTCCTAAGATCTAATTGTAGGTTCGATTCCTACAGAGGGTGCCATTTTGTGCATGACATCAAATTGATGTCTTTTTTGTTTGCGGTTTTTATGTCGCAAAAACTGTTATTATTATAGCATAATCGAGAATAATAATGTAGTCTATGTTTGTTAGTCATATAATGACTGCCATGTCGCAACACATCGTTTTAAAGGATCGTAAGGGAAAGAACATGAGCAAAGAGATGCGAATATATTAAAAAAGCATCCTGGGGAACGGATGCTTATCATTTGTTATGAAGACTTTATAGGATATTACACGATTATTTCACATAGCTGATTAAAACACGCGTATTGCCAACAATTTCCACATCCTCACAAGCTGCAGGAATAAAGATGCTTTCCGTATAGGCAAAGCGCATTTCCGTTCCTTGATAGCGGATGACACAGTCTTTGCCGACATTGCTTAAGCAATAAAAGCGCTGTTTATCACAATGCAGAGTATAGCTGTTTTCCACATCAGCCTGTAACACGGAAAACTCACGACGATCTACCAGCATTTTTGTTTGATCCTGCCAATGATCGCAGACACCGGAAACGATTTTTTTTGCTTCCAAGGTGAAATCAGCGACATCAAAACTTTTTTCGATGTGCAGTTCTCTTTCCGAACCATCCTTGTTTTTGCGATGATAATCATAAAAGCGATAAGTGATATTGGAGTTTTGACCGACTTCCAATGCCAGAATTCCTTTTCCCAAAGCGTGCAGCATTCCTGCATCAATACAAATGAAATCACCGGCAGAAACAGGAACCTTGCGCACATAATCCTCTACATGATCGCTTGCGACAGCATCCTTGATGATGCTCTGATCGGGATTGGTAGTGCCGGCAACCAGGGTAGCGCCTTCCTCCGCCGCTAAAATATACCATGCCTCGGTTTTACCTTCATCATTTTCATGTTCATGAGCGTATTCATCATAGGGATGGACTTGAATGGATAAATCTTCTTTGGCATCCAAGAAAGCCAATCGTAGCAACTGAGATTCTGTTTTTTCACCCAGCATGGCTCTGGGATTTGCCTGAATCAAATCGTACAATGTTTGTCCGGCATATTCACCATTCAAAATAACATTTTTGGCTGTTTTGTGCGCACTGACTTCCCAGCTTGTGCCAATGCCGGTTTCTTTTAACCCACGCATGGTGGACAGGCGATCATTGGCCCAAATTGTCTTATCATATAAAGGTTGTAATTTCAGCGGATACATAGCGTTTACCTCTTTTCTTTCCTTTGCATTATACAGCAGAATACTGGGAAAGTCAATATAATGTCATTACATAAGAACAAAAAGGCGAAAAGGATTGCGTCTAAAATGTCATAATGTTATAATAAGTTCAGAGAGGAGTGAAAGACATGTATCTTTCCGTAATTACTGATCAGATTGATGCCGATTTGAATACTGCCCTACGCATTGCGAAGGAATATGGCTATCGAGATGTGGAGCTGCATAATGTGTTTGGCAAAAGCATTGAACAATGTGATGATTCAGAAGTAGCACAGATCAAAGCGTTGTTGAAGGAATATAATTGCCGCGTTTCTTGTATTGCGAGCACAGTATTCTTTTTATGCCCATTATTAGAAGGCGATCATGTATCATTATTCAATCCTGAGTTTTACACAATTGAGGGAGGCATGGAGGAACATCTTTGTTATTTGAAACGGGCATGCGAGATTGCCAAAGCGCTGGATTGTCCGCGGGTTCGGATTTTCCCTTTCCGCTTTCCCGACAACCGTTCCCCCTATTTTGGAACGGATGAACACATTGCCTTGATCACAGAAAATGTGAAAAAGGCAGTGTCTGTCGCAGCAGAAACAGGCGTTACGCTGGTGCTGGAAAACTGTCCGTATTCTCATTTGCCGAAAGGGGCGATGACGATACAGGTGGTATCTGCGATTCATAGCGACTGTTTAAAATTGTTGTGGGATCCGGCAAACAGCTATCGTGCGTATAAGGAAAATGTTCCGCCGCAATATTTAAATACCACATTGAGTGAGGAATGTAAGCTGATCGCGCCGTGGATTGATCATGTTCATATAAAAAATTATACGTATGATCCGGCGTTTGAAAAACCGTTCTGTCATACTTCCTTGCGCGATGGAGACATTGATTTTGTCCAGTTATTTGCACAATTGGATGCTTGCGGATATCAAGGCGCTGTTTCCTTGGAAGCAGAAACGCCATGGGAGGAAACCAAGGATAGCCTGGTGTGGATGAAAGAAAAGCTTAGTGCATAATCTCGTTTCAAAATCATTGGTTTTCTTAATATGGCATTGATAGCGATAAAATAAAATGATGTAGTACTTGTTATGCTTTTTATGATGATAATCGCTAAGTAGCTAAGTGTCTGTATAAATGTATAAGAAATCAAATGGATGTGAAAGCAAAAACATTGCATAAAAACGATACCCGCTTGTCATTTTTTGTCGATGACAAATCAAGTATCGTTTTTTAATATACAGATTACTTATGAAAGAAAGCAACGGCGATAGCTCCCGGACCGGCGTGCGTACCGATCACACATCCTACAGTAGTAACCGGCAGTTTGTCAAAGCTATCCCAAATATCGGCGCTGTCGTTGACGTAATCTTTTAAGCGCTCATCGCTCAAACCGCTGTATCCCAAGGAAAACGGTCTTTCAAAATCAATGCCGCCGCTTTCGGCAATCTTATCGTTTAATGAGCGATTGCCCCGTTTTGTCCCTCTTGCTTTTCCGATCAGCTTTACTTCACCGTCTTCTACCGAAATAAGCGGTTTCACCGCAAGCAATTCTCCCGCAAAAGCGGTAGCGGGGGAGATGCGCCCTCCTTTTTTTAAATAAATCAGCGTATCTAACAGCGCATATAAAGCAATATGTTGCTTTTCTTCATTCAGCTTTTCAACGATCTGCGTTGCCGATAATGATTGTTTGGACAAGGCGAGTGCTCTTTCTGTCAAAATCCGCTCCCCGATGCATACGGTGGCACTGTCAACCACATGGATATTGGAATAGTTACTTGCGGCCATTACTGCGCTTTGATAGGTGCCGGATAATTTGGCGGAAACCGTAATGACGACAGCGGAATCATTCGCTGCGCTGACTTCATCAAACACCTTGGCAAAGGCAGCGGGTGTTAACTGTGATGTCGTTGGCAGGTTATCGCTTTCACTCAATTTCTGATAAAATTCTTCATTCGTCAATGTGATGCCATCTTCATATTCTGTCTGATCAAATCGTACAATTAATGGCAAGCGAATGATTCCCAGCCTTTCTGCCTCCCTTGCCGATATATCACATGCCGAATCTACAATAATTTTTACTGTCATAATGAACTCCTTTTCTTTTTTATCTTACTGTTGCGATGATTCATAAGGAGAATTCTCGGGCAAGCCGTTTTCGCTGATATCACGCATGTTGGCAGCGATCAGCTCCAAGCATTGATAAAAAGTATCGCGCTGTGCTATGTTTAATCCGTTGCCACCGATATCCAACGCAACATGGATTCTGCGAATAATATAAGCCGCAAGCTCATTCCCCGCGTTTGTTAAAAAAACCTTGGCACGATAGTGATTGCGACCGTTTTCCTTTCTGATCACAAATCCCTTATTCTCCAACAAAGACAAAGCTCGCGATACATCTGCTTTATCTCTGCCACAGACTTCACTTAGCCTTGCGGCGGTGATGCCATTCTCATGACGATACATAGCGGTGAAATAAGTCGCATACGATCCCTTGATCCCATATTTCTTCAATTCATCATGAGCTATCTTGTGCCAGCAACGTGAAATTTCATAAATTGCGTAAGAGAATTTTTCAAAGCGTTCTACCATATACCAAGTCTCCTTACATAATAGAAGTTGACAAATCAACATCTATAGTTTAAGACATACTTGTTGATTTGTCAACATTTTGCATAGGAAGCTTTCCTTTTCTATTGCATGTTGAAACATGATTGGACTAAATATTTATGAACAGGCTTAATAAGAAATGTTTAAATTCTGTCGAAATGTTAATTTAGGGATGATAAATCGTTTGAATTAGTATAAAATATCTATGATACGAGGAGAAAAAATGATATGAAAACAGAAATGCTGATTATTTTCACGGTTTTGCTGATTGTAGGACAGCCGATCTTACAATTCCTGTTAAAAAAAAGATATCAGAATAAGATTTATGTTTGCTTTAAAGATCGGGATTATGAAGGATTAGAAAGAATATTAAAAAGTAAAACGATAAAATTTGTATTCCCTCCCTTTAATATAGAATATTGCAGGTTAAATGGAGCTATGCTGCGTGATAACAAAAAAATGATTGACCGACAATTCGATACTTTATTAGATATGCGACTTAGTGAACATCAGAAGCAGGATGTATATGTAAATGGATTTAATTATTATCTGTCCGTCAGCGATTCTAAAAGAATAGAGAAATTTTATAAGTTGTCAAAAACGTTAAAAAATGAGGATGTTAAAAAGAATGTAGAAATGTCTTATAATATCTTGTTTGAAAAAGACTATAAGTATTTGGATGAGGTTTTGCAGTTATATGAGCATTGTGCTGATGAAGAAAAATATATCAATGAATATTTGTTATCCGTTATGTATAAAAATAAAGGAGACCATGATAAGGCTGCACATTTTGAAGCTCTGGCCAAAACGCATGAAAATGAATTTGCAGCAAAGAGATCTATCGAATAATTCGGTAGATTTTTTTTCTTCAACAATGCATTTGCATTAAAATTCATTTTTAAACAGATAAGCTTACATATTCGACAGTATCTGTGTTGTGTCCGATTTTGTTAAACTTTATACTTAATATGAAAGGAAAATAGGCAATGTCTAAGGGATCGGATATATGAGTGAAGCAGAAAGAGTTTATACAGATCATTTTTTGTTAGATGAAAATACTGTCATTGATTTTGTAAGAGAAAATTTAGATTATTTCCATCAAGAGGCATCCTTGCATGTAAAAGAAATCGGTGATGGAAACATTAATTATGTTTTTAGAATATGGGATGACAAGACAGGTCAATCATTAGTCGTTAAACAGGCGGATAAGCGACTAAAATCATCCGGAAGGCCGCTGGGAGTGTATCGGAATAAAATTGAAGCAGAAATTTTAAAACTGCAAAACGCTTTCGCACCGGGGAAGGTTCCGCATATTTATCATTATAGTGAGCCGATGTGCGCACTGACTATGGAAGATATTTCTGATTTTAAAAATTTGCGTATCGCCTTGCTGGAAGGCAATATATATGAAAACTTAAGTCAAGAAATTACGGATTTCATGGTGCAGGTTTTATTATCAACAACGGACTTGCTGATGAATCGTCATCTAAAAAAAGATTTGGTAAAGAAGTTTACGAATGTTGAATTATGTGATATTTCTGAAGATCTTGTTTTCACAGAGCCATATTTTAATTACAAAAACAGGAATATAATAACCAAAGGAAATGAAGCGTTTGTGAATAGCGTTTTATATGCAGATGAGCCTTTAAAAAAAGAAGTAGGAGTACTTAGAAATACCTTTATGAATGCTTCGCAGGCATTGATCCATGGAGATTTGCATTCTGGCTCTATTTTCATAAATGAGACAGGAATAAAGATTATTGATCCGGAATTTGCATTTTATGGACCGATTGGCTATGACGTTGGAAATGTAATAGGCAATTTGTTTTTTAGTCTGGCGAATAAAATTGTTATGGCTCCGGATCATATAGAGTTTATTTCATGGATAAAGCAGACGATCGCAGCGATATTTGATCAGTTTAAAGAAAAGGCACTCCATAAGTTAAAAACAGAAGTTACTTTTCCATTATATAACGCAAGCTTTATAGAAGATTATGTTGCCAATATCATGTCAGACACGGTTGGTATGGCTGGAACGGAAATGATACGCAGAATAGTAGGCGATACAAAAGTAAAAGATCTTGATTTGATAACAGACATTAAAGAAAAAATTAAAATGGAAAGAGGTCTGATTTTTTCTGCAACATCTTTTATCAAAAACAGAGATAAATATAAGCGTGGAATAGATTTGATAAATGAATTTGATCGTTATAGAAAAGGAGTGAACTTATGACGGAATGCTGGAAAGACAGACAGGATTATGATCTTCCGTTTATGCTGCAATTTGAAAATATAGCTTGGTATCAAGATGGAATTGTGAGAGTTTTAGATCGTAGGGTATATCCGTTAAAAACAGAGTTTGTGGAATGCAGGCATTATCAGGAAGTTGCTGCTGCAATTAGAGATATGATAACGCAAAGTGAAGGTCCATATGTAGCGGCAGCGATGGGCATGGTATTGGCAGTGCATGAAGTAAAAGAAAAAAATAAAAGAGAGATTCTGGAATATGCGAAAGAAGCGGCATATAGCTTGTCCCATGCAAGACCGACCACTTCTGAGCAGATGACTGGTATTGTAAAAAAAAGTCTTTCAGTAATTGAAGATGCCTTAACATCCGGAAAAAAATCGGATGAATTGGTAGAATCTGTTATGCAATTTGCTTTTGACTATATCAATAATAATTACAAGCGATATACGAAAATCGGAAGATTAATGGCAAAGCAAATACCTGATACAGGAGCAATCCTAACGCATTGCTTTCCGGGAACAGTGGTCGGAACGATGCTGCGGGCATGTAAAGAACAGCACAAAAAGATTAAAGTCTTTTGTGCTGAGACCAGACCGTATTTCCAAGGCTCCAGATTAACGGCAAGCGTGGCTTTGGATATGGGATTTGATGTCACCGTCATTTCGGACAATATGCCTGCCTATACATTAAAAAGTCAAAATATTGATATGTTTATTACAGCATCCGATGTCATTACGCAGGATGGGCACGTCATTAATAAGATAGGAACATTTCAGGTTGCTATGGCAGCTCATTACTTTAAGATTCCTTACTATGTAACGGGGACGCCGGATCTGGTTCATAAAGATATATCCAATATCATCATAGAACAGCGCGACCCCCAAATGGTAACAGAAGCCATGGGTATGAAGCTTACCAAAAAAGGAGTAAAGGGATATTATCCGGCATTCGATATTACCCCACCTGAATTTGTGAGTGGTGTTGTTACAGATAAAGGGATTTTCTCAGCAGATAATCTGAAAGAATATTTCGAGGTATAAACCTATGTTAATGTTAGAAGAAAGAAAACAAATAGTAGCATATGGGAAACTGTTAAAAAGCAGTGGTCTTACAAATGGTACATCCGGAAATTTAAGCATTCTTAATAAAGAAAAAGGACTGATTGCCATCTCTCCTTCAGGAATTTGTTATGACCTGGTAAAGCCAGAAGATGTCGTCATTATCAATAGAAACGGAAAAGTCATAGACGGATATTGCAAGCCTTCCAGTGAGTTGGATTTGCACGCATCTATATATAAAACAAAAAGTGGCGCCGGTTCCATTGTTCATACACATTCTATGTACTGTACTGTTTTTGCCAGCTTGAATATTCCATTGCGTGCGGTGCATTATCTTATAGCGAATACTGGTTCTGACAATGTTCCGGTAGCCGGTTATGAACCATACGGCAGTAAAGAACTGGCAGCGAAGGTTTCTGGATTGATGGCAAAGAATCAGGCAGTGCTAATGGCAAATCACGGGATGATCTGTAGCGGCGGTTCTATTGAAGAGGCCATCAATATTGCACAAACCTGTGAATGGGTAGCAGAGCTGCAATGGCGTTGTCTTTGCATCGGCAAGCCAGATGTACTGTCGTCTGAGCAAATTAATATCGTTTTAGAAAAGTTTAAAAGCTACGGGCAAAATGATGCAGATGATACAGGCCCAAAGGGCTATAGCGCATAATAGAAAAGGAGAAATTAGATATGGTTGATTTTGAGTATTGTAATCCTGCTAGAATTATTTTTGGGACAGAGCCTTATGGCAAGGTAGAAGCGTTCTTGCGGACAAAAGGTGTAAAGACGTTACTAATGGTGTACAGTGGAGAATTTGTTAAAGAATTGGGAATTTATCAAAACATAGAAAAAATATGCGAAAAATTAAGCATTGAATTTGTAGCCAATGGAAGTGTCGTGCCAAATCCTAAAATAGAATTGGTGAGAGATTTAGTAGCGATTGGCAAGAAAAAGAAAGTCGATTTTATTCTTGCGGTTGGTGGGGGCAGTTCCGTGGATACCGCCAAAGCAGTTTCAGTAGGCATTCCTTATGAAGAGGATGTATGGGATTTTTTTGAAGGAAAAGCACAAATTGAAGAGGCAATACCGGTTGGTGTGATTTCAACGATTCCTGCCAGCGGCTCGGAGACATCGAATGCAGCCATTATCAGCAATGGATACCATAAGGTTGGAATAGAGGATGAGAAAATCATCCCCGTATTTGCCGTTATGAATCCAGCATATACAAGAACTCTGCCAAAGTATCAGTCTGCTTGCGGTATTTCAGATATATTATCTCATTTATTAGAGAGATATTTTACAAATACAGAGCATGTGGATACAACGGATTTCTTGATTGAAGGGGCTATCAAGGCATTGTTGCTGAATGGAGCAAGAGTAATGGAAAATCCCAGTGACTATCATGCCAGAGCAGAGGTTCAATGGCTTGCTTCCATCGCACATAATAACCTTCTGGATACAGGCAGAGAGTCTGATTGGGCTTCACATAGAGTGGAACATGAGTTAAGTGCTCAGTATGGGATTATTCATGGCGAGGGAATGGCAGTTGTAATGCTGGGGTATATAAAATATGTAAGTGAGCATCATCCTAGGAAAACGGCACAGCTTGCGAACAGATTATTCGGTGTTGATTATCATGATCATGATGAAAGAAAGATGACCTTGCTGCTGGCAGATCGCTTACATGAATTTTATAAAAAGTTGGAGTTAAAGACCTCTTTGCGTGAATTAGGTATTGACGATGCTCATTTTGCGGAAATGGCAAATCGGGCAACCGCCGATGATACAAAACCGGTCGGACATTACTATCCATTGGATGTCAAGCGATTTATCGAGGTTTTGAAACTGTCTTTATAGCAGAAAACATATGCTTATGGCAGTGTTAAAAAATGCTTTTTAGAGCAAAAAAAAGCGGTTTCGTTTTTAAATGACAGTCTTTTATGTTTAACCTTTGATGAACATATTTTAATTTAATTATTCTAATTTATAATGAAAATAGTAGCAATAGTAAAGTATAAAAGAAAGAAAGGGAGGATACAATAATGTTACTTACGATGAAAGAAATGCTGGCGGTCGCAAGAGATCAGAAGTTCTCAGTCGGAGCTTTTAATATTTGCGACAGCTTGTTGATGAAGACGGTTATTGAGGCAGCAGAGGAAAACAACTCTCCGGTAATCGTTGAATTGGCGCCGCCGGAATTTGATTATGTAGGAGAGGAATTCTTTCAATATGTAGTAGAACGATTAGAAAAAAGCAGTGTACCCGCTGTGCTCCATTTGGACCATGGAAGAACTTTGGAACAAGTGAAGAAGGCAATTAGATGCGGATTTACTTCTGTTATGATTGACGGTTCTTTATTGGATTATGAGGGGAATGCTGCTCTCACCAAAGAAGTTGTTGATTATTGCCATCCGCTTGGTATTTCCGTTGAAGCAGAGATTGGAACGATCGGATCATTGGATGGGCCGGAAGGTGGCGCAGATGAAATTATTTATACAAAACCGGAAGATGTAATGAAATTTATACAAGATACCGGTGCTGATTCCTTGGCGATAGCCATTGGCACTGCGCATGGCATTTATCCAGTCGGAAAGGTTCCGGAATTAAGGCTAGATATCTTAAAAAAGATTAATGCCATTACTCCGGTGCCGTTAGTGCTTCATGGTGGCTCTTCCAATAACGATGAGGAAATTCATGAAGCTGCTATCAGCGGCATTAGTAAGGTAAATATTGCAAGTGATTATCGAAAGGCATTTTTTGAACAATTAACAAAAACTTTGGATGAAACTCATGCTTTTTGGAGCGGCGATGTTTATCCAGAGGCTATTGCAGCCGGCAAAGAAGTGATCCAGCATAAAATGAAGTTATTTGAATCTATTGGAAAGGCTGATTTATACAAATGACACAACAAATCAATAACAGAGAATACGCGGCAGCGATCAGGGCTGTTATAAGCAAGATGTTTATCGCAAGAGGAGATGGTCATATTGGCGGTGCATTCTCCATTGCGGATGTTATGGCTGTCTTATTTAATAGCTATTTAAGGGATGCACCGAAGGATTGGTTCGTATTGTCGAAAGGACATGCCGGACCTGCCTATTATGCATGCTTATATCTACAGCATAAAATTCCCGAGGAAGCTATTGCCACACTGAATGCGAACGGAACAATTCTACCGTCTCATCCTGACCGAAATTTAACTCCGGGTGTGCAATGCAGTACGGGCTCTTTGGGTCAGGGAATTTCTCAGGCAGTCGGTATTGCCTATGCTAACAAACTCAAACAAACCGGTGCTAATGTGTACTGTATTGTTGGGGACGGTGAATTAAATGAAGGTGAAACTTATGAAGCTCTGGAATTTGCTTCCAATAAAAGATTAAGCAATTTAATTATATTGATTGATGCTAATAAGAAACAGGTAGATGGACTTATTAAGGATGTCAGCTGCGATTATGATTATCAGAAGCTGTTTCAGGGTTTGGCATTGGCTGTTCATAAGATTCCCGGAAACGATGTAAAAGTAATTGATGAGACGCTTTCAAGTATTTTGGCTGACAACGATGAAAAATGTCATGTGATTGTTCTTGATACGATCAAGGGAAAAGGTATTTCTTACTTTGAGAATGCTGAAAACTGTCATCATGTAACATTCAATGAAACAGAATTGAGTGAATTAACAAAATACGTGAAAGAAAATGAAGGAGCGGTTAAACATGTCCTGGGAAATACAAAATAGTTTAGATTCAAAAAGGGAAATAAGAGAAGTGTATGGAAACGTGCTGGAATCTATGATCAAAGAAGGAAAAGATGTTATGGTCTGCGATTCCGACTTGGTGGGTTCCTCTGGAGCGGGCAGAATTTATGAAAAATATAAAGAAAATAGCGTAAATTTTGGTATCTGTGAGCAAAATATGATTGCAGCAGCGGCCTCTATGTCCGTCATGGGGTATAAACCATTTGTTCATTCGTTTTCTCCGTTTGTTTCTAGAAGAGTTATGGATCAAATCTATGTCAGTGCGGGTTTTTCAAAAAACGACCTTCATATCTATGCTTCAGAGCCGGGATTTTGGGCGCAGTATAACGGAGCAACACATACGACATTCGAAGATTTTGCCATTATGAGGTCAATACCGGAAATTACGGTAGTGGCTCCCAGCGACGCGATAACCTTTGCATGGGTAATGCGTTATTATGAACAACATGGCGGCGTTTTTTACAATCGGTGTACAAGAAGAAATATTCCTATGATTTATAAAGAGGAATCTACATTTGAATATGGCAAGAGCAATTTAATCAAGGAAGGTAAAGATGTCTTGATCATCGCAGAAGGAAGTCTGGTGGCAGATGCTTTAGAAGCAGCGGCTTTGCTGAATGAAAAAGGGATTTCCGCCGGAGTTGTCGATTTGCTTTTCGTGAAACCGCTGGATAAGGAATTGATTGATAGAGAAGCTAATAACTATAAGCTGGTTATTTCTGTTGAAAATCACAATATATACGGGGGGATAGGAGAAGCTATCGGAGCTGAGCTTGCATTAATTCATGCAACATGTGGATTTCAGCGATTAGGAGTTCATGACAGATATGGACAGGTAGGCACCGTTGACTACTTGAAAAATATTTATCATATATCTTCTCATCATATTGTAGAGGCAGCTCTAGAGTATTTAGGAACATTATGAGCGATACAAAACAAGATCTGTTAGAATATTTAAAAAATATCAATATAGAACTTGAATTCAGTAATATTGAAAAATTTTCAACAATCTCTATCGCAGATGGCTTTCATATTTCCAGAAGTCTTGCAAGTCAGTATCTTAATTCTTTATACCGAGAGGGAAAGGTAGTTAAAATTGATTCAAGACCAGTATACTATATTAGCAGGTTTGTATTTGAAAGAGACTTTGATATCATTCTAAATTCTTTATGCTTTTCCAGTTTGTTTGAAGTGAAAGAATATTTATCAAGTCAGAAAAAAACAAAGTATTCTTTTGACAATCTAGTTGGATTTGACGGGATTTTAGGGGAAACAATATCGCAAATTAAGTCTGCAGTGTCGTATCCGAGTGCCTCTGGCCTAAACTATCTGCTCTATGGGGAAGTCGGCGTTGGGAAATCAACGCTTTCCAAATGTGCTTACGAGTATCAGATGATGCAGAAAGAGAATTCTATTAAAAGGCTTATTTGTGATGGATTAAATGATCAGTTCATCAAACAGTTTTGTAAATCGGTAAAGGAAGTAAAAGAAGGAATCGTAGTTATAAAAAGGGCTAATCATATTTCCTCTGAAGATAAGAAGCTTTTATCCAGAATTCTAGATAACCGTTACTTTATTGACGATACGGGTAACAAGGTTTTTGTTTCTTGCAGCTTGGTAATGCTGTATGATAAGACGGATTTATCGGAATTGGGAATGATT
Organism: uncultured Erysipelotrichaceae bacterium; assembly: GCA_947385085.1. GTDB lineage: Bacteria > Bacillota_I > Bacilli_A > Erysipelotrichales > Erysipelotrichaceae > C-19. Next base: position 27,538 of record CANDJN010000014.1, on the reverse strand, counting down.
TCGGATTTCTTTCCGATAAAATGCTTTGTTCCGAATTTTGCTGACAGATACTCGATAGAAAAAGAAAAAATTATCATTAAGTTTTTTAAGAAAGAAGCGCATATCTTGTCAAAAGATATTGAGATAAGCTGTGCTCTGATGAAATATTTGCTGAATACGAATTATCAGCATAATCTTGATGATTTGAAAAATATCATTAAAGAAATATGTGCAAGAGCAAATATAGAATCATCCAATGTTTTGTATATCGGAGTTAATCATCTGCCGGAAAGGTTAACGAATACAGGTAATTCCATAACGGAGAAAGAGTTTAGGACTGGAACCGAATGGATCAATGTCAATGATTACACACAACCGGATGCTTCAGAAATCATGATTGATTTATTCGATAGTATTATCAAGGAGTTTGATCAGGAAGATGCCAATATCCATGCTGTTATCAGAAACAGTAGTGCGCTGCTAAATAAATTTTATGATGATTATATATATGACAACAATTTTAATTCTGATTTTATATTTTCTTACAATATGAAATTTGAAGATGTTATCAACAGCGTCATCTATGCTTACAGTTATATCGTTCCCGAGCATTGCAGTACGATATTATCGTATTACAGCTTTGTGAAAAAAACGGTTAGTAAAAAGATTCAAGATTGGTACATAGCGAATCAGTACGAATTAAAGCGAATCATTCAAAAGCTGATTAGAAATAATTTTGAAATTGATATCATTATTGAAAGAATTAAACTTGCCTTTTCTTATAACGTCAATATCTCTTTAGATGATACTGCAATATTGATTTTGTACATTCTTTTTCTGAATTACAATAGTTTGAATAAAAACCGACAGTTTGCTTCCATCATTATATGTCATGGAGTATCGACTGCCTACAGCATTGCTAAAACTGTTAACAACTTTGTCGGTCAGCACATTTTTGAGTATATAGATATGCCTCTTGATAAAACGATGGCAGATATTGCGGAGTATGTCTCGAAATACATCCGGCGATTCAATATTAAGAGCGATATTTTGTTGTTGGTGGATATGGGAGCGCTGGAAGAGCTGGGCACTCATTTGAAAAAAGTCGAAAATAACATTTATGTTTTAAATCATGTATCGACCCCAATGGCTCTTTCGGTAGCTACCATGATTATGCAAAATGAATCGGTTTCTAAAATAGAAACAGAATGCAGGTCACTCTTTTGCAGCAGCTTCAGCGCATATGAAAATAAAAAGAAAGAAGATGCGTTACTGTTTGTCAGTGATAACGGAAAGAATATGGCATTGCGAATTAAAGACACATTTGTGAATAGCTTGCCAAAACATATAGACGTTCAAATGTTTGTTTCCGATAAAATTGAGATAGAAATGACAGACTTTTTAGAAAAAATCAGAAAGGACTATAACATATTGTTTGTTTTAGGAGCATCTGGCATCGAAAATGAATCAAATTATATCTCTATTGAGAATTTGGTAGAAGAGGAAGAACTGGATAAGATTACTGTCTTGTTGGGGTCTTATTTGGATAGAGAAGAAATTATGCTGTTCAGAGAGAATTTAATTTATAGTTTCTCTTTGCAAAGCATAATCGATAATTTAAGCGTATTAGATGCAAATAAAGTGCTGTTTTATACCAAAAATGCAGTAAATGTGTTGCAGAAAGAATTGCATTATAACTTTTCTTCTAATGCGCTTCCGGGAATTTATATTCATATATGCTTTATGGTAGAGCGTTTGATTACCAAGGAACCGATATCAGGCAATAGTGATGGCAAAGAATTTGAAGTAAGTCATAAAAACTTCATTAATATTGCAAAAAAGAGTTTCCGGAATTTATGCAGTCACTATGGTATAGAGTTAACGACGGCAGAAATTCAGTATTTGTACGAATATATTGAAGATGATAGGAGAAAGAAAGAGGATGAATAAGCTTATTATAGCAAGTCATGGTTCATTATCAGAAGGATTGCTGGATAGTGCACAGTTTATCATGGGTAAAATTGAAAATGTAGAATGCATCAAAGCCTATGTGGATGCTAACGTAGATTATGAAAAATTAATTGAGCAGAAAGTATCGGAATTTGACTATGCTAAAGGTTCTTTAATTGTAGCAACCGATTTAGCTGGAGGTAGCGTTAATGCAGAATTCCTTAAGCATTTATTTAGGTTTCCCTTTTATTTGATTACAGGAGTGAATCTGGTAACCATTATTTCATTAGTCACAGCTTTAAACAGTGAAATCACTACAGAATTAATCAGGCGAATTGCAGAGGATGCCAAGGATACTGTCATTTTTTGCAGTGAAGCTGTAACAAAACAAAATGATGATTTTTAAAGTCATCTTTTGATATAAAGCAGAAAGGAGGGTGTACGATGGTAAAGATGCTCAGAGTCGATCGACGGCTGATTCATGGTCAAATTGCTTTTTCATGGACTGCTTACTTGAATGTAGACTGCATATTGGTGGCAAATGATGCTGCGGCAAATGATGATATACGGATGACTACATTGAGATTGGCAAAGCCTAAAAATACCAAGCTTATTATTAAAAGCATTGATGATTCTATTGCAGCATTTAAGTCTGGAAAGACCGACAAGTATAAGATCATGATCGTTGTTGAGAATGTAGATGATGCTTATCGGTTAGCAAAAGCAGTCGATGATATTCAAGTGATAAACTTGGGAAATGTGAAAGCACATGATGATTCAAAGCCATATAAAGGAGATCAATCCGTTAACTTGACGAAGGATGACCAAATTCGACTGAATGAATTGATTACTTTAGGCAAAAGCGTTGAAATTCGAATGGTACCGAATGATGGTATTAGGCGTTTTAAAATGGATGTGTAATTAAAAGAGGAGAGAAAAAATATGGAAGTTACAGTTGTACAGGCCGTTGGAATCGGACTAGTGGCATTATTTGCTTACATGGTTGACTTTTGTGCTTATGCACAATGGGATCGGCCGATCTTTACTTGCTTGTTAGTTGGTTTGGTATTAGGGGATGTATCGCAGGCATTGGTACTGGGCGCTAATCTGGAATTGCTTTATATGGGAACGATGTCTATCGGGGCAGCGTTGCCGCCGGATATTTATACTGGAGGAATTCTTGGAGTAGCGTTTGCGATTGCTACAGGAACTGGTATTGAGGGAGCAATTACGTTATGCTTGCCGATCGCTTCACTGGCGTTGGTTGTAAAACAATTCTTTTATACATTCTTCAGAGGCTACTGCACGCATAGAGCTGACTATTATGCATCTATCGGAAATGCTGATGGAGTAGCTAAAATGCATATTTTCTCACTGCTTATGTGGGTGCCTATGGCGATTTTGGTGGGATTTGCGTTTTATGCGGGTTCTACTACCGTGCAGGCAATCTTAGATTCAATTCCTGAATTTATTATGAATGGTATCTCTGTTGCATCCGGTATGATTCCTGCCCTTGGTTTTGCTATGCTGGCAAAGCTTACCGTTACGCAAAAAACATTGCCTTTCTTATTCTTAGGCTTTGCGTTTGTATCTTATTTGGAGGTAGATGTAACAGGTGTAGCTATTTTCGGATTAATTATTGCAGTTCTGGCTGTGTATTTCTCTAAAACAAAACAAGAAACCGCAGTCGCAGAAGTGGAGGATGACGATAATGAGTTCTAGTACAGTTGAAAAGAAAGTAACAAAATCAGATTTAAAACAGATATTCTGGAGATCTATTCCGTATAATGCTTCCTTTAACTATGAAAGACAGTTGAATGTCGGATGGGCTTATACGCTTGTTCCTATTTTGAAAAAGTTTTATGGCGATGATAAAGAAGAAATGACAAAGGCGTTAACCAGACATCTGGAATATAATAACATCACTCCGTTTATTTCTACCTTCTTATTTGGATTAATTGTTGCAATGGAAGAAAAAAACGCGAATACCGAGGATTTTGACACAAAATCTATTTCTTCTACAAAAGCAGGCTTGATGGGCTCTCTATCTGCAATCGGTGATTCAATTTTCTTCGGAACGATTCGCGTCATTGCCGCATCTGTGGGCTGCTCTTTAGCACTCCAAGGAAATCCGCTGGGACCAATTCTGTATCTGTTAATCTTCAATATTCCTAACTTAATTGCTCGTTGGGTATTAGTTTCAAAAGGTTATAGCCTGGGAGTTGAGTTCTTGACGAGTGTGGAGAAGTCCGGTGCTATGGATAGGCTGTTCTTTGGTACATCCATTCTTGGTTTAATGGTAATCGGCGGTATGATCGGCTTGAATATTTCTGTGCCTTTGAAGTTTACATTCTTTGAAACAAATTTAATAGATGTTATTAACGGCATTGTTCCGAATTTGTTGAATCTGTTGTTCTTCGGCGTCATATATTGGCTAGTCAAGAAGAATGTGAATGTTGTTTGGATTATGCTTGGTATCATTCTTCTCGGAATTCTAGGTTCTTTGATAGGTGTATTATAGTATGAGAATAGCTTTGATAAACGAGGATTCCCAGGCAAGTAAGAATGAACTTATATTTGAAACGTTAAAAGAGGTCGCAGGCAGGTATGGGAATACGGTTGATAACTATGGAATGTATACAGAAACAGATCCGCACCAGATAAATTATACGCAGGTCGGCATTGTAGCCAGTGTCATTTTGGAAACAGGAATGGCGGATTTTGTGGTCACAGGCTGTGGTACAGGTCAGGGCGCCATGATTTCCTGCAATGCATTCAAGAATGTGGTGTGTGGATATGCTTCAACACCTTTAGACGCTTATTTGTTTTCGCAGATTAATGCAGGAAATGCGATTTCAATTCCTTTTGCACAACAGTTTGGCTGGGGATCAGAAGTAAATCTCGCAATGCTGTTTGAACATTTATTCTGTCAGGATTTTGGTGGCGGATATCCGAAACGTTTTGCAGAGGAAGAAAAAGTGTCACGGGTAAAAATGTATACAGATATTAAATACTGTTCACAAAAAGAAGTACAGAGCGCACTTGCTTCATTCCATCAGGATGATTTAAAAGAGCTGCTGGATTATGCACAATTTAAAGAACTTTTTAGGAAATACGCTAAGGAATGCGAAGCAACTTCTTTTATTAAAAAACTGCTGGCATTATAGAAATTTAAACCTTTGTCCAATATTTAGACCATACTCTAAATATTGGACTTTTCTTGTGTTTCTCATGCTTTCCCTTTTTAGGTAATATTAGCCTAAGAGAGCTTCTTGTTTAAAATAGAGGGTATACAACCTATGATGCTGATTATAAACAAAATGTTCTTTGACGATGTTTTCATGGGAAAGTAGCTCGAGGAGGTATTATAAAACGCAATGTGTTATTGGCAGAAGCAATCATGAATAGTTGTTAAACTATTTGGAGGTGCAGAAAATAAGTGCAAGCTTAATTGAGAAAGATGTTCGCAACAGATGATTTTGAAGCCTCACTGGAGTATTTTTTATGGTAACATAACCAGTTTTTAAATACAAAAAAAGAGGCATTAGCCTCAATAGACTATGAACTAACAATCATCTTTTTAATTGCAGTTTCATCAGCGTAACAATACTTGAAAAGCCAGAAAGATAATCAATATGATTAATGGTAATGCCAACAGAACGGTATAACCACGTTTTACTTTTTGTGTAACCTTTTTCCAGTTTTCTTCGACAAAATAATAGCGATCATCGCCGGTTTTGATAATAACCTCAGATTCCATTAGATTGGCAATGGTATAGGCGATAATCATCGTAGACAGCGGCAGATTTTTAAAAGCGTCATAACCGACAGCGCTATCCGGTGTATAAGCCTGATTTTTAATCAAAACATTCATTACCATGCGCGCCGATGATTGAGCGGCGGTATTTTTCTTTGCCATAGTGATCCTCCCTTTATTTTCCTGACGAGTCTGTGGAATATTTTATAACATAAGCAACGGCTTCCGCAACATTTTTTACAATATGAGCGGCGGCTTGCTTGACTTGATCGTTCGCGTGGCTCATAGCGAAACTCAGCGGAATTTCCTGAAATAGGCTAATATCATTATCTCCATCGCCGATCACGGCGATGTCTTCGGGTTTCAGATGGAGCTGCTCCATGATCATGCGCACGGCCTTGCCTTTATGAACACCTTTTCGAGTAATCTCAATATAATCATGCGATGTGGGCAGGATTTCATAGCGATCGGGAAAGCGTTCCCTTAAGCGCGGCAGCCATAGGTCGGTTCGCTCTTGACAATACGTATGAATACTGATTTTAACCGCCGGCTCTTTATGCTCATAAAGATAATCCAGCAGATCATAGGGACTGAATGAACCCAAATAGGATAATAAATCACTTGCTTTTTCCCATTGTTCTGCTTTGTAATGATTTCTCATGAAGTAAAATTGATGATTTTCATCAGCGATAAACGGATTGATTTCTCCTACATAATCCTTCAGAAATTCCATGATTTCGATCGTTTCTTCCGCGTTGATGATTTCTTCTGCGATCTTTTTGCCATCCACCCATACGGAGGCGCCATTGTTGGTGATCATATCACATGGAGGCAGGTCATAGCGTTTGCGCAAGTATTGGCAGAAACCGTAATCACGACCTGTGACCATGCCAAACGCAATATGGTTTTGTTCGAGCTGTCTTAATGCCTCGCGGTCTTCCTTTTGTATCGTTCCGTATTCATCCATCAAGGTGCCGTCAAGATCACTCAGAAATAATTTCGTCATTTCGTACCTCTTGAATCATCTTATAATGATGCAGCGCTTTGGCAATACCATCGCGGCTGCATATATCCGTGACATAGTCGGCTGCCTTTTGTACCGCTTCTCTGGCATCACCCATGGCTACGCCGATGCCGCAGCTCTGAATCATTTCCATGTCGTTATAATCATCGCCGAAACAGATGACTTCATCCATTGTACAGCCCATAGCCTTGCAAATTTGTTCGATGCCACTCGCTTTACTGTGGGGGCCGTTGATGTCGTAAAATGTCGGATTAAACGGCGTAAATACAAATTGCGGGAATGCCATTTTCATCTTGTCGATTTCATCATCTTCGATTTTCGCAACCGCAGCCAGTGGCAGCGTGTCCTGTAAATAGGTTTCTGATTCCCGATCATCAATCAAAATATCCAGCCGTCCCAAAAAGCTCTCCAGCATATGGGAAATTCGCTTGTAGCCGTGATAACAATGTGCGGCATCCGCATTTTGAAACATCAATGCGTTATCGGTATTGCGAAACATCTGAATTAAATACAGCGTTTCTTCATTGGTTAACTGAAACCGATATAATTCTTTATGATCTCCGGTTTCCACATAAGCGCCGTTACTGCACACAAAATAATCAAAACGGACTTGCTTGATCAGGTCCTTTTCCATCGCAAACGGTGCTCGTCCACTGGCTATTGCCAGCTTTACTCCCTGCTTTTGCACTTCCTTTAAGGCATGAATGCAGGAATTCGGTATTTTTCTTGTTCCTTTGGTAACCAGTGTTCCGTCTACATCAAATACACAAAGTTTAATCATAGGTTCCTCCTCTATGCGAATATACTATTTATTGTCCTTGGATTTACGATGTTTCCATTCCTGATAGCCTGCTTGCAGGATGTCACCCATCTTCTTGGTGACAATGATATGCTCCTTCTGGGCGGTTAGAATATCAATATTCTTAAATATGGATTTTTTCGGTTCCATGGACAGTATGGAACGAAAGCGATGATAGGCGTCTTCATAAACAAAACCATTTTTGTCTATAATCGCTCTACGCTTGACGATGGCAACCAATACCATGCCAAAGGCAATCATACTGATGACAACTAGTGCCATGCATGTATACACGTCATTTTTGGATGTCTTATCGCCGATGATCGCGACCACAAGGCTCGCAATGCTTAAAACAGTAAATAAAGCGGCAAAGGGGTAGTACTGATTGATCATTTGATATTGATCCTTGCTCTGTGCCAAGTACTCCTTACGGGCTTTTTGGTTTGCGACAAATACTTTAATGTTTTGAATGGTCAAATATAATCCATAGGCTAATACAATGATACTGAGGATATAGTCCATCGTCTTCATTTCATTCATAGTTTCTCTCTCCTTGACTATCGTTTCTTATTATACACTATTTCGCTATGGATTTTAAGGGCTTTTCACGCCAGGTGTATATGGGAAAGAGCGTTTAAACCCCTCGGTTCACCTTATTTCTTTCAAATAACACAGTGATCTGGCAAAAAATCGTGTTCAGCGCTCCTTGACAATTCCATGAAAAAGTCAAAAAATTTTGTGAAAATGGTTGAAATCCAGCGGAATGTGTTGTAATATTACACTGTGCTACTTGAAAGTAAGCGATTACATTTATGTTAAAATCCATCACTTGCTTTTTATAGTAGAAAGTAAGATTGTATGATGTAAGTAATTTTTGAATCAGGATCATTAGAAGAAGCACAGATAATCGCAAATTACGGTGAAAATGCGCAGGTATGTTCATTGCAGAGAACCATGAGATGCAGGTGGAGAATTGCCCTGTTCATTATGGTGATATGGGGTAGAGATTTGTTAAAAAATCGGGACATGCAAAAGTGTTTGCCGATATGATAAAACGTACTTCTATAAATAAAAGGAGGAAGATTATGAAATACGTGATTATGGTAAGTCATGGTGAATTTGCACCGGGACTGCATAGCGCAGTCAAAATGATGACAGGCGATCGTGATGATGTGTTGAGCACCAGCTTGAAAGCCGATATGAGTGCTGATGAATTTGCCGAAAACTTCCGTACTCTGGTTGCGCCGCTGAAAGAAGATGACAGTGTGATTCTGTTGGCGGACATTTTGAGCGGATCTCCGTTCACCAATGCTTTGGCAGTCCTCGATGAAAAAGGACTCATGGGCAATACGATCGTCATTGCCGGTATGAATATGCCGTTGGCGATTACCGCAGTATTGATGAAGGATAATTTTGATGATCCGGAAGTATTGAAAGAAACACTGTTAAGCGAAGGTCATGCCGGCCTGACAGAATATGTCGTTGCGGCCGTTGATGATGCAGATGATGACATCTAATAAAGGAGAGTAAGAGAAAATGATCAGTTTTATTCGAGTTGATGACCGTATCATTCACGGTCAAATTGTAACACGTTGGTCTAAGGAGTTCCCTTGCGACGGTATTGTTGCCGTTAACGACAAGGCAGCTACCACACCTGTGTTAACGCAGTCTTTCAAAGCATCCACCAATAAGAAAGTATTTGTTTGGACGATGGAACACTTCTTGGAAAAAGCGCAGTCAGTATTAGACAGTGACAAGAAATACTTCTTGATCACCAAAAACCCGGTTGACATGAAAAAAATTCTTGTTGATCACAAGTTTATTCCGAGTGATGTAAAACGTGTTGTTATCGGTCCATGTAATGACCGCCCGGGTGCAGTAAAACTGGGTCAGAATCAGTCCATTATCCAGGAAGAGGCAGACGCTTGCGAAGCATTGACCAAAGCCGGCTATACGGTTGAATTTGCATTGCTTCAGGAAACCTCCATTGGAACATGGGATAAATTCAGATCTAAATTCGGTTATTGATTTATGGGAGAATCAAAACAGAATTAGATTATAGAGAAGTTTCAGAAAGAAAAGGAGAAATGTTATTATGACTTGGCTTCAAGCAATTTTGATCGGTCTAATGAGCGTTACCGCTGCAAGTACGATTGCTTGTTTGGGTACTACCGTAGGTAACTATACTCTGAACAGACCATTGGTTGCGTCTTTGTTTGTCGGTCTGATTTTAGGCGATGTTCAGGGCTGTATTCAGATCGGTATCCCGATGCAGGTTATGTGGATTGCCCTGGTTACTCCGGGCGGAACCGTTGCATCTGACTTACGTGCCGTTTCTTACATTGGTATTCCGCTGGCTTACGTTGGTGCGAAAGCAGCAGGATGGGATTTTTCCGGAGCAGAGGCTCAGGGTCTTGCATCTTCCATTTCTGCCATGACCGGTGTAATCGGTATCACGTTGTTCTATGGAACAGCTATGATGAACTTGATCTGGCAGCACATTGGATGGGCTAGATTGGATAAGGGTGATTTCAGCATCATCGGTAAAGTAGATGCTTTATTCCCGTTAGTTTCCCACTTTGTATTGTCTTTCTTACCATGTACGTTACTGTGCTACTACGGTTCTACTGCCGTTGCAGATTTGTTTGCCGTATTGGATGTAGATATCTGGTATGTAAAGGCTTTGATCACTGTCGGTGCAGTATTGCCGGCTGTAGGTATCGCCATTCTGTTGAAATCCGTTGTTACGAAGACATCTGATTTGCTGTACTTCATGCTCGGTTTCGCATTGGCAGCTTCTATGGGTCTGACCCTGATCGCTGCTACTGTAATTGGTGGTGTATTCGCATTGGTTAACTATCAGTTAACGATGTCAAAATCAAGCGGCGGTGCCGCAGCTGCTAGCGATGAGGAGGATATTTAATTATGAAAAAGATTTCTAAGAAAACATTAAACTCTTCCTTCTGGCGTTGGTGGTATGGTAACCTGACCTGCTTCTCCCATGAGCACATGCAGACATGGGGCTATATGTGGTCTATGTTACCGATTATTCAGGAATTGTATGCTACAAAAGAAGAACAGCAGGAAAAACTGCGTACTTACTATCCGTTCTTCAATACTGAACCGCAGATTGGATGTATCGTAGTAGGTATTACGGCTGGTTTGGAAGAAGCACGTGCAAACGGTGCTGAAGGTATTGACGATGAAATGATCAATGGTATCCGTGCAGGTCTGATGGGACCTTTGGCTGGTATCGGTGACTCTCTGATCGTCGGAACTTATATTCCTATCTTGTTGGGTATCGCTGTAGGTTTCGCTGAAGGCGGATCTGTTTTAGGACCTCTGTTCTATATCGTTGTTTGGAACTTAACTTCTATTATTTTCCAGAAATTTGTTTACGACAAAGGTTATGAACTGGGTGGTTCTGCCGTTGAGTTGATCGTTGGTGAGCAGGCAACTGCATTCCGTGAATCTGTCGTTGTATTAGGTCAGGTAGTCGTTGGTGCAATGGCTGCATCTTGGGTTAACATTACGACTCCGATTCAGATCGCAACGAACTCTGAAGGTGAACCGGTATTATTGCAAGGAAACTTGGATGGCGCATTCCCGAAAATCCTTACGATGTTGTTTGTACTCTTCGCTTGGTGGTTAATGGCTAAAAAGAACGTTACCCCGATCAAAGTATTATTCTTATTCGTAGTTATCGGATTCTTGGGTTCTGTTGCTGGTATCCTTGGATAATCTTTCATCAGAACTTGAAAAACCATCCCTTACTCCCAAAAGGGATGGCTTTTTTCTCAATAATGCAAATGTCTTAATGACTTTTGCTAGATGAGTGGAGGATGTAGATGACCAAAAAAGAACGAGAAGAAATCAAAAGAGAGATTGCCTATCGCGATGTTATGACACGTAAGTTAATCAAGATTTCCAAGACCCTGTTTTTTCTGTTTTTGTTATTTGCAGCAATCGCAATATGGGGATTTACCGGACTTCATGATAACTTTTTGTCAATGGCGGAAGGCATTCGCAACGTGTTAAAATGGATTGGACTGGTTGGTGCGGTAATCACCGGCTTGCTTACCGTCATGTTCTATTTGAGCTACCATAACTCAAAAAAATATGTCTTTGCATTAATCGATAAAGTGCAAAATAAAAAATAACGAAAAGCCTATTTCCATAAGGGTCATTGGCTTTTCGCTTTTTTTATTGTTCATAAATTATATGAATGAAAAAAGAGAATTGTTGAATAGATACCATTCTATTTTTTTCTTCCGGTAATAGAATCAATGAGTTGATTAGGATCAACGAACTTTTGACCATTCAGCGCCTCACCGGCCGCATCGCGATTGTATATATCAAAGTAATCACTGAACAGCGGAAGTGTATCCGCAGTGGTAATCTTGCCCGCAAAGAGCGCTTCCGGGTGTGCGGCGAGCACCTCGGCGGTCAGTGGATCGGCATCATGGCTTTCCCGCCATATTCCTTCTGGACCGACCACACGATAATCCGCGTTAATATGATCATCATTGCGTCCATTCACATAGACGAAGCGATTCATCATCATTGGGATATACATTTCCTCCGGATACCATCCCAATTTATAAGTTTCCGCCACATAGCTAAAATTCTCTGCTATGATCTGTGCCGAAGCATCGCTTAACATAAACCAAGGGCTTCCGATGCGATAGGTTTCGGTTAAATTGCGGCGAATGTGCATCCAGTCAAAGAGCTTGGCCGTTCCCTTTGATAAAAAGCGAACAAAGCGGCTGGTCGGAAATGCCAGCATATTGGTGAACGGATAATAACGCTCACTTTTTTTACGTAAAGCCTGTGCATCCACATCTGCCGTATAGTAGAAATCTTTACCTTTATGAGCCTCTAAAAACGATACAATCTCCGATCTTGTTTTAACGGGAATCATACCGTCACTTAAATTGATATAGTAGTCAAAACCGCCCATTTCACAGGCATCTTTCATTTGAATGACCATGCCGCGTGCCATGGATAAATCACCACTCTGAGCATATTCTTGTTTCTTGGCAATATGAACACGATTGTAATCGGCATATACGAAGAAGATTTCATCGCGTAAATCATTATCATTGATCATAATGAAGACATGATCTCCCTGCTTGGTTAGCTGATTGACCATCTCAACAATTTCTTCATATTCTCTGGCTGTGTGAACCAAATAAGCTATTCTCATTGTGTTAATCCTCCGCTGTGATTATGATAACATTTATTATAACATTTTTTTGTTAAAATAGGAAAAGAACCTTCGTGAATTCAATTTTTGCTGGGATAAAAAAAGCCTGTGCAGTACACAAGCTTATCTTTGTTATTTCATCCAGCCAAAGTCTTTTAAACAAGCATCGACATTCTCTTCGAATGTACCAAAATCAATGCCGTATTGTTTACATTTATTCACATCCAAACGATAATCGCGGAAGCGATCCGCATAGCGCTCATGATTGGGAAGAATATAGGCATCGACCTGTTCCGGCGTAAATCCAAGCTTGGCAGCGATGATTTTTGCGGCTTCATATGTGTTATGCGTATTCTCATCAGAGATATGATAAATACCGGTAGGCAGATCCATAATCTTAGTGAAAACATCCGCAAACTTTTGCGCATAAGTCATACCGCGAATTTCATTGACGGTGAATTTCGTGGGATTTTGATAAAACACGGCGTTCATGACATTACGAATGATATTGGGGGATGCCTTAATACCAGGACGATTCATACCAAGCATCCATGAGAAACGCAAAATGATATAATCGCTTAACTCTGTTGTGATGAATTGTTCACATTCAATTTTGTGATTGCCATAGGCGGTAATGGCGCATGGCTCAACGGTTTCATCAAATGGGCCTGTCTCGGCTTTGCCGTTAAAGCATTGTTCGGTACTGATAAAAATCAAACGTGCTTGCTTTTCCTTGCAGCATTGTGCAATGACCTTAGTGCATTCGACATTGATGCGATGAGTCAATTCGGGATAATTCTCGCAATCCGCTGTTTGTGCCATCGCACCGGTATGAAACACATAGTCATAATCATGCGTGGAAAACCATTCTTTCACGGCGTCAATATTGCCAAGATCCAATTGTTTGCGCCCCAACGCACAGATTTCATACTGATCTTCAATGGCTTCCTTTACGATGGAAGCGATAAATCCTGTTCCTCCTGTGATAACGACCTTTTTCATAGATTGTGCTCCTTACGGAAACCTTCCAGAATAGCGATAGAACTGCTGGTTCCAATGCGTTCAGCTCCGGCTTCAATCATGGCTTTACACGTTTCCCAATCACGGATCCCGCCGGCAGCTTTTACCTTTACTTCATCCTTTACCGTATCCTTCATTAATTTTACATCTTCTACGGTAGCGCCTCCGGTACCAAAACCGGTGCTTGTTTTAATGAAATCCGGTTTCACTTCTTTGGCAATCTCCGCCAGTTTTTTTATTTCTGCTTTTTCTAAATAACAATTTTCAAAAATTACTTTACTTAATACATTGTGCTCACGACAAACAGCCACGATCTGGCGCATCTCTTCTTCAATGTAAGCCCAATTACCCATTTTAGCTTCACCGATGTTAATGACATAATCTATCTCATCGGCACCCTCCGCAATGGCTTGCTTAGTTTCAGCCACTTTGATTGCCAGCGGCGTCTGTCCCAATGGGAAGGAAATGGCTGCCCCGACATGAACATCACTGCCTTTTAACAGTTCCTTGCATAAAGTGACCGGTGAGGAATTAATAGCCACCATCGCTGTGCCCAATTCTCTTGCCTCTTTACAGAGCTTTTCAAAATCAGCTCTTGTCGCATATGCCTTTAAAAAAGTGTGATCGAAGTATTTGGCAAGTGTTGCCTCCGTTAAGTTGTTAATATCCATATGTGGTTCCTCCTTTAATGTAATTACATTATAACATTATAATCTAGCGTTGTCAAATTGTTTTTTTTCCGTTATAATAATGGCATAAAGAAGGTATCAACATGGAGAAACAAATCGCAAAGCATTTTATGATTAATAAAAATTTACCGGTTCCCTTATATTATCAACTGAAAGCACAATTATTGGAACTGTTGAAAGAGGGCGTATTTCAACCGGGTGATAAATTGCCTACGGAAGCGGAATTTTGTGAATTATTGGATATTTCTCGTCCAACCGTACGTCAGGCTTTTTTGGAACTGATCAATGAGGGGTATATTACTCGTATGAAGGCGAAGGGAACCTTTGTAGCTAAACCGAAGATCGAGGGTTTCTTTTTTCAGCGGCTGAGCAGCTTTGACGAAGAAATGCGCAGCTTGCATCTGACACCGTCCACCTCAGTGCTGGTGAGTGAGATAATTGCGACACCGGAAATATGCCATGAAGCATTTGAACAAAGTGCGCGTGTCTTTCATTTGGAACGGCTGCGTTTTGCGGATGAACAGCCCATGGTGCTGGTGAATACATATGTTCCTTATGAGCGTTTTCAAGGAATTGAGCAGTTTGATTTTGAATCGGTTTCGCTGTATGACATCATGGATCAAAAATATCATACGCCGATTATTTATGTGGATCGCAGCGTTGAGGCACGTAATGCGCCGCAGCGGGAAGCAAAGCTGTTGGAAATTGATCCTCAACAGGCACTAATGCATGTGAAGACTTGCGCTTATAATGAACAAGATGAAGTAATGGAACTAAGCATCGCCGATTATCGTGGGGATCGCAATCAATTTAAGATGCGTCTAATGAATAAAGAAAGCTGATCTTTGATTGGCTTTTTTTATGTTTTCGGTTGACAGATAGAAAGAAAAGTAATACAATTCAATTAGATTGATATAATGATATAACAAATAGGAGGCGTTTTATGGAATTTTATCCTGGCTTTGCCATATCCAGCCGTGCGGATGACATGGATTTTGAATATGGCGACGATGTGTTCCACCCTAAAGCAGAGCAGCGAACGCTGGAATCCATTCGTGCTTCGCTTCAGGATCCAACCAGTAGCGGTCCTGCCATTCCTTACAGCATTGTGATGGATGTTGGTCGAATGCAGGACAAACAAGCGATGCTGGATCGTAATTTGTTGTTTGGCGCAGTGACGTATGCAAAGGGAACGATAGGTAAGGAACCGGTACGATCTCAAGGGCATATCCATGCGATTTCCCCTTCGTGCGGCAGTTCTACATGCGAGGTATACGAGATCTGGGATGGGGAAGCATTTATCTATATGCAGGAGTATGGTGATGATGATGCCGGAAATTGTTATGCGGTGCATGCCAAGGCAGGTGAGGTCGTGATCGTGCCGCCGGGCTGGGTACACGCAACAATTAGCGCCAACGCCGAAAAGCCATTGACATTTGGGGCTTGGTGCGTACGGGATTTCGGCTTTGACTATGATCAAGTACGCGCACATCACGGCATTGCGTTCTTTCCTGAGGTCAGTGATGGAGCGATTGCCTGGAAGCGTAATCCCCACTATCACAGCGCAAACCTGCATGTGATAGAAGCGCATGAATATCCCCAGTTTCAATTAGAACCGGGGAAAGCGATCTATACGCAATTTATCGAAGATCCGGATCGTTTCTTGTTTGTATCACAGCCAAGTCGTAAGGAAAAGGAATGGGAGGAATTTCACAAATGAAAGTAATGGAACCAAAAGCAATTCATGATTTTGATGATGTGATCAAAGGAAGCGAGGTTACTTCTTCTTCCAAAAGCTATAAAGATGCCAAGGCATTTTATCAAAATCCTGAGGATTTAAACGAGGACACGATTATGTATGATGTTTATCATTATACGCAGGGAGATGAGCAGCAAAGCGGCAATTTGAATTGGGGATTGACGGTACTATATCCGGTGAGTGTGAACGGTGAATGCAATATGACCCGAGGACATTGGCATGGAAATCGCGATTGTGCAGAATTCTACTTCGGCATTGCCGGAGAAGGGCTGTTAATGTTAATGGATGAGCAGGGTGAAACGTGGGCAGAAAAGGTTTATCCCGGTTCTCTGCATCATATTGACGGCAAGCTGGCACATCGTTTGATCAATACCGGCGATACCGCAATGAAGGTAGGCGCCTGCTGGCCGTGTGACGCCGGACATGATTATGATGCTGTCGTAAAGCAGCCGTTTGGATATCGTGTTTATAAAGAAGACAAGCAATTGCAATTTAAGAAAGTGGAGGACTAGATATGGCAAGCAATTATAACAAATTTCCAAGTACAAAAGTAAAGGGTCATGAAAATGAGGCCGTTTTCGGCTATGAAGCGATTATCAAAACATTAAAGCAGGAAATCACCGGTTCTAAATACGTGTTGGTTTGCGATACGTATCCGGGTGTGTATGATGAGGAAATTATACCGCAGTTAGAAAAACTGGAACCAAGTCTGTTAATCAACATGATTGATATTTTCAAAGAAGAGAAAACAATTACCGAACAGATGAAATATCACCTGACTGATGATCGTGTATTCGGTAAAATGTACTACGGTGATGTGATTGATTTTATTGATCTTGAAAAACTGGAAGCAGCTCGCAAGCAGGTGGAAGAAGCACAGGGCACGGTAATTGTATACGGTTTTGGCGCTCACTTAGTACACAGCGGCGATCGCTTGATTTATTTTGATATGGCACGCTGGGAAATTCAAATGCGTTATCGTGGGGGTCAGGGTAATTACAAGTGCAGCAATTATGATGAAGATCCGCTGCGCAAAAACAAACGCGGTTTCTTTATTGAATGGCGCATTGCCGATAAGCATAAAATCGCATTGTTTGAAGAGATTGATTGGCTGATCGATACGAATAAGAAAGATGATCCGAAGATGATTCCGGGTATGGCACTGCGCGATGGCTTGCGGCAGATCGCACAGCAGCCATTCCGTACTGTTCCTTATTTTGATCCGGGAGTTTGGGGTGGACAATGGATGAAAGAAGTCTGCGATCTGGATCGTGAAAAGGCTAACTTTGCGTGGAGCTTTGATGGCGTTCCGGAAGAAAACTCACTGTATTTGGAATTCGCGAACGGCACTGTGGAGATTCCGGCAATGGATCTGGTATTGTATCAGCCCAAAGCATTGTTAGGTCAACAAGTATATGCGCGTTTTGGTGCGGAATTCCCGATTCGCTTTGACTTCCTTGACACAATGAGCGGTCAGAATTTGAGTTTACAGGTGCATCCGGTTACGGAATATATGCACAAGCAGTTTGGAATGAGCTATACGCAGGATGAAAGTTATTATATTTTGGATGCCGCTGATGATGCCTGTGTTTATTTGGGCTTGAAGGAAGGTATCGATAAGGATGAAATGATCGACGATTTGCGTCGCGCCAATCGCGGTGAGATCTCTTTTGATGCAGAGAAGTATATTAATAAATTCCCGGCTAAGAAGCATGATCACTTCTTGATTCCGGCCGGTACTTGCCACTGCTCCGGTACGAATGCCATGGTATTGGAAATCAGCGCGACTCCGTATATCTTCACATTTAAACTGTGGGATTGGGATCGTCTTGGCTTGGACGGCCGTCCGCGTCCGGTTCATGTGGAACATGGCAAGGAAGTCATTCAATGGGATCGGACCACGAAGTGGGTTGAGAAAAACCTGGTAAATGCGATTTACGAAGTAGAGCGTAACGATGATTATGTCGAGGAACATACCGGTCTGCATGAATTGGAATTCATTGAAACACGCAGAATTTGGAGCGATCGCACAACCCATCATGATACCGAGGGCGGTGTCAATATGTTAAATCTGGTGGAAGGCAAGGAAGCTGTTGTGGAAAGTGAGGATGGCAGTTTTGAACCGTTTGTTGTTCATTATGCGGAAACATTCATCATCCCCGCCAGTGTCGGTAAGTATACCATTCGTCCTTGCGGTGAATCAGAAGGTCAGAAAATTGGTGTTATTAAAGCTTATGTAAGAAAACAGTGCTAAAAGATTCAGATTATGATATGATAGTGCATGGAGGTGGCTTCATGACCCAATTAGATTTTGATAAGGGTGCTGTCCCTTTATATGTTCAAATTAAAATGATTATCCGTGATAAGATTCTGAAACGCGAGTATGCGCCGGGTGATTCGCTGCCCAGTGAAGCACAGCTTCAGGAAATGTTTCATGTATCACGCATTACTGCTCGTCAGGCGATTGCGCAGCTGGAAAGCGAAGGTCTCGTAGAACGGGCGCGGGGCAAAGGTACGCGGGTCGTGTATCCCAAAAAGATCGAGGAGCGTTTGGTTGGCATCAAAAGCTTTACCAATGAAATGCTGGAGCGGGGAATTGAGCCAAGCACTCGTTATGCGCACATTGAGATGGTTGCGGCTGATGCACATTTAGCAAAGATTTTTGGTTGTGAAAAGAAGGATTCATTATATCGTTTGGATCGGGTACGCTGTGCTGATGGCACGCCGATCGTATATTTTGTTAGTTATTTTTCCCAGGATCGCAATTTGCCGCTAGACGATGAACGTTATTATAGCAGTATGTATGCTTTATTGGATGAATTGAAGATTAATAAGCCAATCAAAACGCGTGAAGTTTTCAAGGCGATCACAGCGGATCGCAAGATCAGTGAAAAACTGGAAATGAAACCGGGGGATCCTGTACTGCTTCGTGAACGAGTTTCTTATGATCGCAAGGAACGGGTATTGGAATATACACTGTCTTATTATTTGGGGGAGCGTTATTCTTATACAGTGGAGCTGGATGGCGAATCCTCTCCGTTATCCTCGCTGTGATTTTTCAATACGTTGCGCAGATTGCCAAGAGCAGCTGCGCTTCTGTTTTGTTTGGTTCATGAAATTGGGACAACTCCCTTGTTCGATCATGAAAGATCATATGTCGATTATAAGTGGTATGGAAATAGGAAGGAATGGGATGAAAGTGAAGATAAAGGCAGTATTCTTTGACATCGATGGTACGTTTTTTGATCACTGTCGCGGCTGTGTGCTGCCGGAGAGTTTAAAGGCAGTGAAGCAGCTGAAACAAAACGGTTTTAAGGTAGCGCTGTGCAGCGGCCGGCCTAAGGAAATGGCGGAACAGCTGGGAGTCTTGCAAATGTTTGAATGGGACGGCTACATCGGCGGCGCAGGTACCAGTATTTATGATGAAACCGGAAAATTGATTCACGAATCATATTTTACGGAAGAACAGTGCCAACAGCTATTTGATCTTGGCAAGCAGTATCAGGTTTGCATTCATTCTCATGGAAAGTATGATTTTATGACAATGCCGATCAATGACTATTCTTTAAAGGTGTTTCAAGATTTTCATTTTAGGGCAGCAGCGGTGCGCGAATGGCGGCATGAACCGCTGACATCGCTTAGTGCCTATGAAAGAAAAGACTATGACTGGAGTCCTTTTGAAGCCGTGGAAGGTCTAGAGCTGCAGCATCCTTGTGACACTTGTGTGGATTTTTTACAAACGGATGTGAATAAGGCAACGGGCATCCGCATTTTGATGAAACACTGGGGATTTGCGCCAAATGAGTACATGGCGTTCGGTGATTCTCAAAATGATAAGGAAATGCTTCAAGAAGCGGCCTGCGGTATCGCTATGGGAAGCGGTAGTGAAATGCTTAAGTCATATGCGGATCGTGTGATCGGCACTGCAAGTGAGCCAACGATATATCAGACTTTAAAAGAGATGGATATGATTCAAGATTAATAGAAATGAGGAAGTTTTATGAAGGTACTCATATGTGATCTGGATAAAACACTGCTTCCCTATGGCGGTACTGTTTTAGAAGCAGGATTAAAACAGAAAATGATCACGCTGCAGCAAAGCGGCATGCGCATCGTATTGAACTCTGCTCGTTTAAGCGGTGGCATCTTTCCTATCGCACATCAGCTGCAAATGGAGTCTTACGGCGGATTCGTCATTGCGGATAACGGCAGCTTTATTTTCGATATGGAGAAAAATGCATTATGGAAGGGGTATGCCGTATCATTTGATGTGTGTAACTCGATCATTGAATATGCCAAATCGCATGACCTTCATGTATCGCTGGAACAAGGCACTTATGCGGTAGCGAGTGATTATGATGAAGGTATCGCACAAGATCGCATTAATTGCGGCATCGATGTGATTTTAGCACAGGATGTAACACAATATATTCGCTATCCCATTTATAAATGCAGTATCGCTCAAAGTAAGGATATACTCGATCAGCACATGCCGCAGTTAGAACAAATGCTGGGGGAAGCATTGGACATTTATCGCAGTACCGATACTTTTATTGATATGATTCCCAAAGGGCGCTCCAAAGAACAGGCAGTAAAAGAGCTGTTGGCGTATCTTGATATTCCTATGGAACACGCTGTCGCGATTGGCGATGGAAACAGCGATGCCAACATGATCAAGGAAGCGGGTCTGGGAGTAACGCTGGAAAACGGTACTTCCTTATGTAAGCAATATGCGGATATGATCGTGGCCTCCTGTTATGAACATGGTGTGGAGGAATTGATCGAGCATTTGTTAAAATGTAAGAGGGCATGATAAGCCAAGGGTATAATCGGTTCCCTTGCGAAGGAAAAGACACGGAAAGGTTATTGCATTCAAGGCGCCTTTCTTCTATAATTAATGCATATGGAGGATGTGTATGTTTAAAGGCTTGGTATTGTTTGATTATGATGGAACATTGGTGGATGAGCGTGATGAAATTTATACGCCTACGGACTTGACAAAGCAAGCCATTCGCCGATTACAGGAAAAGGATTATCTCTGTGTATTGGCTACGGGAAGGGCTTTGAGCTATATTCCTCGCGCTGCCCGTTCACTGGGCCTGGATGGTTTTGTCGCCAGCAACGGCGCTTATGTGGCGATTCATGACAAGATTGTTCATCACGATGTGTTTGCGGATGATGAATTGGCAGTATTGATTGAATATATGGATCAGCATTCCATTAATTATTTTCTTGAGGCGGCCGATCATTGTTATGTGAAGGATTTACGGGAAAAAGAGTATTGTCATTTAATGGATCTCTATCAATTGCCTGTGGAAGGCTTTGTCGCATATCGTGATTTTGATCAGGTGCGCGGCAAGGTGGAAAAGATCACATTGCTTTTTCAAGATCGTTCCTTTTTGGAGCAAGTCGGTCATGAGCTGGAAGCAAATTATCAGTGCTCCTATCATCGCGGCGCCGATAGTTTTGATATCGCCCGCAAGGGTGTGCATAAAGGATCGGGGGCATTGCGAATCATGGATGCCTTTCAGATTTCCAAGGAAAACACTTATGCGTTTGGCGATGGCGATAATGATGTAGAGCTGTTACAGTCAGTCAATTGCGGAATCGCGATGCGTAAGCACCATCCGTATTTGGATGCGGTCGCTGATCGGATATGCCCAACAGTAAAAGAAGAAGGAATATATACAGTTTTAAAGGAAATGGAGGTCATTTAAATGGCAATGGTGAAACTGTCCCCTGCATTTAAGGATTATTTGTGGGGAGGAACGAAATTGAAGGAGCGCTATAACAAGGTCAGTGATCTTGATGTTATGGCAGAAAGCTGGGAATTATCGACGCATAAGGATGGACAGAGTGTTGTCGCAAGCGGTCCGTGCACCGGTATGAAGCTAAGTGAGTATTTGGATCAGCTGGGTAAGGAAGCATTAGGAACCAAAGGCGCCGCTTTTGATAATTTTCCGATTTTAATTAAGTTTATTGATGCGAAGGGCTATTTGTCGATACAGGTTCACCCCGATAATGATTATGCCTTGCGGGTGGAAAATGAATATGGCAAAACGGAAATGTGGTATATTCTGGAAGCAGAACCGGGAGCTGCATTGTATTATGGTACCAATCAGGAAATCAGTAAGGAAGAGTTCCGCGAGCGCATTGAGAACAATACGATTCTGGATGTGTTAAAGAGTGTTCCGGTTCATCAGGGCGATGTATTCTTTATCGAATCGGGTACCATTCATGCGATTGGTGCAGGTATCGTGATTTGTGAAATCCAGCAGAATTCCAATACGACCTATCGCGTTTATGATTTTGGACGGGTAGGAAAGGATGGAAAGCCGCGTGAATTGCATATTGATAAGGCAATCGAGGTTTCCAATTTAACACCGATTGAAAGTGATTTCAAGCCGGCCGGGGAATGGGAGGATCACGGTAGCTATTCCTGCGCTATGATGGCATCATGCGATTATTTTACCACGTATGTATATGAGGTAAAAGAGGAAGCAAGCGTGAATGTGAATGAAGAAAGCTTCGCGTCCTTTATCATTGTCGATGGTGAAGGCGTGATCGAAAACGGAGATACAACGTTACCGGTAACGAAAGGCGATTCTATTTTCGTGAGTGCCAATTCCGGTACGGTTCATGTGAAAGGAACATGTCGCTTTATTTTGTCACGAGTATAAGAAGTCACGGCGGGAATCAGCCTGCCGTTTTTCTCGTTCCTATTTGAAGCGCAAGAGAGGAGATTATTATGATTACACAAACGATTCCGATTTCGATTGGCAAAAATCCCACCGAGGCAGTATTACAGACCTATTTTATGGAGCCATCTGATGAATTTTACGACAAGGTGCGTCCGGCGATATTGTTAATGCCGGGGGGTGCTTATCGTTTTACATCGGATCGTGAGGCAGAGCCGATCGCATTACGACTCAATGCCATGGGCTATCAAGTAGCTGTGCTGCGCTATTCCTGCGCTCCGGCAGCGTTTCCTCAGGCTTTGTTGGAATGTGCGGCAGCCTTTCGCTTTTTAAAGGAAAATGCCGATGAATATTATATTAATAAGGAGCGTATTATCACCATGGGCTTTTCTGCCGGTGGTCATCTTGCGGCCAGCTTGGGAATATTTTGGAACCATCCGCTGGTTACGAATGTTTTCCATGATACAACGCTGCGTCCGTTTGCGCAGATTCTTTGTTATCCGGTGATTTCCTCGGGTGCGATGGCGCATGAGGAAAGCTTCCACAATTTGTTGCAAAAGGATTATGATGAGCCGCAGCTGCGACAGTTAGTTTCCTTGGAGCGTCAAGTACATAACGAGGTACCAAGAACCTTTATTTGGCATACATACAGTGATCCCACCGTTCCGGTTGCCAATTCGTTGTTGTTTGCGTCTGCTTTGGTCAATGCCGGTGTTTTATGTGAGTTTCATATGTATGATAAAGGACCGCATGGTCTAGCAACGGCAGGAAGATTAACACGGCGCAGTGACGGCGAAAAGCTTCAGCCGGAATGTGAGAGCTGGATGCCATTATTGGAAACATGGCTGAATTCTTTATAACAATTTAAAGAGCAGTGAGGATCACGGTATGACATTCATTTCATAATAATTTTTCAAAAAAAGGATGGATTATTTTCGCAAAATACGATATGATTATATCGTGGTCTTAATGAAGCAGTCGTGGTGGAATGGCAGACACGCTACTTTGAGGGGGTAGTGAGCGTATGCTCGTGTGAGTTCAAATCTCATCGACTGCACCATATCATCAATAAAAGAGGCGTTATGAAATAGATACTGAATTGTCTATTGGCTGCCGCCTCTTTTTTTGTGCCATCACAAGCTTTATCATATAATGAAAAAGTTTATTTAAGCTATTATGTAAATTGCATTTGTTATTTCTATAGGACGCAAAACATTATCATTGATCGGAATTATTTGTTCTGGTATTACAACAATCACGGGACTATTATTATTCATAATACAATGAATGTATCAATGTTATCCATGGCCTTTTATCATGTAACAGGTAAAAGTATGGAAAAAATTAAGGATTTATGCAAAAACAAAAAAGTAGTTATCGCCAGTATTATAGTTATATTGTGCTTGTGTTTCGGAGGTTATCTTATGTATGAAGAAAACCTAAGCAAACAATTATTGATAGTATGTCAATTACCTTCAATGAAGAAGTGAAGGACATTGAATACGGAACTAAGGATTATGATGTTCAGAAAGAGCTTGTAAAAGAAACTAGAGAAGCTGAACTGAAAGAAGTTCCAAAGGTTGACACTACAAAGATTGGTGAACAGACATTAAAGTTTGTCTTAACAAATGAAGGCCTGGAAAAACAAGTTGAATACAAGGTTAATGTGAAAGATACGAAAGCACCTGAGATCAAGTTCAAAGAAAATGAGATTGAGTTAACAGTTGGTGATGAATTCATTATCCGTAATAATATCGAAAGTGTGAAAGATCCTGTGGATGGCGATATCAAGATAAATGACAAAGCCATAGAGGTCAATAAGAAAGCGACAGAAGAGTATAACAAATTATGTTGATGGTAAGGCTGATACTTTTAAAGAAGGTGAATACAAAATCAGTGTGATTGCGATTGATAAGAAGGGACTTAAAACCACAAAGGAATTCAAAGTTACCGTTAAAGAGAAAAAAGTTGAAGTACCTGTAGCATCGTCTAGACATTTATTATATAGCTCTCCTTGTGCCAATACATTGATTGAATTTTATTTAACATTGATTTATCTTGATGGCATTAGTATAATTAAGTCGTGAGTTAGTCGTGAGTTAGTCGTGAGTCTGAAAGGAGCTAATATATGTCGATACCTATATCCATTGAGAAATTATTGAATGAAAATGTTGTAGAATGGGCAAGAATTGAATTCAATTAAGAGATGTATTAAGTTATATTAAAAATAATGTGATAGCGGAAAGAATATTTAAATTAGATAATCAAGCTGAAGCCATACGCGTAAAAAATTACAGCTATGAAGCTTTGGAAGAATTTATATCGAATGCAATATATCATAAATCATATCAAATATATGAACCGATCACGATACGCATTGAGAAGGAACAAATTGAAATAACAAGTATACCGGGGCCCGATCGATCCATTAGCGATCAGGACATCGCAAATTATCAAATGAGGACAAGAAGGTATCGTAACAGGAGAATAGGTGATTTTCTAAAAGAATTACATTTAGTAGAAGGAAGAAATACGGGAATCCCTACCGCAATAAAGGGAATCAGAGACAATGGCTCTCCTATGCCAAAGTTATTAACAGATGAAGATAGATCGTTCTTCTCTGTTGTGATTCCTATCCATGAAAAATTCAGAGAAAATCAAAATAACAATACTGCAAATAAAAAAGAAAGAAGAACGAAAGCAGAAATAAAGAATTTAATATTAGATACATTAGATGGTCAGAATTTATCTGCGTCAAGCCTTTATAGAATGCTGGGGAATTCCGGTAATATGTCAAAAACATTTAGACAATGTATTGAGGAATTAATTCAAGAAGCAAAAATAAAAGCTTTGGAAGAACATAGTAATTCATCAAGTAATTTACTTACTAAAATCTAAGGCGGTTAGAATATAATCAATGATTGTACAAAGGATATTTTATTCAATCAGGGAAATTTATCACAATGCTTTAAAGCACTGATATTTACAAAATCCTGAACGATCAGAAAACTATGGACATCCCATCGCATATGTTATAAAATAGGGCTATCAGGGTCAATGTTATAGAAGATATTCATGTCACAGGGAAGGGAGCGGTGAGCGTATGCTTTTGAATGGTTCTCATCGCTGTACAGGAGAACAAGCAAAGCCTATGAAAATGGGCTTTTTTAACTGAACATAGGAAAAGAGGTGTGCAGATGTTTCATAAGACTGCGGAAGTAAAGGTGCTGCGTGATCCGATTCACGGCTATATTCATGTGGAGGATCAGGTGATCTGGGATTGTATCAATGCCAAGGAAATGCAGAGACTGCGGCGGATTCATCAGTTAGGCGGAGATTTTCAAATTTATCACACCGCTGAGCATTCGCGGTTTTCACATTCACTCGGTGTTTATGAAATTGTCCGCCGAATGGTTCATGAAATACTGGAACTATCACAACAGCTCAGCGACTATGAAAAGATCGCTGTTATGCTGGCAGGATTACTGCACGATATCGGTCATGGGCCGTTTTCTCATGCGTTTGAAGCCATCAGTCAACGCAAACATGAGGAATTCACCCGCATGATTATAACAGAAGACAGTGAAATTCATACAATCTTACAAAGGGCGCATCCGCATTTAAGCAGTGATGTGGCAAATATTATCTCAGGAACACATCAAAACGATCTGTTAAACCAAATCATCTCCGGTCAGCTGGATGCGGACCGCATGGATTATCTGTTGCGTGATGCCTACTTTACCGGTACGAGCTACGGTCACTTTGATTTAGAGCGAATCATCCGCACGATGCGCATCGTGGATCAGAAGCTGACGGTAAAGGAAAGCGGAATTCATAGTGTAGAGGATTATATCATGGCACGCTATCATATGTATTGGCAAGTGTATTTACATCCGGTTGCCCGCAGCTATGAGGGTTTGATCGCCATGCTGTTTCGCCGGATGCGTGATATATACCGCATTCACCCTGAGACGTTAAGCGAGGTTAGAATGTTTCATCCATTTTTAATGGATCAGGAAGCAAGCATCCATGATCTGTTTTATCTTGATGAAGCCGCTGCCTATTATGGCTTTTCCCTGTTGAGAAATCATGAGGATACAATTTTGCGTGATTTGACTCATCGGATATTGGATCGTGAGTTATTTGAATATCGCTCCTTGACTTGTGCAGAAGAAGTGGAAAACTTAAGGAAACGCGTGAGTGCTTTGGGCTTCGATGATAATTATTATCTTTTTACTGATAAAGCCGCAGAAAGGCTGTATTCACCGTATAGTCGTAAAGACAGTGGTCACAATATTTGGATTCTATGTGAAGATCATCATGTGCGCGAGCTTTCCGAAGTGAGCGATATGGTTCATGCGGTTTGCGGTAGCCCTACCAAGGAAGAACACAAGGTTTTCTTTCCTAAAGAAGCAATGATGAATGAAGAGGAAAAGCATTATGAAGTCATTATGTAGACCATGCTTGTCTCAAAGTAGGTTGATGATGCCATTGCGGCACATTATATACTCGTTAAAACCTGGTGAATAATGAAAAAATTCTTTAACCTTTTTAAAAATGGTAAAGTGAAAAAGTAAATTCCACAACAAGAGACAAAAAACAATTAG
The DNA here is from genome assembly GCA_947385085.1 of uncultured Erysipelotrichaceae bacterium. Taxonomy (GTDB): domain Bacteria; phylum Bacillota_I; class Bacilli_A; order Erysipelotrichales; family Erysipelotrichaceae; genus C-19. Next base: position 50 of record CANDJN010000014.1, on the reverse strand, counting down.
TGGAATTTACTCATACAATCACTCTAAAACAAAGGAAAAATAAGATTACT